>DATGIS010000130.1:0-49426 GCA_035295625.1 Candidatus Acidiferrum sp. | reverse complement strand
CTTCCTGCCCTTCGTATTTTCCCGCCTGCTCAATCGTGATTGTCGTCATAGTCCGCTTCTCAGTGGCCATCTCAATCCATCAGTTTATCAAAGAAAAGACAGAGTCGCCGCGAGCTGCATTTTAAGGAGCTTATTTATAGAAGATTGCGACCCAAAGCCTGGTCAATAGGACAACCGCAGCGACGATTCGAATCAAAATTGCAATCGTCCCGATGTTTCGGCTAAGAATCTTCTGATTTGGCGGAGGCGAAAGGTTTTTTGACCTACTGCGAAGTCTAGACGTCCAAGCATTGTAAGAGGTTGCCAAATCGCGAGACCAATAAATTAGGGCCAGCATCGCTATCGTCACATTCAGAGTGTAGAAATATGCGAAAACGTGCCCGTCAGTCATAGAGAAGTCTCGGTTGCTTCGAGGTCAGTATTGTAAGGCACCGGATACGCGCTGTGGCACGCTCGGGGTGCAGCTACGCGAATCTCGCAATGCCACGCTACAATGTCCGGCCTCCGGGGGAACCATGTCGCAATCATCGCAGTCACGCAGGGATTTCATCGCTACAACTTCGATCGGCTTACTTGGCGCCGCAGCGCTGCCAGGTGCGCAAGCCGGAGTGCAATCGCAAAATCCTACCGAACCAACGGCCGGCGCACCGCCGGCATTCGGTGCGGGGCCGGCGTTTGGTCCTGAAGTTTCCCCAAACACTTTTGCTGAGGCGGAAAAACTCGTCCAATTCGAATTGCTTCCTGGTGAAAGAACGATGGCTGCCGAAAGCTGGCGCAAAACGTTGGCGTCCGTCTATGAACGCCGCGTAGGACCACGCAAAGTCGCCATCGAATCGCCTGTCGCACCGTACTCGCAGTGGAATCCAATTCTCCCAGGACAAAAAGCCGGTCCCGCCCGCGAATCATTTCTCCGTTCGAATGCCGATCCCGGCCCGCTTCCCGCGAACGAAGACGACATCGCCTTTGCGCCGCTCACCAAGCTTTCCCAGTGGATTGAGATGCGCAAACTCACCTCCGAGCGTCTCACGCAAATTTACTTGCGCCGCATCGAACGCTTCGATCCCAAGCTGCGCTGCATCATCACGCTCATAAAAGAGCTCGCGCTCTCGCAAGCCAGACAAGCCGATGCGGAAATCACCGCCGGAAAATATCGTGGTCCGCTTCATGGCATTCCCTGGGGCGGAAAAGATTTGCTCGACACTGCCGGCATTCGTACGACTTACGGGGCAGAACCATTCCGCGATCGCGTCCCGTCCGCCGATGCCGCGGTCGTCAAACGCTTGCACGACGCCGGCGCCGTGCTCCTCGCCAAACTCAGCCTCGGCGCGCTGGCGCTCAACGACATCTGGTTCGGCGGCCAAACAATGAATCCCTGGCTGCTCGAAGAAGGTGCGTCCGGCTCCAGCGCTGGTCCCGGTGCGGCCACCGCCGCAGGGCTCGTCGGCTTCGCCATCGGCAGCGAAACAGGCGGCAGCATCGTCAGCCCCGCTATGCGGTGCGGCGTCACCGGACTTCGCCCCACCTTCGGCCGCGTTCCGCGCACAGGCGCGATGACGCTCTGCTGGTCGCTCGACAAACTCGGCCCGATGACGCGCTCCGTCGAAGATGCAATTCTCGTTCTGCGCGCAATCTCCGGCCCCGACGCCGGCGATCTTTCCAGCGTCCCGAGCAAACTCGACTTTGACGCCAACGCGCCGATCAAGAACTTGCGAGTCGGCTATTTCCCGCGTTGGATGAAAGAGCCGCCTTCCACCGACGTCGACCGCGCTGCGCTCGAAACCGTCAAAAAACTCGGCATGACACCCGTCGAAGTTTCTCTCCCCGATTGGCCCTACGATTCACTGCAACTCATTCTCTTCGCCGAAGGCGCCGCTGCGTTCGAAGAGCTCACGCTCAAGGGCGGCCTGCGCGAACTCAAAGCGCAAGTCCCCGACGCGTGGCCCAATCTTTTCCGCCAGGCACGATTTCTTTCCGCCGTTGATTTCGTCCAGACCGACCGCTTCCGCCGCAAAGTCGCCGAAGAGATGGCCCGCATCTTCTCTGAAGTGGATTTGCTTCTGGTCCCGTCTCTTCGCGACGAAATGCTCACGATCACCAATTTTACCGGCCAGCCATCGCTCACGTTGCGAGCCGGCTTCGTCAGCGTCTCCGAAGCCCGCAGCGATTGGGCGCCCGATCGCAAAAATCCCCTGCCGAAATTTAATCCGCCCCGCCGCGTACCGCACGGCGTCACCCTCATCAGCCGCCTCTTCGAAGAGGGCACGCTCTGCACCGCAGGCATCGCCCTCGAACGCGCCTTCGCCGTTGCGGATGAACGCCCGGTTGGATTTTAGAATTGGCTATCGATTGGCGAGAGATTGAATTGAGCCGAGTCCGAGCAGCTTTTCATCGGCCGTGACCAGTGTGAGTCCCAACACCTGTGCCGTCGCGGCAATAAATCGATCCGCCGGGTCTCGGTGTAGCGGAAGTTCCGCGGCAGCTTTAGCCACTTCGTGAGTGACAGGTGCCTCCAGCAATCCGCGCTTTGCGCGCTCAAACCAATTCTCGGGATCTCCGCCGAGCCTGATTCGTCCTTTGGCATTCAGGGTAACAAGTTCCCACGTGCTGATCGGCGAAAACCACAGTTCATTCTGCGCATCTGTGATCTCGGCGTGCGCACGTTTTCCGAGCCGTGTTATGTCCGAAACCAGCCAGAACCAAATATGCGTATCGAGCAGCAGTTTCAATCGCGCAGGATCTCCCAGTCCTCCTCATCGGTCGCCGGAGAGATAATGTCGCCGAGAGTTACGGCGGAACCCTGCATCGATCCGATCCATTCCATCCGATCGACGTTCTCCGTAGGAGGAACGATTTCGGCTACTGGCTTCCCGTGTCGCGTCACGCGCAGTGGCTGCTTCGTCTTACGGACTTGCTCCAACAGGGCTAGGCACTTTGCCTTAAATTCGGAGATGGAAACTTCGTTCATTGGCAATCTCTCTTAGACCCAAAGTATAGACTACAGTCAGATTAATAGTCAATACGCCGTTTTCGCGTCACTTTTGAGCTTCTTGCCGCCCCACGCCAGGCTGTACCCCAATCCGCGCTTAGTCACGTCCCAATTTTAGCTGGCCCTTTAGCGCGGTCGCTCACTTTCCCGGCTCGCATTGCGAGCTCCGCCAATTTTACGTAGCAGAGAGAGGAAACGATGAAGCTCCGTATCGCATTGCCCATCACCCTGGGATTCCTGCTCGCCGTGCCCGCCTTCGCGCAGCGCCCGGAAGACCGCAAAGAAGAACGCCACGACGACCATCGCGATGGCCCGCGCGCAAACCAGGGCCGCATTCCGCAAGCTCCACCGCCGCAGCGCGAACGAAACGCGCGACCCGAAGAGGAGCGTCACGACAAGCGTGTGAATTCAACGCCGCACGTGACGAACGATCACTGGTATGGCCACGACCGGCCCAACGACAGACGTTACGTCGTCTCGCATCCCTTCGAGCATGGTCACTTCGAACACATCGGCCCGTCGTATCGCTATCGTGTCGAACGTTTTGATCGCGACCGCCATCGCTTTTGGTTTCCCGGCGGCTTCTATTTCCAGGTTGCCGATTGGGATTGGGATTTAGCCGCGGATTGGTGCTGGGACTGTGGTGACGACTTCACGGTTTACGACGATCCCGACCATCCCGGTTGGTATCTCGTTTACAACATCCATACCGGCGGCTACGTCCACGCCACCTACATGGGCTCGTAAGCTGCGTACTAATTCGACGTCTGGTATTTTTTCTCACTAAGAACTGCCTTAACCTAATTTTGCAGCCGCAAACTTTGGCACCTGGTCCGGCTGGCTGGCGTCAAAGAACCCATGAGAATTCGCTGGAGTTGGATTCTTCCCGTATTTGGGTTGCTGCTTTTCTTTGGCGAGACGTATGGTTCCGCTAGACTAAATCGTGACTTAAGAGCCAGAAATCCCTATCAAAGAGATTTTTATTGGGGCACCTTCCGTTTGCAGAACGATCCTCTGGGCAAAGTGCCTCCTGCTCCTTGCGGGACTGAAATGGATCCAAGGACGTGTGCAGATTGGTGGGCAGTTAGTGATGTCATTGTTGACCCGGGCGCCATTTTATCGACGCTAATGATTTCGGGCCTGCCGGCGTTTCTTGCAACCATCGTGATCGTTCATGGTATGGGGCGATTTGGTGTCAATGAGGTTTATAGTTTCTTTGTTGTTGCGCCGACGTTGCTTTTTGTGTGGTACTTCTTCTTGGGCCGGCTTATCGATCGTGTGTTTGCCCGACTAAGACGCGGCACACGGGCCACGAGTTAGCCCCACGCTTTTTCAAATTTATCCATTGCCGTTCGCGCGGCGGCAAGCTGCTCCGTCATGTCCGGTGCATCGGTGCCGGTTTTTTCTTTAAGTTCCAGCACAATCGCTAAATTCTTTTCCGGCGCGGCATTCAACACAGGAATTGCAGTCTCCCAGTCAATCGAACCGTCGTATGGCGGCAGGTGTTCATCTTTTTCGCCATGATTGTCGTGCAAATGTGCGCTTGCGACGAGGTCCCGCATCGGCTCGAACGCCTTTGCGATACGCTCGGCTTCTTCGCCGTCTCCCAAGTGGGCGTGGCCAATATCGAAATTGAAGCGCAAACCATTCAGCCGTGTCTCATCCACAAACGCCCGCAAATACGCCGGCTGTCCCAGTTCGCTCAGCGTGTTTTCCACGCACATTGTTACGCCAACATGCTTTGCGTGCAGCACTAGATGTTCCAGCGTGCTGAACGCCGCGTCGCGCTTTCGCGGATCCGCCGTTTCCCGTGAGCCGCCCATATGGATCACCATCCGCGGAAACGCCAGCTCCTCCGCCACATCAATCGCGCGCTTGAATTCGTCCATCGCTTCGATACGCCTCACGCGTTCCACTTCGCAAACCGAGAGTGGAATGCCGCTTTCGCGCATTGCACTCGCGTCTTTCGTGGTTGGCGCGTGCAAGGATGCCAGCTTCAGCTTGTGATGCTCCAGCATTCCCTTCAGCGCCTGAATCTCCGCCTTCGACGCGTAGTCAAAATGCGCCCGCGAACAAAAAACTTCCACGCCGGTGAAGCCATTCTCCGCAACCTGCGAAAGAAACTCCGGCGTCAATTTGCGCGAAACGGACAAATAGGTGGAAAGAATTCTTTGCATGCGTAGAGCCTGTCGTCCTTAATTGTTGCAGGCCCCTAGTATCCCACGGCGGAACCCTCGTCGCGCGGGTCCGCTGCACCCAGACGTTCTCCAGTTGTAACGTCGATTCCGATGGCGTTCACCAGCCCGATGTGGCCGATTTTTCGCGTCGTGTGCCCCATCGCGGTCAACGCATTCTGCACCTGCGGCGAAATTTCGTTTTCCATCACGATCCGGTCGGGGAACCATTGATGGTGGAATCGCGGCGCGTTGATCGCCGCCTGCGCCTCCATTCCGAGCCGCATCCAATTCACGACGCTCAACAAAACCGCCGAAATAATCCGCGGCCCGCCCGGCGACCCCGTCACAAAGCTCAATTTGCCGTCGCGCACCAGAATCGTCGGCGTCATCGAACTCAACGGCCGGTGCCCGGGCGCAATCGCATTCGCATCCGATTGGATCAGCCCAAACAGCGCGTTCGGCACACCCGGCTGCGTCGTAAAGTCGTCCATCTCGTCGTTCAGCAAAAATCCCGCGCTCGAAGTCACATGCGAACCGTAGCTGTCATTTAACGTGAACGTGCTTGCCACCGCGTTTCCCGCTGCGTCTACAACAGAAAAATGCGTCGTGTGCGGACCGTCGTTCAAGCTGATCTCCACCGGCGCGGCGATACTCGCTTCCGTTCCGCAAACGTGCGGTTGCCCCGCGCCGATTTCCTTGCTGGACGATGCTCGCGCCCCGTCGATCGTGGAATTGCGCTCTTTCGCGTAGCACGGACTGATTAACCCATCCACCGGCACCTTTGCAAAATCCGGATCCGCCAGATACGCCGCGCGATCTGCAAACACGCGCCGCATCACTTCCGCCATGATGTGCACGCTCCGCGCGTCGTCCCAACTCTTCAGTGTCACGCCATCCAACATGTTCAGCGCTTCGATTACTGCAATTCCGCCCGAACTCGGCGGCGGCGCCGCGATCACATCCCATTTGTGGCCGTCCAACTGATACTGTGCATGCAGCGCCTCGCGCACTTTCGGCTGATAATTTGCCAAATCCTCCATCGTGATGAGTCCGCCGAGAGCCGCCATGTCGCGCACGAGCGTCCGCGCCGTTTCGCCGCGATAAAAGTCCGCCGCGCCATTTTTCGCAATTCGCTTCAGCGTCGCCGCAAGTTCCGGCTGCTGCAGCGTTTCTCCTTCGCCGTACATCGCGCCATTTTTCAAAAAAATCCGCCGCGAGATCGAGTACCGCTGCAAGTCTCTTCGCTCTTCCGCAAACTCGCGCGCGAGCTTCCGGCTGACCGGAAATCCCTGTTCCGCCAGCCGAATCGCCGGCGCCATCACGTCCACCAGCTTCATCGTGCCGTACGTCTTCAGCGCCAGCTCCAGCCCCGCAACCGTTCCCGGCACGGCCACCGACTTGTACCCAATCGTCGAAGCTTCCGGATCCAGTTTTCCGTCCGCGCCGATGTACATATCCCGCATCGCGCGTCCCGGCGCCACTTCGCGATAGTCCAGAAACGTCGTCTTGCCGGTCGCCAGCCGGATCAACATGAATCCGCCGCCGCCAATATTTCCCGCGGCCGGTTCCACCACCGCCAACGCAAACGCCGTTGCCACCGCCGCATCCACGGCATTGCCGCCTTTTTGCAAAATCTCCGCGCCGGCTCGCGAACCAAGCTCTTCGTCCGTCGCGACCATTCCATGCGCCGCACGCACGGCTTCTTTCGGCCACGATTTTTCCGTCTCGGACCGCTCGCGGTACTCCGCGGCATTCTGTGCCGGCGTCGAAGTTGTTAGAAAAAATCCGGGAATGAGCAGAGAACTGCAAACACTCAGCAGGCGTATGTTTTTCATGGCAGCGGGAAAACACTACGAGATACGAAACGCTCCGTCAAGGCGCGCTCGTCCGCGCAACCGGTTCCGCGTTCTCCCGCTGAATTGAACGGGAGCACATTCTGGAGGAAGCTTCCCGCCGCCGCCTGTTTTTTTCGAATACTTAAGCCGCAGCCGATTTCGCAATTGGCGCTGCAGCCGCAGTCGTCGCCGGTGTTGCCGCCTGTGGCGCCTGAATCGTCGCAGTCTGCCCCGTCGCCCCATTGTTCAACGTCAAATTCACTTCGCTCACCTGAAGTTGAAACGCCGAAATCTGCAAGGTGTTCCCGCCCTTCTGGACGGTCTCATTGATCCCGGCAAAATTGATCGACAACTGTTGAATCGAGAATCCACCCGCCTGCGTACCGCCAGTTGCTCCACCTGTCGTCGCTGTGTTTGCGGGAGCGGTCGCCGCCGGCTGCGCCGTGTCTTGCGCTAGCACTTTCAACTGGCTCACCAAGCTTGTAAACGCCGCCGGACTGAAGTCCTTAATCAGTTGCGCCACTCGGTCGATGGCTGCAATCTCATCTGTGTTGAGTCCCAGTGCGGCCAACGCTGCATTCAAGCTCTGCAGTTCTGTCTGAATCTGTGCCGCGCCCGTATTCGTGACATTCGTTGTTGCTGCCGGCGCCGCTGCTGTCTCCGTATTTGTGGCTGGCGCTGGCGGCGTGTTCGTGTTCGTCGTCGCAACTGGTGCGTCCGAAGCTTTCGTCGTCGCGGCCGGTCCCGCCGCCGGTCCCGCCGCCGGCGCGGTATTTTCTCCCTGCACCAGCAGCACGGAGGCCGCCGCTGTGAACACCGACGCCTGGCTCACCTGAAACAGCCCAGCTTCATTTGCCGGATTTCCTGCCGATGGCCGAAACTCGTCCGACGGTTTCGCTTGCGCCGACTGCGTCGCAATCCCCTTCGCCGCCTTGCTTGCCGGCCCTGTATCTTCGTTCGAATTTCCCTGTGTCTGGTTGAACAGCTTCTCCGCCAAATTCACTAGCCCTATCAGCGACATAAAGCCTCCGGGTGCCAGCCTCCGCCCAAAGCGTCCGCAGCCCTTCGCAATGCAAACGCTGCAGAAAGCCGACAATTCCCCAACAGCTATATCGGCTATTGCCGCCAAAACTTTAGAGGTATTTGGTACAGGTCTTATCTAGTTGAAAAAGAACCGCTTACTACTCGCTCAGGAACTCAACCTTCGCCGGACCAGGCAGCAACCCGGCCTTCGTCCCACGCTCGATCAATTCCTTCACGGCCGTTTTGCCCTTTTCGCCGTAGCCCAGCGTCCATTTATTCACATACATGCCCACGAACTGGTCCGCCAGCTCCGTTTCCATGTCCCGCGCAAACTGCATCGCGTATTTCAACGCGTCGTCGCGGTGCTCCAGCCCATATTCCACGCTGTCGCGAATCGTCTTCGCGATGAGCAGCCCCATCTCCGGCCCCAGCGACTTCTTCACTGCGTTTCCGCCCAACGGCAGCGGCAATCCCGTTAATTCCTGCCACCACACGCCCAAATCCAGTACTTTGTGCATTCCGAGCTGCGGATACATCAGTTGGCCTTCATGGATCAGCAGACCCGCTTCGACGACCTCGTTCTGCACTGCATCCAAAATCTTGTCGAACGGCATCACCACCGCTTCAAACTCCGGCTCGTACAATTTCAGGGACAAATACGCCGTCGTTTTCAGCCCCGGCACGCCAATCCGCTTGCCCTTGATGTCCTCTTTTTTCATGGACTTGCCGGACACCACAATCGGCCCATATCCTTCGCCGAAGCTCGCCCCGCAATCGAGCAACACATATTTATCTCGAATCGATGGGTACGCCGCGAAGCTCACCGCCGTCACGTCGTACGTCTCCGTCAACGCCGCTTCGTTCAGCGTCTGAATGTCGCTCAAAACGTGTGTGTATTTGTATCCCGGTGTCGCCAGCTTGTGTGTCGCCAGCGCGTAGAACATGAATGCATCATCGGAGTCCGGCGAGTGCGCCAGCTTGATCTCCACCGGTTCCTTTTCCGTCTTTTGCACTACAGATCTTCCTGCCATAACGTTCTTTTGGTTCCTCGGGTTTGCCGGCTGGCCTGCTTGGAGAGCTTTCCCTTCCGCTGGGTGAGAAGTGAACTGGAGGAAGAGAACGTACGCGACGCTGGGACTTGCGAGGCGCCTTGCCGGGTATTTTTGCGCAGCAAAAGCCTAACACACCCCGCCCACCCAGCCAAACCCGCGACTGTAGCGGCGGACTTCCGGCTGGCGGCCCTTTTTGTATTGCGCGCCTCACGGCCCGGATCTCAAGCCTTCTCGAAAAGTAACCCTACTCTGCCTTTTTTCCTCTTTCCAAATTCCCTGCGAGGCGTACAATCCGCCCACGAGGTGTTCCATGAAACCTCAACCGGCACGCGAACCTCTCCGCGAGGAACAAACGCAAACCGCCTGCGAAGGCGTCTCCTCGATGGATGAACCCTGCAACGAAACCGCCACCGTCTTTTGCGATCGCTGCGAGCGCTCGTTCTGCGCCGCGCATTTCGACGATGATGAATGGCACACTTGCGAAGTAGAACCCGGCGACGAGGGCGGCGAGGGTTAACTCCTCTCGCCGCGGCAAGTCCAAATTGTCCGCTCAGTCTTGGTGTGTGCCGCTGGCTTTTTGCTTCGCACAAAATCGAGTCCGGCTAAACTCTCTTCATGCGCGATTCCGGCCAATGGTTTGAACGGAAATTCGAATTCCACTTTTCTGCCGATCTCTATCCCAATCTCTGCATTCGCCTTCGCGGCACTCCCGCTCGCCTTGAAGAACTGCTTCTCGGCATCGACCGCGATCAGCTCACCACTCGCCGAAACGAAAAATGGTCCATCCAGGAACAAGCCGGCCATCTCCTCGACCTCGAGTCGCTCTGGAGCGCACGCGTCGACGATTTCCTCGCCTTAGGCAAAGAACGCCTCTCGCCCGCCGATTTGCAAAATCGCAAAACTCACGAAGCCAATCACAACGCTCGCAACATCGCCGATCTTTTAAAAGAATTTCGTTCCGCGCGCACCGCTCTGGCGCAAAGGCTCGACACTCTGGACGCGCCACTCTTCCGCCGCACCCTGCTCCATCCTCGCCTCGAACAACCACTCCGCCTCGTCGACCACCTTTACTTCATCGCCGAACACGACGACCATCACCTCGCCAAAATCTGGGCCGAGATGCACTCGTAGCCCGCTCCAAAAAAATTGCCCACTCCGGCGCGAACCGAAGCGGGCAAACCATCCCTAGCGCTTTCTAACTTTCTAGTCGTCGTTGTGATCGTCGCTGTCGTCGTCTCCGTCGCCGGTTTTCCCGTCAAACGTAATCATTCCGAAGATTCCGTCTCCATAGTTATTCGGCCCGCCAGTAAAAAACAATTGATTATGTGCGCCGTTCGGACCTCCGTCCTGCCCAAACTGCATCGCCCAGATGTTGTCGATCACGATCGCCTTGTGCTTGGCGTCGCGCAGGAATCCGCGAAACTCTCCGTCCTTGTCGAACGCGAGAATTCGCCCGTTCGGCGCGTTGTTGCTGACCAGAATCATTCCGCTCTTCGGCCCAAAATCTTTCGGCGCCACCGCAATACCCCAGGGAGAATCCAGCGGTCCGTGCAGCGCGTTGTGCCGGTGCACCGTTCCGTCCGCATTGAACACATCCACAAAACCGCCGTGTCCATTTCCAAGTGGTGTGTACGTCACCCACAGCTTTCCATCGATGGCTTGAATGCCATACGTCGTGAAACTCTGCGGAATCCGCTCGTCACGGAATGACCGAACATACTGAAAATTACTGTTGAATATGTCCACCGCGCGATTCGGTCCACCGTCCGTCGCGAACAGAAAAAATTCGCCCTTTTCATTCGCTGCGATCGCCAGTCCCGTATACGTGGACCCTTCTTTTGAGCGGTCCGCCATAATCGTCGCGTGGCTCGTCGATGTGTGCGTGGTCGGGTCCGGCACAATTCCATCCACGGCCGGGCTCCATGCGCTGATCGTTCCGTCCAGCGTCGCAAAAATAAAAAATGACTTTGCGGACTTGCCATTCTCCGTCACTACAAAGTCTGTCGCATTCGGGCTGATGTTTCCCACCGTGCCCGTCGGCGTCCCCAAGCTTCCCGACCCGCTGTTCGGCGACGGCGGAATGCTCACAAACAGCGGAATCTGCTGTCCCGCGCCCGTATACAGCGTCGAAAATCCAGAACCGTTGTCACTCAACCAGAACGGTGTTGCCGCCAGCGCCGTCAATCCCCACGAATTGATCAAATGCTGCTGGTCCGTCGATGGCGCGGCTCCCTTCACATTTGACGCAAGGTCCGTTCGCACGTACTGAGCGACGCTCGCCGGCGCCCACGACGCAATCGTCGCGAACGCCAATCCGAGCGCTACTCCCGTTGCTTTGATTCTCATTTTTTACTTCTCCAATCCCTTGAATTTTTCTGTCTCGATTTCCGCACGGCCGCGTCTGTATCCATTTCCGGGCACACCCCTCCGCCGCAGCCAGCGCGTGTTTTGCGCGCTGCTCCTGACTCGACCGGTTTCATGCTCTGGAAATTCCCTGCGTAGCGTCGGCCAACACAAAAAAGCCGGCTTCCAGATTTAGATCTCGATCTAAGTGGCGATTTCGGAATCAGCTACCCAACTGATTCCGCGCGCACCCCGCTTGCAGGCGGGAAAGATGGCAGCACTCGCGCTTCCAATTCACGCAGCCGAAACATCATCTTTGGACTCACTGAGAACGCGCGACTTAACTTTATAACACCCTCCGCGAGCCGCGGGCCCCGCCCGCACCCGTCCGCGAATGTGTAGCCAGAACATCTAAAGACTCCAAATCTCTGGAGCAGAAACCCTGTAGAGGACGACACCCTTGATAGCAACGCTCGGAGCGCGCCAAAATTCTCGGCCAATGCTGCAAGCGCTTGCATTCCTCCAAAACTTGCGCCAAACTCCATCCGCCTAACGCGTTAACGTTAACGATTGGAGATTTATGCGCCGTCTCGCCACTCTGTTCTTCTTTTTCGCCACCTTTTCTCTCGCTCAAGACCCACCTCACTTTCAACCCTCCGCTACGAACGTCTGGGGCGCCGAATACCCTCGCGTCGACACAAACGGCAGAGTCGAAATCCGCGTTAAAGCTCCCGACGCCGCGAAAGTCAAACTGAATTTCTGGAGCGGCCCCAAAGTGGACATGGTCAAGCAGCACGACGGTTTCTGGTCCTTCACCACCGATCCTCTCGTTCCCGGTTTTCACTATTACGTCTTGAACATCGACGGCGTCGACGTCAGCGATCCGGGCACTCATGCGTATTTCGGCGGTGGCCGGCCTGTTAGCGCGGTAGAAGTCCCTGAAGCTGGCTCAACTTACTATTCGCCCCAAAATGTGCCCCACGGTCAGGTTCGCGAAATCTGGTACAACTCCAAAGTTACCGGCACGTGGCGCCACGCTCTCGTCTATCTCCCTCCCGACTACGACTCCCAAACCAAGACTCGCTATCCCGTCCTATATTTGCAGCATGGTGGCGGTGAGGACGAGACCGGATGGATTCGCCAAGCCAACGCCAACTTCATTCTCGACAATCTCATCGCAGCAAAAAGTTGCAAGCCAATGCTGGTCGTCATGGCGTATGGCTATGCGCGCCGAGCCGGCCAGGCCCCTCCCGATTTGACAGGCAAACCATTCGGTTCTCCCGAAATGATGAAGGCGATGCAGGAAATGGCGTCCGCGTTTGAAGACGATGTAACGCAGGCGCTCATACCTTATATAGATTCAACCTTCCGCACGCTCCCCGACCGCGATCATCGAGCAATGGCTGGTCTCTCCATGGGCGGTATGCAGACATTCCAAATCACGCTCAATCATCTCGATCTCTTTTCCTATATCGGCGGCTTCAGCGGCGCGGGCGGAATGTTGGTGCTCGGCGATCGTAAACTCGATCCTAAAACCGATTACAACGGTGTCTTCGCCGATTCCGCTGCCTTCGCCAAAAAAGTCCATCTGCTTTGGGTGGGGGTCGGCACCAACGAACCGGAAAGAATGCGCGCAGGCCTCCAGCGGCTCCACAATTCACTGCAAGAAGCGAATATTCAGCACGTTTACTACGAGTCGCCCGGCACTGACCATGAATGGCAAACTTGGCGTCGCGACCTGAAAGACTTTGCCCCAAGGCTTTTTTGACACTACCGAACTGCCGCTCAGCGCCGACATATATTTATTTCCTGTCGCGGAGCTCTACTCGAACGAGTGAGAAAGGATTGCCATGATGCCAAATTCGAAGCTGCTGTGTGTTGCAATTCTCGCGATTTCCGCTGCACTCGCGCCGCGGCTCGCCGCACAGGTCCAGACGGAAGTCCCTCCCCCGGTTCCGGGTGCAAAGCCGGTCGCCGTCGAGCAAATCAAGGTCCATGGCCCTTCTATCGAAGGGAACTTGGAACAAGACGCCGTGGATCGTGACGTCTTTGTCTTTCTTCCGCCGAGCTACGCGCAAGAAAAATCTCGGCGCTATCCGGTGGTCTACGCCCTGCACGGCTACTCCATCGGCGCCGAACAATGGACTCACGAAATCCATGTTCCGGAGACGATCGAAGGTGCCTTTGCTCAGGGCGCGAAAGAAATGATTGTCGTCCTCCCCGATTCAAAAACGCTTCACAACGGCTCGATGTATTCCAGCTCCGTCACCACCGGAGACTTCGAGCAGTTCATCGCGCACGATCTTGTCGCTTACATCGACGCGCACTATCGCACGATTCCCGACCGCCAAAGTCGCGGCCTCGTCGGCCATTCCATGGGTGGTTATGGCGCCACCCGCATCGGCATGAAGCACTCCGATGTCTTCGGTAGCCTTTACATCATGAGCCCCTGCTGCCTCTCTCCGCGCCCGGCCGGTTCCTTCAATCCGGATCTTGCAAAAGCTCTTGAGGCCGTCAAAGCTCCCGCCGATTCCGCCAACTTGCCCTTCTTTGTTCGCGCCACGCTGGCCACCTCCGCTGCGTGGTCTCCCAATCCGAAAAATCCTCCGCTCTTTCTCGATTTGCCCACAAAAGATGGCGCGCCCCAGCCGGAAGTCTTGGCAAAATGGGCCGCCAATGCTCCGCTTGCTTTTGTCGATCAATACGTCAACGGCCTTCGCCGCTATCGCGCCATTTCGATCGACGTCGGCGATCAGGATGGTTTGCGAGTGGACACCGCTAAACTCCACGAAGCTCTCGACAAATACGGCATAGCGAATGCCTTTGAAGTCTATTCAGGCACCCACACCAGCCGGGTCGCCGACCGTTTCCAAAATCATGTTCTCCCGTTCTTCAGCCAGAATCTCTGCTTTCAATCTAGCTGCAAGTAATCCATGCCGCAACGCGAGTCACACTCAAAAAACAATCTCCAACAGTGCCTGCTCCTGATTTGTTTTTCGATTTTCTTTTTCGGCTGTCCGGACTCTCGCTCTCAGCAAGAACCCCCACACTCAAACTGGATTGAGTTCCGCTCTTTCTCCTATGTCGGCGAAGATTCCCTGACTCATCCCGTCAATCCCGG
The DNA here is from genome assembly GCA_035295625.1 of Candidatus Acidiferrum sp. Lineage (GTDB taxonomy): Bacteria > Acidobacteriota > Terriglobia > Acidiferrales > UBA7541 > Acidiferrum. The sequence goes on along the minus strand of DATGIS010000130.1, from coordinate 34,889 downwards.
CCCAATTGAATATCGAAATCCCATCTTGGCGGGCTTCTATCCCGATCCCAGCATCGTTCGCGTAGCGGACGACTACTACCTCGTCAACTCCAGTTTCTCCTGGTATCCCGGCGTCCCCATCTTTCATAGCCGCGATCTCGTGAACTGGGAACAGATCGGCCACGTGCTCGATCGGCCCGCACAATTGCTTCTAAGCGGCCTCGGCGTCTCGCGTGGAATTTTCGCGCCTTCCATCCGCTATCACGACCGCCTCTATTACATGATCACGACGAACGTCGACGGCGTCGGCAATTTTTATGTCACGGCAAAGAACCCCGCAGGCCCGTGGTCCAATCCAACCGTATTGCCAGAAATTGATGGCATCGATCCTTCGTTTTTCTTCGATGACGATGGCAAAGCCTACATCGTCCACAATGGCGTGCCCCCGGACAATAAGCCGCTCTATTCGGGCCACCGCGCTCTCTATCTTTTCCCCTTCGATTTGAATTCGGGCAAAGTCAGTGGCCCGGGCAAAATGATCGTAAATGGCGGAACGGATCTTGCGAAAAAGCCGGTCTGGATTGAAGGACCGCATATTTTCAAACACAACGGCCTCTACTATCTGATTGCAGCCGAGGGCGGCACTTCCGAGCAACACTCCGAAGTCGTCTTCCGCAGTCAGTCCGTGGACGGTCCTTACGAGCCGTATCCCGGCAATCCCATTCTCACGCAGCGCACTCTTTCGCCCTCGCGGCCCGATCCCGTCACTTCCACGGGACACGCGGATATGGTCGAGACTCAAACGGGCGATTGGTGGGCCGTATTTCTTGGCTGCGAGTCTTACGCCGGCGATTTCTACAACACGGGCCGTGAGACGTTTCTTCTGCCCGTGCACTGGATCGATGGCTGGCCGGTGATTCTCGAAGCCGATAAAGCCGTCCCGCGTGTGCTCCCCAGGCCGAATCTTCCCGCATCTGTTCCGGCCAAGCTGCCGATGACCGGTCCGTTCCAATGGACTGCAAATTTTTCTGGCAGCCAGCTTCCTTTCGAGCTCAACACGCTCCGAACGCCAACCAGCCAATGGTGGGCTCTGGACGCGCACCATTCGGCGCTCTTTCTCCAACCTCGCCCCGAAGATTTGAACTCTCAGCGCGACCCATCGCTGGTTGCTCGTCGCCAGCAACACACCAATTTCTCGTCCACGGTCCTGCTGCGACTCCCAAAAAGCACCCAGCCGTCAGACTCGGGCATAGTCGCCTTTCAGAACGAAACCCATTCATTTTTCCTCGGAGTGCATCTCTCTTCGCGTGGCCAAACTCTGTTTCTCGAAAAACGCAATGGCGACATTTCGCAAATCGCGTCCGCAAATCTTGCCGCCAGCGCAAAAGAAGTGGAATTAAAAGTGGAAGGCGCCGCTTCACGCTACCGTTTTTACTATCGAGTTGGAAAAGACCCCTGGCGCCAACTCGGCGGCGATCAAGACGGAACCGTCCTCAGCACCAAATCCGCCGGCGGCTTCGTCGGCACCTACATCGGCCTCTTCGCCCGCTCCTCGCCCACGCCCGCCGCCGGCAAAACGCCCAGATAATTCAGAGCGCGCAAACACAGCAGCTTCCTCAATTGCCTCTTCTGTTTCTCTTTTGTATGACGTATACTACGTGTCATACAATCGGAGCCGCGAAGATGCTATCCATTCGTTTGAAACCCGCACTGGAACGCCGCTTGTCCCGCCTCGCTAGGGAAACCGGCAGGACAAAAACCTTCTACGCTTCAAAACTCATCGAAGAGAATATAGAAGACCTCGAAGATCGCTATCTCGCGGAAGCTCGTCTCGAAAAACGCGGCAAACGCTATACCGCCGCGCAGGTTCGGAGGCAGCTTGGCCTGGACGATTGAATACGACGAAGCCGCCGTCCAGGACCTCAAGAAGCTCGATAAACAGGTTCAGCGCGAAATCTTGAACTACATGGAAAAGCGCATCGCTCCCACCGAAGATCCGCGTTCATTTGGCAAGCCCTTGCGTCACAGCAAATTCGGTCTTTGGCGCTTCCGTCTCCGCGATTACCGTATCCTCTGCCAGCTAAATCAATCTCGCCTCATTGTCCTCGTCATCGCCGTCGGCCACCGCAGCAAAATCTACGACGAATAGCCGCCCGTTCACGAAGCCAGCGTTCAGCGCGTCTTCTTTCATAAACCGCATAATTCTGTGTTCGATGGTATTAGTTGCGCCAATCTTCCCTTGGCCGCAAGTCCTTCTAATTTCGCGCTACGGCATCACCTTCAATCCCGTTCCCCGCGCAAACACTTCAAAATCTTTATCTCTCGATATGAGCGGCACGGCCCTGTCCAGACAGATCTGCGCTATCAGCGCATCGCCAAGCCGCGCTTTGCGTCGTTTCGCCAGTACTCCTGCCCGCAACGCACCGGCGCGCTCCCAGAATCCAGTTTCAATCTCCAACACGGGAATTTCACCGAGTAATTTGGCAACATCAGGAGGTAGTTTCGGATCGCTCAATAGTTCGGTCAAAACAACGGGAACCATTGCCACTTGCCGGCTCCGCAGTGCTTCATCTAATAACTGGACATCATCGCCCGCGTCCCCTCGCAGGTACGCGACCCACGTGCTCGTGTCCGCCGCGATCATCGGTCCGCTTTAAGCTCTGCGACCGTTTTCGAAAACCGCGCTCTGCCCCGCAATCGCCGCAGTTGCGCATACGCACGCGAAGCGGCAACGAGTTGCAGTCCCGCCCTCACGGTTTGTGTTACGCCCGTCCCGCTCGCACGCTGCGCTTTCTCCAGCAGTTCTCGCGGCACCTCAATCGTTATCTTTCGCGCTGTCCCCATAATGACGATACTACCATACTCAATACCAGCATTGAATATGGTATTCGGCGTGGGGCGACAGCCACCTTATCTGAGCTCTGTCTCTGCCGCATTCGACCATCCGCAAATCCAGCCGCCCAGCGCAACTCACTATCACAAGGAATACCTGAAAATCGTTCGGGCGATGAGGATCGCTCACTATCGCTGGCGCATCGCCAATCTCCTTTAGGAAAAATACAGCTGTACCAAATCCTTCCCTTCGACCAGCAGACTTCGTCGCACGCGCCGTAGTACGCTTTTTTCGCTGACTTGAGATGTCACAAATTCGTTCACTCGCCGACCGCCATGCCGCCCGCCACCCACTCATTTCCTACGTCCGACAGAACCGCGTTGCGCCTGTGCAGTTTTCGTCTTTCACCCGCCGCTCACCCTAGCAGGTTCCAGTACGAGGGGGGTGGGTCTGAGCCAACCTCTTTAGATTCAATACTTGCGAAAAAAGGGGGGAGGGGGTGCCCACCTACTTTCTCTTTCGCCTCCAGATGGATCGAGGGCATTCGTTCCAATTCGGGAATTGTTCTGCAGCAATTCGCACTCTATCTCCTGCTTTTGCCACTCTTGCGAACATGCGGCGTGCGCATCTCGTATTCATTTGCAGGACTGCCGGGGCGTACCCAAATCATTCCCGGAACGCTACCGTCTGCGCTCGGCTAACTTTGGTTCCGCTCGCCTCTGGCCACTCGTCACTCGCCACTTCTCCAATCTCCCGCTACACTATTTGTTTTCATACTCCTCGGAGGATTCGCATGGCCGCAGTGCAACGCGCACTCATCAGTGTCTTCGATAAATCCGGCGTACTCGATTTCGCAAAACGACTCGCCGCTCTCAAAATTGAAATTCTTTCCACCGGTGGCACCGCAAAACTCTTCCGTGAATCCGGCGTCCCCGTCAAAGACGTCTCCGAATTTACTGGCTGGCCGGAAATGCTTGGCGGCCGCGTCAAAACTCTTCATCCCAAAATCCACGGTGGCCTTCTTTATCGCCGCAATCTTCCCGAAGATCAAAAACAAGCCGCGGAGCACGGCATCGCCCCGATCGATCTCGTCGTCGTCAATCTCTATCCTTTTGAAGCCACAGCTGTCAAAGATGGACTCACCGCCGAAGAACTCATCGAAAATATCGACATTGGCGGGCCCACCATGCTTCGTTCCGCCGCAAAAAATCTAGAAAGCGTCACCGTTATTTCCGATCCCTCCGATTACGACCGCGTCGCCACCGAACTCGAAAAGAACGGCGAAACTTCTCTCGCCACGCGCCTCGAACTCGCTCGCAAAGTTTTTGCTACCACGTCTCGCTACGACGGCCTAATCACGACCGAACTCGAGCGCCTTGTTGCCAGCGGCCATCAAGTCGAGCTCGCCGCAAAACCAATTCTTCCCGAACGCGTTCATTTCGCACTGCGCCGTCAGCAGGAATTGCGCTACGGAGAAAATCCCCACCAGGCCGCTGCGCTCTATGTTCCTGCGGGAAAAACTCCCGACGGTCTGGCTGCGGCAAAACAACTTCAGGGAAAAGAACTTTCCTACAACAATCTCGTCGATCTCGAAGCGGCTCGCAGCCTCGCCGCCGAATTCAAAAATCCCGTCGCCGTCATCATCAAGCACAACAATCCTTGCGGCACCGCCGAGCAATCCACCTTGCTTGGCGCCTATCTCAAAGCGCTCGCTTCCGATCCTGTTTCTGCCTTCGGAGGCGTTCTCGCATTCAATCGCCCACTGGATGCCGCCACCGCAGAAGAAGTCGCCAAACTTTTCGTCGAATGTATTGCCGCCCCCGGCTTCGACGCGAAAGCAAAAGAAATTTTCGCCGCTAAGAAAAATCTTCGCTTGCTCGAACTTCCCGCCAACGGTCTCGATCCTGAACGTGAGCTCCAGCTCAAGCGCATTCTCGGCGGCATGCTGATTCAGCAGCCCGACCTCGGCGAACTCGAAGACGACAAATTAAAAATCGTCACCAAGCGCCAGCCAACCGCCGAAGAAATGTCCACCATGAAATTCGCCTGGAAAGTTTCCAAACACGTCAAATCCAACGCGATCGTCTTCGCCAAAGACGGAGCAACGCTTGGCGTCGGCGCCGGTCAGATGAGCCGCGTCGACTCCGTAAAAATCGCCGTCATGAAAGCGCAGTCTTCGCTCGAAGGCAGTGTCGTCGCGAGCGACGCATTTTTTCCATTTCCCGACGGCGTCGAAGAAGCCGCCAAAGCCGGCGCCAAAGCCTTCATCCAACCCGGCGGTTCCGTTCGCGACAACGACGTCATCGCCACCTGCGACCGTCTCGGCCTCGCCATGGTCTTTACCGGCCTTCGCCACTTCTTGCACTGAGTCGCGCGGTCGTTTTTTTATTGGGGCTGTTGTCGCGGCAACTTTCTGAAGCCCTCGGTTTTTGGAAAGGTGAACTAACTCGCCGCTTCCGCCATCGTCGGTTCGGGAACGATGCGGCCGTCGAAGAGATGAATCGTGCGATCGGCGAAACGCGAGTAACGCGGATCGTGCGTGACGAGGCAAATCGTTGCGCCGTTTCGATGAAGATCGGAAAGAAGCTGCATCACGGCTTCGCTGTTTTGCGAATCGAGATTTCCTGTCGGCTCGTCGGCCATCAGGATCAGCGGATCACCGCCGAGTGCGCGCGCGACGGCGACGCGCTGCTGCTGGCCGCCGCTGAGCTGCGCGGGAAAATGTTTTTTGCGGTGAGACATGCCGACACGTTCGAGCGCGTGCTCGGTTTTTTCCTTGCGTTCGGCCGCGCCCATGTTGCGATAGGTCAGAGGAAGTTCGACATTTTCGTAAACCGTCAGATCGCCAATTAAATTGAATGCCTGGAAGACGAAGCCGATTTCGCGATTGCGGATGCGCGTGCGCTCGGCGGCGGAAATTTGCGAAACGTCTTTGCCGTTCATGAAATATTTTCCGCCGGTCGGTGAATCGAGAAGGCCGAGCAGGGAAAGCAGCGTGGATTTGCCGCAGCCGGACGGGCCCGCAATGGAGACGTAGTCGCCGCGATCGATCGTGAGATTGATATTGGAAAGCGCGTGCGTTTCGACGTCTTCGGTGCGAAAGATTTTCGTGACGCCTTCCATCTTGACGAGCTGAGTTTTTTGAAAGTCCATGTTTTTCCTCGGCCGAGATTTATTGAAAGTTATTTCAAGCGAATCCGTTCGTAGCTGCTCCAGGCGGACGTGTCGGACAAAATCACGCGATCGCCTTCCTTCAGCCCTTGCAAAACTTCGACGGAGCTGACGGAAAATCTTCCGAGCTTGACGTTTGTGCGCGTCGCTTCCGAGCCGTCTTCCGTGACCTTGAAAAGGCCGACGGTGGTTTGCGGCTGGCCGAAGGCGGGGCGGCCGACGTAGAGAATATTTTTGAGATTTTCGATTTCGATCGTTCCATCTACGCTGAGATCCGGGCGCGCGCCGTTCGGGAGCGGGCCATCGAAGGAAACGTCGACGGTGACGGTGCCGTTTTGCACGGAAGGATCGATGCGCGAAACGCGGCCGATGACGACGCCGTTGCGGGTGTCGATCGTGGATTTCATGCCGGGAGAAAGTTCATTCGCCTGCGTTTCCGCGATTTTTATTTCCGCTTTGAGTCTTTTGGGATCGGCGACGCGAGCAAGATTGGTGCCAGGCGCGACGCTTTGACCGACCTCGACGGGAACCAATTGCAAAACGCCGTTGATGCCGGCGCGAACGTGAAGACCTTCGATCTGGCTGCGGCGCAGGGCGTAGAGGGCGCGCTGCTGATCGACGTGCGATTTTTCCGCGGCGATTCTCGCGGCGGCGGTGTCTTCGGCATTTTTCGAGCGCGCTTCTTCAAGCTGGGCACGAATGGCCAGTTGGTCTTCTTTCACCTTGGAGAGCTGGGCGGTGACTTCCGCGCCGAGTTTTTCGGCGAGCATTTTCTCGTCGACGGCATGCTGGATTTTTGCCTGCTCATATTCGCTCCGGACGGCAGCGGCGGCGGCTTTCTGATTCAGAATGTCGCTGCCCATCTGGGCTTTGACGCTTTCATATTGGGCTTGCGCGGCTTTGAGCTGATATTCGGCGTCGAGAGTATCGCGCTGAAGCTCGGGATTGGTGAGTTCGAGAACGATGGAATCCGTTTTCACGATCGCGCCGGGACGCAGAACAATTTTGCTGACGCGGGCCGTTGTAAGAGCGGGAATCCATTGGATGTCTTCAGGAACGAGAGTGCCGACGCCGTGAACGGCGCGAAGAAGGTCGCCGCGTTTTACGGTGTCGGAGAAAAGAGAAGCGCCGTCAACACTGGGAGCGGCGGGGCGAAGGCGAGAGAGGCCATAGGAAATTCCGGTCACCGTAAGCAGAACGATGGCGGCAAGGACGAGCCTGCGAATTGTTTTGGCTCGTGGATTTTGTGCGATGGCGATATCCATAAATGTTTTTCCTTAGAGTTCACTCGTAGCGAAGCGCGACGAGGGGGTCGACGCGACTGGCGCGACGTCCGGGAATCAGCCCCGCTAGTTGCGAAGCCAAGAGCAGCAGAAGCGCTACAGCGATAAAGACGACTGGATCGAGCGGGCTGACGCCAAAGAGTTGTGATTGAATCAGACGAGTGACCGCAGCAGAGCCAAGTGTGCCGATGGAAACGCCTATTGCCGAGGTGGCAGCGGTTTGAATGAGAATCATGGCGAGGACTTGCGAGGCAGAGGCGCCAAGCGCCATGCGAATACCGATTTCGCGGATGCGGCGCGTGACTGAATAAGAAGTAACGCCGTATACGCCGACGACGGCAAGCAGGAGAGCGGCAAGCGAAAAACAGCCAATGAGAGTCAGGCTGAAGCGGCGGGATTCGATGGAAGTCGAAAAGGTTTGGTCCAAAGTACCGAATTCGACGGGCAATTCCGCGTCGAGGCTGTGCACGATGGTGCGTGCAGCAGCAAACGTAGACTGGGGCGCTGCTGAGGTGCGGGCGAAGACGGTGAAACGCCACGCGGCGTTTGAGGTGCCGAACGGAACGATGCCTTCGAGCGAATGATTTTGTGCGCGGTAATCGTCGATGTCGGTGAACGAAAGCTGATCGCGGGCGCTATCGGTAGAAGTGCTCCAAAGAAGGACGAGGCGGCGCGGGTCCTTGAAGGGCAGGTCCCGGAAGAGAACGCCATTGGCGACGCTGAAGATTGCGGAATTGGCGCCGATGCCGAGCGCGAGAGTCAGGACGGCGGCAGTCGTGAAGCCGGGAGAATTGCGAAGAGCGCGGAAAGCGAGAAGAAAATCCCGGAGAAAAGATTCAAGCAGGGGAAAGCCGCGCGAATCGCGGTGAGACTCCCTGGTTTGCTGCGGACCGCCGAAACCGATGCGGGCCTGGCGTTCGGCTTCCTGTGGCGCCATTCCTTTTTCGAGGTTTTCTTCGATGGCGAATTGGAGATGAGCGGCGATCTCTGAGTCGAGTTCGTTGTCCGAAGCGTGGCGTGAAAAATAGGAATGGAGACGCGCGGCGAATCGGCGAAGACTACCTGACCTGCCGTCTGGCGTTAGCCTGTGCGCGTTTTGTATGAGGGGGCGATTCATTTTTTGCTCACTCGTAACGTAGCGCGATTGCAGGATCAACGCGACTGGCGCGGCGTCCCGGTACATAACAAGCAAAGAGCGAAATGGCGGCGAGAGTAAGGACGACGACCGCAAAGGTGGACGGATCGGCAGGTTTCACGCCAAAGAGCAGATCGGTCATTAGCCGCGTCAAGAAGAGAGAAGCTGCGATTCCCACTACCAAGCCGGTTGCCAAGAGTTTTGCACCGTTGCCCAAAACCTGCCTAAGAATCGTGCGCGTCTGCGCACCGAGGGCCATACGGAGGCCAAATTCTCGAGTACGTTGGGAGACGGAATAGGAGATGACGCTGTAAGTCCCGATCGTGGCGAGAATGAGAGCGAGGGCGGCGAACGCAACGAGAAGAGTCATGACCATGCGCTGCTGCGCAATAGGAGCGGTGGCGATGTCGGTCATCGTAGAAACGTCCACCACGGGTTGGTTCGAATCGATCTCGTGAATCGTCCGAACCAAGGCTTGGGTGAGGGATTGAGTGCCTGCGCCGGGCGCATAACGAACGATGAGATTGTGCGGAGCGAGCATCCACGGAATCTGGCGATCAGAGACGTAAAATTCCGGATGGAGGCCCCCGTCGGGGCCACGACTCAAAACATTTCCGACAACGCCGATTACTGTTAGCCAAGGCCTGCCGTCGGCGGGAGCGCCGGGACGCAATTTCTTGCCGATGGGATCCTGGCCGGGCCAGTAACGATTTGCGAGTTCCTCGTTGACGATTGTGACCTGCTCGCCGGACTGGTTGTCTTCTTCGCGGAACACGCGGCCTTTGCGCACAGGGACGCCGGTTGTTTTGAAATATTCCGGACCCGCGACCAGGTAATTCGCTTCGGGAAACTGCCCGGCCGGGGGATTGGGTCGTTCGGATGTGGTAAAGAATTGTCCGGCGAAACTGTCGACCAAAACATCGCGGGACGAGGTTGCCGATTCAACACCGGGAATATTTTTTGCCGTGGCCGTGAGGCGTTCCCAAAACGCCGATTGCGCCGCTGGACTTTCGTAACGCTGACCGGAGAGCGGAACGCGCAGCGTGAGGAGATTCGAAATATCGAAGCCAAGAGAAGTACGGTTCAAGCTGGCGAGAGTGCGGACCATCAAGCCGGCGCCGATCAAGAGAATGGTCGCCAGGGAGATTTCCGAGATGACGAGAGCCTGTCGAAAGATATGGCTGCGCGAGGATTGCATTGCAGCGCGGCCGACTTCGTTCAGTCGTTCGGCGACTTGCAGACGAACGGCCTGAAACGCCGGCGCCAATCCGAAAAGAATTGTGGTGAGGAGAAGGGTGAAGATGGTGAACGCTAAAACGCGAGGGTTGGCGATGCCGGTGGCCAGGCCGGGCGCGGAGTTGAGAAGCGACTCCGGAGCAAGCGCCACCATTCCCTGGCAACCCCAAAAGGCCAGGATGATTCCGAGAAGACCGCCGGCAAGCGAGAGTACGAGATTTTCTGTGAGAAGTTGGCGGACGAGGCGCCAGCCCTCCGCGCCGACGGCGTTTCGTACCGCGAATTCACCCGTCCGCGCGGCCCCGCGAGCGAGCAGGAGATTGGCGAGATTGGCGCAGGCGATGAGAAGGACAAAGATTACGGCGCCCATTAGAAGAAGCAGAGCAGGGCGTGCGTTGCCGGAGATGTTTTCGCGGAAGCTCAAAAGTTGAGCGCGCCAGCCTTTTAGAACTGGGTGCGAAAGTTCGAGGTGGGCGGAAACCGCGTCCAATTGCGATTGCGCCTGGCGGACAGTAACGGAATCTTTGAGGCGGGCGACGCCGGAGTAATCATTCCATTCGAGTTCAGGGGAAAGCGCGATTCCGGAGATCCAAAGTTCAGGAATGGAACGGTACGGTGACGAATAGAGATGGGAAAAGTTCGCCGGCATGATTCCTACGACCGTGTGGCTGATTCCGTTGATAGTGAGGGAGCGGCCGACAGCCTCCGGATCGCCTGCGAAGTGTTGCTGCCAGAAGCCGTAGCTGAGAATGGCGACGCGTGCGGATTTCGCGGCGTCTTCCCCTGGCGCGAAGAAACGACCGCGAAACGGAATTGCACCAAGTATTGGAAAGAGATTCGACGAAGCGATTTCGCACGGAGCTTCTTGTGCGTCACCACTACCGGTGATCACACAGGCACTCTGGCGAAAGGCGCCGAGGTCCTGAAAGGCTCCGCTCTGGGAGCGCCACGCGAGAATTTCCGCAGCGGAAACATTGTTATGGTCCCAGCCGCGGGGCGGATTTTGCTTCATGAGGAAAACCAGCTTTCCGGGGTCGCGAAAAGGGATCGGGCGGAGGAGCACGGAATAAACGGCGGAGAAAATCACGGTGTTGGCGCCGATGCCGAGCGCAAGGGTGAGAATGGCCGCGAGCGTGAAGGAAGGGCTCTTGCGAAGCATGCGAACGCCGAACTGGACGTCTTTTAGAAATGAATCGAGGAAGGGCAGTCCTCGCGATTCGCGATGAAGTTCGGTGGATTGTTGCAGGCCGCCGAAGGAGATGCGGGCCTGGCGTTCGGCTTCCTGTGGCGCCATTCCTTTTTCGAGGTTTTCTTCGATGGCGAATTGGAGATGGGCCGCCATTTCCGATTCGAGTTCGTTGTCCGAAGCGTGCCGGGAGAAATAGGAACGGAGACGAGCGGCGAATTGCCGAAGACTATCCAGCATGACTGGCCACCTCTCTGCCGTGTGAGGCGCGGTGCGTGTTTTGGCTGAGGAAGAGATTCATGTTTCGGCTCACTCGTAGCGGAGTGCGACGAGGGGATCGATGCGGGAGGCGCGCTGCGCGGGAATGAAGCCGGCGAGAAGAGCGACGCAGGCGAAAATGACGAACATGGCGACGAAGGTCATGGGATCGCCGGGCTGAGTCTGGAAGAGAAGAGATGAGATCCATTTTCCGGCGATGAAGGAAACGACGGCGCCGATGGCGATGCCGATGAGAGCGAGACGGAGCGTGCGGTTCACGACGCCGAAGAGAACATTGCCGCGGCTGGCTCCGAGCGCCATGCGAATACCGATTTCCTGGCGCTGGCGCGTGACCATATAAGAGATGACGCCGTAAATGCCGAGGGCGGCGAGGAGCAAGCCGAGCGCGGCGAAGGATCCGACGAGCATGACGAAGAAGCGGCGCGGAGACGTGGAAGTCTCTACGATTTGTTGGAGCGGGCGAAATTCACCGATCGGCTGGTCGGGACTGAAGTCACGCATGGTTTTGACCAGGGCGGGGCCGAGAAGTTCGGGGCGCAATTTGGAACGGACGATGAGTTCGGAGCCTTCCGGGCCAGCCTGGGAGTAGGACTGGAACATTTCCGGAGTAGCGGCATCTTCCAAACTATTCTGGCGAACGTCTGAAATCACTCCGATGATGACGCCAGGATTCTTGTTGCAGCAGTCGACCAGCTTTCCGATGGGATTCTGGCCGGGCCATTGCATTCTCGCGGCGGCCTCATTGATGATGACGGCGCTTTGCGTGTCGGGACGATCGAGGGCCCAATCGAAATCGCGGCCGTCGCGCAGATGCATACCCATGGCAGAGAGATAGCCCGGCGTGACGATGCGGATATAGGCATCGTAGGAATCCGGATTGTCATCCTTTGAAGGAACGTGTCCGGTCGCCGAAAAGCCCCAACTCCGATTGCGCCCAAGTGGAAGCATGTCAGAAATTCCGGCAGCCTCGACGCCGGGAATCTGCTGAACGCGACGAAGAATTTCCTGCAGAATCGGTGTGCGGTGCTTGGGATCGCCATTGTCGTCATAGCTGATGGTGAGTGCGGCGGCCTGGCTAGGTTGGAAACCGAGATCCACGTCCAGGACGTGGAGGAAGCTGCGGAGCAGCAATCCAGCGCCGACCAGAAGAACGCAGGCGAGCGCGACTTCGCCTATGACGAGGAGCGAGCGGAGTCCGTGAAAATGGCGGCCTTCCGTTGAGCCGCGGCTGGAGTTGGCGAGGCCTGCACGCAAATTCGTGGCAGCGATCAGGAAACCGGGTGCGAGTCCGAAGAGTACGGCCGCGAGGGCGGTGATCAACAAAGCCCAGAGAAGCGTTGCACCATCGATTGTCATGGAACTGAGCAAAGGAAGCGCAAGAGAGGCTTGCCTGGAGACAAATTCGACGATGCCATACGCGAAAACCAAACCGAGCAACGCGCCCGATGCAGAAAGAACGACGCTTTCCGTGAGGAGCTGGCCGACGATGCGCGAACGGCCTGCGCCAAGAGCCGTGCGCGTGGCGAATTCCTTGGAGCGAGCGGCAGAACGCGCGAAGAGAAGATTGGCGAGATTGACGCACACGATCAGGAGAATAAGCCCGACGGCGGACCAGAGAACGATGAGCGAAGACCGAAGCTTGCCGCGGACGTGAATGCTCAAAGTGGAAACGCGCGTTGCGTAGTCGCTGTACCAATCCTTGTGAGCGGCGCGCATTTGCGGCATGAGGAGGTCCACTTCACTCTGCGCGCTTTGGACGGTGGCGCCAGGTTTCAGGCGACCGATAATAGAGATCGTGTTTCCCCATTGGCGAATGTCATCCCAGGGATAAGGTTCAAAGATGTCGATTCGCTGGCCCGGAGCGAACGCCGCGCCGAAATCGAACGATGGCGGCAGGATGCCGACGACCGTGTAGGACTGGTGATTCAGCGAGATGGATTGATTGAGGATCGAAAGATCGGAATTGAAGTGCTGCCGCCAAAAAGCATTCTGAAGAATGGCGACGTGCGCAGCGCCTTTGGCGGTTTCACCCGGAAGAAACGCACGGCCATATTGCGGCTTAACGCCGAGCGTTTGGAAGAAATTCGAATCGACCATGACTCCGGTGAGAGCAAGAGGTTCGCCACTGCCGGTCAGGGAGTATCCGCCGACGCCGTAAAACGGCATGTACGCAGTAACTTGCTCGAAGGAGCGATTCTGTTTCGCGTATTCGTCGTAGACGTCGATTTGGTATGTGAGGGAAGAGAGGCCGCCGAGACCGCGATTGGAATCAAGCCACGCGAGGCGATCGGAAGAGGCGAAGGGGAGCGGGCGGAGAAGAAGCGTGTTGACGATGCTGAAGACGGCGATGTTCGCGCCAATGCCGAGGGCCAGAATCAGGATGGCGATGGCGGCGAAGGCTCGATCGCGCCATAGGGTACGGAGTGTGTAGCGAATGTCGCGAAGAAGCGTGTCTAGGAACGGGAGACCACGGGATTCGCGATGAGTTTCCTTGGATTGCTGCGGACCGCCGAAACTGATACGCGCTTGACGTTCGGCTTCCTGCGGGGACATTCCTTTTTGCATGTTTTCCTCAATCGCGAACTGGAGATGGGAAGCCATTTCTTCGGCGAGGTCACGGTCGAGGGGCTGCTTATGCACGAAGGAGTGCAGACGCAGAAGCGATTCTCGGAAGGAGAAAGTCATTTGTATTCACCTTCGTTTTGCGTGCCGAAGGCGCCGGTCAAAAGGCTGGTGGCGTTGGATGGTAAGAACCCACCCTGACCAACCAGGGGTGGAGCACCCTCAAGCACTCGTGCGCAGAGACTTAACCGGGAACGAAAGGGCGTGGCGAAGCGGGGCATCAGTTGTCTCCTTCGTTCTCCATGGCGAGGACGCGGCCGATGACGCCGGTGAGGCGCTGCCAATAAGACATGTCGGAGGAAAGCTGTTTGCGGCCGCTCTTGGTGATGGAATAAAACTTGGCCTTGCGATTGTTGTCGGAAGTGCCCCATTCGGCGGAGATCCAGCCGCGCTGCTGAAGCCGGACGAGCGAAGCGTAAATCGTGCCTTGATTTAAAAGGATGGCGTCGCCGCTGACCTGCTCAATGCGGCGAGCGATGCCGTAGCCGTGCTGCGGACCGAGGGTGGCCAGAGTTTGCAGGACCATGAGGTCGAGGGTGCCCTGGAGAAGATCGAGTTTGGGTTCGGACGGCGCCATAAAGTGTCGCTCCTGTGCGAATACCACAGCAAAGTACTAGACCTTGTGTGGGAATGCCACAGGAAATGTGTTGGCATCCCACAGGTATAGACGAGAGGAGGGGAGAAAAAGTTTGAGGGATTTTTAAGAAAATTCAGGGTGGACTTCAGCGTTTTCCGATGTCGGTGATTTCCGCTCTTATGGCCATGGCGTCGAGGCTCTCGATGGGCAGGCTGAGAAACAGGCCGATGCGGCGATCGAGGGCGACGTAGGCATCGCGAAACGCTCTCTCGACTTGGTCGGACGTGCCGGTTACGGCGGCGGGGTCGGGAACGCCCCAGTGTGCAGTCATGGGGTGGCCCGGCCAGACCGGGCAAACTTCCCTGGCGGCGTTATCGCAGACAGTAAAGATGAAATCCATTTTCGGAGCGCCGGGTTTCGCGAATTCGTCCCAGCTTTTGCTGCGCAGTCCGTTTGTGGGAAGTTTTGCGGTTTCGAGCATCTTGAGCGCGCCGGGATTGACGCGGCCCGCGGGATAACTTCCGGCGCTGTACGCGGTGAAGTTCGGTTTGCCGCGAGAATTCAGAATCGCTTCGGCAAGAATCGAGCGCGCGGAATTTCCCGTGCAGAGAAACAGGACGTTATATGTGGTGGCCATTTTTATCGCATCACGAACGGCACGACGGTCCGACAACGCTGGCGCGCGAAGCCGGTTTTGTTGCGCGGACGAAGGCGCTCATGAATTTTCCGTCGATGAGAGGCGCAACCTGGTCGACGTCGAGGCCGGCGGAAGAAAGGAAATCGCGGGCTTCTTCGACCTTGTAAATGCGGGTGGGTTCGATGTCGATATTTTCGAAGCCTGCGGAAAAGAGTTTGTCGCGGTAATCGAATTCTTCGAGCGCACCGGCGACGCAGCCGACCCAAAGCTCGACGCTCTTGCGAATTTCGGCGGGAACTGCGCCGCGCACCACGACGTCGGAAATGGCGAGGCGGCCGCCGGGTTTGAGTACGCGGAATGCTTCGTGGAGCACGCGGTCTTTGTCGCCGGAAAGATTGATGACGCAGTTGGAGATGATGACGTCCACGGAATTCTCCGGCAGCGGAATATTTTCAATCGCGCCTTTCAGGAATTCGACGTTTTCGACGCCGGATTTTTTCTGATTTTCACGGGCGAGGGAGAGCATCTCGTCGGTCATGTCGAGCCCGTAGGCTTTGCCGGTAGGGCCGACGCGTTTGGCGGATAGAAGAACGTCAATGCCGCCGCCGGAGCCGAGGTCGAGCACGGTTTCGCCGGGTTGAAGTTTTGCAAGTGCCGTGGGATTGCCGCAGCCGAGGGAAGCGGCGACGGCTTCCTTGGGAAGCGCGGAGATTTGTGAGCCGTCGTACAAATCTTTCGTGATTGGATCGCAGCAGCTGAATTCGCCGCCCCCGCCGCACGTTGCGACGCCGCCCGCGGCGACCGCTTTTGCGGCGTTGCCGTATTTTTGCTTTACGACTTCCTGCAGATTTTCGTTGCTCATAAGTCTCCTTTGCGTTTTGCTCTTGCGCTGGTTCTTACGTTGAGGTCCTTCGATTCGCTCTGAAAGCGCAGGGTTCATTTTGAAATTTGGACGAATTCTTCCGGCGAAACGGCCCGGCTGCGCGTGCAGCACTCTTCGTACAAGAAGCCGAGGACTTCGCGCAGCGCATCCTCGTTTGCGGAATACCACAGAAAGGTTCCTTCGCGGCGAACGTGGACCAGTCCGACCTGCTTCAATTTTTCAAGATGATGCGAAAGCGTGGAGGCGGGGATTTCCAGCTCGTCCTGCACTTCGCCGGCGATCATTCCGCCCGGATGAGCGGCCAAAAGAGTGCGCACAATCTGCAGACGAGGTTCAGCGCCAAGGGCGGCAAAGCGGTCAGCGGTGCGGGTGACGAGGAGCGGATCGGTGCGCTTCATATTTCGATAGTAGTAGAAATACGGAAGTATGTCAAGCCGTTTTCCAACACTTTTCCCGGCAGCAGCATCCAATGTTCTTGCGGCGCAAAAGCGCTGGAAATGAGCGGCTTTTTGTGTTTTGACCGGGTTTGAGGCGCGTGGGATAATTTTGGTTTAAGGACGACATGGCACTCACACGAAAGAACGAAATTTTGGCGCTGCGAACCGGGATTTTGACGGCAGGAATGACATTGGCGTTCGCCGGGGCTGCGTTTGGGCAGACGGTGTTCGCGGAGGCGGGGCAGGCGCAAGCGGCACCGGACGGCAAAACGCAAAGCGCCGGCGAGACGCAAGCGACGCCGAGTTCGCGCGCGGATGCGTATTTCAACTACACGATGGGGCACATCGCGGAGCAGCAGTACGAGCAGACGAGCCGCAGCGAGTACGCGACGCAGGCGATCGAATACTACAAGAAGGCTTATGCGCTGGACCCAAAGTCGCCGGTGATTGGCGAGCGGCTGGCGGAAATGTATTGGAAGTCGCAGCGGGTTCACGAAGCGGAGGCGGAAGCGAAGGCAATTCTGCAGCGCGATCCGAGCGACGTGCAGACGCGGCGGTTGCTTGGTCATATTTATTTACGGAGCCTGGGCGAAGCGAATGGCAACGGGCAATCGGAAGCCGTAGGGCGGGCAGTGGAGCAGTTCAAGGAAGTGGTGCGGCTGGAGCCGACGGATACGGAATCGGCGCTGTGGCTGGCGCGGCTTTATCGTTTGCAGAACAAGCATGACCAGGCGGAAGGCGTGCTGCGCGGAATTTTGAAGACCGACCCGGACAACGAGGCCGGCGTGGAGCAGTTGACGCAACTGTTGCTCGATCAAGGCAAATCGGCGGATGCCGTGGCGTTGCTGGAAAATGTGACGGGGAAGACTTCGTCGCCGACGCTGCTGGATTTGCTGGGCGATGCGTACACCCAGACGAAGGATTTGGGGAAAGCGGAAGGCGCGTATCGCAAAGCGGTGGAGATCGATCCGAGCGAATTGAGTCACCAGCGCGGACTGGGGCAGACACTGCTTGCGGAGGAAAAATATCCGGAAGCGTTGAAAGTTTACCAGCGGCTCGCGGATTTGATGCCGGACGATTCGGACGTCTATTTGCGGATTGCGCAGATTTACCGCGAGATGCATCAGTTGGACAAAGCGGAAGAGACGCTGACGAAGGCGCGGCAATTTGCGCCGGGCAGCCTGGACGTGATGTACAACGAAGCGATGCTGTACCAGGCGCAGGGAAGAAATGAAGATGCGATTCGTGTGTTGAGCGAAGCGGTGACGGGCGTCAAGAGTCAGTCGCAGGTGTTGCCGTCGCGGCGGCGGACGCTGGCGGTGCTGTATCAGCAGTTGGGGCAGCTGTATCGAACGACGGAAAATTATCAGGCGGCGATTTATACGTACGAGGAACTAGGCCGGCTCGGCGATGAAGAAGACCGTCGCGCGCGATTGCTGCTGATGGAGACGTACCGCACGGCTAAGGATTTGCCGCGCGCGCTGCAGACCGGAAAAGAAGCGGTAGCGAAATATCCGACGGACAGTTCGATCAAGAGCAGCTATGCGCTGCTCTATGGCGAAGCGGGAAAAACGGACGAGGCATTGGCGCTGCTGAAGCCGCAGCTGAAGGGCGCGGATTCGGACCGCGAAGTTTATTTGAATATTGCGCAGGTATACGAGCGAGGGCGGCGTTATGCGGACGCGGAGCAGGCGGCGCGAACCGCAGAAGCGTTGCCCGGTGCGGCGCGCGACAACGAGATGACGTGGTTTTTGCTCGGTGCGATTTACGAACGGCAGAAATTTTATGATCGCGCCGAAGTGGAGTTCAAAAAAGTGCTGGCGGTGGATCCGCAAAATGCGGCGGCGCTGAATTATTACGGATACATGCTGGGCGATTTGGGAATCCGGCTGGATGAAGCGGAGTCGATGATAAAGAAGGCGCTGGCGGATGATCAGTACAACGGCGCGTACCTCGATAGCCTGGGTTGGATTTACTACAAGCAGGGAAAGTATTCGGAAGCGGAAGCGACGCTGCGGAAGGCAGTGGAGCGCGAAAGCCACGACCCGACGATTCACTCGCACCTGGGGGATGTGTACGCGAAGCTGGGCCGGACGGAAATGGCGGCGATGCAATGGGAGAAATCGCTGGAAGAATGGCATCGAGCGCTGCCTGGCGATATTGAGAACGAAAAGATTGCGGAAATCGAAAAGAAAGTGAACCAATCGAAGCATCGCGTCGCGCAGAAAGCGGCACCCAACGCCGCGCAGCCGAAGTAAGCGCGATGGCTGAAGTAAGAATTCCCGCGTTTGCAAAAATAAATCTGCGGCTGGAAATTCTGGGGAAACGTCCGGACGGGTATCACGAGCTGAGGACGATTTTTCAGACGGTTTCTCTGCATGATGATTTGCAGTTGCGGCGCTCGAAGCGTGTGGGAGTTTCGCTGCGTGTGGAGGGGAATGCGGCGCTTTCGGGCGAACCGGTGGAGAAGAATCTCGTCTATCGGGCGGTTGCGGCGGTGCGGGCCGAACTGAAGGACGAGGGCGGCGTTGAGATTGCGTTGAAGAAAAAGATACCGGCGGGACGCGGGTTGGGCGGCGGATCAAGCGACGCGGCCGCGGCGATGCTGGGGTATTTGCAACTGACGAAGAAAAAGGTTGCGGCGGAGCGCTTGATGGAGATTGGCGCCTCGCTTGGCGCGGACGTGCCGTTCTTTCTGCAGGGTGGGCGGGCGTTGGGAATCGGCCGCGGCGACGAGATTTATCCTTTGCCGGACATCGAAGCGAAGAGCGTTTTGATCGTATCGCCTGCGGATATCCACGTACCAACGCCGGATGCGTATCGCTGGCTGAACGCGCCGGAATTGACAAAAACGGCAGAAAACTCTAAACTTTGGAAGTTCTGTGCCTCATCCTGGAGCGTGCAGGGAACCGGCCTTTGGAACGATTTCGAAGGTGCCGTTTTCCAGCATTATCCCCGGCTTGATTCGATCAAGCAGGATTTGCTTCGTAGAGGGGCAACAGAAGCCTTGCTGGCGGGTAGCGGTTCGGCGGTGATTGGAGTTTTCCCGAGCCCAGCAAAGGCGCGCCGAGCCGCTGTAGGGTTTCCTCTGGACGAGACGTTCGTTTGCGAGACAGTTTCGCGGGCGAAGTACAATCGTCTGATGCGTGGGCGCTCCGTTTGAAGTGCGCACGTTTGTGAACCGCAGCGACTCAGCAAAATAAAGTCATCGGCATACAGTCATCAGTCTTCAGTCAGGCTGATTTGTCTTTTGTTCTGAGAACTGGTTTTGTTCGTGGGCCTGGGTTGTGTGCGCGTTGTTCCTGGCAGGGGATGGCGCGCCAAAGCTGAGAGAAATTTTCGCTAATCGCGACGAGAGCACAACCGTGAACGACGAGCGATTTAAGATTTTTTCAGGGACCGCGAATCCGGTGCTGGCGGAAGCGATTTGCCATCATTTGGATGTGCCGCTGGGCAAATCCGTGCTGGGACGATTCAGCGACGGCGAGATTTATTTTCAGATTTTGGAGAATGTGCGCGGCGCTGACGTTTTCGTGGTTCAGCCGTGCCACGCTCCGGTGGACAACCACCTGCTGGAATTGCTGCTGATGATCGATGCGTTCAAGCGCGCGTCGGCGTGGCGGATTACGGCGGTGTTGCCCTACTACTGCTACGCGAGACAGGACCGCAAAGACAAGCCGCGCGTCCCGATCTCAGCAAAGCTTGTGGCGGATTTGCTGGAAACGGCGGGAGCGAGCCGGGCGTTGACGCTCGATTTGCACGCGCCGCAGATTCAGGGCTATTTCGATGTGCCCGTGGATCACCTGTATGCGTCGCCAGTGCTGGTGGACTACTTCCGGCACAAGAATTTGCCGAACGTGACGGTGGTTTCGCCGGATGCGGGCGGTGTGGAGCGGGCTCGGTTTTTTGCGAAAAAGCTGGATGCGCCGCTGGCCATCGTTGACAAGCGCCGCGTCGATGTGGACGTAAGCGAAGTGATGCACCTGATCGGCGATGTGCGGGGACGCACGGCGCTGATTGTGGACGACATTATTGATACGGCGGGAACGCTGGTAAAAACGGCGGAAGCGCTGCTGAAGGAAGGCGCGCTGGACGTGTATGCAGCTTGCACGCATCCGGTTCTGTCGGGGCCGGCAGTAGAACGCATTACGAAGTCGAAGATCAAGGAAGTTGTGGCGACGGATTCGGTGCCGTTGTCGCCTGCCGCGGTGGCGATGGGCAAGATGAAGATTTTGAGCGTGGCGGATTTGCTGGCTCGTGGCATTCGGTCGATTCACGAAGAAACGTCGATCAGCGAATTGTTTATTTAATTTTGAACGAATTTGGATTTGGAATTCAGGGAAGGGAAGAAGGCAATGGCAGAAAAGATTGTAGTGGAAGCAGCGCCGCGCGATTCTCGCGGAAAGAATGAAGCGCGGAGGTTGCGCGTGATCGGGAAAGTGCCGGCGATTTTGTACGGCGCAAAGGGCGAAGCATTGTCGCTTGCGGTCAGCGCGAAGCAGCTCGGACAGATTCTGCGTTCAGAGTCGGGCCACAACACATTGTTCCAGGTGGCGCTTGCCGGAAAAGAGCAGCCGGCGATCGTGA
This sequence comes from Candidatus Acidiferrum sp., assembly GCA_035295625.1. Classification (GTDB taxonomy): domain Bacteria; phylum Acidobacteriota; class Terriglobia; order Acidiferrales; family UBA7541; genus Acidiferrum. Next base: position 14,044 of record DATGIS010000130.1, on the reverse strand, counting down.
AGGATTGGCAAGTGGACCCGGTGACGGGAAACCTGCTGCATGTGGACTTGTTGCGCGTGGCGATGGATGTTCGCATGCGCGTGAAGGTTCCGGTGCACACGTTCGGCGAACCGCAGGGCGTGAAGGTGCAGGGTGGCGTGTTTGAAACCGTGACTCGTGAAGTGGAAATCGAGTGCTTGCCCGGGGAAATCCCGACGGAATTTCGTCTGGATGTGACCAACCTCATGCTGGGCCAGGCGATTCGTGCGAACGATATCCAGATGGATACGACCAAGATGAAGCTGGTGACGGAATCGGAGCGCGTGATCGCGCACGTTGTCGCTCTGCGTGTGGAAGAAGAGAAGCCCGCGGATGCGGTGGCGGCGGAAGCAGCAGCGCCGGCCGAACCGGAAGTCATCAAGAAGGGCAAGAAGGAAGTGGAAGGCGAAGAAGGCGCCGAGGCCGAGAAGCCGGAAAAGAAGAAGTAACTGTTTTTTCGCGGCGAAGAGAGATTTATGCGGCTCATTGTGGGGCTTGGCAATCCAGACCCGGAGTATCAGTGGACGCCGCATAACCTGGGTTTCCTCGCGGTGGATGAGCTGGCAAACCGCGCCGGAATTCGCGTCGAGCGGCCGGAAGGCAAGGCCCTGGTCGGGCGAGGCAAACTGGCGGGGCAGGAAGTTCTCCTGGCCAAGCCGCAGACGTACATGAACCTGAGCGGCGTGTCAGTGCGGGAGCTGCTTGGAAAGTACGTACTGACGCCGGACGATTTGCTCGTGATGTGGGACGAAGTGCAACTGCCCTGGAGTTCCATCCGGTTGGCGCCGGAGGGAAGCGCGGGCAGCCACAACGGAGCGAAGTCGGTGATTGGCTCGATCGGTACGCAGAAGTTTGCAAGACTGCGGCTCGGATGCGGGCCGGATCATCCGCTCGGCAGCAGAAAAGAGTATGTGCTGCGGCCGATGAAGAAGGCGGAACTCGAAGTTGCGGCGGAAGAAGTGGCGCAGGCGGGCGATGCCATCGAGTTGTGGTTGACGAACGGCATCGACGTCGCGATGAACAAGTTTAACCGGCGGCCGGAAGGCGCGAAGGAAGAGGAAGCCGGGAAATAAAATTTTGCGGCGGCTGCGAGAGCGGCGCCGGATCAGGAAGAGAAACGAGGCAACCATGGAAGAGCGACTGTACGATTTGATTTTTATCGCGCGTCCCGCGACGCCGGAAGACGACATTAAGAAGGTGATTCACTCCATCGAGCACGCCTGCACGGAAAAAGGCGCCAAGATCGAGAAGAGCGAGCACTGGGGTACGCGGAAGCTTGCCTATCGCGTGGCGAAGCACCGCGAGGGAATGTACTACTACCACCAGATTCGGACGAATCATGGCGAATTGATCGTTGAGCTGGAGCGCCGGCTCCACGTGCAGGACTCCATCATCAAGTATCTGACGATCCGTCTCGATGAAGACATCAAGCGGCAAAAGAAGCTGGTCGACAAGCGAGAGAAGCGCGCAGCGCGGCGCCCGCGCCGTCCGGCGGCAACACCAGCGGCTCCCGTGCCTGCGCCTGCGGCAGAGCAGCACGCGGCAAGCTGAGCATTTGCAGAGCGAGTGAAAACGAGATTCGGAAATTGTTGAAAGGATGAACGAGATGGCAGAGGAACAGAAGCAAGAGCAGGCAGCGGCGCCGGAAGCGCCGGCACGCGCGGAGGGCGCAGCACCGCGTGAAGGCGGGGCGCCGAGCCACGGTGGTGGACATGGCGGACCGGGCGGGCACAGCGGACCGAGGCGCGAAGGTGGACGCGAGGGCGGACCACGGCGCGAAGGCGGTCCGGGCGGCGGTCCCGGCGGACCACGCCGCGGCAAGCGGCAATATTTCCGCAAGAAGAAAGTCTGCAAATTCTGCGTGGAGAAAATCGACCTGATCGATTATAAGCGCGCGGACATTCTTTCGCAGTTCGTGCAGGAGCGCGGAAAGATTCTGCCGCGCCGCATGACGGGCGTTTGCGCGCGGCATCAGCGCTGGCTGGGCGTGGCGATCAAGCGGGCGCGCAACATCGCCTTGCTGCCGTTTGCGGGCAGCGCGGCCGGAGCGACCGCTCCAAAAGCAGTGGAAGCTCACAAGAGCTGATAGAGATTAGAGCGAAGGGATAGGACGATGCAGATCATTCTTCAAGAAGATATCGACAAATTGGGGCACCGCGGCGACGTGGTGACGGTCAAGCCGGGATACGCGCGCAACTATTTGCTGCCGCGCAGCCTGGCCATCGAAGCCACGCCCGGAAACATGAAGGCGCTCGAGCGGATTCGCACTTCGCTCGCGAAGAAGACGGCGACCGAACTCGAAGCCGCGAAGAAGCAGTCGGAATTGCTGACCGGCGTTTCGCTCAACTTCAAGCGCAAGACCGGCGAAAACGATCAGATGTTCGGATCGGTCACGTCCGGTGACATTTCGGAAGCTCTCGCGGCGCAGGGCTTCAAGGTCGACAAGCGGCAGGTGCAGTTGGCCGAGCCGATCAAAACAATTGCCGAGCATGACGTCACGATCAAAGTGTTCCGCGACGTTGTGGCTCACATCAAGGTCACCGTAGAAAAAGAAGCCTAAGCCAAGTCTCGAAAACTCTTGCATTTTGCTGAGAAGGGACGCGGAACACCGCGTCCCTTCCTTTTTGCGCTCGCAAAAAAAAAGTTTTGCAACGTTTTCCGCTTTCATCCACAGCGACTCTGATTGACGACGGCGCATCGCGCGTGCACACTGCAAGAAATCTTTTCCCCAACAAAAAGTTTGCGCGAGACAGCAATGCGCAAGGGGATTGCGCTGCGCGTTGCGACATGCTATAAAGCGAAGAAAAGGCGAAATAGAGACGACCGACGATGGCCACCGATACCTCATTAGAACGCCCCCTCCCCAGCAATCTCGATGCGGAACGCTCCATTCTCGGCGCGATTCTGCTCGATAACCACGCGCTGAACACTGCGATTGAAAATGTGCGCCCCGAGGATTTTTTTCTCGACCAGCACCGCCGCGTCTATACGCAAATGATCGCGCTCGGCGAAAGCCAACAGGCCATCGACTTGATTACGCTCACCGAAGAGCTGCACCGCCGCGGAGAATTGGAGGCTTCCGGCGGTGCGCCGTATCTCTCGGCGCTGGCCGACGGCATGCCGCGCGTCTCGAACGTCGAGCATTACGCGCGCATCGTCAAAGAAAAAGCCCTCCTGCGCAACCTGATCCACACGACCCACAACATTCAGCAGAAAGCGCTCGAAGCCGAAGACGGCGCCGACATGATTCTCGACAACGCCGAATCTTCGATCTTTGCTCTCGCCGAAGACCGCGTGAAGGCCGGATTAATCTCAATCAAGGACATCGTTCGCGACAATTTCGAACGCCTCGAAAAGATTTTCCGCGAAGGCAAAAGCATCACGGGAATCGCGACCGGCTACGCGGAGCTCGACAAGCTCCTGAGCGGCCTGCAAAATTCGGAACTGCTCATTCTCGCCGCGCGGCCTTCGCAAGGCAAAACGGCGCTCGCCCTGAATCTTGCCGAGAATATCGGCATTCGCGGCGGGCTGCCGGTCGCCGTGTTCAGCCTCGAAATGTCCAAGGAATCTCTATTGCAGCGTCTCGTCGCGTCGGTTGCGCAGGTCGACGCCCACAAATTCCGCTCGGGGCATCTCAACCGCGAAGATTGGCGCCGTATGACCGAAGCGCTCGGCACCATCTCCTCCGCGCCGATCTGGATTGACGACGCCGGCTCCACCAGCGTGATGGAAATTGGCGCCAAAGCGCGCCGCCTCAAACGGGAAAAAGGATTGTCGTTGCTCGTAGTCGACTACTTGCAGTTGATTACCGGCCGCGGCCGCTTCAATAGCCGCCAGGAAGAAGTCGCCAGCATTTCGCGCGGCTTGAAAGGGCTCGCGAAGGAATTGCAGATTCCCGTGCTGGTTCTCAGCCAGCTCACTCGTGCCCCCGAACGCGAAGAACGCGGGCCGCAACTTTCCGACTTGCGCGAATCGGGCGCCATCGAACAGGACGCGGACGTCGTCATGTTCATCTACCGCCCGAACTGGGGAAAGATGGATCTCTCGCCGGAAGAGCGCGACCAGGCCGAAATTGTCATCGCCAAGCAGCGCAACGGTCCCACCGACAAAGTGAAGTTCGTTTTCCGCAGCCGCTTGACGCGTTTTGAAGAAGCCGCGCCGGATGCCTTCTCGCAATTCGCGCCCGATGATATGTAACAAAAGCCACGACGTGGCTAAGCTGCCGCGTTTCGGGCGGCGCTGTCGTCTTCGTGCGCGCCGCCCAAATTGGCTGTAACTCTCTGAATCGAGTGCAATTAAGCTGGAAGTGTTTCAACGCCGAGCGACCCCTCCTGCGGCCTTTTGCTTGCTATGACCATGTTGTCTTTCACGCGCCAGAGTTTTGGCGCAGCCGTTCGCCGTGTGCGGACGCGGTAAAATTAAAATCTCTGGAATCGGGATGACGACCAAACGAACAACGAAAATGGATTTTGAGCGCAGGCCGGTTTGGGCGGAAGTGTCGCTTGGCGCGCTGAAACACAACATCGACGCGATCCGCTCTTTTGTAAATCCGAAGGGTGAAAAGCGCGCTGCGCCGCGAAAAGTTTTGTGCATCGTCAAGGGAAACGGCTATGGCCACGGCGGGCCGCAAGTCGCGAAGGCCCTCGAGAAATTTGGCTCGGACTGGTTCGGAGTGACGTGCACCGAAGAGGGAATTGCCGTCCGAAAAGCCGGCGTGAAAAAGCCGGTCCTCATTCTCACGAGTTTTGTGGCGGGAGAAGAGCCGCACCTCCTCCGGCATGATTTAACGCCGGTCGTGCACCGGATCGAGCAGCTGGCCGTGCTGAATCGCGCGGCCCAGAAGTACGCAAAGAAAAAGACCGCGACGTTCCATTTGAAAATCGATTCGGGCATGAACCGTCTGGGAATTTCACCCGCGTCGGTCGATAGCTTTGCTGCACAGCTGGCGAAATGTAAATACCTGAAGCTCGGCGGAATCTTCACTCATTTTGCTTCATCCGGCGTGTTTCTCGACACGATTGCCGGCAGACAGACGGGCGACCAGGAAAAACGCTTTTACGCGGCTCTCGAGCGCTTGAAGAAGTTGGGAATTGATCCGGGCATCGTGCATCTGGCCAACAGCGCGGCGATTGCCTCGCGCCCCGAGACTTGGGCGGACATGGTTCGGCCCGGTGCGATTTTGTATGGCTACCATCCGGGTTACGATCCCACCGAACTCCGCGAAGAATCGGAACGCAAATTGCGCCTCAAGCCCGTCATGAGTTTGCGCTCGCGGATTATCAGTTTGCGGGACGTTCCTGCCGGCCAGGGCGTCGGCTACGATTCCACCTTTATTACGTCGCGCCCTTCGAAAATCGCCGTCCTCGCCGCAGGCTACGGCGACGGCATTCACCGTTCGCTCGGCAACAAAGGCAAGGTCCTCGTGCGTGGAACCTTGGCTCCTATTGTGGGAATTGTCTCCATGGACGTCACCATGGTGGATGTCACGGATGTTCCCGGTGCCTCACTCGGCGACGTGGCCACCGTCTACGGAACGTCCGGCGACGACGTCCTGCTTGCCAATCGCGTTGCGCGTACGATCGGAACCGTTACTTCGGATTTGCTTTGCGCCGTCAGCGCCCGCGTGCCGCGCTTTTACGTCCCCTAGAACATGCTTACCACGCCGCAACTTTAAGTTGCCGGTCGTCTATCCGGACAGTAGGTCAGTCCCCGATTACGCGACAAACCAGGAGTTGATGAAGGTCAGGCTTTCCAGGAAACCGCCGGGTTCGGTAATTGATGAGGTACGGTGGGCGTCTACTTGTGAAACGTCACGCTGTTTCTTAGAATATCGCGCAACTCAATGCCAACCCATTCCAATCGGGGTCGGAGTCTTTCAGCAAGCAAGCGTTCTTGGATTCTTATAGCGCTTTGCGGCGTCACTTCGGCAATCTTGTGCGCTGCGCCACTTCGTTTGCCCTTGGGAAAATATTCCATCTCTTACGTTGGAACTGTCTACGGCTTACTACTAGCCCTATATTTCGTGCTATGTCGGGGAGCTAGTTCGCTTAAAGCCCTTTCCCTCATCGTTGCATCGTCCGCCGCGTACGTAATCGCATTCTCCGGCGCGATGATGCTGCCCAGGCTGCTGCCCATGCTTCCGAGGGGGCTCGACTTTTTCGACTCGGGCGAACCCACGGCCACGCTTTTTATTGCTGGCGGCGTACTCGGCGGAGCCGTTCTTGTTCCCGCAGTAGTTCTCCTCGGCAAAACTCGTCTTCAGACATGGACTTCCATGATCGGTAAGGTCATCGGTGGAATTCTCCTAAGTGGATTCCTTGGCGCTCTAGCCATTCTACTGAGCGGGTCTTTAGGCAAATTGGTTTGGACTTTGATTCCCATAGAACCACTGCCCACAAACGATTCCTACGTTATGGCTGCCATTTTCATGGCGTGGCAGCCAACCATGGCAGTTTTCTTTGCTTGGGCAACGACTTCTAAAGTCCAGCAGGTCGATGCCACTACGATAGCTGATTCCTCTACCGTGATTCCTGACGAAAGTCCGCCAGCTCTTCCGAGCCGCGGAACGTTTCTGATTGCAAGCATTGTGCTCATTACTATCTGTTTGGCAAGGCTAACTCCGCTCTGGATTCATGCAACGGGCCGCGAGTTGGCGATTGCGAAAAAGGATAGAACGAGACCTGCCGTTGACGGTTTGCCTGACTTAAACCCAAATCAAAAAGAAGACGTTCTGATTCTCAAGGAAATTGCCGGGTACGAGCCGAGGCAAACGGCTGAGGCGGTTCATTACGTAAGTCACGAAAAGGGCGGTCCCCACCCTGGGAGTCACTACTATGCGGCGACTTACTTCAAGTCTGGAGACGCAGACCGCACGCCAACCGGGCCCGCTCCAAAAATCTATGTGAGCGTAGAACAATATCCGACTGCGGAGTGGGCTCAATATTTGGCGGAGTATCCCCAGAACATCGCTCTGCTGTTCGACAATCCCAAACAGCATGCCGTTGTCACAAAGTTGAACGCCAAGATGCGGACTAATGAGTTAGAACAGCCCGCTGGAGTTCATTGGTTTTCGGTCTACTACATGTGGCCAAGTGGTCCCTATGTCGTTTGGGTCCAAGGCTACACGCTTGATGAGAATGTGGAATTCTTAAGGCCTTATCTCACCAAATACCCGAGCTCGATAAAATGAATGCCCGAATTGATTTGATGAGGGTGTGCTAGGCGGTCCTCGGTAAGCTCGGAGTTAATTCAACCACCTCTAGCTCCTGATAAACGCCGTCACCGGAAACAGCCCGCCACCGCCTGTCAGCTTTCCTTGACGCCTCAAAACGAGAAGGTATATACACACTATGTAGATTAGCTGGCATGCTACTTACGGGCTGCAGCGCCGGGCCCATTGGCAATTGGCTGTTCGATTTTGCAGTGATTTAAGAATCCTGTGAGGTCGTATGAGCCGGACAAAGGCAGAAGGCGCGAGCTCCTTCGAACCCTCCTCGGCCCGTTCAGTCGCGTCGTCTAAAAATAGGTCGGATCTTCGCGTTCACGGAAGCGCTGTAACTCTCTGGATTGGCCGTGCTGCGTTTCTCGTCTGCATTGGCGCACTCGCCGCCGCTTGGCAGCCGTTCGCACTCGCGCGCAGGACCGCGGCGCTCGCCGGATTCGCCGTAGCCCTTGCACTGGTGATTGGCGAAATGCGTTTGCGCAAGGCTGAAGTCCGCGCCGTCGCTGGAGGAGCGCTGGGCAGCCTCGCGGGAATCGCTGCCGCTCTACTCGTCTCGCTGATCGTGTCGCGCACAAGCGTGCCGGATTCCACAAAATCTTTCCTCGAGATTGGTTCGCTGTTGACCTTCGCTTACCTCGGATTGTTCCTCGGCGCGGCAAAGGGAATTGAAATTTCATTGATCCCCACACAACCGGCAAGCGACGCAGTTGATTTGACCACCCGAACCGATGCCACGCCGAAATTGCTCGACACCAGCGTCTTGATCGACGGCCGCATCGCGGATATTTGCGAGGCGCAATTTCTGGATGGGCCGCTGCACGTGCCCCGGTTTGTGCTGCACGAACTGCAATTGATTGCCGATTCATCGGATGCGCTCCGGCGGCAGCGGGGCCGGCGCGGGCTGGAAGTATTGCAGCGGATTCAAAAGTTGCCGGGGCTTGAAGTGCTGGTGCTCGAAGAAGACGGAGCATCCGACGCCGATGTGGATCGCGCACTCGTGGAATTAGCCCGCCGTCGCGGAGCAAAGATTGTCACGAACGATTTCAACCTGAATAAAGTTGCCAGCGTTCAGGGGATTTCCGTCTTGAACGTGAACCAGCTGGCGAACGCCTTGCGGCCCGCCGTGCTGCCCGGGGAGCCGATGCGCGTTTTGATTTCGCGCGAAGGAAAAGAGGCCACTCAGGGCGTCGCGTATTTGGAAGACGGGACGATGGTCGTCGTGGACGGCGCGCGGCGGTTCACGAACAGGACCGTCGACATCACTGTGACGTCCGTGCATCAGACGCCCGCGGGGAAAATGATTTTCGGGCGCATGGAAGAGCGGGCCGAAAACAATCCGACTATCGCGCGGCAGGCGGCCGCTGGCCGTGGTCCAACCCCGGCGCGAGGCCCGGATTCTGGAAACGGAGAGCGCGAGCCGAAGTAGCCCTCGGCGTTTGCCTTGCCCTGTAGCTCACGCCTCGGCGTACCCGCGGTTTTCCTCAACTCACGGTTAAGGTACACTTTGATGTTCGCAGGCAGCCGGCAGAGCCGCCTGTCGGCAACACTCTCATGAGCAAAATTGCAGCAATCTTGCCCGCCGCGGGTCTTGGCACGCGCATGGGCGCGGAAACTCCCAAACAATTCCTCGAATTGGATGGGGTGCCGATTTTAGTGCACAGCCTGCGGAAAATTGCTTCGTGCGAGTTGGTGACCGAAATTATCGTCGCTACCCGCGGCGAAGAAGTGAAGCGGCTCGAAGAACGGCTCCGTGGCGAGAATTTCCGGCAGACACTCCGCGTGGTAAAGGGTGGAGACACACGGCAGGAATCCGTCGCAGCGGCGCTCAAGCACGTAGCCGAGGGGACCGAAATCGTCCTCGTGCACGATGCCGTGCGGCCGTTCGTTACGCGAGAGCAGATTGCGCGCGTGATTGAAGAGGCGAGAAGCTATGGCGCCGCGATTCTCGGCATTCCGGCTATGGACACCGTAAAGGAAGTAAAGCGCGCAAGCCTTCCCGAAGATGTGGCGCTGATTACCATGACAATTCCGCGCGAGAGAGTCGTCCTCGCCCAAACGCCTCAAGTGTTTTCTACCGGGATTCTCAAGGAAGCATTCGCGCGCGCCGAAGCGGACGGCATCAACGCCTCCGACGAAGCAGGGTTGGTCGAGCGCCTCGGCAGGGAAGTTCACGTCGTGCTCGGCTCCGAGCGCAACATCAAAATCACGAAGCCGGCCGATTTGGATCTGGCGAAATTTTATCTCGAGCGGGAAAAGGCGCATCGCGCATGAGCGTGCGGATGGGAATTGGCTACGATCTGCACCGGTTGGAAGCTGGCCGCAAATTGATCGTGGGCGGAATTGAACTACCTTTCGATAAAGGCCCGGTAGGACATTCCGATGGCGACGTGCTTGCTCACGCGCTATGCGATGCGCTCCTCGGTGCCGCGGGACTAGGCGACATCGGCACGCACTTTCCAGATACTGACCCGAAGTGGAAGGGCGCAAACAGTCTGCAATTTCTCGAGCACGCCAGAAAACTTCTCGACGAAAAGCACATGGCGATCGAGCACGTGGATGCGGTTGTGATTCTGGAGCGTCCGAAGCTCGGACCGCATTTTCCAAAGATGCGCGAGGCCTTGGCTAAATCGTTGGGCGTGCCTGCCGAAAAAATTCATCTCAAAGCAAAAACCAATGAGGGCGTCGACGCCGTTGGCCGCGGCGAAGCCATCGCCTGCCACGTTGCGGCAACGCTGGTAACTCTCTAAGTTGTGACCTGTTTCCGCCGTGTCTGAAATCCATCCAACTCCCAATGTGGCCGCCGAGCCGGAACGAGTAAATTTATTTTCGGCCGCTGACGTCATTGCCATCTTGCGCGAAAAAGGCTGGCTTTCGACGGAGCCCACCGAATCGCAAGGCGCGTGGTGTGCGAGGGCGGCGGCATTTTTGGGGCCACAGGCCGCTGACCGCGCGGCGCTCGGCGAACTGCTCGGATTAATCTTTCATTACGACGCGCAGAAGATTTTGACGTCCACTGAAGCGCATGTCGTGATGTCGCGCTATGCGGCGCGAGATGTCCTTCGGCGATTGGCGCTGTTGCTTCTCGATTGTGGCGAATTGACTCCGGATCGATTCCGTGACCTCATCACACAATTGAAGGAAGGCCTCGACATACGCGGCCGGGAACTGTTCCATCCGCTAAGGCTGGCGCTCGCTGGTCGTTCGGGCGAAGGCGAATTGGACCGCGTCATACTCTTGCTCGATGAAGCGGCTGCCGCGGGTTTTACTGCGCCGGTCAAAACGGCTCGCAACCGAATCCTCGATTTCTGTTCCTCATTCGAGTAAGGCCCGCCAATTATTTTTGCCCGATCGTTAATTGTTTTCGGTCTTCGAGACAACATCCGCGGTTTCTCTTCCGCCGCTCTCGATCAGGACGCTGGTGTGACTTCGTCCCAAATGCGCGTTCCGTGCGTCTCTTTCAAGAAAAGCGTTCCAACGACAAGTGTCACCGCCGCGACTGCAATCGGATAATAGAGGCCCGCGTAGATATTTCCCGTCGCGGCGCAGCTCCATAAGCCAATCAGCGGCAGCAATCCGCCGAAGACGCCATTTCCGATGTGATAGGGAAGTGAGAGCGATGTGTAGCGGATTCGCGCGGGAAAGGCCTCGACAAGATAAGCGGCGATCGGCCCGTAAATCATGCAAACGTAGATCACTTGAATAAAAACGAGCAGAACGAGTTTCGAAAAATTTGGTGCTGACGCTTCCTTTGCCGGCACTATAGCTCCTGTCGCCGCGTCCTGCGTCATCGCCGTCAATTTTGTTTGGCCCGTTGCTTTGTCCTTCGTCGACGACACCGTAACGATATTGTTTCCGGCCGCGCTTTGCATCGATTTGTAAATCGGCACATAAGTCACAACGGCAAGCAGGCACGCGGCCATCATCAGCCACTTGCGGCCGATTCTGTCGGAGAGTGCGCCGAAAATCGTGAAGAAGGGAAGGGAACAGAGGAGCGCAATCGCCACGATTTCATTTGCGGTTCTCGCGTTGATCTTCAGAATCGTCTGCAAATAGAAGAGTGCATAAAACTGTCCCGTGTACCACACCACTCCCTGCCCCGCCGTTGCGCCGAGCAACGAGATCAAAACACGTTTCAAGTTATCCGGTTTTGTAAACGCATCCGTCAGCGGTTGCGTCGACGCCATGCCCGTGCTTTTGATTTGCAGAAAGATCGGCGACTCCTTCATTTTCAGCCGCACGTACAACGACACGGTCACGAGCAAAATGGAGGCGAGAAATGGAATCCGCCATCCCCAGTCGGAAAAATGTTCTTTGGTCATCGATTGCTGCGCGAGCAGGATGGCAATCAACGAAATGAAAAAACCAAACGTCGCCGTAATCTGAATGAAGCTTGTGTAGTAACCGCGCTTGCTGTCCGGCACATGTTCCGCGACATAAACAGCGGCGCCGCCATATTCACCGCCAAGCGCCAGCCCCTGCAACACGCGGATTACGATCAGCGTGATCGGGGCGAACCAACCCGCCGTTTGAAATGTGGGCATCAGCCCAATCAACGCAGTGGCTCCGCCCATAATTGTGAGCGTCACAAGAAACGCGTATTTGCGTCCAACGAGATCGCCGACGCGTCCAAAAAAAAGCGCGCCGAACGGCCGCACCAAAAAGCCAACCGCAAACGTGGCGAGATACGCGATGTAGGCAAACTTATCGTTTCCCGGCGGATAAAATTTCAGGGAAAGTACCGCGGCCAAACTTCCGAAGATGTAAAAATCGTACCACTCGATCATCGTTCCGACTGCCGAAGCGAAAATGATTCGCCAGATTCCTTTTTGATTGAATTCGCTGGATGCGATTGCCATGGTGTTACTTGCCATTCCATCTCCCCGAAAATGGATTGACCGCTGCGGCATACAGTGCCAGCGGACAAAAACGTCTGGGCACCTAAAAAAACTTTTTGGATTGGAACAAAAGTGACCTAGAGCACGAGCATGGTGCCACGATTTTCGCCGCTTGCAAGGCCGTTTTCTCGAATTCACAATTCTGTAACAATTCAGCCAATGCACTTTCGCCCGGAGACCGGCGACGATACACTGAAAATCTCATGGACAAGATTACCGGTATTCATGCGGTGCGCGAGGCGCTGGAAGCGGGGCGTCCGCTGGAGTACGTGCTCGTTGCGAAAGGGCGGCAGGATACTCGCGTCGAAGAAATTGTACAGCTGGCGCGGCGAAATGGAGTGCCGTTGCGATTTGAGGAGCGGCAGCAACTCGATCGCAGCGCCGGCACGCGGGACCACCAGGGAGTGATCGCTTTAGGGGCGGCGAGGGCGGCCGTGTCGCTCGAAGATATCGTTGCGAGCGCGAATAAAAATCCGAAACAGCCGGGACTGATTGTATTTCTGGATGGAGTGGAAGATCCGCACAATCTGGGAGCAGTGATTCGCACAGCGCTCGCTGCCGGCGCGCACGGCGTGGTCATTCCGGAGCGGCGGGCAGCGGGACTGACGGATACGGTGGCGCGGGCATCGGCCGGCGCGCTGGCGCATCTTCCCGTTGCGAAGGTGACGAATCTTGTGCGCGCGATGGAAGAATTGAAAGAGATGGGCTATTGGCTGGTGGGACTTGATGAGAGAGCGGACAGAAGTTACTCGGAAGTAGACTACACGACGCCGACGGGAATTGTGCTCGGAAGCGAGGGCAGCGGCTTGCATGAATTGACGCGGAAGCGCTGCGATTTTGTGGTGTCGCTGCCGACGACGGGGCCGGTGAAGTCGCTGAATGTGTCGGTCGCGGCGGGCGTCGTGCTGTTTGAGGCGGTGCGCCAGCGGGGAAAGCGCAAGCCGTAGTTACTTATTTATCATACTGAATCAGAGAGAAAACATCGAGGCCGGGGAGCTTCGCGCGGCCGTGGAGGAAGGTGAGTTCCACGGCGAACGAGGCGCCCTCGACTTTGCCGCCGAGTTTTTCGATGAGTTGCGATGTGGCGCGCGCAGTGCCGCCCGTTGCGAGAAGATCGTCGCAAATCAGTACGCGCTGGCCGGGCTTGATGGCGTCTTCATGAACTTCCAGGGAATCCGTGCCGTACTCGAGTGCGTAGGACATGCTGACGGTTCTTGCCGGAAGTTTTTTCGGCTTGCGCACGGGCACGAAGCCCGCGCCGAGGCGATAGGCGAGCGCGGGAGCGAAAATAAAGCCGCGCGCCTCCATGCCGGCGACGAGGTCGATGGTGTGGCCGCTGTAGTGGTCACAGAGACGATCGATCAAGGAGTGGAAGCCCTGTTTGTCCTTGAGAAGTGTCGTGAGGTCATAAAAAAGAATCCCCGGCTTGGGGTAGTCAGGCACTTCGCGAATCAATTTTTTCAAATCATCCATTCCGGCGGCTCTCCTTAGTTGTCGTGCGTGATGTTGAACTCCGTTTCGTACTGCGAATCGAGTGCGGCGGATTCTTCCGCGACAGCATGAACCATGGCGCCGCGCGGACCTTTTTTGAGCGCGGCGAGAAAGCGCGCAAACTGGTCTTCCGAGCCGATGGCGTAGGCTTCGACGCGGCCGTCGCGGAGATTGCGGACGAAGCCGGTGAGATGCAGACGCTCGGCGGCATCCTGCGCGAAATAGCGGAAGCCGACGCCCTGGACGAGACCGGAAACGAAGAATCGTTTGGCTTGTTTTTCGGTGGCCACAAGCATTGCCATTGTAGCAAGGAAGAGACCAGAGACCAGAGACCAGAGACCAGAGACCAGAGACCAGAGACCAGAGAAGGGGTACACCCCGGGTGTTTTTGGAAAGAGTACGCAAGCGACTGAAAACA
>DATGIS010000129.1:0-12181 GCA_035295625.1 Candidatus Acidiferrum sp. | reverse complement strand
ACCCGAAGCGCACGCCAAAGCCGAGCAAGTTCGCAGCGAATTTGTCGTGGCCGTCGAAGGTAAGGTCGTGAAGCGCGGCAAGGCGAATCCGGACATCGCCACCGGCGAAGTGGAAATCATCGCTGCAAAACTGCACGTTTTGAACAACGCGAAAACGCCGCCGTTCCAGGTCGAAGAGCAGGTCAACGTCGCCGAAGAGACGCGCCTGCGCTACCGCTATCTCGACCTGCGCCGCCCAAAACCGCATAACAATCTTTTGCTGCGCCACAAAATCATCATCGAAATTCGCCGCACTATGGACGAAATGGGCTTTATCGAAGTTGAAACGCCGATGCTCACTCGCTCCACGCCCGAAGGCGCGCGCGACTATCTCGTGCCCAGCCGCGTGCATCACGGCCAGTTTTACGCGCTGCCGCAATCGCCGCAAATCTTCAAACAAATTCTGATGATTGGTGGCCTCGACCGCTATTTCCAGATCGTCAAATGTTTTCGCGACGAAGACCTTCGCGCCGATCGTCAGCCAGAATTTACCCAGCTCGACCTCGAAATGTCCTTTCCGCGACAGGAAGATATTTTTGGCGTCATCGAAAAAGTGATGGTCAATGCCTGCGCCGTCGCGGGCATCAAAGCCACCGCGCCGTTCCCGCACATGCTGTACAAAGACGTCATTCGCAAATACGGCAGCGACAAACCCGACCTGCGCTTTGGCATGGAACTACACGAAGTCACGGACTGCTTCCCGGACGAAGCCAAAACTAAACTTCAGATCGAAGGTAACGTCTTCGCGCTTGCCGCTCCCGGCGGTGCAAACTATTCGCGTAAGCAACTCGACGAGCTAACCGAAAAAGCAAAATCGCTCGGCGCTCGTGGCGCGTATTTCGTAAAACTCGCGCCCGAAGGAACGACCTCGACCGTTGAAAAGCTCATCGGCGTTGAAAACGTAAAAAAACTCACCGAAGCTTGCGGCGCAAAAACCGGCGACCTCGTTGTCGCCGTCTCCGCAAAAGAACAAATCAAAGGCACCGAAGCCGCTGCGCTCATCGCCGGCCAGCTTCGCTTGCAACTCGGCGAAGCGCTTGGCGTCATCGACAAAACCCAATGGAAATTTCTCTGGATCACCGGCTTCCCGCTCTTTGAATGGAGCGAAGCCGACAAAACTTGGGTCAGCGCGCAACATCCGTTTACCGGCATCGTGGACGAAGATCTCGAAAAACTCGAATCCGCGCCGTGGGAAGTGCGTTCCAAAGGCTACGATCTTGTCCTGAACGGCTACGAACTCGGCTCTGGCAGCATTCGAATTCACCGCCAGGATATTCAAGAGCGCCTCTTCAAAGCGCTCGGCCTCAGCGAAGAACAGCTTCGCCGCCGCTTCGGCTTTTTTCTCGACGCGCTCACTTACGGCACGCCACCGCACGGCGGCATTGCGCTCGGCATCGACCGCGTCGTCATGCTCCTTGCGGGCGAAACTTCCATCCGCGAAGTCATCGCCTTCGCCAAAACCACCAAAGCTCAGGATTTAATGGCAGAATCGCCCAGTGAAGTCGACACCGTCCAGCTCGACCATCTCGGCATCGCCATTAAGCCAGCAGAAAAGTAGATGAGCCGCATCCGCATACTCCCGGAAGCTGTCGCCAACAAGATTGCCGCTGGCGAAGTTGTCGAACGTCCCGCTTCCGTCGTCAAAGAGCTTCTCGAAAACGCGCTCGACGCCGGTGCCAAAACGATTCGCATCGAAACAGAATCCGGCGGCCGCCGCATGATCCGCGTCATCGACGACGGCCATGGCATGACGCACGACGATGCGCTGCTGGCCTTCGAACGCCACGCCACCAGCAAACTTCGCACCGCCGACGACCTTCTCTCCATCGCCACGCTCGGTTTTCGCGGCGAAGCATTGCCCACGATCGCCGCCGTCTCGCGTCTGCTCCTTGAGACTCGCGACGCAGCCGAAGCCGAAGGCACGCGCATCGAATTTGCAGGCGGCAAACTCGTCAGCGTCAAACCCGCCGGACTTCCCGCCGGCACAACGATCAGCGTCGCCGATCTTTTTTACTCCGTCCCCGCCCGCCGAAAATTTCTGAAATCGGACACTACTGAGCTTGGTCACATCGCCTCTCTTGTCACGCACTACGCACTCGCCAATCCCGACAGGCAATTCGTTCTCACCACGCCGACGCAAACCATTATCGATTGTCCGCCCGCGGAAAAACTGGCCGACCGCGTCTACCAACTTTTCGGCCGTCAGGCGCTCGATGAACTCGTCGAAATTCCTCCCTCTTCCGCGGCTTTCCGCGCCGCCATCACCGAGCCTGCGCTCGACGCCGAAGAAGAAAAAGCCACTCTCACGATCAGTGGATTCACGTCGCGCCCCGAAGTCCAGCGCACCAACAGCAGCGGCATCTACATCTTCGTCAACAAACGGCTAGTCCGCGACAAGCTCATCCTCCATGCCATCCACGAGGCCTATCGCAACATTCATCCTCATGCGATTTCACCGGCGACTTTGCTTTTCCTTGAAATGCCCTACGACGAAGTCGATGTAAACGTTCATCCCAAAAAAATCGAAGTTCGCTTTCGCCGCTCGCAATTCGTGCACGACTTCACCCGCGATACGATTCGTCAGGCTCTCATGACCGTGCGTCCCATCGCCAGTTTCGCGGCTGCGGCCGGGACCGCTCCGCCATCTTCCTTCGGGAATTCCATGCAAGCTCCGAATGGCGGCGCCTTTTCCGGTGGCATCACGCCTGCTCCTGTCGGATCCGGCATTCCTCGCGCCATGATTCCCGCGATGGAAGAAGTCGGCGTGGGCTCTGGAGTTGGCTCCGATAGCGGCTACGAACTTTCAAGCGCCCCGCTCCAACCCGTCGCGCAGCGTTTCGCCTTCGAATCTTCGGGCGGTCTCGGGTCCGCGGCCGCGCTCCGTGCCGAATCCGCAGCGCTTACACCGACTTGGGCCGCAAACTTTGCACCCGCAAACGCCGCCTCTCTCGCATCTTTGCCGCATCCCGATCAGATCCGCGATTTAAAACCACTCGGTCAGGTCAGCGCCAGCTTCATCATCGCCGTCAACGGCGAAGGCTTGTGGATCGTCGACCAGCACGTCGCGCACGAACGCGTCCTCTTCGAAGAGCACCTCGCTGCACGCCGCGCCGGCAAAGTTGAATCGCAGCGCATGCTCATGCCGCTTGTCCTCGAACTCTCTCCGCGCCAAATCGTCATCTTCGAGAAAATCGCAGAAGAACTGTCGGCCAACGGTTTCGAAGTTGAGCCCATGGGCCCTCGCAGCGTCGCTATTCAATCCGTGCCTGCTGGCGTCCAGACACCCGACGCCGAAAAACTTCTCACCGAAATTCTCGACGGCATCGACCGCGAAAACGCCGCCATCTCCATCGAAACGCTTCAGGCGAAAATCGCCGCGTCCACCGCTTGCCACGCCGCCATTAAGGTGAACATGCCGCTCGATCACACAAAAATGGAATGGTTGCTCGACGCGCTCGCAAAAACTGATTGCCCCATGAGCTGCCCTCACGGCCGGCCCGTCGTCCTGCGCTATTCCGTAAAAGAAATTGAACGCGCCTTTCATCGAATTTAGTTGTTGTGCCTGTTTTGTCTTGAATGTTGTCATCCTGAGGTCCGCTTGCGGGCCGAGGGACCTCAACTTCAACACTTGCGCAAGCTTGGAGTAGCAAAGAAAATTGCTGCGCTGAGTCAGGGAGATAAAACGCATGAGCGATTCGCAAAAAACCGCAGTCATTTTCGGCCTGGCCAACAAGCGCAGCATCGCCTGGGCCATCGCGCAAAAACTTCACGCTGACGGCTGGCAGCTCGCCATCACGTATCAAAACGAGCGCCTCGAGCAGGAAGCCAGAGACCTCATCACCGATTTGCCTGGTTCCGCCGGCTTTATGTGCGACGTCTCGAGCGACGAACAAATCGCCGCGCTCTTCGAACAACTCAAAGCCCGTTACGGCACGCTCCAGGGACTCGTTCACAGTGTCGCGTTCGCTCACGCCGAAGATCTCAAAGGCGAATTCGTCAACACTTCGCGCGAAGGCTTCCGCGTTGCCCACGACATCAGCGTTTACTCCCTGATCGCCGTCACCCGTGCCGCCGCGCCGCTCATGACCGAGGGCGGCGGAGTCGTCACCCTCAGTTATTTTGGCGCCGAAAAAGTCGTGCCAAAGTACAACGTCATGGGCGTCGCCAAAGCCGCCCTCGAAGCGAGCGTCCGCTATCTCGCCAGCGACCTTGGCCCGAAGAATATTCGTGTCAATGCCATCTCGGCGGGCCCTCTTAAAACGCTCGCCGCTCGTGGGATTTCCGGACTCAGTGAAATGCTGAAAGGCCACGCGGAACGCGCTCCGCTTCGTCGCAACGTGGATGCGGCTGAAGTCGGCTCAACCGCTGCGTTTCTGCTTTCCTCCGGCGGCTCGGGCATCACCGGCGAAACCATTTACGTCGACTGCGGTTACAACATCATGGGCTTTTAGCAAAACTCCGTGCCGAAACTCACTATCGCCATTGACGGTCCCGCCGGCTCCGGTAAAAGCAGCGTCGCCCAGCGCGTCGCGCAAATTCTCGCTTATGTCTATCTCGACAGTGGCGCCATGTACCGCGCACTCGCGCTCAAAGCCCTTCAAAACAACGGTCTCGCCTTATCCTCCACAAAAGAACTGGAAGAACTCGCCGCCGACACGAAGATTGAACTGAAACCCACGCCGCCGGATCTTGCCGCCCAGGGCGTCAAGAACCAGGTCTTCCTCGACGACTTCGATGTCACACAAGCCATTCGCACGCCGGAAGTCGCGCAAGCCGCATCGCAAGTCGCCACGGTCGCAAAAGTGCGCGAACTTCTTGTTGCCCAACAACAACGCGCCGGTGCGGGAGGCGGTGTCGTCATGGAAGGCCGCGACATCGGCACCGTCGTCTTTCCAAACGCAGAACTGAAAATCTTTCTCGAAGCCGCTCCGGAAATCCGCGCCGAACGCCGCCGCAAGGAACACGAAGAAGAAGGCGAGCATATGCCGTTCGACCAAGTGCTCGCGGAAGTTCGTGAACGGGACAAACGCGACCGGGAGCGCAAAGTCTCGCCCCTAATCCGCGCGAAGGACGCCGTGCTCGTCGACAATACCGCCATGAGCATCGAAGAGACCGCGCGTCTCATCGTCATGCTTGCGCGTGAACGCGAATCCGAAATCGCAAAAGCAGCCGGCGGAAAGGGAAGTGCATAGCGCTCTCACCTCATCCAAAGACTGCCAACCGTGCCCCATCTTCCATCGCAAACCGTTGAATTTTCAGTGACTTGAGTTGTCCCGCAGAAAAATTATCCGCCCCCTCAAAAAACTGCTTGACAGAAAATCGAATCCCATTTACCTTCAGGTTACCTCAGTTGTTTTCCGTTTCTGCGGAACCCTCACTGAGCGTGAAAGGCAAAGATGCAAAGCGACGACACTTACAAAACCGAAGCAGCACACGGACCAGTCGGTCGCGCATCTTCCTTGTTCGCGCGATCGTAACAAACTCCGTATAAATCGCTTCTTTTCAATGCTTTCTGTCGCGGGATATCGTCCCGGGATGGCGTAGTTCACGGATACTTCTTCCACTTGACCCGTGAGGGCTCGGGGTGGGAACCCCGGGAACCGTGAACGCTGGTTCCTCCCGGTATCTTTCTCGCGACTGCACTTGGCGAAAAAAGCGATGGTTAACGGAGTGGTACTACGGGTGTCTTCGGATAGCGGGGAGAGACAGCAATTCTTGAATTTGTGGCGTGGTGAAGGCACGGATTCCATCGACTCCATCGGTTGCGGGTTCGAATCCCGCCGGTGGCGGAAGCCGCCGTAGCTCAATTGGCAGAGCAATGGCAAAAATCCGCGCCGCCGATTCCCGCCACAAAAAAGTTCCAGCGTGGTGTAGGCACGCGTTACTTCGAATGGTAAAGCGCTCCGGCGCAAGCCGGAGAGATGCGAGTTCGATTCTCGCTTGCCCGCAAGGGCAATAGCTAAACAAAACACGCGAGCCGCTGGTTCCCGCTGGGGAATAATTCCGGGATGTTGCAGAGCCGAGTTACTTCGTCTGTCACACGAGGCGGGTTCACGCCCTGCTGCTCCGCTCGATTTTTCTCCTGGATCAGTTTGTCCGGCGCGAGTCGCCTCCGTTCTGCGGTTCGCGCCGGGGCTGCCGGTGGGGCACTCCACCGGCGCAGAGAAGTTGGACGTGGTGAAGGACAGGGTTACTTCGCCTGTGGCGCGGGAGGTCGTGAGTTCGAATCTCACCCGGTCCACCAATTCGAGGACGCAGCTTGTCCTTGCATCGGGCCGGTAGCTCAGCGGTAGAGCGTCAAATGTCCCTGGCCGTTTGTTCCCGTCCAGCAGTTTTTTCGAAATGCGAGCGGTGCCGAAAGGCCTGCCGCGGAAAGGAGAGAAGCAACAATGGCAAAACTCAATGTATGGAAGCGCCTGTTCCCGAGCGGAATTCGCGCAAAAACTCACGAAGGAGCAACCGCGCAGAAGGTCAATCCGCGGCTTGAACTGCGGCGCACCGTGCTCACCTGCCTGCTTTGGGAAGATACCTTCTACGAAAAGGGCAGCAAGATCGCGGAGCGCATCGCCGACCTCGTGACGAAGAGCAAAGCCGAAGATGTTGCCGCGCTCGCACGCGAAGCCCGCGACAAGATGCAGCTTCGCCACGTTCCTCTCTTCCTTGTCCGCGAGCTCGCTCGCCGCAAAGGAGCGGGGCCGCTCGTTGCCGAAACGCTCGAGCGCGTCATCCAGCGCGCCGACGAACTCTCCGAGTTCGTTGCGCTCTACTGGACTCCCCGTAAGCAGCCGCTCTCCGCCGGTGTAAAACGCGGACTCGCCAGGGCGTTCACGAAATTCGACGCCTATCAGCTCGCGAAATACAACCGCGACGGTGTCGTGAAGCTTCGCGACGTGCTCTTTCTCAGCCACGCCAAGCCCATCAACGCCGAGCAGGCCGCTCTTTGGAAGCGTCTCGTCGAGAACACGCTCGATCCTCCTGATACTTGGGAGGTTGCCTTGTCCGCAGGGAAGGACAAGCGCGAGACCTGGGAGCGCCTGCTCAGCGAAGAAAAGCTGGGCGGAATGGCCGTGCTTCGCAATCTTCGCCTGATGCTCGCATCCGGCGTGGAGCCGAAGCTCATCGCCGCGCGCCTTGAAAAGGGAATTGCCCGCGCGCTTCCGTTCCGATTCGTGACGGCAGCTCGTTACGCGCCCAAACTCGAGGACGCGATCGAAAAAGCCATGCTGAAGGGCATTTCCGCGTTCGAAAAGCTTCCCGGTTCGACCGGGCTGCTTGTCGACGTCTCCGGCTCGATGGATTCGCAGCTCGCTCGCAAGGGCGAGGCGACGCGCATCGACGCGGCCGCGGGACTCGCCATTCTTCTCCGTGAAGTGGCGGCCGATTTCGAAATCGCCACCTTCTCGGAAAAGTGTGTGACGCTCCCCGCGCGCCGTGGTTTCGCTCTGCGCGACGCCATCACCGGCTCGCAGCCGCACTCTTCGACGTATCTGAAGCGTGCGCTCGTCGAGCTCCGCGACAATCACGGTTGGGAAAAACTCGACCGCGTTATCGTCATCACGGACGAGCAGTCTCACGATGGAGTCGCTCCCGCGTGGACGCCGAAAGCCTATGTAGTGAACGTTGCGCCGTATCAGCACGGCGTCAGCTACGGCAATGGCTGGACGCACATCGACGGTTGGTCCGAACGTGTCGTGGATTACATCGCCGCAACCGAATCGGATTCCGTCGCTCAATAAATACCGCGCGAGTTCCGCGCCAAATTGAAGCAAACACAAAAACGCGGCAGTGTCGGTTTCCGGATTTTTCCGGAATCGGCCTGCCGCATCCTTTTGCGATTTCGTTCGCCGCGCTACACCAGCATCGACGCCTTCTCCGTCGCTCGCATATAGCACTCGGGCAAGATCGCCTCTTCGACGTTCACTCGTCTCGCCGCTTTTGTCACCGTGTTCCAAGTGCCGCGTTCGTAGGCGACCATCAAGTCGTAGATCCCGCGCAGGTCATTCTCCGTGCCTCGCAGCGCTGCCGCGATCTCGGGCGCCACGGGCAAATCCTCCAACAATTTCTCCATTGGACGGTCCAGCAACGCATCCGCCAATGACAGCAAGCCCATGAGAAATAATTCCGGCGCCTCCGAGGCTCGCCCGCTCGCCTCCGCAACTTCTTCGCAAAAGTACCCGCGCAACACCGCCGTCCGTGCCAGCTCCACCGGCTTTCCCGATCCCAGCGATACGATCGCCACAATCGAAACCCATCTCCTGAATTCTTTCTCACCGAGTAATTGCACCGCCTGCGGAATGTCCCGCACCTCGCCGCTTCTCCCCAGCAGTGGCGAATTCAAATATCGCAGCAGCTTGTAAATCAAGGATGGGTCCAGCCGCATCAACTCTTCTACCCTGTGGAGATTCATCTCCGGCGCCGCCGTCTCCTTCAGAATCCGCATGCAGACCGTCTTTTCCGCCGGTATGTCGTGGTCCGTCAGCATCGTCGGCTGGCAAAAAAAGTAGCCCTGAAAGTACGTGTACCCAAGGCGCTTGCTTCGTTCGAGTTCCTCCTCCGTCTCCACTTTTTCCGCCAGCAGCGAAATCCCTCTCGGCAAATACTGGTCCGCAATCGCCTTCTGCGTCCGCTCCCCGCAATCGCGAAAATCCACTTTCAGGAATTTCACAACGGGTATCAGCGGCTTCCACTTGTCTCCGCCCACAAAATCGTCGATCGCGAGATCGTAGCCAAGTTTTCGCAGCCCGTGGCACGCCTCAACCACTTCATCCGTCGGCTCCACGTGCTCCAGCACTTCCAGCACCACTCGCCTCGGATCTAACAGTCTCGGCGCCTCGGATCGCAGCGCTTTTTCATCCACGTTCACAAACGCCTTCGCCGGCCCCGTCAGCCGCTCCAGGTCGAACACCATCATGCTGTCCACGATCACGCTTTGCGACGCCATTTCGTAAGGCTCAAATCCGTTTTTCCTTGTCGCGCGAAACAACAGTTCGTAGGCGAACAGCTTCAGGTCCGGTCCGAAGATCGGTTGACGCGCAATGAATTTGTCAGCCATGCCTAGTCCTTTCCCCTCCGCACCGCCTGCTCGCTACACTTGCAATTCTTTCACGATCCGGTTGGCTTCGTCTTGGCACTCCGGCGCCTTCTCTTCGTCCAATTCCAGCCGCTCCATCGCTTCAGTGAATGCTCCCCATTTTCCTTGTTCGAATCCCAGCGCCGCGTCCAGCGCGTAACGCAATTCGTTCGGTTTCCCGTTCAGTGCATCTCTAACGTTTCCGTTCACCGCAATTTCCGCAGTGATGTCGCCCAGCGGGCGGTCCAGCAGCGCGCTCATCACGGAAAACAATCCCACCAGAAAATATTCGAACGGCATCGCTCCTCGTGTTTTCGCCCGCGCCAGTGCTTCACAAAAAAAAGCTCGAGTCAGTCCCGTTCGAATCAACTCACTCGGTTTTTCCGTCGCGGGCGTCAGCACCGCCACCAGCGATGCCCATCGCCGAAACTCGTCGTCTCCCAACAGCGCAATCGCGCTGTGCACCGACTTCACTTCCACCGGCCGCGCCAGCAACGGTGAATTCAGAAATCGCAACAGCTTGTACATCAACGCCGGCTCCTGCTTCAGCACTTCTTCGATTCGCGGAACATCCATCGGCTTCTGATGCACCAGCCGCAACAATTCCAGGCAATGCTCTTCACTGCCGGCAAGTTCCTTCCGCTTCAGCACTTGCGGCTCCAGGAAAAAATGTCCCTGGTAGTAGACGTACCCGCTCCGCCGCGCCCGATCGAACTCCTTCCAGCTTTCAATCTTCTTCGCGATCGGCTTTGCTTCAAATCTGCTCAGCGCCGTTCGTATAGCCGTTTGCTCCGTTTCCTGTGTCTCTTGGAAGTCCACCTTCACAAAGTTCACGTACCGCAGCACGCGTTCCAGGTTCCCGTCCGCAGAAAATCCGTCCAGCGCCACGCGATACCCCGCTAGCCGGAGATTCTTGATTCCCTGGATCAAATCGTCGTCAAAAGTAAGGGTTGGTGGAATCTCGATGATCGTTTGCAGCTTCGGCAAGAGCAACGCTGCGCCGCTCACAATCTCTTGCGCGCCGAAATTGATAAACGCGCTCGCGCCATCCAGCAGCGTCTCCCAGTCGAACAACATCGTGCTGGAAACGATCAACTGCGCCGTTGCCTGCGGATCCTCTCCGGCGCGTGTGTCGTCGCGGGCGCGAAACAGCAGCTCGTACCCGAACAGCTTCAGTTTTTCATCGAGAATCGGTTGTCGTGCGATGAACCGTTCGTACACGCGTACCCCCCGTTCCGTGGCCTTCACGGATCGGCGTGGGGTTCGGTGCTCGAGAGGGGAGCGGTCCGTTTTGGGGCGCCGTTACTAGGCGTGTTTCAAGTTGGCGCGGACATCGACGCCAGAAATTCCATGTTCGACTTCGACTTCGTCAACCGGCTCAGCAACAACTCCATCGCCTCCACCGTCGATAGCGGGCTCAGCACCTTGCGCAACACCCACACGCGGCTCAGCTCTTCCGCCGGCAGCAGCAATTCATCCTTACGCGTACCCGACCGCTGAATATCAATCGCTGGGAACACGCGCTTATCCGACAAGCGCCGGTCCAGGTTAATTTCCATGTTGCCCGTGCCCTTGAACTCTTCAAAGATCACGTCGTCCATGCGGCTTCCCGTATCGACCAACGCCGTCGCGATAATCGTCAGCGAGCCGCCCTCTTCCACGTGCCGCGCCGCCGCAAAGAACCGCCGCGGCCTCTGCAACGCGTTCGCGTCAATACCGCCCGACAAAACCTTCCCCGACGGCGGCGTCACCGCGTTGTACGCGCGCGCCAGGCGCGTCACCGAGTCCAGCAGCACCACAACGTCCCGCTTGTGCTCCACCAGCCGCTTCGCCTTCTCCAGAACCATTTCGGCAACTTGAATGTGCCGTTGTGGTGCTTCGTCGAACGTCGAGCTGATTACTTCGCCCTTCACCGTCCGCTGCATGTCCGTCACTTCTTCCGGCCGCTCGTCAATCAACAGCACGATCAGGGCCACTTCCGGGTGGTTCGTCGTAATCGAATTTGCGATCGACTGCAGCATCATCGTCTTGCCGGTTCGCGGCGGCGCCACAATCAATCCGCGCTGCCCTTTGCCCACAGGGCACAGCAAATCCAGCACGCGCCCCGTCATATTCTCTTTCGTCGTCTCCATCTTCAGCCGGCCCTGCGGATAGAGCGGCGTCAGGTTGTCGAAGAAAATCTTGTTCCGCGCAACTTCCGGATCTTCAAAATTGACCGCTTCCACTTTGATCAGCGCAAAATACCGCTCACCGTCTTTCGGTGGCCGCACCTGCCCGCTCACCGTATCGCCCGTGCGCAAATCGAATTTCCTAATCTGCGACGGCGACACGTAAATATCGTCCGGCCCGGGCAAATAGTTGTATTCCGGCGCGCGCAGGAAGCCGAATCCGTCCGGCAAACATTCCAGCACTCCCTCCGAAAAAATCAGGCCGCTCTTTTCCGTCTGCGCCCGCAGGATCTGGAAAATCAGCTCCTGCTTCCGCATGCCGCTCGCGCCCGGAACATTCAGTTCCTTCGCGATCTTCGCAAGGTCCGTAATGTTCTTTTCTTTCAGCTCAGCTAGGCTGATGCTTATTTCTTTACTGTTCTCTGCCGTTTCTTTCGCCATATGTCCTTAGCTTTTGTTGTTTTAATTGTTTCAGATTTTGGATTGCACGGGATGATGCACCGCGCTGGCAGTCCCGGGAAGAACCGGCCAGGAGGGGCAAACTGAACTACGGCCAACCACACGCAGCGCTGTGCTCTGACTTGGTGTAGCGGTCCCCCGAATTCTGAACCGCAACTCCACTTCGCTGCTTTTAGTTGGTCAAACTCGTGTCTTTCTCGGCGCCTTCCACGAACGGTTCTGCTACCGGCGCAACCACGGCGTCCTCGGAGGGCACAATCGGCCGCTCCAGTGCAATCTGCAGCACTTCATCCATTGTCTCGACTAGGTGAACCGTGAGACTGGAGAGGATCTCCTGCGGGATGTCCGCCAGGTCCTTCTCATTGTCCTTCGGAATCAGTACTGTACGCAAGCCCATTCGATGGGCCGCCAGCATTTTTTCTTTCAGGCCGCCAATCGGCAGAAC
>DATGIS010000128.1:0-4751 GCA_035295625.1 Candidatus Acidiferrum sp. | reverse complement strand
CGTCTTCAAATCAATCACCGCCACATAATTATCCGGCGTGCACGCCACAAACGCGCGCGCTCCATTCGGCTCCATCTGTATCCCCGCCGCGCCATGACCCACCGGAATCCGCTTCACTACTTCCTTCAATCCCACATCCAGCACTGCCACGTCGGCTCCATTCAAACTCGAAACAAAGACCAGTTGCCCGTCCGGAGTGAATTTCAACCGGTTCGCTCCGCGCACGTTCGCGATAATCGTTCGTGCCACACTTTTTTCGGCGATATTGATCACCGCAATGGTTCCCGACTGCGCATTCGCGGCCCAAAGTTCTTTTCCATCCGGCGAAACATCAAACCCCTCCGATCCCGCGCCCACTGTCACCAAAAATTGACTCCACTCCGCCGGAAATGGCCCCGGCGCAGGCCCGCCAGCCGGTGGCGGTGGCCCCGACGGCAAACTCGGCCGCACTTTCACCCAAATACTCACCGTCCCCGATTGAATGTTCGACGTAAAAATCTTGCTCAAATCCCGCGTCACAAGAATCATGTGCGTGCGGTTCTGCCCGCTGCCCAAAATAAAATCCACTTTCCCCGTCGCCGGATCGATCGTTCCAAACGCCTTCGCCGCCTCCGCCGTAAACCAAACTTTCCCGCCCGCGAAATCCAGTCCGTGCGGCCCCTTCAGCGCTCCCAAATCAGTCGACGCCAGCGCTTTCTGGTTCACCAAATCAATCACCGCCAGCGTGTGCAACGCACCCGCTCCACCTCCGCCGTAATTCGAAACGTACGCCGTCTTCCCGTCCGCGGTCGCGATCACTTCGTGCGGGTCCGCGCCCACAGGCATCTTCGCCACAACTTTCAGCGTCGCCGGGTCCACAATCGCCAGCGTCTGGTCATGCTTCGACAGCACCAGCAACGATTCCTTCGGCGTCGTCTGCGCCCACAGAGCCGGCGAGACCGTGGCAGTCAACAAAAGAGACAGCATTAAGCGGCGCATACTTGCTCCAAGACTTCAAAAGTTCCAACGAGATCGAACCTGGAACCACTCTCGACTTCAAAGCCGAGCCTATTCTACGATGCGCTCCTTTGTCCATGTGGCACGCCGTTAAGGTGGCATAGACTTCAGTCTGTGCTCTTACGACCACAATGTGCGCCGGAACCCCGCTCTACGGCGGCGCTACCCATCAGAATTACTGGTGCCTGGAAGCATTTCCGGTTCGAGCACCTCAACTCCCGTGCATACTACCGTTCCCGCCCGACTTATCACTTAAAACTTACAACTTAGAACTCTTCAAAATTCCTCTTGACACGCTTTTCAGTATATATAACCATTTGGTTGTAAAACCCGAGGGTTATGCAATGACGCAAGCCAACCGCCTCAACGCCGTCTTCGCCGCCCTCGCCGATCCGACCCGCCGCGCCATCCTCGCCCGCCTCGCCCGTGGCCAGGCCTCCGTCCTTGAACTCGCCAAACCCTTTTCCATGAGCCAGCCCGCCGTCTCCAAACACCTCATCGTTCTCGAGCGCGCCGGCCTCATCTCTCGCGGCCGCGACCGTCAGCGCCGCCCACGCCGACTAGCTCCGAAGCCGCTCGCCGACGCCAGCCAGTGGCTCGAAAATTACCGCAAGTTTTGGGAAGCGAATTTCGTCCGCCTCGATGCGCTTTTGGAAGAAATGAAAGCCGCCGAAGCGCATCCGCCCGGTACCCGGAAAAATAGAAGAAAAAATGGGAGAACAAAGCAATGATCAACGTGGGAGCAATGTCCGTCACCACACCCTCGGACCGCGAAATCCTCTTGACCCGCGTATTCAATGCGCCGCGCCATCTCGTCTGGGAGGCGTGGACCAGCCCGAAACATCTCCCTAAATGGATGCTTGGTCCCGACGGCTGGACCATGATCGTTTGCGAAATCGATCTGCGTCCCGGCGGCGAACGCCGCCTCGTCTGGAGTCACACCAATGGCGATCGAATGGAAATTCTCGGCGTATTCCAGGAAGTCAAACCGCCCGAAAAACTCGTCGCCACCGAATCCTGGGGCGGTCCCTGGCCGGAAACGCTCGTCACTTTGGATCTCACGGAAAAAGATGGCGTCACCACGGCCACCATGACGATTCTCTATCCTTCGCTGGAAGCGCGCGACGCCGCCCTCAATTCCGGCATGAAGCAAGGTATGGCTCTCAGCTTCAACCGTCTCGAAGCGCACCTGCTGCAAATTTCGTAGTGGTCCGGGCCGAATTTCAAAATAAACGAGGAGACTTACGCAAATGAGCGACAATTCCGGTCAAGGCAGCATCGGTCGCAGCATTCTTGCCGTCGTAGCAGGCTTCGTCGTCGTAATCGTTATTTCTCTCGGTACCGACGTTCTGCTTCACTACGTCGCCGGATTTCCAAAACTCGGCGAAATTTATAGCGACCGCCAATTCCTCTGGGCCGCAATCTATCGCACGATTTACGGCATCGTCGGCAGCTACATCACCGCGCGTCTCGCGCCGCGTCGTCCCATGAAGCACGCCCTGATTGGCGCCGCGATCGGCATTGTTCTTTCCAGTCTCGCAGCCGCCGCAACGTGGAATCAAGTTCCCTCGCTCGGCCCGCACTGGTATCCCGTCTCACTCATCGTCGGCGCTCTCCCCACCGCTTGGCTCGGCGCGCAACTCCACATTTGGAAAACCGGCGTGCGCTAACCCGTTGAGTCTCTGCGGCTTACTTGCAGTCTTCCATTCGAATGTGTACTTAATTATATTTTACTTGACTCGTATTTATTTTCGTACTACGCTATCCCATGTTTTTCGGCGCGCCATTCGAAATTTTCGACCCCACTTTTGTTTATCGCAAGCGGATCTGGCGAGGGATCGCCCCAAGTGCGTGCCACGGTTGGCTAACCCCTTTCTTTTCAACACCATCCTTTTGGCCCCGCCTATTTACCCCGATCCGCGAGGGGCAACTCCTTTCTTTTGATAACCATCAGAATTGCCCACGTGTGGAATTCGCGTTATTGACCACGGCTGTTTTCTCCGCACTTCGCATCCTGTCTCTTTTCAGCGGTTTACGCACTCTTTGCACAAACCGGCACAACAGATTTCGCCCCAACCCCTTTCCTTTCTTGTGCTTGCGCACACTTGCAAAAACAATGGGGGGTGTACCCCTTCGAGCACCTCTTTCCGCGCGCTCCCTCCTCACCGCCGCGCAGGTATACAATTACGGAAGAATCTTTGAGGCATTCCCGTGATTGATCGCAATATTTTTCATAACGACAAACTTGTCCCCATCGAGAAGTCCCGCCTCTCACCCGGGCAGGCGGGAATCGTTTGCGGCTGGGGCCTCTTCACCACGATTCGCATCGTGAAAGGCGAAGCCTTCAGCTACGAGCGTCATTGGCGCCGTCTGGAAAAAGACGCCGCCATCATTCGCCTTCCCATGCCATACAGCGGCGCAAAAGTTCGCGTCCATTTGCAGGAAGTCATTCGCGCCAACAAAGTCAGCGAAGGCTGCGCGCGCATCTATCTGATTTACAACCAGGTTGGCGGATGGCGCAGCGAAGAAGCAATGCCGCAAGTCGATCTCGTCATCTACACTGCGCCCCTTCCCGACTATCACGAGCCGGTGCGCCTCACCATTCGCCAGCACGGACGCCACGCCGCCGCCGCGCTCGCGGGCGTAAAAACGATTTCCTGGCTGCCCAACGTTTGGGCCGTCGCCGAAGCGCAAAAGGAAGGATTCGACGAAGTGATTCTGCTGAACGAGCGCGGAGAAGTCGCTGAGTGTACCGCGGCGAATATTTTCGTCGTGAAAGGCGACAAAGTCTTTACGCCGCCGCTCAATTCCGGTTGCCTGGAAGGCGTTACGCGCGGCATCTTGATGGAAATCGCGCCGGAAGCAGGCATCTCCGTCGTGGAGCAAACGTTAAGGCCCGAAGACTTGGCGACCGCAGACGAAGTTTTTGTCACTTCCACGAATCGCAACATCATCGCCGTCGGCGAAATCGCCGGCCAGAAAATCGCCTCCGCGCCCGGCACGATCACGCGCCGCCTCGACGAACTTTTCGATTTTTACGTCACGGAATACATCAGCCGGCGCCACGCCGCCGCGGCGCGCTAACGGAATTAAATGAGAGATTAGAAAGAGCTAGAAAAGAAATTTCAGCGCGAACTGCACCAAACGTCCCGGTTGCGAAGTTTGAATTTGTCCGAAGTTAGGCGAATTGATGTCGTTTTCCGGCAAGCCCAGATTCGCGTGATTGAAAATATTGAAAAGCTCGCCGCGAAACTGAATCGTCTTGCTCTCGGTGACTTTGAAATTTTTCAGCGCGGAAAAATCCCACTGCTGCAAACCCGGACCCTGCGCGATATTTCTTCCGGCATTTCCGAACTGCCCTGCTTGCGCAATCGGATCGAGTCTCTGGAATCCGCCCGGACTGATCCAGCAATTCGGAGTTCCCGCGATGAAGGCTTGCCCGTTCTGGTTCGGGCAAGTTCCTTTCGTGAAATCGCCGACGACGTTGGGACGGTCGCTCGGAAATCCGGAAATTTCCGGCGCGCCGCCTTGCGCGGAAACACCCGCGGAATCGTAAACCGTGAACGGCGTTCCGCTCATAAAAGTCGTGATGCCGTTCACTTGCCACCCGCCAAGCAGGATGCGTTGCCAGCCTTCTGCATTTTGAAAGAACGGCAGATTCCATTGATAGCTCGTCACAAAGCGATGACGCGCATCAAACATCGACCGGCCTTTTTCTTTTCCGAGGTCGAAGGGATTCTGCGCCAGATCGTTTT
>DATGIS010000127.1:0-14060 GCA_035295625.1 Candidatus Acidiferrum sp. | reverse complement strand
GCCTTCGTAAATCGTGATGACGCGGGCGTCGCGGTACATGCGCTCGACGTCGGTTTCGCGCGAATAGCCGAGACTGCCGTGAATCTGCACGGCTTTGTAGGCGACGCGATTGGCCATTTCGCTGGCGTACAGCTTTGCCTTCGACGCGGCGCTCCCCATCGACTTGCCGGAATCCTTCAGCCATGCCGCATAGTAAACCAATCCGCGCGCGGCTTCGATCTCCGTTTGCATATCCGCGAGCATCCACTGAATCGCTTGAAATTCGCCGATGGATTTTCCAAACGCTTTGCGCTGCTTCGCGTATTTGATCGAATCATCGAGCGCGCCTTGCGCGAGTCCGACGGCTTGCGCCGCGATGCCGATACGTCCGCCATCGAGCGCGCTCAAGGCAATCTTCAATCCCTGGCCCTCTTCGCCGAGGCGATTTTCCGCAGGCACTTCGCAATCGTTCAAAAGAATTTCGACAGATGGCGAGGAGCGTTGGCCCATTTTGTCTTCGTGACGGCCGATCTTGAATCCCTTGAACGACGGCTCGACGAGGAACGCGGTGATGTCTTTCTTACTGGCGACCGCGGCGGGATCGGTTTTTGCGAACACAATATAGACGCCTGCATGGCTGCCGTTCGTGACCCAGGTTTTTGCGCCGTTGAGGCGATAAGAAGTAGATGTAGCGCCGCGCTTTAGCCCGGCATTCTCTGGTTGGTCCGTGGCGGGGCTGACGCCGGAAGATGCCGCCCTAAAGGGCGGCGCTACATTGGAATCCAAAACGCGAACGGCTGTGGTTTGAATTCCGGCGGCGTCGGAGCCGGCTGCGGCTTCAGTCAGGCAGAAGGAGCCGAGAATTTCTCCAGTGGCCAGTCGTTTTAAATATTTTTGTTTTTGCTGCTCCGTGCCGAACTCTGCGAGCGGAACCTGTACCGCCGAATTCGTTACGCCGAGCGCGGTGGACATCGCGGTGTAAACGCGCGCGACTTCTTCGAGCATCAGCACATAGGAAACCGTGTCGAGACCCGGGCCTCCCCACTCTTCCGGCACAAGCATGCCGCAGCAGCCCATTTCGCCGAGTTTTTGAATGATTTCAAGGGGAAATTTCTCTTCGCGCTCCAACTCTTTGACGAGTGGCCGAACTTCCGTCTCCATGAATTGCCGGACGGTGTCGCGAATCAGTTTTTGGTGGTCTTTAAGAGAAAAATCCATCAGTCCGTTGTACGAAGTGTACGAACGATGCTAACACAGGCGGGTAGCACAGGCACTCTTGCCTGCGTGGCCTGTCCGCGGTGGAGGCGCGACCCTTCGCAGCCAAGAGTGGCTACGCTACCGAAGCCGGACGGTGTTGTGAGTCAGTTCGCTTTGTAGAGCGCCGAGCGAGGCTGGGGCGTCCAGTACAGTTCTACTCATGACGAGCGGCTTCGCGGCGCTCGGCAATCAGTTCGTCCACGAGGGAAACGCCGGGCTTGATGTATTTGCGGACGAGCTTCTGAGCGCGCTTGATGTTGCGCTTAAGTTCGGCGAGTGACCTCCGTTTGCCGGCGTTCGGCGCGCGGTGTTTTCTCTGCTTTCGAGATTTGGCGCGTAATCGGCGCATTGGGCAAGTGCCCCGCTAGAAATGCTAGCCGCAATTCCACAGACCTCCTAGGGAAAATAATCATCTAGCAGCGCTGACGAGTGGTTGCTAGTTCGCAACCGGCAGAACCGGGCGGAGTTTGCCGGCGGCAAGGGCTTTGAGGGCGCGAAGGCGCACGGCGACATCCGCCGCCGTCAACCGCCTCTCGCGATATAGACTCCTTAGCAGATCCCCGGCTGACTTCTCTCCTTTCGCTGAATTACATTCGAGGCAGCAGGAAACAAGATTTCGATACGAATTGCCTCCGCCGCGGCTCTGCGCCAGAACATGGTCCAGCGCCCGCATTCGGTCGTTCAATCTTTTCAGGCAGTAAAAACATATGCCGCCGTCCCGCGCGTGAATCGCTTTGCGTAGTATTCGTGTTCCCAGAAAGTCTGCTTTCTCAAGGTCCAGCTTGGCAGCCTTTTCCTGCGATAGTCTTGCAGCCTTGCGTAATGCGCCAATTTCATCGGGTAGCCGCACTTCGACCGTGTGGCCCTCCTTGCTCCGCTCCAGTAGCCGCACCGTCCCGCTCGACACCAGTCGGCGAATCGCCATCCGCGTTGCCCCGCCGGACATGCGGATGCCTCGGCCCAACCACGTGATCGAAAACCGCAGATGCCGTTTCGCTTCCAATCGACTGTGCCGCAGCAGATGAGCGTATGCCGCTCGGTCCACCACCGACAGCCGCAGTCTCGGCACGGCTAAATCCTCCAGTTGTTTCCACACCAATTCTGCGTTGGGTTTTTGCGTTTTCATTTTTGAGTTCCTAGAGTGAGATTTGGGTCTGGCGCGATGGCCGGAGAAAACAGTTTTTCGCGGACGTGCAGAAAAAGCAGATTCCGAAGTCGCAAAAGCCGGCGGCTTCGGAATGACACGTTTTGGTGTTTTTTCGGCGGTCCGTTACGTGGAGAGTTGCTGAATCCGGGCAAAGCGGCCAGAAAAGAAAAAAGGCGAAGAGTGCGGATGCACTTTCGCCTACATGCAGGATAATCCAATACCCACAGTTGTCAAGGATTCATTTAAGCAGTCGATTGGTAGAAAAAAAAGCGAGACTCTCCTACTGGCTAGCCACCTCCAGCGGGCGCACGTCGCGCTTCACAGTGGCGGCCAATTCATCTTCCGCCATCTCCAAATCGTAGCGTGTCCGTAAATTCATCCAGAAAACAGGTGCATTGTTGAAATAGCGAGCGAGTCTTAGCGCTGTATCCGCGGTAATTCCGCGGCGTTCGGCCACAATGTCGGCAATTCGCGTCACCGGTACTCGCAATGCCAACGCTAGCTTGTTCATGCTCAGTCCCAGCGGCTGCATGAATTCCTCGCGCAGAATTTCTTCTGGGTGCACCGGCTTCAGCTTTTTCGCCATAACAATCTCCTAGTGATAATCCACAATCTCGACGGCGGAAGCGTGCCCATCACCCCAGATGAAGCAAATCCGCCACCGATCGTTAATGCGGATGCTGTAAAACGGCACAAGTAGGCTCAATGCGGTCACGGCTTAAGCAGTTCGCGGAGGCGTTTGGTTTGCTGGCGGTTCGCCAGAAGGTTTAAGCCAGGCACCCTTTTCGCTTAACGACATGAAACCCGCGACAAGGACTGCTGTGAAAAGAGAGCCTACGATGCGGTTGGCCTGGTGCTCGTTAGGCGCACGTGTCCACCAGTCAACTAATAGCGGAAGCGATGCATAGCAAACAAAGTAGAAAGCAAAAAGCACCGCGCGCGCTCCATCCTTTGGGCGCCTCGGTTTAGAAATCACGCCTAACCGGCGCATCAGGAATGCCCAAAGGAAGGCAACGCCACCTACGAGCAAATCGGTGCGCACTGTGCGCCCCGGGATGATTTGGTCCGCGATGGCCGCGATCCCGACGAGGGCCAAGAGCACATTCGCGTAAACACCTAACATCTGACAAAGGACACGCCACGCCGAAGGCGGGTTCAAATCAGTTTCGTGGTTGTGCTCGAAGTCCATTATCGCGAAGTTTAACATGGGTTGAGCTGGGCAAGCCCGCGAACGCTACAGCTTGAAGAGTTCGCGGAGGCGTTTGGTTTGCTGGCGGGAGACGGGGATTTCGGTTTGTTTTTTGTCGTTCATTTTGAGCATGTAGCTGGATTTGAACCAGGGGACGACTTCCTTGATGTGATGAATGTTGACGAGGAAAGAGCGATGGGGGCGCCAGAAGATTTCGGCGTCGAGGGCGGCGTGCATCTCTTCGAGCGTGCGGTAGTTGGAGGTGCCATCGGTTTCGCGCGCGCAGACGGAGATGAGCCCATCGGTAATGGTGGCGAAGACAAGGTCTTCGGCGTCGACAAGCAGGAGGCGCTGCTGGGATTTGATGAGCAGCTTGGATGGCGCAGAAGGGGCCACCGGCTTTGGCGCGGCGAGCTGGCTGACGAGTTTTTCGAGGCGCTCGGCGGGACTGGTGTCCGCTTCCATTTCACGGCGCGCGCGGGCGATGGCTTTGGCGATGCGCGATTTGTCGAACGGTTTTAGGACGTAGTCGACGGCGTTTACGTCAAATGCCTGGACGGCGTAGTGATCGAATGCGGTGGCGAAAACGACGTGGGGAACGCGGGCTTTGCGTTCGACGAGTTTTTTGAGGACGCCGAAGCCGTCGAGGCCGGGCATTTGGACGTCGAGGAAAACGAGATCGGGCGAATGTTCCTTGATGAGATTGACGGCTTCGAGGCCGTTTTTGCCCTGGCCGACGAGATTTATTTCGGGAAAGCCTTTGAGGAGAAAGGCGAGTTCGTCCCGGGCGGGCTTCTCGTCGTCGACGATGAGGGTATTGATGGACATGGAAAGCTGAAATCAGTATAGGCGCGTTGGAAGGGCAAGGAAAGACAAAGAGGGATTGCCACAGAGTCACAGAGATCACAGAGAGGAAGAGGAAAGAAAGAAAGAAAGAAAGAGGAGAGAAAGAGGGAAAGAGGGAGAGGAAGAGAAGAATTAACACAGAGGCCACAGAGGGAAGAGCACGGAGGTCACAGAGAAGAAAGAAGTAAGAAACAGAAAGAGAAGAGAGAGAGAAGAAGGAAAGACAGGAAGGAAGAAAGAAAGGAACAAAGAAAGAAAGAAAAGACGGCTGAAGGAAGGCGCATCGTGGAAAAAACGGTGAGTTCGATTACACTGCGGGAGCGAAACTTCGAGGGGAACCGATGGCGAACAAAAAAGGCGCTGTGAGGCAGACGACGGCGCAGGTGTTGAGCAGCGAGATGCTTTATGAAGGGCCGGTGTTTGGGCTGCGGCGGGACGAGTTGATTGAGCCGACAGGACTGCGGACCAAGCGCGAGGTGATTACGCATCCGGGATCGGTTGTGGTGCTGCCCGTGTTGCCGGACGCAAGAATCGTGATGATCGAGCAATACCGGCATGCGACGAGGCAATTTTTGTGGGAACTGGTGGCGGGACGAATGGAACCGGGCGAGACGCCGGCACAGGCAGGAGCGCGAGAACTGGCGGAAGAGACGGGATACCGGGCGAAAAAATTGAAAGTGTTTCTGGATGTATTTCCGACGCCGGGATTTCTGGAGGAGCGAATGATCTTGCTGCTGGCGTCGGATTGCGTCGCGGGGCAGGCGTCGCCCGAGGACGATGAAAAGATTGTGTCGAAGATTTATACAGCATTCGAATTGGAAAACATGATCAAGCGCGGAAAATTGCGGGACGCGAAATCGGTTGCGGGACTGCTTTATTATTTTCGATTCCTTTCGCGTCCGGGCACGTCTAAGAAAAGGCAAAAACCGCGACAAGCGAAAAAGCCGTAATTGAATCGATTTAGCGGTTTATAAACCTTGCTGAATATTTATAAGGATTGGGTCAAGTTCTATTGACTCGTTGTCTCATTCTGGTACACTCCGCGCGTTGCACTCACTTTCGCGGTCTGTTCGGGGTATTCCGCATGGTGTCCGTGAAACAAATGAATCTACCGTCAGGAGGAAGATCGAGGTGCAGGGAACCGTAAAATGGTTTAACAACTCGAAGGGCTACGGCTTCATTGGAAGAGAGGATGGACCGGACGTATTCGTCCATTACTCGGCCATAGTAGGAGACGGTTACCGGACGCTGCAGGAAGGCGACCCGGTCGAATTCGAGATTGTGCAGGGACCCAAGGGACCACAAGCGTCAAACGTACAAAAAGCAGGGTGAGTAGCAGTTTGCAATCATACGGCCGGAAGGGAGCGCCCCCCTTCCGGCCATTTTTATTTGTGGGCGAGGAAATCCCTCCTATAATCGGCGCATGGACAACAAACAAATAGCAAGAATCCTGAGGCAGACGGCACATTTGCTCGAAATTGACGGAGCGATTATAGGGCGCTACCGGAGTTACGAGAAGGCGGCGGAGTTGATCGATTCCCTGCCCGAATCGATCGAACAACTTGTGAAAACGCCCGAAAAATTGAAGGAACTGCCGGGAATCGGCGACCGGATGGTGGAGCACCTCGACGAAATTGTTTCGACGGGCGATTACGCTTTGCGGAAGAAATTGCTGAAAAAATATCCGGAGACGATTCTGGACGTGCTGGAACTGCAATCGCTCGGGCCGAAAAAAGTGGCGTTGCTCTGGAAGAAATTCAAAGCGGGAACGGTTGCGGACGTCGAGAAAATCGCGAAAGAAGGAAAGCTGCGGTCGCTCGAAGGATTCGGCGAAAAGAGCGAACAAAATATTTTGAAAGCGGTGGAGGTGTTCAAGAAATCGAGCGGACGATTCCACTTGAATACGGCGGAAGAAGCGGCGGAGAAGATTATTGCGCACATCGAGAAGGCGGGAAAAGCGGTGGAGAGCGTGACGCCGGCGGGATCGTTGCGACGCGGAAAAGAAACGGTGGGCGATCTGGATTTGCTGGTGACGCTGGCGGATGGCCACACGGCGCAGAAACAGGTGGATGCGCTGGCAGAACATATTTTGAAGTATCCGGGAATTGATCAGACGCTGGCGCACGGCGAAAACAAAGTGAGCTTCACGCTGGAAAACGGGCTGCAGGTGGATGTGCGGCTGCTGGAAAAGGAAAATTTTGGCGCTGCGCTGCTTTATTTTACCGGTTCGAAGGAGCACAACGTGGCGTTGCGCGGGCGCGCGAACGACATGGGCTTGACGTTGAATGAATACGCGCTGGCGACGTTGAAGGGCGAAAAGCGCGTAGCGGGGCGGACGGAAGAAGAGATTTATGGAAAGTTGAAGCTGGATTTTATTCCGCCGGAGCTGCGCGAAAATACGGGCGAAATTGCCGCAGCGGAAAAACATACTTTGCCGAAATTGATTGAATTGAAAGACATCAAAGGCGATTTGCAGATGCATTCGACGGCGAGCGATGGAAAGAATTCCATTGAAGAGATGGCGGAGGCGGCGCGGGAGTTAGGGCACGAATACATTGCGATTACGGACCATTCGAAAGCGGTGACGGTGGCGAACGGACTCGATGAGAAGCGCATGGAAGCGCACATCAAAAAGCTGCATGCGGCGAACGAAAAAAAGCTGGGAATTCGTGTGCTGGCGGGATCGGAAGTCGACATCATGAAGGACGGGTCGCTGGACTATTCGAACGAAATTCTGGCGCAACTGGATGTGGTGGTGTGTTCGATTCACTCGTACTTCAATCTGGACCGCGCGGAGATGACGGAGCGGATGCTGGCGGCGATTGAGAATCCGTACACGCAGATTATTGCGCACCCGACGGGGCGGCTGCTGTTGCGGCGAGATGCGATTGACTACGACATGGAGAAGATTCTAGATGCCTGCGCGAAACATGGCGTGGCGATGGAGTGCAATTCGTACCCGGACCGGCTGGATTTGAAGGACGTGCATTTAAGGATGTGCAAAGAACGGGGCGTAAAGGTGGTCATCTCGACGGACTCGCACACGGCGGCGAATTTGCGCTTTGTGCGGTATGGGGTGACGACGGCGCGGAGGGCCTGGCTAACGAAGGGGGACGTCATTAACACCTTGCCTATCAACGAGTTCCTGGAGGCGCTGCGGCCGAAGCCGGGGGCAAACCGGAAGAAGCAGGCCGCCAAGGGCAAATAGGCTAGTGCGCGGGCTTGGGCGCCAGAATGTGCCTACATTGAGGAACATTCTGAGACGGGCGCTCGTACCTATCTACAGACGAGGGCGAATTATGGGTAATTTGGGGCCTTCGACGAGGGATAAACCGATGAAGATTCCTTCACTGACTTTGGGCCGGGTGGCAGTTCCCTTCTTTGCGGCGGCGGTGCTGGGCGCGGTCGTGTGCGCTCCGGCGGCTCGCGCGGAAGAGTGGACGAAGAACTATACGGTGTCGGGGCGAGCGAACGTGCATCTGGATACGAACGACGGCAGCGTGCGCGTGACGACCGGCGATAGCAAGCAGGTTGAATTGCGAGTGATCTACAACGGGTACACGCTGGACAAGAATTTGAAGATTGAATCGCGGCAGGACGGCGACCGCGTGGAATTGAGCGCGCGGGAGGCGAATCATTGGAATTGGGGCTTCGGGATTCACGTGAATCGCGGGCTGAGGCTGGAAGTTCGAATGCCGAAGGATGCGGATCTGAGCGTGGATAGCGGCGACGGCTCGGTGGAAGCGCAAGCGATTATGGGGAATCTGGATATTCACACGGGCGACGGCCACATCCGAGTGGAAGGGGCAAAAGGCCAGATACGGCTGCGGACGGGCGATGGCAGCATTGAGGGCCGTGATTTGGATGGCAAGATTGAAGCGGACTCGGGCGACGGGCACATTACGCTCGATGGGCGCTTCGACACGTTGAACGTGAAGACCGGCGACGGCAGCATTAACGCGCATGCGGAACCGGGTTCGAAAGTCGTGAGTGCGTGGAGCATTCACACCGGCGATGGCAGCGTGGACTTGACGCTTCCAGCGGACATGAACGCGAACATCGACGCAAGCACGAACGATGGGCGCATCAGCCTCGGTATTCCCGTGACGGTGGAAGGCCAATTCAGCAACTCGCAAATACACGGGAAGATGAATGGCGGCGGGCAGCCGGTGACGATTCATACGGGCGACGGATCGATTCGGTTGAGCCACACGTAAACTCAGATTGAGGCTGGATTTGGGGCCCCGGAGAGGCGATCCCTTTCCGGGGCTTTTTCTTTCTGTTCAGAGGACGATTCAGGGCAACAGTGTGGAAGGAACTGCACACCAGGGAAGGAAAAGTCCGGCGGTTCTAGTACTTTACGCATTGAAAATAAAGGGTTTAGCGACGGGCGTTCTGGCCAGCCACTTGCACGCTAAATGGGTGTTTGGTGGAGGTTCTCTTGATCGTTTTCGTGCTGGCGTTTGCGATTGCATGCCTGGTGGCATTCACTTTGGCAAGTTCGATTCTCACGTCGCAGAAGCGCCGGTCGTAGGGCAGACACGACTAGACGCGTCCTGATTTTCTCTCGTTTATTTTCACTCAATTCCGAAAAAAATTGTTTTGCGTCCGTTGGACGCTTAGGCAACGGAGCTTCGCATTTGCAAGAGCGCTTGGCTTTGCGCGATACTGCTTGTTTGCTTGGGGACAATTTTCGGGCGCCGTGCCCGTTAGCACTAATCCGTAAATCTAAATTCAACGGTCGCGCCGCGGCCGCTGCTTGAGGGAGCAGAATGGAAAAGCCTGGAAAAATCGCGCCTGCCAAGGGAAAACTGGGAGTGCTGCTGCCGGGAATGGGCGCCGTAAGCACGACGTTCATGGCGGGCGTGGAATTGGTCCGCAAGGGAAAAGCGCAGCCGATAGGGTCACTGACACAGCTTGGCACGATTCGATTGGGAAAGCGGACGGATGGAAAATCGCCGCTGATCAAGAAATTCGTGCCGCTGGCGGATTTGAACGACCTGGTTTTCGGCAGCTGGGATCTTTTCAAGGATGACGCGTACGAAGCGGCGGCGCATGCAGGTGTGTTGACCCCCGAGGATTTGGCGAAGGTGAAGCCGTTTTTGAAAGGCATCAAGCCGATGAAGGCGGCGTTCGACCGCGAATACGTGAAGCGACTCGACGGGACGTACGTCAAGAAGGCAAAGAACAAATACGAACTGGCGCTGCAACTGAAAGACGATATCGAGAATTTCCGAAAGACGAAGAAAGTATCGCGGCTGGTAACGTGCTGGTGCGCTTCGACGGAAGTGTTTATCAAGCCAGAGGAAGTGCACTCGACGCCGGAAAAATTTGTGGAGGGGATGAAGAAGAACGATCCGGCGATTGCTCCGTCGATGCTGTATGCGTGGGCTTGCATCACGAGCGGAGTTCCCTTCGCGAATGGCGCGCCTAACCTGACGGTGGATATTCCCGCGATTCAGAAACTGGCGCAGGACCACAACGTGGCGATCTGCGGCAAGGATTTCAAGACGGGCCAGACTTTGATGAAGACAGTGCTGGCGCCGGCGTTCAAAGCGCGCATGCTGGGGCTTGACGGCTGGTATTCGACAAACATTCTGGGGAATCGCGACGGCGAAGTGCTGGATGATCCGGGGTCATTCAAGACGAAAGAAGAATCGAAGCTGGGCGCGCTCGAATACATTCTGCAGCCGCAGCTTTATCCGGAACTTTACAGCAAGATGTATCACAAGGTCCGGATCAACTATTACCCGCCGCGCGGCGACAACAAAGAAGGCTGGGACAACATCGACATTTTCGGATGGCTGCGTTATCCGATGCAGATCAAGGTCGATTTCCTGTGCCGCGATTCGATTTTGGCGGCGCCGATCGTTCTCGATCTCGTGATGTTCATGGACCTGGCGCAGCGGGCGGGATTCCGAGGAATTCAGGAATGGCTAAGCTTTTACTTCAAATCTCCGATGACTCCCGAAGGATTGTACCCGGAGCATGACCTCTTCATTCAATCGATGAAGTTGAAGAATACGCTGCGGTGGATGATGGGAGCGGAGTTGATCACACATCTCGGCCAGGAATACTACGACTAAACCTCGCCTGACAAAGGGTGCCGGCCAAAGATCCCAAGCCATCCGGGGCTAAAAGGGCGAAAACCCCTCGGATTTAGGGTTGTCTTCGGCACGGATGAGGCCGTGCCCTCGCGGCGAGATTGCCGTTCCTGCGATCAATTGGCCGCTCTGACCGCTTCGGAAGAAACAAGCCGGACGTTGCAATTGCCGGACAATCGGGAGCAATTGACCTTCGCCCTCCGCGGGATCTTAATATCACTGGCGTCGGGAAACGTGAAATCCGGGACGAGAGTCTTCAGTTCTTCTGCGATCGCGCGGAGGGCGTCGTCTCCGGAAATG
Organism: Candidatus Acidiferrum sp.; assembly: GCA_035295625.1. GTDB lineage: Bacteria > Acidobacteriota > Terriglobia > Acidiferrales > UBA7541 > Acidiferrum. The sequence continues at coordinate 3,238 of DATGIS010000127.1, read as the reverse complement.
AATTTAGAAGCAGTTACTTTCGGACCGTGCTCGACGAGAAGCCAGAACTCCGCTTCGCCATCCAAATTGCGCGAATTCTTGAGCGAAATGGTTTGTAATTTCACGAGCTTAGCTCGAGCTGTTTCGATCAAAGTCTTGACATCAACATTCCTCTCAACCAGACGACTAAGCCGAGGCTCTGTGTCGGGATTAGGAAGGTTGGCCGCGAGCGCGAGGGCATAAGTGTCAATCGCCTCCTGCTTGCGTCCGGACTTTTCGATGACCTGACCAAGATGATCGCCTATCTCTCCGATGGTGCGGAGCTGCCATGCACTGAGAATGAATTTTTCCGCTGAAGGCAGGTCACCCTGCTGAAGCTTAACGCAGCCGAGGGTGTCCCAATAGCCGGCGAGTGCGGCAGGCAAGAGTGCGTCTTCGTTCGAGAGAGACTCAAGAGAAAGGTCACGCAGTCTGCCACTAGTGGACTCGATTGCCGAGTCTGCATAGCGTTCCGCCTTATCCAAGGCCACTTTGTCCTGGGCCAATTCGAACGCGGCGACGTTCCAGCGAGCCGGAATTGGTTCCAAATCGACCGACTTCTGCAGTTCAAGCAGGCCTTTGTCCCGCCGATCGGAATGCAGATAGGAACGGCCGAGGGCAAAATGGATGGCGGGATCGTCGGGCGTCAGCTTGACAGCCCGTTCCAATTCGTCTGCGGCTTTGCCGAAGTTCTTTGTGAGCATATAGGCGCGGCCGAGATTTGTGTGTGCCCACTTGTCATCGGGAACCATTTCGATTTGTTTTTGAAATTGGGGAATGGACTCTTCATATTTTCTCTGGCCGAGCAAGGCATTGCCGAGACTGTTGTAAGCGAACTTGTCTGCAGGATTTAATTCGATCGCTTTTCGAAGGGCGGCCTCCGCCTTGGCGTATTGCTGCAAGTTGTTGTAGCAATAGCCGAGAGAGGTCCACGCAAATTGGCGTTTCGGGTCCTTCGCGACAACCTGTTCGAGGATCTGAGCGGCGGTCGAATAGTCGTTTTTTTTCTCGGCGCGCAGGGCAGCATCCAAGAGCGTCTGTGCAGAATTCAGCCTTGCCTGTTCCTCCGGAGAAATCGTCGCGGTCGGGGAGGAACTGGCGGAAGGGGAGAGTATGGTGACCTCTTTCGGCACAGCAATTGAGCCCGGATTGCTGGCGACCACGCCGGCGACGGCGTCCTTATTGCCCGGCTGCGCGACAAACACATAGCGTCTCATCGCATCGCCGATCGCATCCGAGAAAGCGCTGAAAGCCAAGCGCTCGGTGGCGGGCACGTCGCGAAGCAAGGTCTTCAAGCGGAAGGTTCCGCGAACGGTATCTTTATCGAGAGCGTAGGTTCCTGAAAATTCGGCGAAATCTTTCTTCTGCTCGAAGGTTTTGACGGGCATGAATAGCTTATAACCATCGGGGAACTTCAAGACGATTTCGTAAGTAAGGTTCGCGAGGGTTCCGAGCGGCAGCGGATTCGCGGATTGCTTTTGCTCTTCGGTGAGAGAGTGGAGAAAGAACGGGGGCATGGGCAAAGTAACGCGCCGATCCTTCCAATATGGATAGTTCGTGCGGCGATAGGAGAATTCGATGACAAAGGGCTTGCCGGTATCATCCGGCTGACCGATCACAACATCGCTGACATTACCGCCAAAGCCCAGGCTGCTCGCGAAATCCTGTGTGAATTTGTCCCAGCGGTTTTGCGGGATAGCGTGGTAGGCCAAGCGCAAGGCCAACTCCGCATCGCCACGATACTCAAGGTGCATTTTGGCGTCGAGTGTGCCGTCGGCGCTGAGGGAGGCCTCCGAGCGAAAAAGTTCGTACGAAGGCAAAGGCGGGTCCTTCGGTGTGCTGAGCAATTGTGGCGATTCACGATCGGGTATGACCAAGGACTTGCGGTCGCGAAGATTGATAGTGAGAAAGCCGAATGGAGCCACCTCAGGAGTAGCGTCAAGAAATTGGACCGTGTCGCCGTGGGGAACTGCAGTAATGACGTGGTCAAAGAGACTCATGGTTGGAAATGCCGGATCGACGGCGAAACTTGAACTGATGAGCGCGGGATAAGACCGGATGCCGACTGCCCGGAGAAGTGCCGCCAAGAGAACTTGTTTATCCTTGCAATCACCGTAGCGATTCTGCAGGACTTCCGGCGCCGCATGCGGAGTATAACGGCTATGGCCGAGATCGATTCCGATGTAGCGAAATCGCGTAGAAACGAATTCGTAGAGAGACCGCACTTTCTCGTCTTGAGTGGCTTTGCCTTTTGTCAGTTCCTCGGCCTTCGCCTGGATTTCAGGAGTCACCTGAACTTTTGGCTCGTCGAGGCCGCCAAACCACTTCCCTACCTCATCCCAGGAGGAGAATGACGACAGTTGAACTTCCGGAGGTGGCGCACCGTGCGCGTTGCGGTCCCATTCGGGAATTTTTGATTCGGGTTGCTTGCTGAGATTTGAACGTTGGAAGGCATAGATGCGACGCTCGCCGTCTTCGCGGACCGTTGGCGTGATGTTGTTGGCGCTACGCAATTTGACGGCGATATTTTTCGGAACGTCGATCGTCAGCAGCTCCCGCAGACAAACGCCGGCGCGATAGAACTGATGGTCATACCAGAAGTGACCCGGCGCAAATGGCTCATGAATTATCCAGCGCAGGTGAGCTTCGAGAATGTCGCCAACTGCGAGGGACTTTACGGCGATGTGCTTCTCGTGTTCGTCGGTGTACATCGGAGCGGCCCGGCTGACGGCGGATTCGAGTTCCTGGACGTCGGAAGCGGGAGTTTCGAGTACCGTCCCGTCGGGCTTGTGGACGCGCACGTAGTCAACTTCGAGATTCTCGAACCGGGACGCAAAGGGATAGACAATCAGGCCGTATTCTCGAACTGCCGACTCCGACTGAATGCGAATGCGAAACGTGAGGTCCCGCTGGCCCACACCATCGGCTTCAAAGCGGACCGTCTTTTCGATGAGTTCAAAAACATAAGGCTCTTTTGGATAGGCGCCGGGTGCATCGGCGTCGAGCGACGACTGCGCTTGGGCAGCGGGAGGGGAGCTAGAAGATTGCGCGGCGAGCACGGAACAGCCGCAAACGACCGTCAATGTGCAGATGACTGAAACCGAACGGAAGGCCGGGGGAAGCCGCATCGGATCGCTGTCTCCTGACTACTGGTCAAAGAAAGCTATCACGAAAGAAGGCTCTGCACATGGGTCATGAAGTTGAAGAATGCGCTGCGGTG
>DATGIS010000126.1:0-106386 GCA_035295625.1 Candidatus Acidiferrum sp. | reverse complement strand
CGCGCTTCGCGAATCCAATCGCTATGCGCTCTCACAAGAATTCGTCGAAGCTCGTATGGATGGCCGCCAATCCGCCGACGAAGCCGCTCCTTCACGTGGCCTCCTCGATTGGCTCTTCGTCGCACTCGCCACCGCCGTCTTCATCTACTTCGCAACACTCGCGCGCGTGCCCAATATCCCCGCGCACTGGACTCCCGCAATTTTTCTCTCCGTCGTTTCTCTAATTCTTCTCGTCGCTTGCGGTCTCCGCCTCTGGCGCACGACCAGATTTCAATGAGCACCGATCCTCAAATGGACGTTGCCATGATCGATATCGTCGGTGTCGGCCTCAACGCCACCGACACTCTCATCCCTCTCCACGAGTTTCCCGCGCGCGGCTCCAAAGTCGAATTTGAATCCGCCAGCATTCTCCCCGGCGGACAAGTCGCAAGCGCCATGGTCGCCTGCCAATCCTGGGGCCTCCGCACGCGTTACATCGGCAAATTCGGCGATGATTACGCCGCCGAGCTTCACCGCGCCGCCTTCGATCGCGCCGGCGTTGAAACCCATCTTTTCACCGCGCCCAATTGTCCCAGCCACCAATCCTTCATCCTCATTGACGCCGCCGGCGAACGCACCGTTCTCCGTCGCCACGATGAACGCCTCGTTCTCCAATCCTCCGAGCTTCGCCGCGAATGGATCACTTCCGCTCGCGCGCTGCTTCTCGATTGCCACGACACCGCCGCGGCCACGGTTGCCGCAGAATGGGCGCGCGCCGCCAAAATTCCCGTCGTCGCCGATCTCGACGATCTCTATCACGGCATCGAGGCGCTGCTTCCCAACATCGATTACCTCATCACCAGCAAAGACATTCCCGGCCGCATCGCAAACGAATCCGATCTCCCCAAATCTCTCGAGCTCGTCCAGCAAAAATTTGCCAATAAGCTCACTGCCGCCACCCTCGGCCACGATGGTGTTCTTGCCTTCGACGGATCGCAATTTTTCTATTCGCCCGCCTTCCAGGTCCACGTCGCTGACACTACCGGCGCTGGCGACATTTTCCACGCCGCGTTCCTCTACGCCCTTCTCCAAAATTGGCCCACGCCCCGCCAACTCGAATTTGCCTGCGCCGCCGCCGCGCTCAATTGCACCGCCGTTGGCGCCCGCGGCGGCATTCGTCCCGTGCCGGAAATCGAAAAGCTCATCGCCACTTGTCCTCGCCATTCTTCGGTTTACAATTTCCCGGCAACCAAGTGTTAACCGAATTCTGGAGAGTGCCTATGTTCCGCGCCGCAAAACTGCTCGCCATCCTAATGATCCTTGCGCCGTTCAGCGCAGCGCAAACTCCGCCGGAGCGACGCGTCGTCATCACCATCGACGATCTGCCCGCCAGCGCCGCTCAATCCATGACAGCGCAGGAACTCACGGACATGACCGCGCACATCGTCGGCACGCTCAAGCAACAGCAAATTCCGGCAGTTGGTTTTGTGAATGAAAACAAACTCTACATGCACACCGGCGAAGTGGACGCGCGGATTGCCACGCTCAATCAGTGGCTCGACGCAGGCCTGGAGCTAGGCAACCACGCTTTCTCCCATCCTTCGCTTAACAAAGTCGGCCTCAAAGATTTCGAAGAGTCCGTCATCCGCGGCGAAACCGTCACCAAAACTCTTCTCGCGCAGCACGGCAAAACCATACGTTACTTCCGCCATCCCTTCCTCGACGTCGGCCGTGATCTTCAGACGCGGCGCGAACTCGAAGCTTTCCTCACCGCGCGCGGATATCGCATCGCGCCGGTCACGCTCGACCCGGAAGACTGGGCCTTCGCGCCGCTCTACGACGCTGCCAAACGTTCGGGCGACGCGGCGCTTCAACAGCAAATCGCGGCCGCCTATCTCAAATTCGCCAACGACGTGTTTGAATACGACGAGAAATTCTCTCGCGATCTGCTTGGCTACGAGCTCCCGCAAATCATCCTTCTACACGGCAACAATCTTGAAGCCGATCATCTGGGCGACGTTCTCGATCTCCTTCGCAAGCGGGGCTACCGGTTTGTCACTCTCGAATCCGCTCTCAACGATGATGCCTACAGCTTGCCCAACACTTATGTCGGCGAACACGGTAACGGTTGGCTCGAACAGTGGGCGGTCTCGCGCGGCCGCATCGTGCGCGGTGGCCCCGAATTTCCGCCGGAAATGCAAAAGCTCCGCCAGGCCCTCCCGCCTCCCCTGGCTAACGCTCCCACTCCACCCGTCCTCTAGAACTCGTGGGAGCACTCGGGCCAAACAGTAAAAGGACTAATCAGTTCGTGTAGGGCCGGCTTTCCGAAGCCGGCCGCTCGACTTCGCCAAACTCGAGATTGAATCAGGGCAGGGAACTATCCGAAGGTCTTTCCTTTGCAGAAACGAAAAAAGGGCGCGACATCTTGCGATGTCGCGCCCTGTAAACTGTGTCGTACAGCTGTCCTGCTTCGCTGCCCAATCTACTCGTTCGTGTTCCAGCCGAAGCCTTCGCACTACCTTTCAATCCAGCTGCTGAGCGTCCTGCTCTGCGACTCTAGTTTTAACGGCACACGCTTCCCGTTTCGGTTTCCTCACCCTCTTCCTATTGCGCTGCAAAATTTTTAGGCTCTGCTGCGCATCTCGGAAGAAGGCGCATACTGCCGATTCTTTCCGCGTTTCCGTCGATCGTCCGGTTTCGCTTGCGCGTTCCGTTTCGATCTGGGTGCACAATAAATTTTCTCTCATCTCGCGTCAACTGCATTCTCAGATTTCATCTGTGCAAATCTGTGCATGATTGTGCAAAACCGACCGCGCCTTGTTGCATTCGAGTAGCCGGGTCGCGCTCTTCGAGAGCACACGTGTTTTTTTGATTTAACTATGTGCGGACTTCGCTGCAGACAGAGAAGCAAGCTGTTGCCGCGCGTACTCGCTCCACGGACTCGCGGGGTCAAGCTTTACGTAATCCTGCCAGTGTTCTCGTGCTTCGCTGTGCGCGCCCAGCTTTTCGCACACCAGCGCCAAATTGAATCGCGCATCGGAATAGCTCGGATCGAAGCGCACCGCGAGCCGCAAGTGTTGCCGCGCCTCCTCGAAGTTCCCAACTTCCTCCAAAACGCTTCCCAGATTTGAATGAGCCAAGGCGCTCTGCGGATCAGCCTCCACGGCTCGTTGAAAATGTTCCGACGCCTTCTTCAGATTTCCCTGTTCGTAGTAAAGCGTCCCGCAATTGATCAGCGCCTCGAATTTCCGCGGATCGACTTGTAACGCCCGTTCGTACGCCGTGATTGCGTCGCTTGTCGAGCGGCTCTCCGTTTCGTATTCCAGCGCAGTCGCAAACCATTCTTCCGCGGTCCGGCCGGGCATCGCGCGAACTTTCTCCCCAATCTCACGAGTTTCGAAATTCAACACAAACTGGCCTGACAGCGGCTCCAGCCTCGTTCCGTTGCGCTCGACGACCACGTCTTTTCCATCCGAAATCACCCGCAACTCCGTGAGCGGCGCATGCACGTGCGCAAGCCCGTCGCGCAACGCCACGAGTGCGCGCCTCAGCCGATTTGCCGGCACGCCTTTTTCCGTTAGCTGTTTTACGGTGCGGAGTCCAATCAGGTCGCGAAAATCGTAAGACCGGTTTCCTTGCTCTCGCCGCGACGATACCAGACGCAACCGGTCCCAATATTCCAGTTGTCTGGGTGTGATATCCAGAATGCGCTGGACTTCGTCCCGGCTGAATCGGTCGGTTGATCCCATGAACAAAAACTAGTTTACGCTTTTTTTCGTTTTTTCTCAGCGACGGGCGCTGCCGCCGGTTCGACGGCGCGAACGGGCGGCTTTTTCGGCGCCGCTGCCGCAGCCGGAGCTTGTTTTTCTGCGATGCTTTTTTTCAACGCTTCCATCAAGTCAATCACGGGCGCCAAGTGCGGCTGCCTGACTTCGGTGACCTGTTGCCCCTTCAATTTCGCCGCAATCATCGCTTTCACGTTTTCCTGATATTCGTCGCGGTATTTCTGCGCTTCGAATGGCGCAGCGAGGCTTTCAATCAGCTGGTGCGCCAGCTTCTTTTCCTGGTCCTTCACCTCAACTTGATCCGTCGAAATCGTCTCTGCCGCGCGAATCTCGCTCGAATAGAACATCGTGTGTAGGGTCAGTCCCTTCGCGCGCGGACGGATCACCACGATATGCTCGCGCTGATGCATCGTCACTTTCGCGATCGCGGCATACGCCGACTCTTCCATCGCCATCATCAGCAGCTTGTACGCCTTGGCGCCGCCTTCTTCCGGCGAAACGTAATACGACGCATCGAAATAGAGCGGGTCCACTTCTTTCATCTTCACAAATTCCAGAATCTCCATGACGTGCGCGGACGGCGGCTCAATCTTGTCGAGCTCCTCTTCCGTGAACAGCACGTACTGGTCCTTTTCATGTTCATAGCCCTTGATGATTTCGGAGCGCTCCACGGAGCGTTGGCAGGTGGGGCAGGTCAGCGGCTGCTTCAGCCGCGAATTGCAAACTTTGTGCAGCTGATTGAAGCTGATTCGTTCGCCTCGCGCGGCCGCAAAGAGCCGCACTGGGATCGAAATCAAGCCAAACGTGAGGTGGCCTTTCCAGACACTTGTGGCCATGACGAATCTCCTTCAACCGTGTAGTTCCAAAAACCGAGTTTAGGGGGCTAATCACAAAGGTTAGTCGGGTAAAGGGGACGATGCAAGACGATTTCCACAGGTTAAGTGCTTGAATTGCAATGGGAAAGGACTAGAACCGGCTTTTCGATTCTGGGTGCAAATGGGGGCTAAAACTCCGGATGCCAGGAAGGCGTGGGTTAGAATGCCCGGGGAGAATGGGTGGAGCGATGGCGGACAAATTAGAGGAGTACAGGCGCAAACGACAGTTTAACCGCACGCCCGAACCGCCGGGCGCCATTGAAGAGCCCGCCAAGCCGGCGGCGAGCAGCAAGCGCCTGCCAAAACCCAAGCTGTCCATCCTGGAAGGTCCAGCTAATTCCGGGCTAGCCACGGAGAATGTTTTTGTCGTGCAGAAACATTCGGCCACGCGCCTGCACTACGATTTTCGGCTTGCGATCGATGGCACTCTGAAATCGTGGGCAGTCCCGAAGGGGCCTTCGCTTAATACATCGGACAAACGCCTCGCGGTTCGAACGGAAGACCATCCGCTCGAATACGGCGGCTTCGAAGGAAAGATTCCTGAAGGCAGCTACGGTGCCGGAACGGTGATGGTGTGGGACCGCGGCAGCTTTTTGGTGGAAGGAAATCTCGACGCCGAGGCGCAGCTCAAGAAAGGTGACTTTAAATTCATACTTAACGGGGAAAAGCTGCGCGGCAGTTTTGTACTGGTGAAAATCAAGCACAGCGAAAAGGGAAATGAGTGGCTGCTGATCAAACACAAAGACGCGGCCGAAGATACTGACTATCAAATTGACGCACATGATGGCTCGGTCCTAACCGGCCGCACCCTGGAAGAGATTAAGCAGGAGCTTCCGCCAAAGCGCAGCCCGAGCGTCATTCAGCCGGCGGATTTGCATCCAGTTCACCGGGCTGCGAGGCCCGGTCGCATCGAGCCGATGCTCGCTACGCTTGCGGGGCAGCCCTTCTCGGATCCCAACTGGCTTTTCGAAATCAAATGGGACGGCATTCGCGCACTTGCAACAATTGCCGATGGCGCGCTGACGCTGCGTTCCCGCAACAATGTGGACATTACCAGCCGTTATCCCGAGCTCGCACCGCTGGGTAAACAGTTTGCCGCGAGCGACGCCGTGATCGACGGAGAAATTGTTGCGCTCGATGAACACGGGCACAGCAGCTTCGAACGGCTGCAAGAGCGGATGCACGTCCGCGCTCCCGGCGAAAAGCTCATTGCCAGTACGCCCGTTGTCTATTTCGCCTTTGACCTTCTCTATTGCGACGGTTTCGACCTGCGCGAAGCTCCTCTGCTCCAGCGCAAGCAACTTTTGCAGCGCCTTCTTTTTCCATCAACGACGGTTCGCTTCGCGGATCATCAGCTGGAAAAGGGCAGGGAACTATTCGAACTCGCTCGCCAGCACAGCCTTGAAGGTATCGTCGCCAAACGCATCGACAGCATCTACGTCTCTGACCGAAGCTCCAGTTGGCTCAAACTCAAGGTCACGCAAGATGTTGACGCCGTCGTCGGCGGCTGGACCGCGCCTCGCACCACTGGCCTGAAATTCGGCTCGCTGCTACTTGGCCTCTACGACGGCAAAAAACTCCGCTTCATCGGCCACGTTGGCACGGGCTTTGACGGCGCCAAACAGAAAGAAATTTTCGCGCAACTCCAAAAACTCGCTTCTTCAACTTGCCCCTTCGAAGAAAAGCCCGCAGCAAACGAAAAGCCTTCCTGGGTGTCGCCCGCTCTCGTCGCTCGCGTCAAATTCAGCGGTTGGACCAACGACCACGCCCTGCGTCATCCCGTCTTTCTCGGACTTCGGGAGGACATCGCCCCCACGGACTGCACTTGGCAATCAGAAGTAGCAGAAGCTGCCCCCACGCCACAACCTCACGTCGTCCATGCGCCCCAAGTCGTCGGCAAAGTGGTCACAGGAAAATCGCAAATCGAATCTGAACTCTTCTCTGGCCGTTCGGAAACTCTCAATATCGAACTCGACGGCAAACGCCTCCGCTTCAGCAACCTGAACAAAATTTATTTTCCCGAATCTGGCTACACCAAACGCGACCTCCTCGCTTACTACTATTCGGTCGCCGATTACATCCTACCGTTTTTGAAAGATCGCGCCCTGGTTTTGCGCCGCTACCCGGATGGCATCAAAGGCCAGGCTTTTTTTCAAAAAGATCTGCGCGAAGGTATCCCCGATTGGTTCAAGACTTTTCCCATCGACTCCGAAGAACGCGGCAAGGAAATTCATTACGCCACCGCTCCCGACCGCGCTTCGCTGCTGTTTCTCGCGAGCCTCGGCTGTATCGATCACAATCCCTGGTCAAGCCGCGTCGACAATCTCGCCCATCCTGATTATTTCTTCTTCGACCTCGATCCATCCGACGGCACCGAATTCAGTGTCGTCGTCGCGGTCGCCAAAGCGCTCCACGAAAAACTCGAAGCGCTCAAGCTCAAACACTTTCTGAAAACTTCCGGCGCCACCGGATTCCACATCTTTATTCCCGTCGAGCCCGTTTATACCTACGAACAGTTGCGCACCTTCGCGGAAATCATCGCGCGCGGCGTCACTGCCGAGAATCCGAATCTCGTCACCAGCGAACGCATCGTCGCAAAACGTCCCGCGGGTCGCGTCCTCATTGACGTTGCGCAAAATGCCGAAGGCCGCCCGCTCGCTGCTGCGTACTCCGTCCGCGCGTTTCCCAAGGCACCCGTTTCCGCACCACTGCAACCGCGCGAGCTCCGCGCGAGTCTCAAGCCCGAGAGTTTCAATATCGAATCCATCCGCGCGCGCCTCAAAGGAAAAGGCGATCTCTGGGCCGACTTCTGGGATTCCCGACAGCGCCTCGAACACGCCATCGAGATCCTCAGCTCCCAAATGTCCTTTCCAACAAGAAAACGTTGATCGTTTCTTGCTCACACCTTCGTGGTCCCGCTCTTCAGGTCGGCTCGTAGTGTTGCTATCATAACGATCGCTTCACAGGAGGCCTTCCATTCCGCGTACAGGCACACTCCGCGTAGGCACCTCCGGCTATTCCTACAAACAGTGGAAAGGCTCCTTCTATCCGGAAAAACTCCCGGACAAGGACATGCTTTCTTTTTATGGGAAGCAATTCTCGACTGTCGAAATCAATCACAGCTTCTATCGCATGCCCACCGAATCCGTGCTTCTCGGCTGGGCAAAAAGCGTCCCCGAGGGATTTCGTTTTGCGCTGAAAGCAAATCAGAAAATCACTCACATCCAGAGGCTGCGCAATTGTCAAGAAACGTTAAAACGTTTTCTCGAAGTCGCCAGCGTGCTGAATGACGGCGATCATCTCGGCCCGGTTCTCGTGCAGCTTCCGCCGAATTTCAAATTCGATCAGCCCCTGCTCGAGGAGTTCCTCGCCCTCCGCCCGCCGGCATTCCAGTTTGCGTTCGAAGTGCGCCACGCCTCCTGGTTCACCGACGAAACCTACGCCACACTCCGCAAACATAACGTCGCCCTCTGCCTCGCAGAAACCGACGACTACACTCCTGAGGAAATTCTCACCGCGAATTTCACCTACGTTCGTTTGCGCAAGGAAAGTTACACGCCGAAGGAATTGGCCGCCTGGAAAAAGCGTTTCGATGTTTGGCTAAAGCAGGGCATCGACATTTTTGTCTATTGCAAGCACGAAGACGAAGGCAAGGCACCCGCCTACGCCCGCCAAATCCTCGGCAAAAAAAACGCCTGACGTCCAATTCGCTATTTCAAGAAATTGATTGTGTCCGATCGCCTCCGCATTGTTCTTAACAACACACCTCTTCCTTCCGCTGCGGCGAACCCTGCTGCCCATGCTATGGTCACCTAATTGTGGAGGCTTCACCGTTGCTCAAACTTGTCGCCAGGCTGACAATTCTCGTCCTTATCTCAGCCGCCTCATCTCCGATGCACTCGGCCCGTGCGCAATCGAAACCCAAGCTGAAAATCGGTTTTTCCATCGAAGCCATGAAAGGAGAGCGTTGGCAGACGGACTTGAGTTCTTTTAAAACGCGCGCCGCTCAGTTGGGCGCGGACGTGCTCTCCGCCGACGCGCGCGGCGACGACGATCGCCAGCTCCAGCAAGTACAGAGCATGATTAAGGCCGGTATCAAAGCCCTCGTCTTGCTTCCTCACGATACTTCGAAGGCCAGCAGGATCGTGGAGGCCGCAAAAGCGGCAAATGTTAAAGTCATTAGTTACGATCGACTCGTCCTGAATGGCGATGTGGATCTGTATATCAGTTTTGATCGCGTCGCTATGGGCACGATGCAAGCCGAATATCTCCTCAAGCAAGCGCCGAAAGGGAACTACATTTTAGTCGGTGGCTCTCCCAACGACGGCGGCGCCAAAACTCTTCACGACGCCCAAATCACCGTTCTCAAGCCATATGTCGATCGTGGCGACATTAAAATCGTTGCGGACTCCTATACCAACGATTGGCTTCCGTCTGAAGCTTACTTGTCCACGCTTAAGGCAATCGAATCCAGCAAAGGGAACATCGCTGCTGTTGTCGCCTCGAACGACGGTCTTGCCGGTGGCGCGATTCAGGCTTTGCGAGAGCACGGTCTGGCCGGGAAAGTGGCGGTTTCTGGGCAGGATGCGGACTTGGCGGCCGTAATTTCCATTGCGCAAGGCGCGCAATCCATGACTATCTACAAACCTATCGCCGCCGAAGCGATAAAAGCCGCCGAAGAAGCAGTTCGCCTGGCGGACGGAGGAAAACCTTTAGCCGACTCCGCCGTTAACAACGGCAAGGCAATCGTCCCGGTAATTCTCTTGAAACCGATCCTTGTCACCAAAGAAAACATCAAGTCCACCGTGGTAAGAGACGGCTTCCAAAAACTCTCAAGCATCAACCAAGCTCTTTCTCCAGATCAGCAAATCAAGTAATCCATACGACGCGATTTCTCCGGCCTTTCCAAGGCCTCGCTACATGCTGCATGTCTTTGCGACGCGGAGTCTCGAGTGTAGCCACTGGAATGTGGTTGTGGATCGTTCTGAAAATGGAATGGTAGGGGCGGTGGGGATCGAACCCACGACCTTCGGCTTAAAAGGCCGCTGCTCTACCACTGAGCTACGCCCCTGTGGTGCGAAACTTTAATTGTAGCATGGCGGCGCGCAGGACAAAGCCGGCATCACGAGCGGCTGATTTGTTTCAATTCAGTGGATGCAGATTGATTTCCTTTTTGCCCCGAAAATCATCTGCTTCAAGCCAAGGCCGCTTCGGGTCGAGCGGGGCGGGGCCGTTTTCGTTTCCACTCGTGGTCTTTTCGGAGGCGAGCGATATGTTTCTTGACCTGACTCTCGAGTTCGGAAAAGGCGGACTTGCAAGCAGCGGAGAGATGCTCGCTCTTGTCGGTGGCGTGGAGTTTGCCCGTAGGAAGCGTGAGCGTGAGCGCGAGGCCGAATTCTTTGGTTCGCGGAACCGTGGAAAACACGCAGTGGAGCTGGACGAGATCGGGATCAAAACTCTTCAAAAGTTTAGACAATTTTTCCGCGCATCGCTGCAGAGCTTTTTCAGCGGGAGCGTGACGTTCCACTTCTCTGAAAACGATCGAGATTTTCATGTGTGCACCTGTGGGAATTTGCGAGGAAACGAACCGGGCTGCGAGACTGCACCATATCTGAACGGAGCATAGCAATTTGAGTTGTGCGCGGCAATCGACGTTGCGCATTTCGTCAAACGCAACACAGCCTCACCACGCACAGACTGTTTGCGGCCAAAGCTTCGCCTTGGCGAAGCCATCTGACATCAGGTTGGATGCGTTGACATCGTCATGGGCTGCAACCTACTCTGCGAAAGCGGAGAAAAATGGCGCCCAAAGAAAACAAAACCACGGCTGTGAAGTTGCGAATTGGGCCGGCGGGGTGGTCCTATCCGGACTGGAACGGCTTTGTGTATCCACGGAAGAGGCCGAAGGGATTTCATGAGGCAGCTTATCTGGCGGAATTTTTCGACACGATTGAAATCAATACGTCTTTTTACAATCCCTTGAAGCCGGAGATTGCCAAGCAGTGGGTGGACCGTGTGTCGATAAACAAGAAATTTTTGTTCACCGCAAAACTGTGGCAGCGATTCACGCACGATCAAGCGGGAACGGCTGCAGACGAAAAACTCGTGCGCGATGGATTTGCTCCGCTGCGCAGTGCCGGAAGATTGGGCGCTGTGCTGCTGCAATTTCCTTTTTCATTTCATCGGACACGCGAGACGACTACTTACTTGCTGCAATTGCTGAAACGATTCGCGGATTTTCCGCTCGTCGTGGAAGTCCGCCATGCGACCTGGAATTCCCCGGAGACGTTCGCTTTGCTGGCCGAGCATAACGCGGGATTTTGCAATATCGATCAGCCGCTGATTGGCCGGTCGATGGGCGCGACACAGGAGGCGACTTCGCCGGTCGGATATGTGCGGCTGCATGGAAGGCGGTACGACACATGGTTCAGTGAGGACGAAGAACTGCCGGCGCATGAGCGTTACAACTATTTGTACTCCGCGGAAGAATTGCGGCCGTGGGCCGAGCGCGTGGAAAATCTCGAAAAGGCCGCGCGGGAAGTTTATGTGATTACGAACAATCACTATGAAGGCAAAGCGGTGGTGAACGCGCTGGAGCTGATCAGCGTGTTGAAACGGTCGAAGGTAAAGGTGCCGGAGCCTTTGCGGGAGAAGTATCCCGAGCTCGAAACGATTGCGAGCGAAGGGCCTGAGGAGCCGAAGCTGTTCTGAGTTGCGTATCGGCACCGGCAAAGTTTAAAAACTTTATCAGTACCCACTTAGTTGTCGGCGTGGAAAGATCCGCTGGAAATGATAGTATGCGGTGCCGAAAGTTCCTTTCCTTTGAAATGAATATTTACAAAGATTTGATGGCTAGACAGATTCGTTTGACGGGCGCGGGACGCCGAGCCCGTCTACTGCGACCAATTTTGGGCGTTTGTGCCTTGTCGTTTTGCATTTGCAGTGTGGCGCAATCGAATCACTCCGTCACTCGCGCGCAACAGAGCGAAGCGAGTAAGCCCGCCGTAGTACAGCCGGGTGCGCCGGGCGAGCCGAGCAAGACTTTGCCATCGTCGACGCGCGGCACGCTACCGCCACGGTCAAAGGCAGACGTCGAGTTTATGCAGGGCATGATCCTGCATCATGCGCAGGCAGTCGAAATGACGGCACTCATTGGATCGCACACGGAGAATAAAGAGCTGCGATCGCTCGGTGCGCGCATCAGCAGTTCACAAACGGACGAAATCAATTTCATGAAGCGATGGCTCGCCGCGCGAGGCGAGTCGCCTTCCATGACAATGGCCGATATGCCCGGAACGAATATGTCGCATGACGGAATAGCACTGATGCCGGGAATGCTTACGCCGGAGCAGATGGAATCGCTACGTAAATCTAAGGGCAGGGAATTCGACCGTTTGTTTTTGACGGGCATGATTCAGCACCATCACGGCGCGTTGACGATGGTGAAGGATCTGTTCGACACGGCGGGTGCGGGACAAGACGCGGACCTGTTCAATTTTGCGACTGACGCGGATAATACTCAGCGCGCCGAAATCAAAATTATGGAAACCATGTTGGAGAAAAAGGGAGCAGAGGAGAAAAGATGAATCGATCGTTTTGTCGTGCGCTGTTTGTGCTGATGGCTGCGCTGCTTTTGGGGATGGGGATGAATCGCGTTTTGGCGCAGGCACCCGCGGCTTCGCCGCAGACGGATGCGCAAAAACCAGCTACGCCGCCGGCAGCAAAGGCCGCGGACGAGGAAGAAGAAGGGAACCCATTCGCACCCGAGCCTTCGCCGGCCTTGCCGCCAGGGATGAGCGGATCGGATACCAGCGATCCGCGCTACAAACTCGCACCGGGATTGTACGACGCGGGCGAAGCGGCCATGGGGATGAAGCATCTCTTGCTGCTAAAGAAACCGGATGCGTTTCAACTCGGGGCGTCCGATCCCGACGACCCAAAAGTGCAGAAGACGATTGGGCAGCTGGGAATCGGCGGTAACGCGAAGATGCCGAAGGAGATTCAACTCGTAATTGCGCAACTGGCCTTCGCGAATTCGGACCTCGCGTTTCAAGGAAACCATTTGTTCCAGGGAAATTTTTATGGCGTGAGCATTTACGATATTTCGAATCCAGCAAGCGCTTCTGTTTTGACTTCGCTGGTTTGTCCGGGTGGTCAGGGAGACGTCTCGGTTTATAAGAATCTGCTCTTCATGTCGGTGGAGATGCCGAACGGGCGTTTGGACTGCGGAGCGCAGGGATTTCCTCCTGCACCGCCGCTAACTCCCGAAGAAGAAAAGGAGAAGAAACGCCGTTTGCCTGCGGCGCAGAAGGATCGTTTCCGCGGCGTCAGAATATTCGATATTTCCGACATCAAGAATCCGAAGCAACTGGCGGCGGTGCAGACCTGCCGCGGTTCGCACACGCACACGTTGGTCGTGGATCCGAGCGATAAGGACAACGTTTATATCTATGTTTCGGGGACATCGTTCGTGCGGCAGGCGGAAGAATTGCCGGGATGTTCTGGAGAAAAACCCGACAAAGATCCGGACACAGCGCTATTTCGAATCGAAGTGATTCAGGTGCCGGTGGCCGCGCCGCAAAACGCGAAAGTGGTGTCCAGTCCGCGAGTCTTTATTGACGCGCGAACTGGCGCGCTCAATGGATTGACGAATGGCGGCACCCACGGCAAAAAGGGACCGGAGAAGCCGTCTGATACCGACCAGTGCCATGACATAACCGTTTATTCCGCGATTGGAATGGCCGCCGGCGCCTGTTCTGGCAATGGGATTTTGCTCGACGTCAAGGATCCCGTTCATCCGAAGCGCGTCGATGCGGTGAACGATCCAAATTATTCGTACTGGCATTCGGCTTCGTTTTCAAACGACGGAAGCAAAGTGGTGTTCACCGACGAATGGGGCGGCGGACTGGGAGCGCGTTGCCGGCCGAACGATCCGAACAAGTGGGGCGCGGACGCGATCTTCAACGTCAAGGATGGCAAAATGACGTTTGCGAATTACTACAAACTGCCGGCCGCGCAGGGCGATTCGGAGAATTGCGTAGCGCACAACGGTTCGCTGGTTCCGGTGCCGGGGCGCGATATCGAAGTCCAGGCGTGGTATCAGGGCGGCGTTTCCGTGATGGACTTTACCGACCCGGAGCATCCGTTCGAGATCGCATACTTTGATCGCGGGCCAATTGATCCGAAGATGCTCGTCCTCGGCGGCGAGTGGTCGGCCTACTGGTACAACGGCTACATCTATGGTTCGGAGATTGCGCGCGGACTCGACGTCTTCGAATTGACCGAGAGCAAATTCCTTACACAGAACGAAATTGATGCTGCGAAAAGCGTTCGTGTAACTGAGCTGAATGTGCAGAACCAGCAGAAGATCGATTGGCCCGCAAACCTGACGGTGGCAAAAGCTTATGTCGATCAACTTTCCCGGTCCCAAGCGCTGCCCGCGAATCAAATCGCAAGTTTGAAGAATGCGATTCAAACCGCGGAGGCTTCGCACATGAACAAGAAAAAAGTGGCGAAGTTGAAGGGCATGGCACCGTCGCTCGAGAAGAATGCTGCGGCGGCGAAGAGCCCCATCGATGCGAAGCGGCTGCACGCACTCGCGGATTTGCTGCAGCATCTGCAGGCGTAACAGAGACCGAAATCGCGACGGCTCGGTACCATGCGAAGAGAGGGAACTCGTTTTTGGTTCCCTCAAATCGCCACACCGCCTCGCAAGGTGGCTTCGGTGCGCAAGAATTTTTTCGATGGCTCCCATTTGTTTCTGATTTCGCTCTGCGAAACGAAACATTCGCTCGAACAACTAGTTGCCAGGGCCTAACGAGCGCCTCGCGATTCATCCAGTGTTTTAAGTACTTTTTTGCGTTCGGCTGCTGCGATGCGGCCCAAGTTCGATGCTCGTCCGTTCATTCACGAGCACGTAACTCGCGAATTGCGATTTTCATCCAGTGGAAACGTTGCGAGCCACGTTCTTGACTCTCGCCAATCGCCATGACAATGTACCCGACTACCGGGGGTGTTCATGGGACTTCGTACTGCTTACTTCAAGCAAGTAATTCTGATTGCATTTGTTCTGGCGTTTACCGCCACGATCGTTCATGCCGACGTAACCGGATCGATCCTGGGCGTTGTGACGGATCGTTCGCAAGGAGTAGTTTCCGGCGCCAAAATTGTTGTGTCCAACGCACAAACGAATTTCAAGCAGGAAGCCACGACAGGCACGGATGGTTCCTTCCGGTTCCTGGCTCTCCCCGTCGGAATCTACAAGCTGACCATTAACGCGGGCGGTTTCCGGCCCTTTGAAGAAAGCAATATCGAGGTCAAGGTCAACGACCAATTGCGGTTCGACGTCGTGCTCGATGTGGGTAACGTCAACGAAAAAGTGGAGATTTCCGCGAACGCAGTGCAAGTGCAAACGGAAAATACCCAGTTGGGCGACGTGATCGATTCGAAAAAGATGCTCGCGCTGCCGTTGAACGGGCGCAGCTACATCGATCTGCTGGGATTGCAGGCCGGTGTTGCGCCCACGGGCGGTCAGACCATCGGTGGCGATAGACAGGTATCGGGCGACTTGAACGCGGGCAACATCTCCGTCAATGGCCAGCGCGAAACAGCGAACGCTTTTCTGGTCAATGGAGGCGATGTGAGCGAAGGGCGCAATTTGGGCGCCGGTTTGATCCCCAATCTTGATTCCATCGAAGAATTTCGTCTGATCACCAACAGCTTTGACGCCGAATATGGGAAATTCAGCGGCGCGGTCGTGAACGCGATCACCAAGTCCGGCACGAACGGTCTTCACGGTGACGTATTCGAGTTCTGGCGCAACGACAAACTGGATGCGACCAACTACTTCTTCGGCGCCAAATCCGAACTGCGGCGCAATCAGTTCGGCTACGCCGTGGGCGGCCCGTTCTGGAAGAGTAAGCTTTTTTGGTTCACGGATTATCAGGGCACGAGACAGGTGCGTGGGGCCGAAACCACCACCACATTGCCAAACGATAACGAGCGCAAGGGGATGTTTGATCCTACACTCTTGACCGGTACCGTCGACGGAAGCCGTCCCGGGGTGTGTCCCGACTGCGGCTGGGCGCAGGTCCTAACACAACGGTTAGGCTACACCGTCAACAATGGGGAACAGTATAGCTTCGCAGGTTGTAACTCGACGGCAAATTGCGTGTTTCCGGTCGACCCGGTCTCGGGGCTGGCAGTGATCCCACAGTCTGCTTGGTCATTGCCTTCGACTAAAATCCTCCCATTTATCCCGGCAGCGACCAATAAGACCACGGACACTCTCAACTATTCTAATAACAGTGGAAAAGATAGGGTAACCGACAATAAGGCCGCGCAGCGGGTGGATTTAGTCAGTCAGAAGACAGGCAACTGGTCATGGTATTACCATTTTGATGACTCGAGCGCGTCATTGGCGCTTCCATCTGCCAGCGTGCCAGGCTTCCCTTCGTTCACGCCAACACGGGCGCAAGAGTTCGTCATGAGCAATACCAAGAATATCGGATCTGTGGCGGTGAACGAGGCACGCGTGACCTTCTTCCGCACCGCCGTCCACAAAGACTCGCCGCAAGGCAGTTTTGCGAATCTCTCCGACCTTGGGTTCAACAATTCCAATGGCCTCGGCATTATTCCCGCCGCGCCCGCTAGCTACAAGCAATATGTGCCACAGATCATTTTTAAGAACTTCAATATTGGCGTACCGCCATTGAACACTTACCAGCCCAACAATACGTACATGGCAACTGACAGCTTTTCGAAGGTGTTCGGCCGGCATACTTTGAAGGTCGGAGGCGAATACCGCTACCTGCAAGTGAACGAACGTAATTTCGCGAACGTTTTCGGGGGATTCGTGTTTAGCGGGAGCTTGACTGGCAATGATTTCGCCGACTTCCTGCTAGGCGCGCCGCAAGGCAGTAGTGGCCCGAATGGATACACCCAGGCTTCCAAGCAGATATTGGATTCTCGGACAAAGTACGGCGGCGTATACGGCCAGGACTCCTGGAAGGTGAAGCCGAATCTCACGCTGAATCTCGGCCTTCGCTGGGAATATAGCACTCCGTGGTATGACACGCAGGGCAAGATCCAGTCCATCATTCCAGGAGAGCAGTCGGTGCTCTTCCCGTTGTCTCCCAAAGGCTTCGTCTATCCTGGTGACCCAGGCGTCCCCAAGACGCTTACTCCAACGAGATACAAGAATTTTGGCCCGCGCGTCGGCCTGGCCTATTCGCCGGGCTTTAGCGATGGGATGTTGGGCAAAATTTTTGGAGGTCCTGGCAAGACCAGCATTCGGGCAGCTTACGGGATCTACTACACGTCCATCGAAGACCTGAACCTGTTTTTCGAGGTGGCGGACGCGCCGTTCGGCCTATACTGGTCCAGTCCAGCCCCTGTCATGTTTGACGAACCCTTCCGAAATCGTCAGGACGGGACTCCGCAAGGACAGCGTTTCCCCTTCACCGTGCCCGTTCCGGGCAGTCCCGCCAACAAGACCTTGGATTTCTCGAAATACGAGCCGATATCCTTTTCGCCAGGCTACGATCCTCACAATAAACTCCCTTATGCTGAGCACTTCAATTTCTCCATTCAACGGCAGCTGGATAAGTTCACGGTGCTTACGCTGGCGTACGTGGGCACGGCGGGCCACAGCCTTATCACGTCCGAAGAAGCGAACCCCGGCAACGCGGCACTCTGCATGCAACTCAGCGCGGTGGGAGCTTTCGACACCGCCTCGGGTTCCGTCGGCTGCGGACCTGGCAATGAGGACGATATCTTCCAACTTCCAGGTACCACTACGTCTTGTCTATCTGCGACAGCAAATCCCGGGTGCGTGTACGGCACAAGGAATATGCTGCTGAATCCGAATTATTGTCCCGGCGCCGGATCTGAATGCTATGCTTTTGGGAACACCTACACACGAACCATCGCCAATTCCATCTATCACTCTGGCCAGATTTCCGTGGAGCGCAAGGCCGGCAACATGACCTTCCTGGCGGCTTATACGCTCTCCAAAGCGCTGGACGACTCCTCGTCCTTTGGAGACTTGGTCAATTTTTCGAATCAGCGCCTCAGTCGTGGATTATCGTCCACCGACGTAACTCACAATTTCGTGGCCAGCTACGTTTGGGCAATTCCGTTCGATCGGGCCTTCAAAGGCGCGCCGAAACGCTTGACGCAAGGCTGGCAGGTGCAGGGAATCACCCGTTTGGCCACGGGGCTTCCCATCCAGCTGACCCAGAGCAGCGGAGATTCGTCGCTTTCCGGTAGTTCCACGGATCTGCCGAATCGCGTCGGCCCGGTGGTGACCGTGGATCCACGCAAAGTGAATACTGCTTGTCCTACATTTGATCCCACGATTCCTGGCTCTGGCACGGGATGCTATTTCCTGCCAAGCGCCTTTGCTCCGACCAATTGCACGTTCAGCGCGGCCGGGCTTCCCAGCCCGGACTGCGGCACTTTCGGGACTGCCAACCGCCGGTTCTTCCACGGCCCGGGTTTCAACAATACTGATTTCGGGCTTACCAAGAGGACCGTCATCAGAGAGTCGGTCGCCTTCGAGATTCGGGCGGAATTCTTCAACATCTTCAACCATGCGCAATTCAACAATCCGAGCGGGGACATTAGCGGAGGAAGCTTCGGAGTCGTTGGCAGTGCCCGCGATCCACGCATCGGACAACTGAGCGCCAAGTTCTACTGGTAATTTTCCGCACAGGGCAGGGCGTGCGCGTTCGCACTCCCTGCCTGTTATGCTTTCGCTTGCATGAGATCCTTTTTCCGATTTTTCGCGCTCGGCCTGTTTGCCTGCTCGGTTTCGTTTGCGCAGTCAGCTGATGATTATCGACAGCGCGCGCTAGAATTTTCGCGCAGCAAATCCTGGGATCAGGCAATCGTGAATTACAACAAAGCGCTCGAGCTCGAACCCAACGACGCCGGCACTCACTACAATTTGGCGCTTGCTTTGAAATACAAGGGCGACGCTCCGCAGGCGGTTGAAGAATTTGAATCGACCTTGAAATTGAAGCCGAAGTGGGCGGAAGCGCACTATGGTCTGGGAGCTGCCCTTTTCGACTTGCGAAATCCGGAAGGCGCAAAAAAAGAATTAAAGTCTGCCGTCACACTCGATCCGGCAAATTTGAGCGCTCGTCGGTTGCTGGCGAGAATTTATTCGCAGGAAAACAATTGGTTTGAAGCGCGAAACGAACTAAAACGAGCTCTCGCAACAAAACCTTCCCCAGAACTGCACTTCGAGCTCGGGCTCACCGACGGGCAACTTGGCGAGCTGACCGAAGCGGCAACTCAGTTTCGGACCGCACTTCGTCTCAATTCCGCGTATGCGCCGGCACACATGATGCTAGGCGTTACTTTGCGCCGCCAGGGCGATCACCCCGGCGCGCTGGCTGAGTTCCGGAAAGCGGCTGAGCTCGATCCGAACGACGCCGAAGCGCACTACAACCTTGGAAAAGAACTTAAGGCCAGCGGAGATTCCTCGGGAGCCATCGAAGCGTTTCAGAAAGCGATTGCGCTGAAACCCGATTTTGAAGACGCGCACTACAATCTCGGAATTCTGTTGCGGTCGCAGGGGAAATCGGAAGCAGGAAAAAAGGAACTGGAAGAATTAAACGCGCTGCACGAATTTCGCGCGCATCTTGCCGTCTCGAAAAAACTGATCCTGGACGGAGTGGAGGCCCTGAAGCAGCAGAAATTGGACGACGCGCTCGCACGTTTTCAAAAATCCATCGCCGAAAGTCCGACGCTGCCAACAGGGCACTATTACGAAGGCGTCGCGCTCGAACGCAAAGGGGACAACGCCGGTGCGCGTGCCGCGTTTGAAAAAGCGATCGAGTTGCAGGCGGATTATGCACAGGCCCACTCGAGCCTCGGGCTGCTTTTTTGGCAGCAACAAGATCACGAGCGCGGCTTGCAGGAATTCCGGCAGGCAATTTTGTCCGATCCCGATTTTGCGGAAGGCCACTACAACCTCGGCCTCGCGCTCGCGCAGTCTGGCCAGCTTGACGAAAGCGCGCGTGAATTGGCGCAGGCAATCAGTCTGAATCCAAAGTACAACGATGCCCGGATTCAATTGGGTCTCGTATTAAGCCAAAAAAATGATTTTGCCGGAGCCGCAAACGTCTTCCGTGAATTAATCCGCCGCGAACCCACTTTCGCCGAAGCCCACAACAATCTCGGTCTCGTTTTTTTGCAGGCTTCCGAATTTCCAAAAGCGCAAACGGAATTTGCTGAAGCGATCCGCCTCAAGCCGCGTTACGCCGAAGCACACTACAATCTCGCTCTTGCTCTTCACCAACAAGGAAAGGAGGCGGAATCGCGCGCACAGTTCGAAAAAGCTTTTGCAATCTCACCCGAACTGAAAAATGCGCCCCGCCCTTGAACATGCGCCCTTCTAGATCTCTTCTGATATTTCTGGGAATCGTGGTCGTTGCCATCGCCGCCGTGTCAACCGGACTAAGCGTCGCTAAATCCCGCCGCGCGGTGCATTCCGCGCAAGACTACTCCACTGCGAAAATGTGCGAAGCGACGCCGCCCATGGCCGAGTTTTCCGTTCCCTATGTTTCGAACCCGCCGGAGATCAATACCGATCCGAAGTCGAAGACCTGGGCTCACGCAGCTTCCACGTGGATTGAAAAAGACTGTTCCCGCCAATTTGACTATCCCAAACTCAAGACCGAGGTCCGCGCCTTTTGGACCGACACCGATCTCTATCTTTTGTTCGTCTCGCCGTATACCGAGCTGAATCTTTGGTTGCCAGCTGATAACAGCAAGGACCGCTTGAAACTTTGGGACCGCGACGTCGTTGAATTTTTCCTCGGCGACGATTGGACGAATATCAAACGGTACAAAGAATTTGAGATTGCTCCCACCGGCGATTGGGTGGACCTCGATATTGACTTGGGGACCGACAAGTCCACCGCCGATTGGAATTCCGGTTGGCAGCGCCTCGGCCGCATCGACGAAAAAGCACACGTCTGGTACGCCGCTGCGCGAGTTCCGCTGAAATCCGTCAGCCAGCAAACGGTCACCGCCGGAACAAAATGGCGCGTTAATTTGTATCGGATCGATGGACTCGGCGAAGATCCGCAGCGCCATTTCATGTGCTGGCAGCCAACCTGTGTTGTCAATCGCGATCCGAATCATGTGCCGGAACATTTCGGCACGCTGATCTTTAAGAAATAGTTTTAAAAAAAAGGAGAAACATATGTCTGGTTCGCAGGAATCGAACCGCCGAAGTTTCATGAAATATCTGGCGGCCTCGCCGCTTCTCGCGCAGATTGCCGCGCAGGGTTTTTACGCGAAGTCTGCCGCGGCAATCGGCCTGGCTTCGCAGGAAAACGTCTACACCAGATTGGGCATGAAGACCGTCATCAATTGCCGCGGAACCTGGACCTACCTCAGCGGATCGCTGCAATTTCCGGAAGTTCGCGCCGCGCAAACCGAGGCTTCGCACTATTTCGTAAATATGGTCGAGCTCCAACACGCGGCGGGCCGCAAACTGGCCGAACTAACCGGCGCCGAATCCGGAATGATCACAACCGGTGCGGCGGGATCGATGGCCGCAGCCACGGCCGCATGTATGGCGGGCACCGATGCCGCAAAAATCTGGCAATTGCCGGACACCACCGGCATGAAGCACGAAGTGATCATGGCAGGAGGACGCAGCGCGTTTGACAGCGCCATTCGATTGACCGGCGCCAAGTTGGTCCTCGTTGAAACGCCCGAAGAGATTGCAAACGCGATCAACGACAGCACCGTCATGATTTACACCACCGACCTCGGTGAAAAACTCGCAAAGCAACTCGTCATCGCCAAGTCTCACAACATTCCCCTGCTGCTCGACGATGCGGCCGGTATTCCGCCGGCCGACAATCTCAAGCTCTACGCCCAAATGAAAATTGACCTCTACACTTTTTCCGGCGGCAAAGGCTTGCAAGGTCCGCAATGCAGCGGCGTGCTCTTGGGTAGAAAAGATTTAATCGAGGCGGCGATGCGCAATTCTGCGCCCTGGGAAGGCGCCGTTTGCCGCCCGATGAAAGTCGGAAAGGAAGAAATCATCGGCGCGCTCACCGCCGTCGAAACTTGGCTCAAAATCGATCCGAAAAAACTTTACGACGAGTGGAACGCGCGCGTCGATCGCATCGCAAAACTCGTCGAAACTGTTCCCGGCGTAACCACCAGCGTCTACATTCCCGACGACGGCAACCGCTATCCCACGTTGAAAGTTTCCTGGGATCAGGACGGCTGGGGCTACACGATTCAAGATTGCGTCAATCAGCTGCGCGCCAGCGATCCCGTCATCGAAGTTCTCGGCGCGGACAATCCCAGCCTTGTCCCAGCCGTCCGCGAAGGAATTCAGAAAGCGAAGCCCACGCGAAAAGAACGCCAGCGCGTCAATCACATCGAACTCGTTTCCATGACCATTCAACCCGGTGAGGAAATGATCGTCGGCCAAAGATTGCGCGAACTTCTAAGCGCAGCCCGCAAAGGAAAAGCCGCATGAAGCTGATCGCATCCGCAACGCTACTCCTGTGCGCGACAGCCACCACCGCGCAAATTCATCCGATTTCTCCCAAAGCGGCCTCCACGAGTGCGTCGCTGCTTGGAATCAATTCACCGGGAATTCTGGCAGACGGCTATTTGTATGTGTCCGGCCAAAGCGCCAAGCGTCCTGACGGCACCATGCCGGAAAATGTTCCCGCAAAGGTGCGGCAGTGTCTCGACAACGTGAAGGCTGTGGTTTCAGAAGCGGGATTGACGATGGACCACGTTGTTTACCTGCAGGTTTATCTCGAGGATATTTCGAGTTACCCGCAGTTGAACAAAGTGTTTGCTGACTATTTTCCGAAAGCGGCGCCGGCCAGGGCAGTCTTGGGTGTAGCGCGAGTGCCTGAGTCACCGATAGAAATTACCGCTGTGGCAGTCGCGGATTTGACGGGCAGGGAATCGGTCAATCTACCCGGGGAAAATGCGCAACGTGGATATTCTTCAGCCGTGCTGACCCATGATCGTCTATTTGTCTCCACGATGTTGGGAATGGATCCTGCCACGGGAAAATTACCCGAGGATCCTGGTGCGCAGGTGAATTTCGCGTTGGACGGTTTGCGTGCCGTCGTCGAGCGCGCTGGTCTCACGCTCGCCCACATGGTTTTCGTGAATCCATATCTAACCCACGAAATTCCCACGGGCATCATGAACAAGGAGTACGCGAAGCGGTTTGAATTTGGCAATACGCCCGGCCGCGCCACGATTCAGGTTTCCAGCTTGCCCGATGGTGCGCACATCGCCTACACCGGCGTTGCGGTTCGCGACCTGAGCCAGCGCCACTCGATCCGCCCCAAGAATATGCCGCCGAGTCCAACTGCGAGTCCCTGCGTCTTTGCCGGAAAAACTTTATATTGTTCGGCGAAGAGCGGATTCATACCCGGGCCGGTTTCCGGCGTCTATGCGGCGACGACCTCGCAACAAACCCATCAGACGATGCGGAATCAGTTGGACAATCTCGAAGAAGCCGGAATGAAATTTGACCAGATCGTATTCACGACCGTGTATCTCGACGATTTGTCCGATGTATCGCAATTTGACAAAGTCTACCGGAAATATCTTCCCGGCGTTCCGCCCGCGCGTGTGACGGTGCAACAGATTGCGCCGGGCAGCCGCAAACCAAACGACGACGAGCAATATCCTGACCTCGAGCAGATGTCCTTGGTCGCCGTGCGCAGCGATACCGGGAATTAATTATTTTTCGAGGTGGCGTTTTTGGCCGGCTGCACGGCATCCACGTACGGAACGTAGCCGCGCACTTTGGTCCGCATCTTGTAGACCGAAGTCGTAGCCGTGATGTACAGCGTTTGATAATCCGGACCGCCCCAATTTAAGTTCGCCGGCTGTTCGGGCAGTTCGATTGTTCCAAGATGACGCCCATCAGCGTCCCAAACCCAAATGCCTTTCGGGCCTGTGACATACAGATTCCCTTTGACGTCGACTCTCATCCCATCCGGAACGCCATCGTGCCCGGTGCCAGGTTCGTCGCCAAATATGCGCCCGTTCGAAAGGGAACCGTCTGGCGCGACGTCGTACACTCGAATGTTCCGTTGCGCGCTGTCGTCCACATAAAAGCGTTTGCCATCCGGCGAAAACGCGAGGCCGTTGGGCTGCGTGAGTTCCTTGGTCAAGAGTCGAACGTTCCCATTTTCGCCAAGCCGATACACGCCTTGAAACGGAATTTCCTGCGTCTCACCCTTAACTAGATCGAGTGTCGGATCGGTGAAATACAGCGCACCGTCGGGACCGGCGATCACATCGTTTGGGCTGTTGAACTTCTTGCCTTCGAATTTGTCGGCCAGAATCGTGTATTTGCCATCGGGAGTGACCGCGATGATTGCCCGCAGGACGCTCGCACAGTCGATCAAACGGTGTTTACGGTCATACGTGTTGCCGTCCGGATCGCCCAGAGAAATCAGTTCCTGTTTCCGCCCGTCTTCGAAAACCTTATAAATTTTATTTTGCTCTTCGTCGCTGACGTAGAGAAAACCGCGGTCGTCCCACACCGGACCTTCCGTGAATCCAAAATCGCCTGCCACTTTCGAAAGTCGCGCGTCTTGGCCGATCAATTGCCAAAACTTGGGATCGGCAGCGCTCAATTTGAATTGACGCTGCGCAGTCTGGCCGGCCACGGCGGTAATCGCTAAAACCCATAAGGCCAGGCATAGGATTCCGGCCGACGAGCGAAGCGCGCCACGATTCATTTTTGTTCTCCCGCGGAAAAAGTTGTGCTCAACTTGCCATGAACTCAATCGTCTTCCTGTTCGTCTTCCCCATGCTGATAGGACTGCGCCTCAGCGGTTGTCGCCAGGAATTTCACGAGATCGTCGAGCTGCGACGAAGTGAGTTTAGTTCCGTAGTCGGCCGGCATCGGCGACTCCTCCAGGTATGTCAGCTTTGCGAGCGCGGATTTATAGAGCAGATGAAGCGCGCCGTCGGCAGCGAGAAGCTGTAGCGAGAAATTATCCTCGTTGCGGGCGATGCCGCGGAGCGTCTGCCCGTTTGCAAGTGTTGCGACAACAGTGCGCCGCCGGGGGTCTAGCCCGAGATTCGGCGAAAGGATTGCCGCGCGAATCACATCGGCGGAGCGCCCGCGAGCGTACCTCGTGAGATCCGAGCCGAAGAATCCGCCTTGTCCCTGCGACATGTGGCAGCTGGAACAGTTGGCGCTTCCGAAAAAGAGCGTTTTCCCGCGCTGCGCATCGCCGGCAATTGCCGCCGCTGTCGCGACACCTTGCAGCGTGCGAAGATACGCGCCTACCGCGCGCTGCTTTTCGACTCCGAGAAACTGGAACGAAGGCATCGAAGTGTTGGGAACGCCGTTCTGGAGAATCTTCAGAATCGCCT
The DNA here is from genome assembly GCA_035295625.1 of Candidatus Acidiferrum sp. Lineage (GTDB taxonomy): Bacteria > Acidobacteriota > Terriglobia > Acidiferrales > UBA7541 > Acidiferrum. The sequence goes on along the minus strand of DATGIS010000126.1, from coordinate 81,344 downwards.
TATCGGAAAGTTGGCGAACTTTCGGACGAGTGGCGATGTCCGGCGCACGCTCCCCGCCTTTGCCATCGAGGCCGTGGCACCCGGAACAACTCGCGGCGTATGCCTGTTTGCCCGCTGCGAGTTCTTCCGCGCCGGCTTTTGCGAGGGAAGACGGCTTCTCCTGGCTAACGACATGACCCGCCTCGGCAACCAGCGCCACAAACAGCAAAATAAACAAACGTTTTAATTGGCTTGAGCGAGGAATGATGGGCCGCTTTCTGTAGAGTTCACGCTGTTACTTCCGCATAGTGAAAGTGAAAGGTACAGTCGCCGCGTTACCTTAAATGCTGCACATCGTCTATACACCAGATGCCCCAAGGTGTGTCAATCGCTTTCCCATCGCGCGAAAGAAATGATCGATCCCTCGACGGGCTGAGCGATCAACAGTCCTCTTGCCGGATTCGCAGTTTTTCTTTCAGGAATATAGGTCCAAGGGTCGTGATAATTTCCTCTTTTAATCGATTTAACCTTAGTGATACAGTGCGCCAGTCATAGTTTGCTGGAGGAGCGCGATGAATCGACGTCCTCGAAGGCCGCATCGCCTTGTAGGCATCACGGTCGCACTCATGACCACCCTTCTGGTGGCCGGGCTGTTGGTTCACGGAAACGTGTCGGGCGCCACTCAGGAAAAGCCGGTGCCCGCACAGTTGACGCCGGAGGAGTTGCTGATCGGCTTTCGCCACGTGGAAGTGGCATCCGTTTCCGATGCCGCGGAGCAGATACTTGGTTCGAAGATCTACATGTCTCATCGCATGCGGGCAATCTTCCCGGCGAAATTCGCAGGGTTCGCGGTCACAGTCCTTTTGAAGAAAGATGAAGGAAACAAAGATCCAAACGCACTTGCGGGGATGATAGCCGCAATTGATGCGGGCCCGAAAGATTCGGTCTACGTCATGACGGTCGAGGGAGGCGCGGACATCGCCGGCATGGGCGGTTTGATGGGGACGACGATGTATTCGCGAGGCTATGTCGGTGCAGTCGTAGATGGTGGAGTGCGCGACGTTGCGCAGTTAAAGCGCATCGGGTTTCCCGTGTACGCGCTGGGGCCGGTGCCGTCCACCTCCGTGGGCCACTACAAATTTGGCGGAGCGAATATCGCTATGCAATGCGATGGCGTGGAAGTGCATCCCGGTGACATTGTCGCGGCGGACGCGGACGGCGTCGTGGTTGTGCCACGCGCGCGAGCCGAAGAGATTCTCGCGCTCGCGCAACAGATGGATTTCAAAGAACATTCGATGTATCCGTTCATCGAAAAATTTCGATCGCTGCAGGAAGCCGTCAAAAAGTTCGGACGAATCTGAATCGGGTCAGGCCGGGGAGTCGCGTCATGAGAGCCAATGCCAAACGAACGTATACGATTACCTCGGTGCAGAGATGCTTGCGCCTGCTCAGTTTGTTTTCTCAAGCGCCCGACGGTCTCTCCGCGAGTGAAGTTGCAAGACTTTCTGCGCTTCCTGTAAGCACCATCCACCGGTTTCTTGTGAATCTGGAAGAAGCGGGATTTCTGGATTGCAGCGGCAGCGGAAAATATCATCTGGGAATTGCTTGTTTTTCGATCGGACACGCAGCGCTTGGCCAGCTGGATATTCGGCGACTCAGCTTGCCGTATCTGCAAGCATTGAATCAGCACACGCGAGAAACAATTCACCTCACGGTGCGACAAGGATTGACCGCGGTTTACGTGGAAAAATTGGACTCACCGGAACATTTGCGAATTTTTTCGCGCATTGGCGCGTCGGTGCCTTTGTACTGCACCGCGGTGGGAAAAGTGTTGCTTGCCTATTTGCCGCAGCTGGAGCTTCAGTCGCTTTTGCCACAACTCAAAATGCGCCGCTTTACGTCCAACACTCTTGCGACTGTCCCTGATCTGGAACAGCATTTGCAGCGAGTGCGCAAAGCAGGGCATGCCTACGATTTGGAAGAGCACGAGCCGCACATTCGTTGCGTGGCGGCTCCGATCTGGGATCACACCGGAAGCGTGAACGCGAGTTTGAGCTTGACGGCGCCTGCCGTGCGCATGCCGATTCCGCGGTTGCGCCAACTTGCGCCGCTGATGCAGGAGGCGGGGCTGCAAATTTCACGGGAACTGGGTTACCGCGGATTGGATGTCGCGAAATCGCGTCCCTCCGCTGATGCACGTCCGGCGCGCGGGCCGGAAACAATTTCACGCGCAGCGACGGCTGCGGCATTTCGCTAAAGGGAATGGTGAGGAGCTAAGTGACAGGTCGTCAGTGGCTACTAAAAGTTGTGACGTTTCTGTTCTTCGCCGCGATTGCGAGCGGCGCAAACTCACAATCACAAGCGGATGCTCCAGTGTCCGCCGTAATCAACGTGACTTCTTCCGACCTGGTGGCTGCGCCTGTGGCTGCGAATTGGCCTTCTTACAATGGAGATTATACCGGGAGACGTTATTCCAGTTTGCGCGAGATTACTCCGTCGAACGTCGAGAAGTTGCGCGCGCAGTGGGCCTTTCACTCGCCCAATTCCGACACGTTGGAAGTGACTCCGGTTGTCGTCAACGGAATTATGTTCGTCACGGCCGCGAACGATGCGTATGCACTCGACGCGCGAACGGGCCGGACCATCTGGCACTACGCGCGGCCGATAACCGAAGGATTGATTGATGATGCTTCACGGCATCTGAATCGCGGCGTCGGAGTGTGGGGCTCGCGCGTTTATATGAACACCGACAACGCTCACTTGCTTTGTCTTGACGCCCGATCGGGAAATTTGTTGTGGGATGTTGCGTATGCGGACTGGAATAAAAACTACGGCGCGACGAGTGCGCCGCTTGTCATCAACGGAAAAGTGCTGGTCGGAACTTCGGGCGGCGACGACGGAGTGCGCGGATTTGTTGCCGCGTATGATGCGGAGTCCGGCAAATTGTTGTGGAGGTTCTGGACGATTCCCGGCCCGGGCGAACGTGGCTCGGAAAGTTGGCCGGGAGATAGCTACTTACATGCCGGCGGCACAACTTGGATGCCGGGAACTTACGATCCGGAATTAAATACGGTGTATTGGGGCGTGAGCAACGCGTCACCCGATTTCAACGGCGATGTCCGGCCTGGGGACGATCTCTATACATGCAGTGTGTTGGCGCTGGATCCGGATACCGGAAAGCTGAAATGGCATTTTCAATTTACGCCGCACGATTTGTATGACTATGACGCGACGGAGACGGCAGTGCTCGTGGACGCGGATTATAAGGGGAAAGCGCGGAAGTTGCTGGTGGAAGCGAACCGGAACGGATTTATTTATGTGCTCGACCGCGCGACGGGAGAATTTTTGTCGGCCACGCGTTTCGCGGAGAAATTGAATTGGACGAAAGGAATCGACGAAAAAGGGCGGCCCATTCTGGATAAAGACAGCGCGAAACCGACGCCGGAAGGAGCCAAGATTTGCCCGGGATTTTCCGGCGCGACAAACTGGTTTTCTCCGTCCTTCAATCCCGAGACGCGAACGCTCTACTTTATGGCGCAGGAAGAATGCACGGTCTTGATTTCTGGCGAACAGAAATTCAAAGAAGGGGAAACATATTACGCGACGGGCTCGCGCCGTCCGCCGGGAGAACACGGAGAGAAGATACTTTTGGCATTCGATCTGGACACCGCGACGTTTCGCTGGCGCTATCCGCAAGCGAGCGGGCGCTGGTCGAGCGCGGGAACGATGACCACCACAACGGGACTTGTATTTTTTGGCGATAACTCGGAATCGTTTGAAGCCGTCGACGCGAAGACGGGAAAACCGCTTTGGCATTTCAACACCGGACAACCTCTGCACGCTTCACCGATGAGCTATGCGGTGAACGGGAAACAGTACGTTGCAATTGCGGCCGGAAGCGACGTGTTCAGTTTTGCTTTGCCCTGAAGGAAAAGTTTGAACGTGATCGATCACACAGGAGGAAAGAACATGTTTTCAAATCTTACGACCCGCCGCGGATTTGCGGCAAAACTCGCAGCACTGTTGCCGGGCCTTGGCATCGCGGGCGCTGCTGCGGCAGAGCCGGTGGGGCAAGGCGCGGGTGGAGTGCAGAAGTTGGACGGGAACGGGAAACCTTCGGACGGAAAAGGTTTCATCACGCCACTGATTATTCACAACGGGCTCATCTATATCGCAGGGCAAGGCGCTCATTCGCGCGGCGACAAATCTGACGCCGGGAAAACTCCGACGATCGAGATGCACACGACGATGGTGATGGACGGAGTGAAAGCCGTCGTCGAAGCCGGAGGCGGCACGATGGACAGCATTTTGCAACTGACGGTTTTTCTGGCGAAATTGGAGTACTACGACGGAATGAATTCGGTGTTCAAAAATTATTTTCCGAATGGCGGGCCCGCGCGGACGACGGTTGCGGTTGCGGGGCTGCCGGGGGAATCGCTCGTGGAAATCAATTGCATCGCCGCGGTTGTGAAGAAGGGTGCGTAGCGCGATGTCGATTATCGAGCGATCAAACCGGAGAACTTTTCTGGGGACAGTGAGCGCGATTTCCGCGGCGCTGTTGAGCCCGATCCGCGCTTTCGCGATGCCCGCAGGGGCGATACCTGCGGAGACCAAGAAGCTGACTGGATTTGGCTCGACCGGAAACGTTTACGAAGAGCTTGGCATAACCACGGTCATCAATGGCCAAGGAACGATGACGGTGCTGGGAGGTTCGCTGCCACGACCGGAAGTGGAAGAAGTGATGGCGCTTGCGGGAAAGCATTTCTGCAGCATTCCGGATTTGGAAGTTGCAGCAGGGAAACGGATTGCCGAGATGCTGAAACTTCCCGAGGGCTACACGGCGCTGGTAACGAGCGGCGCGGCAGCGGCGATGCAGTCCGGCCTTGCGGGAATTTTGACGGGAGACAATCCGAAATTTATTGAACAGATTCCGGACCTGACCGGAATGAAGAGCGAAGTGATCCTTCAGAAGTCGCACCGGAATCCGTTCGACCATCAATTGCGCAACACCGGAGTGAAACTCGTCGTTGTGGAAACCGCCGACGACGTGAAAAAGGCGATCAATCCGCAGACTGCGATGATGCATTTTTCAAACTTCGCGAACGACGAAGGGCAAATCAAAGTGGAAGAATGGGTGAAACTCGCCCACGAAAACAATCTTCCGGCATTCATCGATGCGGCCGCGGACACGCCTCCCGTTTCGCATTTGTGGGATTACGCGAACATGGGCTATGACCTGATCGCGTTCAGCGGCGGCAAAGCGATGCGCGGTCCGCAATGCGCCGGATTGCTGATCGGACGAAAGGAACTGGTCGCCAACGCGCTGCTCAATAATAGTCCGCACGAAGACACGATTGGGCGCAGCCAGAAAGTCGGCAAGGAAGAAATCGTCGGCATGGTGAAGGCAGTGGAAATGTTTCTGAAAGACGACCACGAGGCCTTAAACAAAGAATGGCAGCGCCGGCTCGAATATATCTCGTCGCAAATTACAAAAATTCCCACGGTGACGACGTCCTATCCGCCGCTGGAAATTGCAAATCACGTGCCGCACATGCGCATCAAGTGGGATGCGAAGAAAATTCCCATGACGCCGCATGAGGCGGGAAAAGCGCTACGCGAAGGCAAGCCCTCGATCGTTCTCTCCACCGGCGAACATGGTGAAGCTCTTTCGATGAATTCGTTCATGCTGCAGCCGGGCGAGGAAAAGATTATCGCTACGGAGCTCGTGAAGTTCTTCAAGGCGCATTTGGCCTAGTTTTTTTTGCAGCCGTCGCAACGATTCGCACTCGAACGCAGGAGCGCGCTTGACCGCCGAAAAATCGAACCGGATTCGCTGGTTGCTGATCTCCTGGCTGTTTGTGCTCAGCGCTGTCGCCTATCTCGATCGCGTGAACATCTCTATCGCCGCACCTCTTTTGCAGAGCGAGTTTCGGCTCTCGAATCTTCAGCTGGGTTGGATCTTTAGCGCCTTTCTCGCGGGCTACGCGTTGTTCCAAACGCTGGGAGGCAGGCTCGCGGACAAATTGGGCGCGCGGCGCGTTCTGGCGCTCGCCGTTCTGTGGTGGGGAGTTTTTTCCGCTCTCACTGTCGTTGTTCCCAGCGGATTCCGCTTTGCATTATTCGCGCTGATGGCCCTGCGATTCACTTTAGGGGCCGGCGAAGCCGTTATGTACCCGGCAACCAATCAATTCGTGGCGCGTTGGATACCGAGCTCCGAGCGCGGCCTCGCAAACGGATTGATTTTTTCCGGTGTCGGAGTCGGAGCCGGATTTGCGCCGCCCCTCGTTACCTACATTATGTTGCATTTTGGGTGGCGCAGTTCTTTTCTCGTCTGCGCACTACTGGGATTGGCTGTCGGCCTCGTCTGGTATGTGATTGCCCGCAACACTCCCGAAGAGCACCCGCGTGTTTCCGTAAACGAGCTCTCACGAATAAAAGCCGGCCTTCCGATTTCATCTCCCACGGAAAAACCGAAACTTATTTCCTGGGGACGTATGTTCCGGAGCAAAGAAGTGCTTGCCGTTACGGTCAGCTATTTTTCGTTCGGCTACGTCGCGTGGATTTTCTTCAGCTGGTTTTATATCTACCTGGCAAAAGTCCGCGGCCTGAATTTGAAAACGAGCGCGCTGTATTCAATGCTTCCGTTCATTGCGATGGCGATTTGTTCGCCGCTCGGCGGGCTGATCAGCGATGCGATCTCGAAAAGAAAGGGCCCACGCGCCGGCCGCACTGGTATTGCGGCGGTTGCGATGATGCTTGCCGCGGTTTTCCTGATCGTGGGATCGCGCGCACAAAATACGCAGGTCGCCATTTTCGTGCTGGCCGGCGGAGCGGGCGCGCTCTATCTCTCCCAGAGTTCGTTCTGGTCCGTGACCGCCGATATCGGGGGCGCTTCGGCGGGTAGCGTCTCCGGCTTCATGAACATGGGAAATCAAGTCGGTGGAATGATTACGGCGTCGCTTACGCCGTGGATCGCGCAAAGAGCGGGCTGGACGGCGGCGTTTCTGGTCGCGGCCGGGCTATCCCTTTGCGGAGCGCTTGCCTGGTTATTCGTGGAGCCGGGACGGGGGCTCGATAGGCAGGCTATCGGCACCTCTGAAAGCAGTGGCTCGAGATGAGCGCCAGTGGGCATCACAGGGGTACACCCCGGTGTTTTTGCAAAGAGTGCGCAAGTTGTTGAAAAGGCGATAGATGAGTTGCCGCGGACGGCAAAAGAGCGCAAAAGAGTGCGCAAGTGATTGAAAAAAATAGCTTTCCTGCGTCGCTGCGGACGACGCGGGGGCGCCAAGAGCGTTGGTATCCCCCACCCCCGGGCAGTTCAGATGATTATTAAAACAAGAGGGTTGCGGTTGAGGCGGTTTGTATGAACCTCATTTTGAAGGGCTTAGCTAAAAAAGAAAAATGCGGCAGAGGCTGCCGCGATCCGAGGTCCGCAGTATTTCCTAGTGCATACCTTAACATAGGAGGTACGCCGGGTCAAGAGAAAAAGCGCGTCCTTATATGGGAGCTGGACGGGAGGCGGGGTATTGCGGCGCGGATTTCGGGATCCATGGTGAGGGGCAGAGAAGGTCTGAGGTGGACCGAGTTTTCCGCAGTTTTTCCACAGGACGATACGACCCGTTCTATTGCCTTAGTTGCAATGGAAGGAATATACAGAGGGTTCAGACGGCACCGGTTCCAAATAAAAATTCACGAATCGTTTCATCAGTGTGTAACGGAATTGTCGTAGCAATCACTACGAACTAGCACGCCCTTCGGTCGTTTCCTTCAGTTCCGCTGAAGCCGAGATGGCTTTCCGGCGCCCGCTCCGGGTTCAGGCTCCGCTTGGGGGAATTCCAGTGGCAGGTGTAGGCCTCGTTGGAAGCAGCTCGGTTCATCGAGGAATCCTCGAACGGTTGTCGAGGTTTGCCTGCAGCGATGCGGAAATCCTGATTACCGGGCCGACTGGCGTAGGAAAAGAGTTGTATGCGCGCTACGCGCACCGGCAAAGCCCCCGCGCAAATTCAGCGTTTGTACCCGTGAACTGCGGCGCAATCCCCGATTCACTTTTAGAGAATGAATTGTTCGGGCACGTGGGAGGCGCTTTTACGGGGGCGGTGCCGCAGAGCGAGGGATTGGCGGCATCGGCAGAAGGCGGAACGCTGTTCCTGGACGAAGTGGATTCGCTGAGCATTCCGGGACAAGTGAAACTTTTGCGATTCATTCAGGAAAAGGAATATCGAAGGCTGGGAGAGACGCGAACCCGGAAGGCGAACATACGATTCATTGCGGCGACGAACGCGGACCTGGTTGGGGCGGTGCATGCAGGGAAATTTCGAGAGGATTTGTTTTTCCGGCTGCGGGTGATCCCGATCGATGTGCCGCCGTTGTGGAAGCGGCCGGAGGATATTCGGCCGATTTTTGAGGAGTACATCGAGCACTATGCGGAGTTGTACGGATTTCCGCCGGCAAAGCTCAGCGACAAAGCGTGGGAGCGGATCCAGGGATACAGCTGGCCGGGGAACGTGCGGGAACTTGAGAATTGCGCGCAGTATCTTACGTGTTTGCAGCTGGATCATCCGGTGGAGACGAGCGAATTGCCCTTGTTGTCGACGGAAGAGGAAGAGAGTGAAGCCACACCGGGCGCTGAAAAATTAGCGAACTCGTTTCAGAAGTCGAAGAGGGAACTGGTGAGTTTGTTCGAACGGGAGTACCTGGAAGAAGCGCTGCGCAAGAGCAAGGGAAATATTGCGGAAGCGGCGCGGGCGAGCGGGAAAGCGCGGCGGGCGTTTTTTGAGTTGATGAGGAAGCATGGGGTGAAGGCGGTAAATCCACACTCGTCTTCTATGTAGAGTATATGAACTCTTCCGAGCCCTTGAGATCGCGCCCCTTGCGGGACGCCGTTGTGACGGCTCACTCAAGCAATCTCACACGAATGAGCGGATCTTCGCCACGAATCTTTTCCAGGGTCTTTTCGCCGATGCCTGGCACGCGCTCTACCAATTCCATGTAACGTCTAAAGGGACCTTTCCTGCGTTCGTTCACGATCCGATCCGCGAGTTCCGGCCCCACGCCCGGAATCTCCGTTAGCTCTGCGCGCCCTGCGGTGTTGAGGTTGATTTCCTTTCTCCGTTGACCGGAGTCTGGATTATCGAGTTTTCCACTGGAGCCACTTTCCCCAATGATCGCCTTGGGTGGGTCGCCCTTGTCGTCCAACGAGTGAATTTTGAATGAGCCATGCACGGAGGTCGGCCTATAGCTTTCTGGGTCTCCGGGCTCATTCTTAGAATAAGCGGGAATGATGTGCATCCAGACGAGCGCAGCATGGCGATCTTTTTTCCACTTTTCGTATGCAGCGGCGATCTTGTTCTCGAATGTCTTAAATGTTGAAAGGTTCAGGACGGGATGCATCGGGACCAAATTGCCCTCGACAGCTTGGCCACCAAAACGATCCCCAATCAGGTGACCACGATGATCGCCTGGTTGGTACGATGTAGCACCACCGGGTAAGTCCGCAATCGGTGGAAGCGCTTCGCGGTCTCCTCCGAGCACACGTTTCGGGGGAAACCCTTCCGGCCCAGGTTTTGGCCTTCCCAAACCATCGACGGAAGCGTAATTCGGTTCCACTGGATTAACTTGTTTTTCCAATTCTGCCTGACTTGCGGCACCGGCCTTCTTGGCTCCTGGCTTCTTTTGGCCCGGGCTAGCGACGTAATCGTAGTCCCATGTCTCTTGCCCCTCGACGACTGTGAGTGACTTGAAAACGGGGTGGGCTTTCTTGACTGTGCCTGCAACTTCCTCAGCAGCCTGTTGTGTAATCTTTCCGTCTTTAACATGTTTGGCATCTTCCTCGTCAATTGCGGCCAATCCAGCCTGCACTTTCGCATCGTGTTCCGGATCATTGGTCTTGGCAACCGGTTCATCTTTTTTGCCAAAGCCGAGGAGGCCGCCGACGGCTTTGACGAGGTCGACGGCTTTGGTGATGACCCAATCGATGGCTTCGTTGATGGGCTTGCGGACCATCTCGATGACTTCCTTGATTTTTTCGGAGATGCCGCCGACGCCGAGAAGTCCGGCGAGGAAACCGATGACGACGGGGATGGTGCGCGCGAGCGATTTTTCGACCCAGGCGGCGGCTGCACCAATCTGGCCCTTCGCGATGGCGGTGATGGAATCGATGATGGCGTTGACGAGATCGAGAATCTGTTTTCCATGTTCGACGAAGAACATGATGATGTCGTAGATCGCCTTGCAAGCCTTGATGAAGGCAGACGCGGGGTTGAGCAGGCCGATGATCCAAGTGATGCCCGCCATGACGACCTTTTCCATGATGAAGGATTTGATTTTTTCGATGACCATCGATTTGAGGTCGCCGATTTTTTCCTTGATGTACTCCCAAAGGCCGCCGGGACCTTTCGTGATGAGAATCTTGAAGATTTCTGCGGCGGTTTCGAGCGCTTTGACAACTTTTTCGCCCAGGATTTTTACGGCTCGCGAACGAATGTTGGAGTAAGTGAGGCCGAGAACCTGGAGGACGAGGCTGAGAATTCCCGGGAGGTCGAAATTCTTGGGGAGCTGAATGCCGGTTTCCGCCACGGCGCCAAACAGCCATTCCATGAAGCCCTGTTTGAGATGTTCGAGAATGTGATCGACGAAATTCGAAAAGCCCTGTTTGCCTGCTTCGACAAGATTTCCGAGGAAGTCGATCGGATGCGCGATGATCATGCCGATGGCGCTGGCCGCGCGCGCGAGCACGTTCAGGAGCATGTCTTTTAACTGGAGAATGGTCTTGATGACGCCGACGACCGCGTCGAGGACGGCGTCGACCAAGCCACGGTTTGCGGCCTTCATCTCTTCGATGCGGCTGTTCAACTTCTCCATATTTTCTGAATACTTCTGGGCGAGAGACTCGGCGAGCTGATCCTGCTTGTCGTTGACGGATTGTTCGAGCGATTCGAACTTACTCTGGATGCCGGTGGCGGCTTTCTGGCCGAAAGATTTCAGGTTGGAAGGAAGTTCGACATTGACGTAGTGATCGATTTCAGCTTTTCCGGACGCGATGATATCCATGGACTCGTTCAAGCCGGCTTCGACGAGCGTGGCGACGCGGTCGATGACTTCAGACATGTGCTGGATGAACAGGTCTTTGCCTTTTTCATAGAACGTGTTGACGAAATCCGGCATGCCGAGGAATTTGTCTTTGACCCAGCGGGCTTTGCCGGTGACTCCGCTGTAGCGATCGTCTTTGTAGGCGTCCATGCGGACTTCGACGTAGGATTCGAAGGCGGCGCGGGCACCGTCCGCACCGTCGTCGAATGTTTTGTTGACGTCTTTGTCGAGTTGCGAGAGGCGCGCTTCGACTTTGCTTTTGACCTTCTGGTAGATGGACTCGATGTGATCGGAGACTTCTTTCCGCTTCTTTTCCTCTTCTTCTTTAGCCTGGGCCTGGTGAGCGGAAACGGCGGTCAGGGCATGTTTGCGCGCGCCATGCATTTCGTGGGTGTGTTTGTTCGCGATTGCCTGGGCCTGGTGCGCGGAAGCGACGAGCGCGGTTTTTTCCTGTTTTCGATATTCGCGCGGCGCCTCCGCCGATTGCTTTTGCAGGTTTTTCTTTTCACCCGCGGCGGATTGGAACGCCGGCTCGTTGGATTTTTCGAGCTGTTCGTCGGTAACTTGCGCGTCGGACATCTGCTTGTCGACTTCTTTGGGCCCGGCGCTCAGATCGATTTCAGAATTGTCGGCGGGCTTCGGAGCGGCGCCAGCAGCGGCGACTCCCTGGCCTTGACCGATTCCGGCGTCGGGAAGAGGAGTTACGGGTTTCGGATCGATGCCGGAGGCGTCGGGATTTTCCGCGACTTTTTGCGGAAGGGCGCCCTGGGATTGCTGTTTTTGATCAGCGACCTGGGAATTGACGGAAGTTTTGACTTCGCCAAGATTGTTGTTTTCCTTGAAGTTGTCGGCTTCCTTGAGAGTGCTGGGCGCTTTGATTTTTCCGAGGAGTGAAGATTTGAAGGCTTCGCGATTGAAGCGTTTCGGTTTTTGCGCTTCCATCGTCGCGGTCTGCCGCGCGGCTGCGCGGCTCGAAACTTCGTTGCCGGGAGGAACGGCGGCAGCGCTGGCTTCCGCGGCTTTACCTTTTGCGGAGCCGTGCGTGGCCTGATGGTGAGCGACGGCTTTTGCATGTTTGACGACGGACTGGAAAGCTGGATCGTTTGCTGCGGAACGACTGCGAGCTCCAGATGCTCCGGCGGAACCTGCTGCCGCGGGCGCAGGTTTTGCGTGCTGATCGGTTTCGTGTTTTGCGCCGCCCGCATGTGCTCCGGCGCTCTTTTCCGCTGGCTTCGCTGCGAGAGCTGCAGGGCCAGTTGCTTTGCCAGCTGGCGCGGAGCCACCTGCGGATGGAGTTGATGCGGCTGCAGTTGTGGGGGCGGATGCGGCGGCGGCGTCTGGGGTGACGGCTGGCGCGGCAGAGGCGACGGCAGTTGCCGGCAAAGTTTGCGCAGGCAGCGGCGCGGCGGGGGAAGCGATGTTGCCCGGAGTTTGCGAAGCAGATGTGGGCGCGGCGATGACGGATTTAGTTGATGGAGATTCTGCGGGAGGGGCGGCGCCCTTCGAAGCTGGTTCGGCAGCGGCGGCGGGCCTGAGTTCTCCGGTGGAAGCTGCGCGCGCGACAGCAGCGTTGCCATAAGATGATTGAAGCGCCAACGCTTGCGCCGGTGTGGAGGGAGCGGCGGCCGGCGTCGCGGGCGGAATGGCTGGTGCTGAGACGATAGTCGTCGCTGCTGGCGACGTGGGCGCCAAGGCTTCATTGTGAGCCGCGGCGGGCCGGGGCTGCTTCGCGAGGGTGGGTCGCGGAGCGGCGGAACGCACGAGAGTTTCGGTGTGGTGCGATTTTTCCGGCGATGCGTTGACTGCAGCTGGGCTCATGTTGCCCCTTGCAACAAAGCTCCGTAAGGTCCGAGATCCACGGGAGTGAGGACTCTTGCTTCGCGGCGATACTGGCGCGATGCGGAACGAATAACGTGTTGCATTGTGATTCGAGACGAACCAGAATCTGCGGCGAGCAAGGCAGCTGTGCGCGCGGCTCCGACAATTGCCGCGCCGGTCATATCAAGACGCGCAAGCGCGGCGATGTCGACTGAGTCGTCGAGCGGAGCGGATTGCGGGAATGCCAGTTTCCAGATGCGAAGCCGCTCTTCCGGACCGGGTTTTGGAAAATGAACCGCGGCGTGAAAGCGGCGCGTGAACGCGGAGTCGATTTGATCTTTTACGTTACTGGCGAGAATGACCAAGCCGCTGCTTGATTCCAGCCGTTGAAGCAAATAGCTGACCTCCAAATTCGCATAGCGGTCAGTTCCATGCTGAACTTCGGCACGTTTACCAAAAAGAGCTTCGGCTTCGTCGAAAAAAAGGACGGAGTGACTCTCTTCCGCTTCGCGAAACGCGGACTCGAGATTTTTTTCGGTTTCGCCGACCCATTTGGAGACGACGCGCGCCAGATCAACTTTGTAAAGAGAGAGGCCGAGGATTCCGGCAATGACTTCGGCGGCGAGAGTTTTTCCAGTGCCGGGCTCGCCCGTAAAAATGGCTTTCATTCCGGAACCGTTGGCCAAGTGGCCGAAGCCCCAATCGGCGTCGATGCGTGCGCCGAGCTGCGAGAAGGACGCAATTTCGAGAATCTGCAGGTGGAGTTGAGGGGGCAAGATCAAGTCGTCGGGACCGCGGCGGGGGCGTACCACCGTGGCGAAATGAGTGCTGTGGCGTTGCGCGACTACGTTGCAGGCAGCAGCTACGTGTTGTTGCACGGGATCGGGAGCACCGTTGCCACAGACGCGAGCGCGAGCGCGGGCGATTTCCGAGATGGAGCGAATGTCCGCGGCACTGAGTGCGAATCGGGAGCTGATTTTTGAAACCTCGTCGCCGGCAAGTTCCGGAAAGGATTGCGACCAGATTGTTTCGCGTGTTGCGTGGTCGAGTTCGCTGAGCTCAATTTCGGTATACGAGCCAGAACGCAGAAGTGAGGCAGGGCGCCATGGCGATGTGGAAGTGACGACTACAGGAACCGGTGAGCGAGAGAGCGTGTCGGCGAGAATCTGAGAGATGCGTGCATTGCTGGAGTCATCCAGCGATTCGAATTCCAGCCAGAAGATTGCATGAAGGCCTGCGGCAATCGTTAGCTGCTCTTGAAGAAACGCACGAATATCGAGATTCGGCGCGAGCAAATCCTGACAAGTGATCCGGCGGAGCGGAATTGTTAATTCGGAGGCGATGCCTTGGACCAGTTCGTGCGTGCCGTTCGAATCGGAGCCCCAGATGCCGACGATTTGGACAAATCCCTGGGACAAGGCGTCGCACAAGTGCGCAAATTCAGAAGGGTTGATTCCGCTTGGCGGAATTGACGATGCGGGAATTGGGACTTCGAAGCGGTCTTGCCACTGGCGAGGATTCGCTTTGGACGTGCCGGCGAGAAAATCGAAAACACCGGGAGCCAACCGGAATTCCTGGCGCAGTTCAGATGCGGCATCGCCGACGGGTACAAGAATTCCACGACGACGAAGCTGACCAGAGCAACCGAGGACATGGCGACGCGCGATTCGTTCATCCAGAGAACTCGCGGTGAGAGAAGTAAGCAGTTCTAGACAAGGCAATTTGCGGTTGAGGTCGTCCAGCAAGAACGCAAAGATGCGCTCATATTTGGGATCGAACTCGACAGCTGCGCAAATCAAAATGACTTCAGTTTCGAATTCCGTGAGCGAAAGTTCCGAAACCATTCGTTCCAGCGGAAGAAACAAGGACGTGGCCGACGCAGCGCTGCGGAGTTCCGCCTCGGCGTCCAATTCCTCAGGAGTGAGAGCTGACGGAGAGCTGCAGAGAGCCATGCCGCTTTGTACGAAATCGATTTGCTGCAGCAACAATTGGACGTGGTCGCTGGTTACGCAAAGAGCGGATACGTCGGGGCGCGCGAGCCGTTCGGCGTCAGCGCGCTGATTTTCGACGGCAACGCGAAGGGCGCGGTTAATTGGCTGTAGCCGAAGTATCAGGTGCGCGATGGCGAGGGAGGCAAGGCTGTCCATTTATCCTCCGTTGAATTCCACCCGGCAACCCGGGAACCAAGGAATTCCGTCGATTGGTTGCAAGAGGCCGCTTTCGCGAAGTTCGGAGTAGCGGCGGCCCATGGGGAGCCGGACCGTTATGCAATCGGCGTCGAAACGCACGCGTGCGTCGAAATCCGCGAACCGCTCGAGCGCGAGTTGCGGCGTGGTTCTCCCGCGTGTGTGCCACAAGTCCCATGCAATGAGGCCCAGCGATACTGCGGCGGAAAATGAGACAAGTTGCTCGAGGTCAGGCATTGCAGTGCGCGGAACACCTGGCCGTGAGACGACGAAATCGTTCCACATGCCGGATGCTTCTTCCTGCGCGGCGGAGAAACTGACGACTGCATGTCGGAGTTCTTGCGTGTCCGTGTTAAAGCCGTTTGTCCAGAGTGGTTCATCGGACGGACGATTCAGGCGGTGCCACGCTTCTTCGCGGCCGGGCCGAGCATTTGTGAGGAATCGAATTCGTGCTTGTTCGAGCTGGCGCACCACGGCAGGAATCGCGGAGTCCGGATCGAGCAAAACGAGTGGGCGCTGCATGAGAGCAAGCTTCGCGATAATTTGAGAAAAGTCATTCGAAAAAGAGATTGGGAAGCATCCAGGTGCGTCAACCAATAACCAGCCGGCGAAATTCGGGGCGGCGGAGCGCATGAGAGTGACCGGCGTGCCGATTGCGTGTCCATCCTGAACGCGATCCTCCAACAGGCGAGCGACGGGGCCGAGATGAGCCGTGAAGTTTCGCGAAAAATCTTCGAGTGATTCGTCGGTGACGGAACTTTGCAAACCGGCTGCGACGGCGGATGCATAGTCCGCGTCGCCCGTTCGGCGCCATCCACGCTCGGGAGCCGGCAGAGTTTTGCGAGCGAGAGTAACGGCGAATAAAGGTGCGGAGTCCTCGAGACCGCCTGCCTGCAGAGTAGCGGCGAGTGTTTCGAAATAGTCCAAGCGCCGCAGCGGCGCGAGGACAAGAAAGGGAAGGGCCGTGCAAATGTGTGCATCCCAGGTTGAGTTTAAAGATAGCGGGGAGACGTTGCGCTCGATGATAGAGAGCTGCGGGTTGTTTACCGGCAGCGTCGCTTCGATTGGCGCGGATAGGCGGCGCTTTGATTCGTGAGGCTCGGCTTCGGAAGTCTCGGCAACGACTTCGTCAGGACTTTTGGGAATACCGGGAGAAATTACGCGTTCGATTTGGCGCCAAAGTTCTTGAGAAGTGATCGGGATGTTGAACTTCTCGGCAGCGCGGGCAGCCGTGAGAATTTGGCGACGCAAAATGAAGAGCGACTCCGGCCTGGAATGAACTCCCTCCGCCAGAACCTCCGGTTGCAGCTCGTGGTTGAGAAAAGAGATTTGATCGGGTGAGAGTTCAGAGGGAGGGCCCGTTGCAGCTCGCAGGACTGCGATCCAGGATTCGAGTTCCGACAACGAGAGTCGGCTGATTTGAAGTTCAAGGACGCCGTCTTCAAGCCACCGCAGCAGGAGTTTTTCGATAGGCTTTTGGCTAGATTTAGGGCCAACGTCCGCACCCCGCTCGTGAGAACGTGTCGAGGAAACTTTCGATTTAGACGATGGTTCGCCGATGGAAGGAAAAGGAATGCCGAGCGCGGCGCGGAGCGCCAAGTCGAACTTTTTTGCCAGTCCGGCATCAACTACCGCCGCATCTTCTGAATTCTGTCGATGACTCGCGCTGAGACTACTCTGGAGTTCGCCAATACCGATCCGCAATCGCAGTTCGATCGGAGCGGAATACTCGCAATCCTGGTCGCCGTCGAAAATACCGGGCAGGCTTTTTTCGATCAGCGCAGGAAGCAGGCGCATGGCATTTTCCGCAATACGACGGGGCGACGAGCCCCAGCTCCAGCCACTGCGGCGTACGACACGCAAACTGCACCGGCGAATAGCGAACTCTGGCAAGGCTGCATCCTCAATTGATCTGGAACGGAAGAACACATGCCGGATACCCGGCGAGAAAAATGAGAGCGTAGTATTCGCCCACGCTCAGAGATGCAGGCAGCGGAATATCGATTTGTTGATTGGGGAGTGACGGATTGGGGGGCTGGATGAGGCTCGATTTCACGATCGGCGCAGCGGGCGACGGCGAAATCAAGATGAAAGTCGCGTTTGTGGGGCCAGAAAGCGAGCCTGCCAACGTGACCTTTAGCGATTGCGTCGGTGCAGGAGTCACCGGTAAGGTAGCTGGCGGCGCCGGCTTTGCATTGCTGAATGTACCGAGAGCCGGCGTAGTGTCCAGATTGATCATCTGTGAATCGAACGGAGCATTGAGAACCGTGGAGTCGAAGCTGGTGCGGAAAATGCCGATCTCCGAAGCTGGGATCATGAGGTCGGCGCTGTTGAAATCGCTCTGGCTGTAGAACTCCGAGACATCGCCGAATCCACGGAGGTGAAAGCCGTCACCGACGAATGCGTCAGCGGCTGTTTCCGGTTGAGTGGGCTCTCCGCTGCGCGTGAACGCGGCAATCACATGTCCGGTCGACTTGATGTAAAGCAAATTCAGTTCTTTGTTCATTCTCAACTCCCCGATGCGGCAACGGCGGCGATCACGGTGTAATCGCAAAGTGCCGGAAGGATCTGAACGTCTGCCAGATTGAGAGTCGACTTCCACCATTGGAGGCGACAGTGAATCTGGCGATTGTCATCGACATAACATTCATAAGGCACAGGGAAATAGGTGCCACCCGAAGGGCCAACGGGCTGTTGAAAGTGCGGTGTGACGTGGATGGAGAGCGTCACTTTTCCGGCATCGACGCTGGCGGGGTCGATACCAATGGGCAAGGGAATCGTCATGCCATCGGAAGCAATTCCCGATTGGACTTGGACGCTGCCGGGAGTCACGGCGCCGGTAAATTTTCCAGCGGCGATGATGTCGCCTTTCGAAGTGACCGTTAAGACCTGAGTGATACTGCCATCCGGATTTTGTTTTCCGAAAATGAGCTGGCCGCCGCTTGATTCCTGTATCGCCATCGCCATCGAGGGCGACTGGCCGACGAAGCTTGCTGGATGAGTTGCCAGCTGCAACTGGCCGCTTTGCGATACGACCGAGGCTGCGTTCACGCCGACATAACGAGGACCGATTCCGCTGTCCGGACTCATCGTCGCGACATCGATGAACTGGAGAGCGGCGGTGCTCCAACTGACGAAGCCCAGCAGGATTTGCCACGGATCACTTGTGGTTCCATCAGCCGGTCCGGCGGTGAGCGCGGGAATGGTTTGCTGATCGAGATTCAGCTCGGCGCCAGGGGAGCCATACACAATGGAAGCGTTCTCCTGAATGGCGGTGGGAAGCGACGTGTTGCAAGCGCCCGTCAAATTGGCTGATGGAGGCGCAGGTTCGTCCTGGCCGGTAAGAAAAACCGGATACCAAATATTGTCCTTCGGATTGACTGCATATTGAAATTCGGTCGAGACCAATGAGATCTGGCTCGGAACGACGATTTCGCGGCCAGTTCCGTCGATCGCAATTCCCGGTTGAACCACAATGGTTTTGTACTTGGTCCCACCGGCGAGGGTTGCGTCAGTGCCGACTAAGCTGAGGCCAGTGACGATTCCCCAGGAATGAAGGTAGCGGTCGTGGCGGGCCATTTGGCCCCGAGCAGAGTCCACCGAACTGACCAAATCGGCGGCGGGCAAGACTTCCCCTTCATAAAAAGTCGGTCTGACAATTGTAGTGGCCATGATGGCTCCTAAGCGTCGAGTGAAACTCCCTTGCGAGCGACTGCTTTTTCAAGTTTTCCAACACGGTCGAGCAATTTGCGGTGATCACGGGAGAGCAGATCGAAGTTGTGCTGAGTCGCCACCAGTTTTTGGGTCAGCGCCTCGTTCGGTGCGGAAGCAGTTGTAGCAGCCGTTGGCGAAGGGCTTGGGGCAGCCGCCGCTGCTGTCGCGGTGGCGGAAGGTGCGAAGAAGTCGCGAAGCGAATTGACGATTTGATTTCGGCCGTCTGATGCAAAGGACGCAGACGTGTTCCGAATGGGAAGCTTGATGCCACACTCGGCCACCAAGAGAGCCAATAGTGTAAGGGCGGTCGCGGCATTTGGATCTCTGCCCGCGAACCGGCCGGGTGAGAATCCCGACGTTGTGGATGTGTCGTCGCACTGACTTGGGCAGCACAGGCTCTCGAAAGCATTTCCGATCTTTGCGATTTCGGGAATCCAGTAACGAATGGTCGGCCACGTCAGAACAAACGTACGTTCCAAGTTGCATATGTCGATGACCTGGCAATCGCACACGGTGATACACGCGAGGAGCACGCCCGTGTCGTCACAGTCCGGGCAGGGAGGGTTGATCGCGTTGCAGATGCAATCGCGAATGAGTTGAAACACGGTGGTCAAACGCTGAGTTCCGCGATCCAGGAGCTGGGAGAATTGGCCGCGACTGACATCGCCCGTTGCCGGTGCGGGCAAAGTGTCCAGACGCGGAAGCGTGCAATGCGTTTTTGCTTGCGCTTGAGCAAGGCGATTTTCGATCCATGCGTCCATTCCGTCCAAACGAACCAGGGCTTCGTTGTGAAATGCCGCGGTGTAGGGAGCTCCATAGGCGAGGAGCTGGAAAGAGAAGTTCGGCGCGGGTGTGGAGGGCGTCCTGACGAGCAACTCGGGTTGAGTAGTTGTGTCATGAGCGGGCACGTCCGCGGTGGTTGTCGGCGCGCTTGTGGCTGCCGTGTTGGCGAGCGAGAGCAATTGCGTTGAAAGCAGATTCAGCGAATTTAGCCAGGCTACGTCGAGCGTGTCCGAATACTGAGTCTGAAAGTCCTGCGACTGGAAAGCTTTAAATGCAGTATTCAAGGATGAGGTGGTGGCTTTGATCAACTCGGTGGTATCCGCGTTGGCCGTTCGCGCGAGCAATTGAAGATTGTCTTGTGTTTGCCACGACGCAAGATCGCTCGCGACGATGAGGGCGTTGTCCACCGCGTCCTGAGGTTTTGTTGTCAGCGCCTTTAACGATGTGTCCAGATTCTCGACGTGTGCCTGCCAATCGTCAAAAAAAGTCGGACCGAGGACGCGGACGGGGCTCTGTTGATATTGACTGTAGGCGGCCTGATATTTTTCGAAATATGTGCCAAGCCGTTGATTGCTAGCGGCGACGGTCGAGTATGCGGTTTCGTCTCCCAAACAATCGCTGATGGATCCGCAAATTCCCAATGACGGGTTGGCTGGCGGAGGGCACCGAAGCTCGAAGCGGAACCCTTCCTTCGTCCGCGTGGTTTCGCACGCAGTGGAGGTGCAAGGATCATCGGTTGCGTAGGGTGCGACCGGGTCAGAAGCTTGTTCGCAGTAATTCACGTACAGGCAATATTTGTGCGCGTGTTTTTGCGGGGTGACACTTTCTGAAGCCCCGGTTTGAGTTGTGGCGGCTGGCGCGCCTGGCGTTCCCGCAGGAGAAGTTCCGCCGGAGGAAGATACAGTGCCGGCGCATGGGTCGCCGCAGTCGGCGCCGCCGCGCTGCTTGCGCAGGAACTCCCGGATCATTTGGTTGATGTCGAGTTCGGTCGAGCACGAGACAACGATGTCGTTGCCGCAACAATCGAGGGCGTAGCCAGGATTGACGATGACTTTACCGCCGCCGCAGGGATAGCAGGTGACTTCGAGTCCACAAACAACTCCAGCGCCAAACAAATGACGCATATGCAATCGGTTCTTGGCGAGCGAATAGTCCTCGAGCAATTGCAGGTCGTCTTCGGTCAGGAGTTGCCCGGCGAAGAATCGAGGACGCACAAAGCTCTGGTCCTGGCAAAGCGAGCAGGACGCGCCACCACATTTGCAGGGGCTCGCCGCGGTGGTTGCACCGCCGCCGCATCCACATCCACAACCTTTTTTCGTAGCTGTCGTAGCGGTCATGGTAATCCTCCTACTTGCTCTTCCGGCGATCACGATCGTTTTCGTCTTCGCGAATGAAAAACCAACTCTCGAAAATGCCGCCGGGAATTCGATTTCCCGATGTCCACGGGCCCGGCCTTCCGGGTGGGTGACAACATTCTTCGGCGTGCGGATGATGTTCGCCTTCGTGTTCGTGCTCGTGATGCTCTTCACCGGCGGCATGATGACGGAAGCGGTGCGCAAATTCCGGAAGTTGAGGAACACGGCCGCCGGTATTCTCTCCGTCGACCGAGCGGCAGCAGCGGTCGAGGATGAAATCAGTGCGAAGTGTAATGATGACCCTGTCGCCGGGTTCCAGGGTCTCCTCTGTGGTGTCGCGGAAACGGATTCGTTCGACGAATCCGTGATCCTGCTTGTGCACGAACTTGCCGGCTTTGTTATAGATGTTGCCGGAACGGCCGCGGCCTCCTTCGACGACCCAAACGTCGAGAACGCCTCTGCGAATCGTCGAAGCGCGGACGGGTTTCGAAAAGCGAATTTCCAAACCGTCGTGGTGTTCGCTGTGCTCGTCGTCCGTGCCGAGTAGCTCGCGAGCTTCCTCCTGCGTGTAGGTGTGGCCGTGTTTCCAACTGACGCCGGTAATGGTCGTCGGTTCATACAGGCTTATGGGTCGCTGCACTTCGTTGTGGATGTGATGAGGCTGAATCTCGTGGCCCGGAACAAAGCAATCGATTCGTGCGAGCAAGAGACAGCAACTCTTGCAGGCTTCACAGCACGGCTCGCAGCGGTGATCTTTCGGCGGAGGATCGAGGCTCACCTGGATTCGAACAGACTCGCGAACTTTACCGAAAGCGGAATCCATCGAGGCGCCGCAAGCTTCGGGAAAAACGGGGCGAACCGGATCGACGTCCTTTTCGCAGTAGCAGATGCTCAGATAGAGCGAGTGCACTCCATGTTTGACGAGATAAGCCGATTGGGAATCGAGCGCCGCGAGCAGATCGACGGTCAGTGGTTTCCGTACAACGAGTTCATTGCCTTCGCAATCGATTGCGAGGCCGCAGTCGATGTGGACTTTTGTTTTGGGCTCTTCGTGGCAACATTCCTTGTGGAGCTTGCTCAGCGCTCGGCGTACTTCTTCTATTTCGGCGTCCAAATTTTCTGTGGGAGCCGGTGTAGCGGCTGCCGGCGGAGTGACGGGAGCTTGTGGCGCGTTGGTGGGTTGGGGAACCGGAGCAGAGGTCGCTGCCGGAGAGGCAGGCGGAGCCACGGCGGGAGCCGGTGCAGGAGTTGGAGCCGTGGGTGGAGCAGGAGCTGGAGCCGGTGTTTCGGCTGTTGGGCTCGGCGCGGCGGCGGGCTGTGGCTGAGAATCGGGGGAGGCAGCCGCTTTTTTTTGCAGCAAGTCTGTAAGCTTCTGTTTGAGGGAGTGATACTCTTCGCGATGCTTGTCATCACAATCGGGCGGAATCGGCACGGGCTCAACGCGCAAACCGCAAACGACACCGTAGCCATGCAAGCAGCGATTGTGCAGCTTGAGCTTTTCTCGAAAGAAATCCTGCTCCGTCTGAAAATCGCTGGCGGTCAACATCTGGCCGTAAAAATATTTCAAGCGGAGAAAATCCGCCGTCTCCATGCATTCGGCTTGTTTTCCAGCGTCGTGCTCTGGTTCCTTCGTCGTTGTCGCCATAGCTTCACCCCGCAATTGTCTGAATACCTACGATCGATCTCGTGCCGAGCTTCATCCCAGTGTTGGGAGTTTGCTGGCTCCCCCACAGAATCGATGTTCGACGCAGCCGAATATTTCCGCTGGCGCCCAGAATCGGAGATGGGAGCGCAACAAAAGCCGTGTCGATCCCGACGGCGGACCAATGGCCCAAAAGGAAACCGGTTCCGCCGAACCGAATCGAGGCGATCGTGTGCGCCGGCTTTTGTGCTTCCACCAGGTACTGGAGTCTTTCTTTCGTTTGCTCCGAGGTATCCGCCAAGGGCGGGACGAGAACACGGAATCGGTAACTGCCGTCTGCGAATGGATCGAGGTCCGGATTTCCGTAGCTACGAAGTGGCGCGCCGGAAAGGGGCGAACTGCCGAGGCGGAATCTGACCTTTGTTTTTCCGAACAGGCGCACCGAACCCAGTTTTGCTGTTCGACGAATTGACGAAGCGGATTGGCTACCAGTGCAGCCACAGGTCTTGTGGGAGTTTCCCGTTCCTACTGCGCCCCAAGGGCCAACAGGACTCGATTCAAGGATGGCTGGAGAAATTCCAAAGACCAGCTGGATCGCATCGCGCAAACCCGCGGGTGTACCGCGCTCGCGGTACAGCTTTGCCGCAGATTGAATCACTTTTCTAGATGTGTCCGCATTCCAGGTTGGATCGAGACTGATGCTGAAGAACTTTGCAAGCCACGGAAGAAGCTGATCGGGAACACCGGTGGGATCGAGCAGCGCGGGGTAGCCCGTGATGAGATTGTCCGTATCCGAGAGCAACGCATCGAAAAGTGAGAGAAATCGTTCGGTGAACTCTTCGGCCTTCGGATTCTGGCGGTAGATGTCTGGGAGATGTTCGATGCTTGTCGTTCTAGGAAAATCGATGCGAACGCGACGGACGATGGGCGTAGATATGCCGTCACTGGACCGAAACCGAATCCGTAAGTAGAGATAACGGCCGGGAGGTTGTTGGATCAGAAAATCGAGGAAGCCCGGCGCGGCGATGGTCCAATCGGATGGATGTGGCGCTCCCGAAGGGAACGTCTGCCATTGAGGATCGCCACCCAGGGAGCCTTGTGCCTGAATATTTTTGTCCTCGGTGGTGGCGACAGAGATTTCAAGCGAAGTGCCCGATGGAACGTCCGCATCGAGGCGCACGCGGTGCCATTTGCAGCGAGGGATCCCGCTGTCGAGCGCACTGGTCAGCAGCTGACCCTGCGATTGGACTGCCGGTGGAGGCGCGGGAATTATTTCGTCGGCGGGAATTGGCCGGCCATACCAAGAAAAGCAGCCAACCGAACCGCCGCTTGTATCGTTGAGGCAAAATCCTTCGGGGGATTCGGCGCTGACGCCTGAGGGTGGAAACGCTCCCTGTAGGCTCGCGATGGTTTCGCTTCGGAATATTCCATCGCAAATTGCAGCAGACCACAATTGCCATGTGCCACCTGCGTCTACCGACACCACCCACAGCCGCGTGGTTCTATCAACGGCGATACGATTGATCCCGGTTGCGACAGGGCCTTGAAGAATTCCTCTCAAATTTCCGTCCAGGCCGAAACGAAAAATCTGCGATTTCGAACTAGAGGCAACAAACAGCTCACCCGTCGAAGAGAACGCGACCGCCGCAGGATTGTCGAACGATACCTGAGCGACGAGTCGAAGTCCTGAAGCGCTTAGCAAGTAGACCCGTCCGACAGCACGGTCGGCCACCGCGACATAGCGACGCCAAGTTGCGATTGCGACGGCGTCCACCAGTTGGATTGGCGTGAATTTGCTAGTCCAAAGTTCGCCCCACTCGTGATGGCAAGCGTCTCTTTTCAGCAGCCGGGAGCACGGAGGTGATTTGGTGACGAGAAACCATTCGCACGAACCGCAACCTCGGGCGAGTCGCGCGGGCGGAATGCAAGCCGTGATTGCTGACGGATCGATGGCGGACGGATTTTTCAGCAAGAGTCGCAGACCGTCACAATCGCCAAATCCGTCGAGATTCGTCTTCGCGGGATCGGGTTCGGCCCACCCCACGTTGCAATCCAGCAACTGGAAGTTCGGTTTACCGGTGCCGCAGCTCATGGCTTAGCCTCCGGCAATATCGCAAACACTTCATGAGTTCCCGGCCAAAGCAGGGAATATGCGCTGATTGGAAAGTCTGTACAGTTGCCGCGGCGAATTCCGTCAACTACGAATTGAAGATTCGGAACGGCGGTCACTTCAGGGACTCCCGCAACGATTTGCCGCACTAATGAGGAAAACGAAATTGTTCCGCCGAATGGCCATCCGCTGCCATCGTCTCCGCCATTGATCGGGTCGAGATAAGAATTGATGCGAGCTGTGACACTCGCGGCCACGGCGCTTGGATTTGCCCCTGCCAGCACAGCTACGGTTGTGATGACGCGAACTTTGTGAAATACGGGAGCTGCGGCGACAATTTCAGCGCCCGCAGGCGCGATCTGCCTGCTCAAGTATGACGAAACAGCGCGGAGCGTATCGCTGTCAGCGATGGGAATCGAAGTTCCAGACGTCTGTGGCACAACAAAGACGCAAACAACTCCGGGAATCGGTTTGCCTGAAAAGGCTGGATGAAAACCCGCCACGGCAAATGCGCGGGCAACTTTTGCGCCGGGCGTCCGAAGAGCGAGGGCGGCGTAGTCTGCAGGAGCGACGGCGCGGCCAAACGCGCGCAACTCGGCGGGCCCGCGTATGAGCGCTTCCTGCTGCGTTTCCGCGTCGAGTCCGCCCGTCGCGGGTTTTGGATTCGTAACCGCATTCAGGAATGGAACGGAATTTACAAGACTCGTGATCTTGCCAGCCGCAACCGAGCCACCGCTGCCGCCACCAACTTGATAGCTTTTTGCCGCCACGTTTCGATAGCCCTGGGGCAGGGCTTTGCCGTGGACGCCGTCGCCGAACTGAACAAGGCCCGAGGCAAGATCGAGAACGTAGACTTTGTCATCCGGTCCAAACTGTGCCAAGTCGTCGACTTGTTGCCAGTCTTGACCAGCGGTTGTGACGGTTGACGCGGCGCCGGGAAGCGCCAACGGAGATGCCCCAGCGAAAGTCAGGTCGGAGCTGTCGTCAACAGAGAGAACGACACTACCGGACAGAATAGGTGTCTGGCTTAACTGCATCACGGAGCCTTTGGTGTTTGCCACGGGCGTCAAGACTTCATCGTGGATGGTTCGAGCGGCGATCGCTCGAGCCACATTCAATCTTATCGACAACAAAACAGGCGCCTTCAAATAGGCGCCGTATACAATCTGGGCACGAATCCAGAAGAGCGGCTGCGTGTCGGACGAACCTGAAGGAATTCCAGGGATCCACTGATCAGAAACTTCCAGTGCAACAATTCCGCTGCTGGTGAGGCCGTCGGTTTCGTCGAATAGAACTTTTGCGCTTTCGAATGACGCGCCGTTAAGAATACTCCACTGCAATAGCGGAGACAGCGGCGCAGGCGTCGGCACGGATCCCCCCGTGGATACAGGAGCGGGCACTCCAGCTTCTCCCTGCACGTCGAATCCTAGGGAGATCTGCGATCCGAGGTCTGCAGCGTCATTTGCAGAAATGCCAATCAGGAGCGCCACGCCGGGTTTTGGTTTCCCTCCGAACGGAAAAAACGGCACTGTATCCGTCGTAGGATCCAGCGATTCATAGAGTCCGTGTTCGAGCGTGTAAAGCTCTTTGATGGAGCCAGGTACGGCGCTTAGTGATTGCGTTGTTTCAAAAATTACCGGCGGTCCACCAT
The DNA here is from genome assembly GCA_035295625.1 of Candidatus Acidiferrum sp. Taxonomy (GTDB): domain Bacteria; phylum Acidobacteriota; class Terriglobia; order Acidiferrales; family UBA7541; genus Acidiferrum. The sequence goes on along the minus strand of DATGIS010000126.1, from coordinate 55,018 downwards.
CGGCGGCGGGTGCGCTGGTTTGAAATCCTTGCGGAATTGGGACGGGCTGCGTCGCACCGTCCGCGAGCGTGAATTGCAGCAGAGCTTCGGCTGGAGTCGCTGGCCGCGTGCTGATTCCCGTATTATTCAGGAACTGGATGAAGGAATTCTGGGGCAAAAGATTGATGCGTTCGAGAGCGGGCTCAAGCTCTTCCGCGAACAGTTTCAGTAGCGCCGTCCCTGCATCCCCGGCACTGCGGTTCGTCCATTCCGGCGTAAACGGCGGAGCATTCGCCAGGAGTTCCTTGAGCACTTCCTCTCGCGAGCTGTCGCAGAGCAGCAACTCAGTCTGAGGAGTGGCATTCGGCGACACGTCCTGCAGACGTTGCGCAGGCGTCGCCTCTTTTCCCCACCACGCGCCGCTCATTGCAGACCTCCGACGCGCGAAGCGGTTATCGCAACCTGAAATACCACATTCTCAAGCACGGGCAGTTCGTATGCGCCGATTGCGACGTCCTGGCAACTCTCTGGGGAAGGCATTCCGCTGAGCTGGATGGAAACACTTTGTATTGAGCCGCGATCGCCCAGCACCTGCTGAAGCTCACGCAAGAAAGCCGTGGGTCGCAGAGGATCGCCGAACGGCCAGCCGTCGCCGGCGTCGCCACCGGAGAGTGGATCGAGGAACTGCTGAAGTCGCGCTCGCATCTGAGCCTGCAACGAAGCTGAGACAGCCGAGGATGCGGAGATTTGAGCAGTGAGGGAAACACGACGGTACTTTGCGGGCTCGACGAATATTTGAGTGCCAATCAATCGTTCGCCATCCAACCGTTGTGAAACTGCCGACAATTGGCCCGGATCAGCGACCGGCGCCGCAACAAAATCGGCATCGCCGCCAAACAAACCGAAACCGTCGCGCGGGGCAAAGGGCACAACGTAAACCGTCACGGCGCCGGGTACCGTGGTGCAAGGAAAGTCCGGATGCCGTCCGATGGCTGCCTCGGCACGAGCGAGTCCTGCACCGGGAGTTGTTCGCGCCAGGACTTCAAAATCGTCGGCGACTACTGCGCGGTCGATTTCCTTGAGAGAGGCCCGCACGCGCAGCTGCGCGTCGGCGAGCGATTCGCTTTCTTCGCCTTCTATCCCCGCAACAACATTGAGTCCGCGAAGATTTTGCGCAGCGCCTCCATTCGATGGGTCAATCGCATTCCACTCGCCATTTTCGCCAACCAGTCCGGCGGCTCCTCCGCCGGCGTCGTAGTTGACGGTGATTGCGGCCGGCCCCGAAGGGCGCGGCAGACGACCAGTCAGTCCATCGCCGAAGCTGACCTCGCCGCGTTGGCGGTTTGCCAGGAAAACGCGGTCCTGTGAACCGGCGTTGAATAGGCTATTGGCTCTGCTCCATGTGTGCGTGCTATCCGGTTCGGCAATCGTGACGCGAATCGAGTCTTCGATGGGTGGGAATTCCGAGAGTGCGGTACCGGTGACGTCGCTTGTTAAAGGGATGAGGTTTCCTGGAAGCGGAAGCCAAGTGTCTGTGTTCTTCGGTTGTTTTGTTCGTGCGAATCGGTGACGCGCGATGACAACGTTGGGCACTACGCGAGAAATTCGAGGCGGCGCGGGATACTGTGCGTTGGCAATGGTAAGGACGACGGAATATATTTGTGCGCCGGCCGTTGCGGCCCCAGGTTCCGCTTGCCAATCGCCGGGAATCGGCAGTTCGATGATGCCAGGACGGCGAAGTCCCGAGGTGCCATCCGCGATTTGGGCTGCCGCGAACGGCGACGTCCCAGTTGCGGAATTGCCGCGGTAGGACCAAGTTAACGATGCGGGCGGCGGAACGTCGGCTGCGAAGTGTGACCACTGTGGCGCGATGCCGCCGAGATCTTCCAAGTCAATCAAGAAGGAAAAAGTTCCCGAAGCTGGACCCTTAAGCGGGGCGTTCAGCGGAAACAGGAATTCGATTTTTGCAGTTGCTGCGCCAGGAACGATCGCCGAAACCGGTCGGCCTTGCTGTAAATCTGCCGACTGATCGCTGCCGTTAATGCGGAGCCCTGCGGATGCGCCTTCGTCCATCGGCAACAGCGTCACATCGTTGTCTGTTGTAAAAATCAGCGCGGGATTTGTCTGTCCCAGTCGGAGTGTGGTTCCGCCATTGACGGTGCGCAGTGCTGGAGCAGCAGGGGCGTCATCAATCAATTGCATTACGGTTACAGCGGCCAGTGCGGGTTTCGGCGCCTCTCCGAGCAAGGCGAGCGAGGCGTAAATCAAATCGTCCGGCGTCTGATCCATCCAGTAAAGCCTTTGCTCGATCAGCCACGCGTAGAGTTCAATTAAAGTGACACCCGGATCGACCGGTGCGTGAAGTGTCCATTTGCCGTTCGAATTTGCGGGAATGCGAGAGCGAATCGCAGTCGAAATCTGATCCCAATTCAGAGTGTCCAGAGAAATTGGTTGCAGGCTCATGCGGTCACCTGCGTCGTTCCGACATAGAAGGGGAAGACAAGATTTGTGCGAGTATTTGTTTGGCGAACCGTGTAGATCACGGAGACGGTGATCTTTGATTCGTCCGCGGGATCCGCTTCCGCCAGTGCGCTGACCAAATCAATTCGAGGCTCCCAGTTTTTTATCGCATCTGCGATCGTGTTCTCGATCAGCTTGAGGTATTGCAAACTACCCGGGGAAAAGACCAGTCTGGGAGTTTGTGTGCCAAAGTCGGATCGCATCACACGCTCTCCGAGCGCAGTCATCAGTAGGATTTGCACGGACTGTTCCACATTCGCGTCGCCGTCGACATACCCGAGGCAACCTGCCTTGTCTGGCAAGATTGGGAACCGCCATCCTTTTCCTAAGAACGCTGGTGGCATCGGTCAACTCGTTTTCGAAATCAGTGAAAGCATGGCTGGAGTCATAGGTGTTACAGGCGGCAGGCTCGGAACTCCGGGCGCAGTGCATGGATGAACATGGGCGTTGAACAGCGCCATGAACAGCTCTCCTAAAATCAGGGATTGCGCCGCGGCTTGCCCGCCAAGCTTGACGCTCGTGCCGTCGCAAATGACGGTCATGCCGGAAAGCTTGATTTCGCCGCTCGTTCCGTTCACCGTTATCGATTTTCCGTTCGTACTTACGGTGATCGTCTTCGCCGAGTCGTCAATTTCGACAGTTTGTCCGCCGTTGCTCTTCACGGTGATTTTTTTCTGCGCGTCATTTAGGTCGATGGTATGGCCCTTGTTGCTTTTGAGTTGAATGCGTTCACTCCCGCTCGAATCATCAAAGAGCAATTCATGTTTGCCCTTGGTGCGAATCATCTTCTGATCCTGCTGGCTTGAACGGTGGGAGGGCGGCAAATCCTTGCCGTTGTAGAGCCCGCCCAAAATCACAGGCGATCGCATATCCCCCTGAATGAAACCGACGAGAACCTCGTCGCCCTTTTCCGGAATAAAGAAGGAGCCATAGCCGTTGCCAGCATAAAATTGCCGGACGCGGCACCATTCCGTCTCCATTTGGTTGTCAAACCAGGGGAATTGCACTTTCACGCGGCCTTGTTTGCCATTTTTGTCTTCCACGTCTGTAACGATGCCGCTGACGATTCCGTAGAACCGTTTGTCCATGGCACGCGCGCCGGAAATAGCCGTGACGCTCATTTCGAAACGCCTCCGTCTTTATGATTTCGAACGTCAAAGCTGGTCAAATATCCGGAGCCTCCGAGCGTGTGCTCGACTTTTGTCACGTAGTAGGTGCCGCTGAAACGCTTACCAAGTCCTTGAAGTTCCACGTTGTCGCCGGGGCGCAAATCTGGAAGGCCGATCACCTGACCGCTGCCGGTGATGTAGGAATACGCGCGCTCGCGCAGGAGACTCACCGCCAAATCGTGCGCCTCTTTTTGGCTCGTAACAGGCTGGTCGACCACGAAGTCCTCCCGGTTGGCCAATTTTTTCTGAATCGCTTCAGGGCCCGTCTCTCCGCCTCCATCGGCTTTGGGAAGGTCATTTGGGCCGGCCGTGTATTGAATGATGGACTTTGTCTCCGGGTCCCAGCCTTTCACTGTTACTTTGCCAACCTGTTTATCCAAGTTGAGCGTGGGATTGAAATTGATGAGTGTCTTGCCCCACTCAAAAACGTAGACGCGGACTTTGCTTGCGTCGCGTTTGTCTGTGGGCGGTTGAAAGAAAAGCGCGTCCTGTCCCGTGTCGGGATCCATGCCAATGAAACAGTCGTAGTCGATGCGTTTTGCGCGTTCTTTTAAAAAAGTCAGATCATCCTGGTTTTTCTGAATCACGATGTCGTGGGTTACATCTGTCCGCTTCACCTTTGGGATCAGACCATTGCGCTGCGCAATCTCCTGCACGATGTCCGCGTCGGTCATGTTCACAAATTTTTTCTTTTCACCGTCTTTGGGCTTCCGGTTTTTCAACTTCACAAGCGCGTCCTGGCCGCTGATGCTCAGGGTCGGCGGCCCGGATTCGGGAAAACGTGGTGTCAAGCCAGTGATAATTCCCTGAACCATCGAAAGGAGTTTGTCCGCGTAACCCATTTGCACGTGGACGCGGTTTCCCACGTCGTAGCGGCCGGAGTCGCTGTACTTGAACGAGAGAGAGCGGTCGTCCCAATTGTTTACGCTGAGGTCGAAGTGCGTCATGTTTTCCAAATCCATCGTGACTTTCACTTCAAGAATGTCGCCCTTGGACTCCGGGTCCATTTCCTCGCGCTCCACTTCGATTTTGTAATTCGGAGCGTAGTAGTCCGTCGGGACGCCCGGCGCGAGGATGGAGGTGTCAGCCATTTCAAGATCCCAGCGGCAATCGCGGCAACGCCAGCACTGTTCCCGGTTCGAGCGTGCGTGGATCGCGAATGTCGTTGTTGAGAGCGATGTCGCGCCAGGCGCTGCTGTCGCGATAGACGGAGTAGGCAATTCCACTCAGCGTGTCGCCGCGCTGCACAACGTACGTTTTGTCAAAATCGGGTGACGAGGTTGGGTTCTCTTTGACCTGGATTTTTACGGGCCGGTACTCCTTCATGGACAAACTGAGCTTTGCCCGCAACGGAACTCCATCTGGAGTGAAGAGCGTGTAAGTTACGTTCAGGCTATCGAGAACTCCCCGAAATACCTGCTGGTCCCATGTGAAAGCGACGATGGGCGGCGCATGCAATTCACGATTGAGATTCATCAAGCCGCGCAACTTGTTGACGTATTTGTCGCGCACGTCGTCGAGCGTGTCGGAAGTGTCGACGAGCACTTCTGCGGTCAACTTCTCGCTCGCGCCGCGGATGAATTGGATCGGAGGTGTCTCCAATCCCGGAATTGCGATTTCCGCAAAATTGTTTGCCTTCTGGATCTGATATTCCGTTGGATTGAACTTCAAGGGAATCACAGGGTCCGGCACTCGAGGCGCAACGATCTCCAGATAGGCTTGGACAAGACTTTGCCCTGCGAAAAGGACGGGAGTTGCCATCACGCACCGTCCTGCGCGCCGCTCGCGACAACTGAACGATGCTCGTCGGCGATCTTTTGCTTGCGCTTTGCTTCTTCCACGCGCTGCCCCCAGAGCTTGATGTATTTCTCAAACAGCTTCACAAACGCAGCCTCGTCCCCTTCGCCCTCGACTTCGAGCTTCACTTCCAGGTTGTGAATCGTGACCATGTTCAGGGTGTCCCCGGAGTCGAAAGCGGAATCGCGATCAATCCTTCGTGGGCGATTTCAATCGATTCCACCGCGACAGCGTTGGTCATCGCGTTAAGTTCCGGACCAACCCACTTGGAAGCGAGGCCAGCATGAAACGTCCAACTTTTTGCCGGCGTTCCGGCGGGCGTCATCAAGATAATTGCGCCGTCGCGTCGAGCACCGAGCGACTGCGTCAATCCCGCCATATACCAGGACCAAAGGCCGGGATCGCGAACGACGCCGCGCTTCAGGGAGAGACGCGTCCACGTATGCCGCACTGGCAAAAGATGGACATGATCATTGACGCCGCCTTCCGGATAGGAAGTGACTTCCAAATCGGCGCCGAGACCTTTTACTTCCTGAAATTCGCTCGGACTGAAAAGTGCCAGCAGGGCTGCTTGCGCCGGCGGAAGATATGCGTCACCGGGGAAGAGCGTGACCAGAAATTTGTAGGAAACCAGAGGATCTTCGATCACGATTCAAAGACCTCCAGCTTTCCGGGGTTGCTCACTGCCACGCGCAGAGTAATGAATTCCATCGGCGCGGCGGGCGCCACCTGGATGTCGCAGAAGCACAATCCGTTGTCGATGTTTTCTTGGGGATTGTTGGTCTGGTCGCACTTCACGAGGAATGCTTCATCAGGTGTTGCGCCTTTCAACGCGCCGGCGCGATATGCCTCCAGGAGAACGGAGGTAATTCCGCGGACCAGAGCCAGCCAAAGCTGCGGGCCGTTTGTTTCGAATACCAGAGGTTCCGCGACTCTGCGAATAGCGCGAACGAGGACTTGAATCAGTCGCCGATGCGCCAGGAATCCACCCAACATTCCGGTTGCTTCGCTCTCAACTCCCAAGACGCGTCCGCCCCAAACCAAAAGCCCGTTGCTCGGAGAACATTTAAGGAGGTTGAGACCGCCTTGATAGATGGCGGTCTGCTCTTTGGCGTTCAGTGGTTTGGACAGATCGAAGACTTCGTATATCTGTGCGTTGGCGGGAGTCGCGTATGGGCCGAGCTGCACATCGAGTCTGCTGATCACGCCAAGAACCGCTCCGCTGCATGGAATACACCGAAGGGGAGAGGAAGTTCCGCCAAGAGGATCTTGTACACGAACGCGCGGATAATAGACTGCACCTCCGCGAAGCGTTTTTTCATCGTGGATAGATTTGCGGAGGCCGGAAGCCCACGCGACGGCACTGATTGGATCGGATTGGTCCGGCGGAACATCGAGAATGACTTCGCGGTCATGCAGGGCGTCAGCTTGTACCAGAAGTGACTCAATGACTTCGTGCATTTGATCGCTGTTGAGATTCGGTTCGCAATAGAGGTCGGGACAACAGGTGAGCGCTATATCAACCTGGTCGCCCGCAGACTGCACAGCGTTCAGGTAATCGTCTTGTGAGGGTGGAACCGTTGCACCACCGGAGAGTGAAATCCCGGTCCACTCCAGATACCGTGCGCCAGGATTCGCTGCAGGCGGCGTTAAGTCCGTGGACGAAACGCCGGCGGGAAGAGGGTCGGCGCTGATTTGCAAATATTGCGAGCGCGCGTTTACATCCTCAACCAAGCTGGCCGGGGAAATGCCGGACAGCAATTCTATTTCTTCATTCGGCGGAGCTATTTCGAACTCCATCTCCGGCTTGCCCGAGCTGCCTTTCGCCCAGTAACGAATGCCGATTGACGTTCGATTCGCCCAGGCGCCCGGGCTGCTCGCCACGATCGAATAGGAAAGCGCGGTCAGGCCACTCTCTCCAGGCCAGTTCCAACCAGGCTTGTGAGTGACTGGATCGATGTCCGAAACCTTCCACGAGCCGGTGCTTGCCACCGAACCTTCACCAAGGAGGCGAACGATGTATGCGGTCGTGGCCAAATTTGCGAAGTAACTCTTGACCCCATACGGTGTAGACGCATCGCTGGAAAGTCCGCCAAAGAGACTCATGTATTCGCGCCAGCCTTCGACTCGCATTGGCACACCCACTGGTCCTCGCGTGGTCCTGCCAATAAATCCAGCAATGTCGGAGCGCAAGGCCGCCGACTGTGCGGGCGTGCGCACGAAGTTGTAATAGAGACCAGGAATGGTTGCCGTAGCCGTCATGCTTGTCCGTCGATCTCAATTCCTTCGTGGCAGATTTCAAGCGTCTCCATCGCAATTTCGTTGTTCTTTGCGTTCAGTCCCGGCCCAGTCCACTTGCACGGCCAGGCGCGTTTGAAGTTCCAGCGCATCACTTCCTGGCGGTTTTCGTTCAACATAATCACGGAGCCTTCGGTGCGGAGGACGAGGCCGTTCATCCCGTCCACCACCCAGTTCCAAAATGCCAGGTCGCCGGTGATGCCCCATTTGCAAGTGATGTTCGTGAACTTCTTCAATCCCGGTATTTTTCGCATCGTGATGTCTTCGCTGCCGTTCCGGTATTCAATTGGTGGCAACTCGACGCCCAGACCGGAAATTTCCATGAACGATCCCTTTACGGCCTTTCCGTCATCACTGATGCCGGTCACGACCAATTCGAAGTTGTATACCGGGTACGGATCATCGCGATATTGTGGCGGCATGTTTTTCCTCTCTGATTGGTGACTTTTTTAATTCGTTTGAGTGTCCAAAGTTTTTTGCTGGATGCGGAAGATTACAAACTCGGCCGGTTTCACGGGTGCGATGCCAATCACGCAAATCAGCCTTCCGTTGTCGATATCGTCTTGCGTCATCGTGGTGTGATCGCATTTCACGAAGAACGCCTCGTCCGGTTTCGTTCCTTGCAGCGCTCCACTCCGCCACACTGTCGTGAGGAAATTCGTGATGGTTTGCCGTACTCGCGCCCACAGTGGTTCGTCATTCGGCTCAAAAACCACCCATTGAGTTCCAACATCGATGGAAGCCTCAACGAAGATGAATAGCCGTCGCACGTTTACGTATTTCCACGAGCTGTCCGAAGTGACGCAGCGCGCGCCCCAAACTCGATTGCCGCGGTTCGGGAAGTAACGCAGCGCGTTGATATTTTTCGGATTCAGCAGGTCTTGCTCACGCTTTGTTACGTCCTGTGCAATTTTGTTAATGGACTGGATGACTTCGTTCGCCGGAGCCTTGTGGACGCCGCGCTCGACGTCGACGCGCGCATAAATTCCCGCCATGTGCCCTGATGGAGCGACTGCAACATTCTTTTGTACGGACGGGTCGCGCACCTCAACCCACGGGTAATACAGCGCTGCGTATTTTGTATCGAATGGTTCGCGGAAACTCTGAATCCCCTCGATACTCAGCCCGTCTTGCGAGTCGAGAATGGCGAATCGGTATTTCAACGATTCACAATGTGTGATCAGCGCGGACTGAACCGTCTTCGACCAGATGCCGGGCACGATGCAAATGCTTATGTCCGTAATGTCTTCGAGCGCCTGAATTCCCGTACGCGCATTGCTGCCTTTGTCCTGGCCAACGAAATCGTCAACACTTAAAGCGTCGAGCCTGTCATCTCCTCCACCCAAAGTCTGCCAGGCACCATTACTCGTGGACGGAAATTTGGCGAGGTCAGTCAGTGCTGTCGCAGAGAGCCCCGGCGCGTCCACAGTCACCAGTTGGGATTGCTGGTTGACGTAGGTCTTCAGGAAGCTGTTGCTGCCATCGTCGATGAGTCGCAAGTTGGAAAACGATTCGGAAGTCGAACTGCCATCGTTCGCCGTGTATTGAACGAATACTTCGGCCTCGATCAGACGAAGCACATCGCCTTCCAGATACGTCTGCGCGGGCGCCGTAAGAAACGTCACGGTGTCCCCGGAAACGCTGACAACGGATGCGATATCTTTCTTCGTGCCGTTGTCGAGTTCAACGAGCGCGCCTTTGTAGAGCGAACTCGCACCACGCACATTTAGGCTTTTCGGCGTCGCTGGATTGCTGGCAGTGCGGACTCGCCGCACCGCGGTTCCTGCGGGCCAAGCTACCGTCGCGTCCGCTGGATTCAGATCAAATGTTCCCGCTGGCGCTGCCGTGACAGCTACATTCGCAATAACGTAATTGTTCCCGTTGACTGCAACTACATCACCTGCATTTAGCCCTGTGACACTGGCCACCGTAACGGTCGTTTTCGCCGGGGGACCGGCGACTTGTGTTACCGCCGTGACCGTTGTTGGCGGTGGATTATTGTTGTTTGCCGGAAGGTTAGGGTCGAACAGGATGCTCATCGCGCGAGACACCATCGGCTCGACGTTCACTGCCATTCCTTTGCTCCAAGCGCCGAGAGATTTTGCAGAGAATTTCACGGACGCGTTCGCAGGCGGCGCCTGAAATGCTTTGATGACAACGTAGTCTCCTCGGCTTACCTTCAGTGCGGCAGGGAGCGCCGCCCCCAGCGTCACTTGACCAGAAGAGGGGTCATAACTCGAGACAGTGAATCCGCCCGGGCCGCCGATCTCTGTGTTGTTGTCACCTTGAAAAATGTGCAGGGTCGAGGCCGTGTCAATGCCAATCAAGTTCTGAAGATTGATCGAAGTTGCGCCGCTGGCCGCATCTTTTGCAATCGGTGTCAGTACCCCCTGGCCGAGCGTTGCCCACGAAGCCGTCGCCTTGCTGCTGAACACTCGCTTCACGTAAAGCTGCTGGCCGCCATTATCGAAGTAGCCCTTCACCGACAGAGGGAAGTTCCACCAATGCCCGCCTTCGTCTGGATCGAGCGCCCATTTGTTGTACGTGCCGCTATCTGGATCGGGCAGGAATCCGCCGAACTGACGCATATAGTCCGCGAAGCTGGTCACCAGTTGCGGCTTACCACTCGTGGGGCCAAACGCGGTCACGCCAATCGCACCCGTGATGCTCGTGCTCACTCCTTCGATCGGCTTCGGTCCCGCATCGACTTCCTCGACATATACGCCAGGGCTCAGATATTCAGGCATGGTCTCGTCCTCTCAACTGATTTGAATTGTTTGGCTCTTGCTCAATGAACCGGGTAATTGAATGTTCAGCATTCCGGTGCGGCCCGTGCGTTCATCCACTGCATCCACCGGCACGGTGACATTTGCCGCCACCCATCGCAGCGGCAAGGCAAAGTTTCCGCGCGTATCGGTCAGTACTCGTTCTTTCGCTCCTTGGGTCACAAGAACATTTTTGACAGGCGCGTTCGCACTATCCACGACCACGCCACGGAGCACCGGTACGTGTCCTTCGATTTGATAATTCGTTGCAGGCGTAAGTACCGCATCTTGCGATCCGGTAGTCACCGTGGTGGGCGGATGTTCGTCGTTGTAGGGGAACGCGTCGAACTCAATTCCATCTGCGTTTCTCTGATAAAGCGGCACGTAGAATTCGGCATCGAGGCGTACGCGATAACGGCGGGATGGCAGACCTGTCACGACCGCGTGGCGTTCTAGTCCCGGATATGTCACGACCCCACTTGGCGTCTTTGTGGCCGGGACATCTGTTGCACCCCAATTGCCGCTCGCGTCTTTTGCTTCGAGATATACGCTCACTCGGCCAATCGGAGCAGTACCGGTGAAATCATCCACAAGACGCAAACCAACTGGGCTGAAGAGTTGGGTATTTTCGACGGCAGGCGTGATCCAGGTCGTCATTGCGCTGCCTCCGGCCCGAGATACTGGTTACTGCGGCGTGACGCGGGGACGAATTGGTCGGCGCCGATTGCGTCCAGGTTCACCACTCTGACTTCGTACGTTACGGAGAGGCGGTAGGGTTTTTGAATCGCGTACCAAACGCGGGCGCGTTCTTCGATCGTCAGAGGCGAGAGCGTGACTTTCAGCGCTTGATTGGTTCCGGCGAGCCCATTTTGCAGCTGCGTTCCGCTCAGAATTGCGCCGTCGTAGAGTACCTGCATCGCTCGGCCGAGAATCTTGTGATCTGTGACGCGGTCGCCACTCCACGGCGTGAGCATGTAACGAAGCAGAAGCGCCATGGGAGGCTTTTTTACTGTGATTGTCGGCGGCGTGGGAGTAACAACCTTTGGCCGATTCTTTGCGCTTGGATCTTCGACCGTTTCAAAAAGAAATAAGGTGAGCCGAGCGGGCGAGGTTGTAATCGTGCCTTGCAGATCGCTGATCTCTGCCACCGGCGGTGCCATTGGGTCCAGTGGCTGCAGCGCCTGCGTCAAAACTGTCTGCAGTGTTACGGAAGTATCGGCGATGACGCCGTAGTCTGGCACGTAGGTCCTAGTCTCTTGAGCAGTCTGGCAAGTCGCCGGCGCTCAGTCGCAATTCGGATGCGCTGTCGCTCGTGCACGAACCATGCCGAAGTTTTCGATGAAAGCGATCTTGGGTTATCAACGAGTTGGCGCGGGGGCTCGGATCAGTTTGATTGTGAAGCGGACAAAATTGTCCGGCGCATGAGGACGAATCTGGCCATGCGAAGTTGCTCTGCGAAACTATTGAATGCCGAGGCGTGTCTGAAGGCGTTCCAGGGTGATCTGTTTTGTTTCGGGATACAGGTAAAGCACCACGACGAATTGCACGGCCATCATCACAGCGAAAAAGAGAAACGGAAAGCCGCCGGAAGAATTGGCCCAGAGCGGATAAGCGCCGGAAATCAGCGCATTCATGATCCAGTGCGTCGAACTGCCGATACTCTGCCCCTTTGCCCGGACGCGGGTGGGGAAGACCTCGCTCAAGTAAACCCAAATAACGGCGCCCTGCGAAATCGCAAAGAAGCCGATGTAGAAGAGAAGCAGCCACAGAAGATAGTTCTGAAACCGGTTCGCGAAAAATATGGCCGAGACTCCGGCAAGGCAAATCGCCGTGCCGACGGAACCAATCAGCAGCAGAGTCTTGCGCCCGAGCTTGTCGATCAGGCTCATGGCAAAAAGCGTGGCGATGAGGTTCATGCAGCCTACGGCCACCGCCTGCAGCTCTCCCGACACCTTGCTGAACCCTGCCGCGCCGAAAATGTCGTTGAGGTAGTACAGGATTGCGTTGATTCCAGAAAGCTGATTGAACATCCCGATTGTGATTGCAAGAAAGATTGGATAGCGGTATTTGTGAGAAAAGACCGGCTCGGCAGCAAGCGATTTCTCAAAGTCGATCGATTCGAGGATCTCTCGCAGCTCCTCATCTGGGTGGGACGAACCAATCATTTGTAGAACGCGATGAGCCTCATCAAGCCGCCCCTTCGTTACAAGCCACCGTGGGCTTCGGGGAATCCCGAATAAGAGGAAAAGGAATAGCAGAGCTGGAGCAGCGGCGATTCCAAGTTGCCATCGCCACTCGTCAGTTCCTAGGCTCATTCGTGCGACGCAATAGTTGGAGAAGTACGCGAGCAGAATTCCGACAACAATGTTGATTTGAAATAATCCCACCAGCCGGCCGCGACGTGGCGCGGGTGAGACCTCCGCAATATAGACGGGTCCCAAGACGGAGGATCCGCCAATCGCTAATCCACCGATGAAGCGGGCGAAAAGAAGTGCCGACCAACTCCATGCAAATGCACAGCCGAGCGAGGAGACGAGATAGAGGATAGCCATCAGACGCAGTGTTTCGCGGCCTCCGAGGTTTTGGCCGACCACGCCGGCGCAGCTCGCGCCGACAACTGTTCCCCACAGCGCCACCGAAACTGTTACGCCAAGCGTAGCCGGCGAAAGCAAAAACCGCAGCGTCAAGGAATGGGTGGTGCCCGCGATGACGGCTGTGTCAAATCCAAACAGCAAGCCGCCGAGCGCTCCAACAATTGCACATCTCCAGAGGTACGTGTTCAGGGTTGTGCGCCTTTCGCCATCCGCAATTTAGCGCGAGTGCTCTTGCGGAGTGAGATGTACTTGCACCGTGCGAATTTCGAAGGGCTTTGTGGGAACGATAATCTCGTTGCCGCGAATGGTAAGAGCATCGCCTTCTTTTTCGATTAAGTTGGTTTCTGTCGCGGATTGCGCCAGCGCGGAAAAATGCAAACGGACTTCGTCGTTTTTTCCGGCCCACTCATAAAAGCGAACGACCAAGCTGTCGCCGTCTTCCGCCTTCTTGAACGCCGTCACAACGACATTCTCTTGCGCTACATTCAAGAAAGACTGTATCGCGGGCAGGGAACCTGCATGCTTCTCCGCTTGAACATAAATGAGCGGGTAGTTCAGGTCATAAGCGCGACGCACGGTCAGAGCGTCGCGCCAGGAACCTGGGTGGGCGTAAATCGAATACGTAAATTCGTGATGTCCCTCGTCGGCGTGCGGGTCCGGCCATTCGGGCGAACGCAATAGCGAAAGCCGCAGGACGTTCCCCTTCGCATCGTAACCGTACTTGCAGTCGTTCAAGAGACTTAGGCCGTGCTTTGCGTCGGAAATATCTCCCCATTGAAGTGCGGGTACTTCGAATTTTCCTTTTTCGGCGGGAGTGTTGCGCGTGGTTGGACGCTCGATAGAGCCGTAGGGAATCTCAAAAGTAGCTTTCTCGCTCCTTGCGCTGAGCGCGAAACCCACTTTCAGCAAAATATGTTTTTCGTTCCACTCCACGGACGTTTTGACATCGACCCGCGGAGAACCGGCCGTCACAATGATGTCACGAACAAAGGTTGAATTCTGGAAATGTTGTTTCACGCGGAGAATCGCGCGCAGCGGTCCGGATTCGATCACTTTCACTTCATCGGCTGTTGTGATGTCCCAATGGACTTTTTCGAAGTCGGCATCGATGTTCCAGGCATCCCACGCCTTCGGCTTGTCCTGGAATGCTTGCAGCAAGTTTCCGCAAATCATCGTTTTGGGACCGCCGGTGTCGGTGTCGGGTGTCGCGAGACTTTCCGTCCCTGCCTTTTTGTCGAAAAGGCTCGTCATGCAGCCGGTCGCCGGATCTATGGTGAGGCGGACGTACTCATTTTCCAGCGTCGTTGCTGTGCTCTTCACGTGCGCTGAAGTTGGCACGGCGCGCGCGGCGGCGCGCACAAAGTAGGTGGTGTATCCGAGCGAAGGCACGTTCGCCAAAACAAGCAGCCGAACGCGATTCGTATCTTTGTCTTGGTTCAGAAGTTGAGAGGGAATCGCTTTCCCGTTTTCATCAGCAACCTCAACATTGCTCACGGGCCCGGAAAGTTGCGCTTCGATTTCCACTACTTCCGAGCGACTCCACGATAGCGGATTAAAAATAACCACAGGGGTTCCCGGTTCAGTCGTACGGATATGCGCCGTAAGTTCACCTAGCGAGCCGCGCAGGATATCGTCGCCCACGCGACCGACGTCCTCCAGGTTTCGTTTCGCATCGAGATAATTTACCGCAATGCCAGAGCCGGGGAAGATGTCGTGGAAATCGTCAAACAACAAACGCTTCCACGACTGATCCAAATCGTCAGCCGGGTACGCCTTGCCGAAAAGGGATGCTATCGAAGAAAATTTTTCCGCGTTAAGCAGCAACTCTTCCGTGGTGCGGATTCTGCGTTTTGTTTCGGCTTGAGTCGTCAGCACTCCGCGGTGATATTCGAAATAAAGCTCATCTTTCCACACGGGAACTTTCAGGGAAGGCAGCTTCTTCTCCAGTTCACTAAAGAAACTCGACGCCGTGCTGAATTGCAGCGTCGGGTAAACCACGTCTGGCTTCATGAGGCGCGCCGCGTTGTCGAGCATCGTGCGCGTCGGGCCTCCACCGTGGTCGCCCACGCCATATAGGTGGAGCATCGTCGGATGGTCCGATGTGTCATTGCCGTAGATGGACTTCGACCAATACGCGAGGTCCCGCGCCATGTATTCGGCATCCGTGTCTGCGGCATAGTTGTGCGGAAAATAAGTCAGAACTCGGCTGCCGTCGGGAGACTCCCACCAGAAGAGACGGTAGGGAAATTTCGTGAACTCGTCTGCCCATAGCAGTTTTTGCGTCAGGAAATAATCGATTCCGGATCTTTTGTAGATTTGCGGCAATTGCCAGTTGTATCCGAACGAGTCGGGATTCCATCCGATATTTACGTTGACGCCAAATTTTCGGCGAAAATAAGTTTTCCCCGTCAACAGTTGCCGAACCAGCGATTCACCGCCCGGCATATTCAAATCGGGCTCGACCCACATTCCGCCAACAATCTCCCAGCGTCCCTCGCGCACCCGCTCTTCGATTTCCTTAAAAAGTTCGGGGTACTTCTCCTCCATCCAGGAATACGCTTGCGCAGCGGACACGCTGAATTTGAAATCCGGGTATTCGCGCATCAAATCTAAAGCGCTACGAAACGTATTTCGAACGACCTCGACCGTCTCCGTCCACGGCCACAGCCACGCCATGTCGATGTGCGAGTTCCCGTCCGCCCGAATCACGAACTGCTTCAGCCACGGCTTTAACTGTTCCAGTTGTGTGTGAGCCCGGGCCAGACTTTGATCGAACGCAGCCTGGTCGCCTTTTTCCAGCGGCGCAAAATCGATTGCCGCAACCGTACTGTCGAGAATCGATTCGCGGCCCGCTCGCCCATCTTCGTACGCCTCCACCATCAATCGCGCCGCAAGTATCTCCGTCCTCAGCATCCCTGGATCCGGACGACTCGCGCGTGGAAAGATCCTCAGACGGCTCTCGGCCAGCCGCGTATTCACCGCGTTTGCGTCCACGCGAACCGCCACCAGAAATTTCTCTCCTGGAACTGCCGATTCAGTCAGCGGAATCGGCTGCTGCAAATCTTCGTCCGTTCGCGCAACCTGTGAACGGTTCGAAAACACCGTCACGATCATCGAGTCCTGGCTCTCGAATCGGAGGTCGAGCTCCACGCGTGCGCCGCGCACGTCATACCCGCCGATACTTTTCGGAATCTCAATCCAGCGCCGAAGCACGCGCGCCCCATCTTTCCAGGAATCGCCCCGCGCCATCGGCTGCCAGTCGGAATCATTCAGCCCAGGATCCTCCGGATGAGCAACGTCCGCGTGATACCGCCACTCCGCCTCCGGAAATACCGTCAATTGATCCAGGCGGTTCAGCGCGGCCTTATACGACTCGGGCAACGTGACCTTTTCTTGCGCCGCAGCAGGCAAAATCGGCAGTGTCATCAGCGCCGCGCACGTTACAAGCATCTTTTTCATTCGTCCTCTCAGAATTCCGAAAGACTACCACTCCGCCCCGGCATTTTCGCGGCACCTGACAGCCAAGGCGCACCGTCCAGCAACATTTACCTGGTGAACGATTCTTTCTGTGACTGCCTCATTTTCGTGTCCATCCGCAGACTGTCAATGCATTGCGGTGTCATCTTTGTGTTCCCGCGCATCTCATTCATTCAACGCGACCTTTGTCCTATCCTTCCCGCGTCTCACATTCACAATTCCTGTTTCATGCCCCTACGAACGTCATCAGGATTTGACACCTCGATTGACTCCGGTTAACACTCCTCAACACTGGGCAACATGTTCAGATCCTCGAAAACGAAATTGCTGGCGATTCCCGTTCTTTTGGCTCTCCCAAGCCTCACCCGAATCGCTTCCGCCCAAATGGCTCCGCAGGAGCCCGCCCCCGCGCCTCAATCCGGCGTTCGAACTGGCGGCGTCTACGCCCCTGTGCGCGATGCAAAGAATCGCCCGATCACCGCCGGCGGCTTCGTCGACGGCGCACCCGTCATATTCATCGACGCCACCAAATCCGCCGGCCTCGATAAATTTCATCACGTCTCCGGCAGCCCCGAAAAACCCACAATCCTCGAAGCCCCCGGCTCCGGCGTCGCGCTCCTCGACTACGACAACGACGGCTGGCTCGACATCTATCTACTCAATGGTTCGACCTTCGACGCCCTGCAAGGGAAAGCCAAACCGCCGCGCGCCATGCTCCTTCATAACAATCACGATGGAACCTTCACCGATGTGACCGACAAAGCCGGCGTAGCCAATGAACGTTGGGGCTTCGGCGTTGCCGTCGCGGACTTCGATAATGACGGCTGGCCCGACATTTATGTTTCAAACTACGGAAAAAATCGCCTCTACCGCAACAATCACGACGGAACTTTCACCGATGTCGCCGACCAAGCCGGCGTAGCTCTCGGCGGATGGTCCACCGGCCCGACTTGGGGCGACTACGATCACGATGGCAAACTCGATTTATTCGTGCCCGGGTACATTCAATTCGACCCAAAAAATCCGCCAATGGCTGGCCACCGGCCGATTCCTCCCAACGCCTGCCGTTTCCGCGGTGTCGACGTTTTTTGCGGCCCGATTGGCCTGATCGGTGAGAGCGATCATCTATTCCACAACAACGGCGACGGAACCTTTACCGACGTCAGCAAAAAAGCCGGCGTCTCCGATCCCAACGGCGCCTACGGTTTTGCTTCCTTGTTCGTCGATGTCGACGACGATGGCTGGCTGGATTTGGTCGTCGCCAACGATTCCGTCCCCAATTTTCTTTACCGCAATCGCCACGATGGCACCTTCGAAGACATGGGCTACCTTTCCGGATTCGCCGTCGATGGCGAAGGGCGTTCGCACGCCAGCATGGGCATCGCGGCCGGAGATTTTAACCGTGACGGCAAAGTCGATTTCTACGTCTCGGCTTTCTCCGACGATTACAACGTCTTGTTTCGCAATGATGGCGGCGTCGGATTCACCGACGTCACCGCAAAGGCCGGCCTTGTCCGCCCCACCATTCCGTTTCTCGGTTGGGGCGTCGGATTCCTCGATTTCGATAACGACGGCCTTCTCGATTTATTTGTCGCAAACGGCCATGTCTATCCCGTCGCCGATTCGCTCGATTGGGGCACAACCTGGGCGCAGCGTCCGCAATTATTTCGGAATTTGGACGGCACACATTTTGAGGAAGTGCCGCCTGCTACCGATAGCGGCCTGGCCGCAGTTGTTTCCGCGCGCGGCGCCGCGTTCGGCGATTTGTTTAACGATGGAAAGATCGACATCGTCCTCAACTGCATCGACTCGACGCCCGTCCTGCTCCGAAACGTCGCCGGGAATTCCAATCATTGGATCGAACTGAAACTCATCGGCGGCCCCAAAAGTCCCAGGGAGGCCGTCGGCACGAAAGTATTTCTGACCGTCAACGGAATTCGTCAGCGAGCCGATGTCCTCAGCGGCGGCAGTTACGGCTCAAGCTCTGACCCGCGCGTCCATTTCGGCCTGGGCGCGGCGACTGCAATTGAAAAACTCGAAATTTTCTGGCCCAGCGGACTTCATCAGCTCGTCAAATCCGTTCGCGTCGACGCCATTTCTCAAATCACCGAAGGCCAGGATATCAACCCCGAGTAAGCTGTCTTACCCCAAAATCCCCATAAGTCCTGATTTCGGCAATAACGTTATTGCAGTGTCAGCAAAATCCCATTTCTCATTACGTCCGCGATGTAACAACCATTTACAGCACTCGTCGGCTGGGCACATCCGCTCCTAACCCACAATCGCTCAATAGCTTGCATGGGAATGGACAGATGACACCCGAGTGTATTGACGCCCACCGCTTTCTGCACAAAATTGGGCGCAATCGGGGTGCTATAGCTCAATTTCACTTCGTTAAAGTCGAGCAGGGGGCGCTTGATGAGTCAGCAATTCAGCCGCATGGATGTCCATATCTCGAAGCAGGCTTTCTTTTTGGCCGGTTTGATCGCTCTAATGTTGAGTTTCTTGGCCTCGGCGCCGGGCGTCAAAGCGCAAGGACTGAGTGGAATTTCTGGGACAGTATTAGACGAATCGGAATCGGTGGTCCCAGACGCCAAAGTAACTGTGACGAACGTTGCCACCAACGTGAAGTCCGAAACCAAGTCTGGCTCTGCTGGGACATTCAACTTCACTGACCTCATCCCTGGCACCTATAGCCTCAAGGTCGAAAAGCAAGGTTTTAGCTTGGGAGTGGTAAAGGAAGTCCACGTCGACGTGAGCCGCGTTTCGAACGTGAGTGTGACGTTAAAAACCGGCGCGGCGACCGACGTTGTCGAGGTCGTTGCGCAGCAGATTGCCCTCGAAACCACTCAGCCGCAACTTGGAACGATCATCGAAAACAAGCTGGTAGACGAAGTTCCCATCCTCATCGGAGGCGGCCCGGGCAACATTGGCGCTCGCGATCGGCAAATCGACGACTACCTCTTCATCGCCCCTGGCGTCCAAGGCGGTGAGTTCAGCCACCGAATTAACGGCGGCGTTGATTTCGAGAACGAAGTGATGTTCAACGGAGTCGTCGCGAATCAGTCCGAGACTCAGGGTCTACAATCGAATATCAATCCGCCTTTCGAGATGGTGAGCGAGATTCAGGTCCTCACCTCCAATTTTTCCGCCCAGTATGGGTTAGCGCAGGGCGTCGCCTCGTACCAATTTGCGTCGGGCACAAATCAACTGCACGGTGACGGATTTGAAATTTTGCGAAATACAGCTCTAAATGCCGCCGGTGCCAACCCCCCAGGGACATCGTCCGGAGGAAAAGGCCCGACACCCATCATCAACCAGCACAATTACGGTTTCTCGGTCGGAGGACCGGTTTGGCTCGGGAAGATTTATAACGGAAAAAATAAGACTTTTTTCCATGTGAGCGCCGACTGGTTTCGTCAGAACCTGAAAGACTCTGCAACAATGACCCTGCCCACCCAAGCCATGGTCGGCGGTGATTTCAGCGCCTATCCGCTCCCCATTTTTGTTCCTCAGGGTTTCGTGGCGCCGACGGGGTGCACGGCTCCTGCGCCCGGGCAGCAATGGACCGGAAACAAGATCCCAACGTCCTGTTTTAGCAAGCTCTCTCAGACTCTTCTGCCTTTGATCCCGTCGCCCAGCCTGCCTGGACTGTCAAACAATGCGAATTCTCTCGTAGGCGTGCTTCCCACTCGCCAAACGAATTGGGGTTTTTCGATAGACCATAACCTCACGGAAAAGCAGAAACTCCACGGAAGCTACTGGCGCGACAAATATGACAATCCAGGCTGCTGCGACAACAATGCGCACTTCAACAACGCCCTTTCCGGTGAAAAATCGCAGCCTCGTCTTGGAACTGGTCTATTTCTCACCTACTCGAACACCTTCCGTTCGAACCTCGTTATGACGGCTGGCTTCGGTTGGATGGGCGAAATCAACGATGAATTCAATACCCATACCAACGTCAATTTTGCCGGCGTGTCGAGCGGTAACGTACTTCCGACAATCAACTTCAATGGCAATGGAGTTCCCGATAACCCCACTTCTTGGGGTGTCAACTCGGCTGGCGAAACTTTCTCTATTAATCGTAAATTGGGAGTCAGTTTTGATAACAATTGGCTCTGGAGCCGCGGCCGTCACACGATCAACTTCGGGTGGGAGATTCGACGGTCTTATCAGGATGACCACGAGTGCCAGCAGTGCGGCGGCGGCTTCACGTTCAGCAATCGTACGACAGCCGACCCGGCTAACCAGACTGGCACAGGGAGCGCGTTTGCAAGCTTCCTGCTTGGCGAAGTGGACTCAGCGACCCGGAAATTTGCGCTGGAAACCAAGCTCCGGAACTTCTACATGGCGCCGTATTTTCAAGACGACATCAAGATTTCCAGAAAGCTGACGGTTAACTTGGGAGTGCGCTGGGACATCATGCGGCCGTTTACAACCGATTCTGTGAGCGGTCAACCGGCGAATCAGATTGTGTTTTTTGATCCGACGATTGCCAATCCCGGCGCTATCAATCCCGCGACAGGGAAGCCCCTACTGGGTGCAGCGAACGTCCTCGGAAGCTGCTCAGGTTGTGCCGGTTATAACCGCGCAGATATAAACTGGCGCCATTTTAGCCCTCGAGTTGGCTTTGCGTATGCCGTCAACCCGAAAACAGAAATCCTGGCGGGCTTCTCTGTCAACTTCCTGGATGGCGGAGCCTATGAGTACGGGGACAACAAGCTCGCCGTTGGGTATGGCAACCTGCTCGCTGGCGTCCTGAACGTAAACGGTTTCGGTTCCAACGTTCCGGGCTATGGCCAATGGGACAACAACCCGCTGGGTGTTCCGCCCGCCGCTCCGTTTGGTCCCACGATCTTTAACGCCACAGGCGTGTTGCATCAGTTTGGACGCAACCCTGGAAAATATCCGTATTCTCAGGCGTGGAGCGCTGGTGTCCAGCGCGAGCTGCCTTACAACATGTTCCTATCTGTTTCTTACGTCGGAAATCGTGTTCTGCATTTGCCGTCGATGATGAATCCGGTCAATCAGACATCTGCCTCGCTCCTCCCGACGCTCTGCCCTAACGCCAATCCGAACGACCCGACGTGTCTGCTGTCGCCCACAAACAGTGCCGGTAACAACGTTTGGACATCCGGTCCGGCGCAAGCGGCTTTGCAATCGCTCGGCTTCGGTCAATTCACCTATCCGACTGGCAGCTGCGGCAATCCGGGGGGACCAATTACATTGTTCACGCCGTATAACAATTTCTGCGCGGACTACGGATCAGGCGCAAACTTGTCCCAGGCCCTGTTGCCCTATCCGATGTACAACGCGAGCGAATCGGGCGGCGGACTGTTTAATCAGTTTGATACAAACGGAACGGCGTTTTACAACGCGCTCCAAGTGCAGGTTCAGAAGCGATTCACAAGCGGCCTCAGTTTCTTGGTTGCGTACACGCTGTCAAAGACGATGTCGAATACAGACACGGGCTTCGCTGCCTTCAATTTTGGATCGGAAAACAGATTCAATCAGAAAGCTGAATGGTCGATCGCCGGAAACGATCAAAAGCATCTACTAAACATCAGCGGCGTATACGAATTGCCGATCGGTCCCGGCAAGAAATTTTTCAACAAAGGCGGCCAACTGGCCAAAAATGTGCTCGGTGGGTGGCAGGTAACTGGCGTCTTTCAATACGCTAGCGGTACACCGCTGACGGTCTATTGCAATGACAACGACCCATTCCTCAACGGATTTAATCGTTGTAATTACAACGCAGGCGTCTCGCTAAATGTGAACTATAAAAACTACTATAAGGGACTTCCTGTCTTTACGACGACGGCATTCTCCGACCCCGGATTTGCCCAGGGAAATGAGCCCAGAGCTCTCAGCCATCTTCGCAACCCCTTTAACGCCAATGAGAACGTAGGCCTGAGCAAGCATTTTTACTTTGGTGAACGGGTGAACGCGGAACTGCGTGTTGAGTTTTTCAACGTACTCAATCGAATGCAAGTCTGCGGCCCGGACACGAATTTTCCCGACGGGGCTACCAATTTTGGTCTCGTGAGTCCCAACGGCAGCGGTGGCTCGTCAACCTGCCAGGGCAATACGCCAAGGCAAGGGCAGGGCTTTTTCAAGGTGACTTTCTAACCCCCGGCTAATCTACACCCCGTTAGCTGGATCAAACACAACGCCGGGCCTGTTGGCCCGGCGTTGTTTCTTTAAAGACACAGCTCAATTTCTCCGTTCGGACTCGCTGGTAGCGTAGCCACTCTTGGCTGCGCACATCTTCCAGCGCCGCCCTGCCCATTCGAATTGGCGGCTGCGTTAATAAATTGTCTTGACAATGGCGGCAATCTATCTTATACTTCCGCTTTGCTTTGTTCGCGCCGGCTGGACCGGCGTCGCCGCTCTTTTACAATCTACCCCCCCCCCCTACCTCGACGGTAACCTCTTTAGAATCAATACTTACGAAAAACAGGGGGAGGGGGGTGGGGGCTACTGAGTGGGCGCAGAATCCTTGTTTTGGAGAATTTCCCGGGCTCGGGCCGCCTTCGCAGATTGAGACGCCTCCTGCAACTTGCTGAACGTGCCCATCTCGGCCTGCGCCTCTCGCGTCCTGCCTAAAGCCCGATAAGCCTGCGACAGCAGAAAGTGCGGCCTCGGCTCAGCAGGATCCGCGGTCGCCGCAATCTGGAGGTCCTTGGCGGCCTCCTCGTAGCGTTCCAGTTTGAGCAAGACGCGCCCTCGATCCTCATGCGCCTCCGGCAGGTCGGGGCAAAGGGCAAGCGCTTTGTCGAGTTCCGTCAACGAATTTTGCGGCTCGGCTTGCTGTTCGATCAGGATGTCGCCTAGCTTCCATTGCGCCTGGCAGTTTTTTGGGTCGATCGCGAGTTCTGCCGTGAACTCTTTTTTCGCCGGCTCCCACAGCAGCAGCGACCAGTACGCGTTCGCAAGATGGTAGTGCGTCCCCGGCTTCTCCGGAGCAAGTTCCACCGCCTTTTTGTATTCAAGCAGCGCCCCGTCCAGGTTGTTCATGCTTTCCATGACCTCCCCGGAAATCTGGTGCGACAAATACGAATTCGGGTTTATTTCATTCAATTTTGCGAGCGACGATTGAGAAAGCTGCATATAAACCTTGCCGAGCAGATACCAGACTTCCTCGTTTTTGGGTTGCTGCCGCGAAAGCAACTGCAACCGTTCGGCGGCCTTCTCGAACTCGCCCAGATGAATCGAGTCATTCGCCAGATACAACGCAGCATTTCCGTCATTTGGGTTCGCGCGCAGCGCTACTTCGAGCCGCGGTTTGGCCGCCGCGTAATCGCCGATTTCGTAGAGCGCGATTCCCAGTAGCGCCGACGCGGAGGGCATGTCGCGGTTGATCTCCAGCCCTCGCTGCAATACCTGTGCAGCCTTTCGGAACTCGCGCTGCTGCACATAGATGGAGCCGAGATTGTTGTAGGCTGCCGCGAGCCGCGGTGCAATCTTCAGGATCGCTTCATACCGGGTGGCGGCCTCCGCGAGATTTCCCTCCGCTTGCTCTCTCCTCGCCTCGGTGTAGAGCTGCTGAACTTTTTCATCATCGGCCGCGGCCCGTGACGACTGAGATTGATTTTCCGAACTCGCGCTGACCGCGATGAGCAAAACCGCGATGAGCGTGAAAATCATAAATCGTGTTTTGGGAAGCGGCATAATCTCGATCCCATTATATTCCCGGCGCCTCGAACCGGGCCGAGAAAACGTTGCTCAAGCGCAACGGACTTTGGAATTGTTGCTTCGCCCTTTGCTGCATGTTAGGCTCTTCGCCAACCCCAGAAGGATCGACATGCACACTCTCGAGAGTGCGTCCCGGACTCTGCGATTCAGCGTGTTTGAGGCTGATCTTCGCGCCGCCGAACTGCGCAAACACGGCGTACGAATCAAACTACAGGATCAGCCGTTTCGGATTCTTTCCCTGCTACTGGAACGTCCCGGCGATATCGTCACACGGGACGAATTGCGCCAGGAACTTTGGCACGACCATACGTTTGTGGATTTCGACCGCAGCCTGAACAAGGCGATGGCGAAATTGCGTTCGGCGCTGGGGGACTCCGCCGAATCTCCCAGATACATCGAAACAATTCCTCGACACGGTTACCGGCTGTTGGTTCCTGTTGCACCGCATCAAGTGGAGGACGCCCAGTCGCGGTACACGCACGCCAATTCTTTGCCGGATGAAATTTTCGGCGATGCCGAAACAAGCGCCGCGAACGTAGACTCTTCCTTTAT
Organism: Candidatus Acidiferrum sp.; assembly: GCA_035295625.1. Taxonomy (GTDB): domain Bacteria; phylum Acidobacteriota; class Terriglobia; order Acidiferrales; family UBA7541; genus Acidiferrum. The sequence goes on along the minus strand of DATGIS010000126.1, from coordinate 30,169 downwards.
AGAAAAGCCCGCGCGATTGTTTTATTCCTTCACGGAAGGCTGGAGTTTTTCGTTTCTCATGGCGGTGATTGTCACGCTCGTGGTGTTGGCGGGCGTGATGTCGCTTCGGCTGAAGCAATCGGAAATTTTATATGGACGATCTGCTTCGGTGAATCCGCGCCAGTCCGTGGCAGTTCTGGGATTTCGAAATCTTTCCGGAAATCCGCAAGACGCGTGGCTTTCGACAGCGTTTTCGGATTGGCTGGCCACAGAACTTTCCGTCGGCGATCAGCTTCGCACGGTGCCCGCGGAAAATATTGCGCGAATGAAACTCGAACTTCGTCTGCCAGAATTGGACAGTCTTGGCGCAGCGAGTCTGGCGCAAATAAAAAAGGATCTTGGAAGCGATTTGGTGGTGGCTGGATCTTACGCGATGTTGGGAAAAGAGCACGACGCACGAATACGGCTCGACGTTCGTTTAATCGATGCAAAGAGCGGGGAAACACTGTTTGCCACGTCTGAAACGGGGACGGACGAAAATCTGTTCGCTTTGGTAGCAACTGCCGGCGAAGAGCTGCGGGGACATCTAGGAGTTCGAAAAGTCACTGAGGCGGAGACAGTGGAAGTTGCGCTGATGTTGCCTTCAAATTCGGAAGCGGCAAGGTTGTACGCCGAGGGTTTGTCGGATTTGAGAGTGCTGAATGCGCGCGAGGCTCAATCGAAATTGGAACAAGCGGTAGCGGCGGAACCGAATTTTGCGCTCGTACATTCCGCATTGGCGTCGGCATGGTCGCAACTTGGTTACGATCAGAATGCAGCGCGCGAAGCAAAGAAGTCTTTCGATTTATCGGCCAATTTGCCGCGAGCGCAGAGACTTCTGGTCGAGGGCAGATATCACGAGTTGTCTCACGAAGAAGACAAGGCGATTGCTATTTATCAGGCGCTGTTTAAATTTTTTCCGGACAATCCGGATTTCGGACTGCATTTGGCAAATGCGCAAATCAAAGCGGCAAGGTGGCGCGAAGCATTGGACACAATTTCCGCGCTTCGTCTGCTGCCTGCGCCGCTGGGCAACGATCCGAGAATCGACATGGCTGAAGGGGATGCGGCGCGGTCGCTCGGCGATATGAAGCGAGCGGATATTGCAATGAGCGCGGCGGCGGAAAAAGCGCGTGCTTCCGGTGCGCTGCTTTTGCTTGCGAAAGCCCGTGTAGCGCAGGCATGGCTCTACGAAAATCTCGGGCGTTTCGAAGACGTGGAAAAAGCTGTAAAAGAATCGAAAGGTTTGTATCAGGCTGCGCACGATCGAAAGGGCGTTTCGACGGCAACGACAATTCATGCGATCGCTCTCGAGCAATCGGGCGATTACCAGGCGGCGCGGGAAAATTATCTTGAATCGCTGGCGATTCTCAATGAAACCGGCGATGAAGCCGGCGCAGCAAACGAGACGGATAACCTTGCCGATATTTATCTGTACCTTGGCGATCTGCCGAAGGCGGCGAAGAGTTACAGCGACGCTCTCGGAACTTATGAAAAGATCAGGGATGACGACGGAGCAGCGCTAGCGAAACTGGGATTGGGAGATGTCGCGCTTGCGAAAGGCGAGCATGAAGCCGCCAAAAAATTCTATGGCGAGGCTCTGGAAATATGCCGGCGGATCGGAGACCGGGGCAGGGAAGCTTCCGCATTGTACGGATTGGGGCAAGCGTATCGAATCGAGGGAGATGTTTCGCAGGCGTGGGACGTCGAGTCGCGCGCCAGCCTGATTTTTAAGGAAGTCGGCGACGCTGTCCCGCAAGCGCAAGCGGAACTGCAGCAAGCGAATTTGCTGCTGGATCAGAATAAGCCGGAGGCCGCCGTCGCTGCCCTCGAACAAGCCGCCGAGCTACTGAAGCCTGCCAATGCTCTTCGCGACCAGGCGTTTGCTGAAGTGGTGCGTGGGCGCGCCGCACTGTCCAACCAAAGACCGGCGGAAGCAGCCGCGGCGATCAGCCGAGCTCGAGATTTTGCGCAACGCTCGCACGACAGAGAATTGGAGCTTTCTTGCCGAATCGTCTCCGCGCAGATCGAAGCCACGGCGGCCAATGCGCGACGGCGCGAAGAAATTGCCCGCGAACTGAAGCAAGTTGCGGACATCGCTGCGGGGAGCGGGTATCGGTACAAGTCGATGGAGGCGCGATTTTTACTTGCGACTCTGCCGTCGGAAGCGCATTTGAATTCTGTGGAGCGGACACAGGTTACAAATTTACAGCGAGAAGCGTCCGCAGCTGGATTCAAGCAAATTGCCGATCGCGCAACTGCCGCGCTCCGCAACTAGCTCTCCCAAGGCGACAAACTTCATTGCACAAGGGTTTTTTGCACAAGGGTTTGTCATCGCGAGTGTGAGCGGCCGCTTGCCGGAGCTGTGGACTCTCGAATAATCAACTCGGGAGGCACTGCACATTCTTTCGGGTAATCCTTGAATCCCTGAATTCTCTGGAGCAGGATGCGAGCGGCGCTCTGGCCCATATCGTGGAGCGGCTGGCGAATCGTGGTAAGGCTCGGATTGTGATAGGCAGCGGCGCGAATATCGTCAAAGCCGACAACGGAAACATCTTCCGGCACGGAAAGATTCGCGTCGCGGAGAGCTCGGATGGCGCCGATGGCGGCGATATCGTTGAACGAAACCAACGCCGTGAACTTTCGTTTGTGACTGAGAAGTTGCTGCACCACGGGATATCCGAGTTCCGGCGAAGTCAAATCCTTTTCAAGTTGAATCGTTAGTTCCGGCCGAATTTCAATTCCGAGTTCGCGCGCCACCGCCACGATGCTCTTCCAGCGATCGTTCGAATCGGAGCTGAAGGGTTGACCGCGCATAAACGCGATGTGGCGATGACCGAGTTGGTGCAAGTGACGCAAAGCCAATTCGGCGGCGTGACGGTGATCGAGCATGACGTTTGTGACGCCCGCGATTTGTTTGTGTCCCGCGACAGCAACAACCGGCACCGACAATTCGTGCTCGAGCGCGGTGTCAATCGCGATGATTCCTTCCGCGCCGCGGCCCATCAGGAGGCGGGGATATTCTTCGACGAGGTCCGGTTTGTGGCGATGGTGAGCGCTAAAGTAAAAGTAGCCTTCCTGCATCAGGTGATCGCCGATGCCGCTCATCACCATGGTGTGATAACCGTCGCTGAGTTCCGGGACGAGAACGCCGACGGTGAAGGTCCGTTGTTTTCTTAAAGAGCGCGCGATCAGGCTGGGCTGGTAATTGAACTTTCGAGCTGCGGCGCGAACGCGTTCGCGAGTTTCCTGAGGGATGGAGCGGCCGGGGACGTTGTTTAATACTAAGGATACGGTGGCGGGGCAGAGGCCAAGGTAATCAGCAAGAATTTTCAGGCTGACGGGTTTTTCCGCGCGCGGCTGCCCTTTTTTTGCTTGAGCCATTGTTTTGTTGGAGTTACCTCGCCGTTTCGAGGAGGCGGAATCGGCCTCAGCGCTGGTTAGGATACCTCCTGGGGGCGACTGCTGCATAGCACCTCTAGCCGGCCGGGGCGCATAGAGCCCGGCGCGCTCGGCATCGCAACCATACATAAAGCGCGGAAAATACGCTAGACAAACGATTGTCTTAGATGGATTTAGAACATTTCTTCTTGACAGCAGTATCTTGGATGCTCCAAAGTACTCGCAATCGGGGTGCAGTGCCGCGTCCATCGACCTCCTACGGGCGAAGGATGCGGAAAGAGGGATCCACGCAAATCGCAAGAGCGCGGGTTCGGGCAAATGGCAGCTGTAACGTTGTCGAACTGATCCGGGCGATTCCGTTCGGTGGTGCGAGTTCGCGATGCGACGCAGCGAGCCTGGAGGCGTAATGCGAACTTTTTCCTTATTCATTCGCGGAGTTGTGTGTGCGGCGATTTTTTTGATCGCGGCCGGGTTGACGTTTGCGCAGTCGGACAGGGGAACGATTGCGGGAACGGTGGAAGATTCGACGGGCTCTGTTGTATCCAACGCGCAGGTGGTTGCAAAAGCCAAGGAAAGCGCGACGCAGTACACGGCCACAACCGGCCCGACTGGTGGATACCGAATTCCAGACGTCAAGGTTGGCGTCTACACGATTACGGTTACGGCGGCCGGATTCAAGACGGCGGAAAAGACCGAAGTAGAAGTGCAAGTCAATACGGTAGCGTCCCTGGATTTCGCGCTAACGATCGGCGACGTGAAGGATACGGTTACGGTCGTCGCAGATGCGCCGGCTATCCAGTCTGAAAGTTCGGATATCGGAACCGTTGTCAGTACAAAGCAAATTGAGGAACTCCCACTCGCGCTTGCGGCGACGGGGCAAAGTCACCTGCGGTCCACGGAATCGTTTGTTTTCCTGACTCCCGGCACTGTTGGTCCGGGGACAACGGATTCGGCTGGCATATTCGAATCGAAGATCTCCGGCGGCCAGAATTTGGGTACCGAAGTGATCTTGGATGGCGCCAGTATCGCCCACGCCGAGCTTGGGCCAACTTTTGATGAAAATGCTCCCTCGGTTGAAGCCATCAGCGAGTTCAAGGTCACGACTTCGACTATTTCAGCAGAATTTGGGCGCACTTCCGGCGGCGTCGAATCTTTTACCACCAAATCCGGCACCAATTCTTATCACGGCGCCGCATTTGACCTGTTGCATAACGACAAGCTGAATGCAGTCCCGTGGAACAACATTTCTAATGGTTCGAATGTGAAGCCGCGCGACCATCAAAATGACTTTGGCGGGAGCCTCGGCGGTCCGGTGCGAGTGCCAAAGCTCTACAACGGTCGTGACAAAACGTTCTTTTTCTTTTCCTGGGAACAATATCGGAACAATCAAGGTGGTACGCAGCAGAGTACCTTGCCAACGGATGCGGAACGAGGCGGCGATTTTTCCGCGCTCCTTGGTGCACCCACTGGGCAGACTAATCCTTGCGACAACACGCCAGTATTGAGAGGTCAGATTTTCGATCCCACAACGGCGTCCTGCCCGACTGGTTTCGTCGGGGGCCGCATCGCATTTCCCGGCAACAAAATCACGAGCCTGAGTCCAGTCGCGCAGAACGTGCTTGCCTTTCTGACAGTTCACGCGGACCCAACAAAGGGGCTGATCAACAACTTCATATTTAACTCGAGCAATCCGATTCTCGACACGACGATGAGTTTCCGGATTGATCAAAATTGGGGCTCCAACAATAAATTCTTTTTTTCTTATAGCAGCCGCGATCAGGAGCAGTTCAACGGCACTCAGGCACTCCCCGCTCCGCTCGACACCAACTTTTTCAAGTCACGCTTTTCCCACTATCTCCGCTTTGGATGGGACAAAACGATCAGCTCTTCGTTGTTGAATCACTTTAACGTGGGCTTTAACCGGCTGGTCGATCCCAGCAAGGCTGATAGTTTTACCGGGCAGGATTGGCCAAAAACGCTGGGCATTCCAAATGCCAGCGGCGTGCTTTTTCCAGTTTTTACGTTCGACGCGAACGCGCTTGGCATCGGCTACCAGGGATTTAGTGCGGGAAACTTTGACGTTGCCATTCCCAACGGTCTTGTGGTCGCGGACAGCGTGTCCTGGATTAAGTCCCGTCACACGTTCCGCATCGGGTTTGAGTGGCGCCACTCCCAGTTTTCGAGGTTCAACAACACCAACACTTCGCCGAACTACGAATTTAGTAATTTCCAGACGGCCTTCGCACCGTCGGATCCTCAAACGGGAGATGCGTTCGCAAGCTTTCTTCTGGGCCTTCCGCAAAAAGAGAGTGCCCGCTTTTCATCGGTCGTTCCCCGATGGAACCAGAACTACTACGCTGGATACATTCAGGACGATTTCAAGTTCCGCAAGAATCTCATGTTGAATCTGGGCTTCCGGTACGATGTGGACACACCTCGGCATGAAGCGCATGGCGCTCAGTCGGTTTTGGATCTGAATACGCCGAACCCGGGCGCAGGCGGGACGCTTGGCGCGCTCATCTACGGATCTAATGCTACTGGTGCAAAAACTTACTACAAGAACTTTGGTCCCCGTATAGGGTTCGCCTATGCGCCCGAAAAGTTATTCGGCTGGTTCAACAATACGGTCGTCCGCGGCGGCTATGGCATCTATCACGCCGCTCTCTTTTACACCGATTTTGGTGATTCGATGAGCAGTGGAGGCGCAGTCAACCCAAGTTTTACTTCCACAAACAACTTTGCGCCCGCGAGCTTCAACGGCAAGGGCTCGCTGGATACGGGCTTTCCTGACTTCGCGCCCCCGTCCAATGCTCAGGATCCGGCGCTGCTGAATGGGAGTTTTCAAGGCAGCCCCAGCTTTGCGGCACCAAGCAATGGGCGTTCAGGAATGATTCAGAATTGGAGCCTTGAGATTCAGCATCAGCTGGCGCCTGACCTCATATTGAGCGTTGGGTATGTGGGAAATCACGCCACCCACTTGAACTCGAATCTTCAGCAATTGAATGCGATTGATCCCAAATTCATGTCGTTGGGGACAAAGCTGAATGATTCAGTGACGAGCCCCGCGGGACAAGCGACCTTGGCTAGCCTTGGTATTACGGTTCCGTCCTGGTTCGAGCCATTGTATGGACCAAGCGGAAACGACTTCGTCGGGCAGCTGCTGCTGCCTTTTCCACAATATCAGTCCGGCGGACCCGGAACGAATGGCGGCATCAACACTAATTGCTGCCTGGAAAATCTCGGTCAATCGACATACAACGCGCTCCAGGCAAAAGTGGAACGGCACTTCCGGAACGGGCTGAACGTATTGGCGTCTTATACGTATTCGAAGACTCTGACCGATGCAGACAGTGCCTACGCGGGCCTCACGGCCTTCGGAAGCTCGGACACTTTTCTGGCTCAGAACCCGCGTGACTTGAAATCGGAGAAGGCTCTGAGCTATCAAGATGTTCCGCACAGCTTCGTGATTAGTTATTTGTATGAGTTGCCTGTTGGCAAAGGCAAGAAGTTCCTGAATCAGGGTGGCGCGTTGGACAAGGTGGTGGGCGGGTGGCAGCTCGGAGGCGTGATGCGTTACCAGAGCGGCGTACCCTTCATCCCCTTCGCCAGCAGCGCGCAAAATACGCGTTTCGGGACAGCAAATACGAGGTTGAGCCGCATCCCTGGTGTGCCCCTGCTGAGTCCGAATTCTAGTTCGTATGATCCATTCTCGAACCAGCCTAGCGGATGCGATGAGCAGGCAGATGGCACATTCGTGGCGCAGTCGACTAACAACTTCTTCAACTGTGGCGCCTTTCTTGATCCAAACGCACCGAGTCTTGTCGCGCAACGAGGCTATACCTTCGGCGATCTTTCGAAAGTGTTTGGTGATATTCGCAGCCCCATTTACAAAAATGAGGATTTCTCGCTCATTAAGCGCTTAACGGTATACGAAGCACACGTCGTCTCGCTTAAAGTGGATTTTCTGAACCTCTTTAACCGACATACGCTAGCCCGTGGGGATGGATGCGTTACTTGCGGCACGTTTGGCCGTCCTGGCGCCCAATTCGGGGGATCTCCATCGGCCATCAATGCACAAAAATTGGTTCAATTCACGTTCCGCTACCAATTCTGAGGCGGGACATAACTCCGAAATACATGAGAACCTCTTGCGCCGAAAGCGATGCAAGAGGTTCTCTCGTTTGTGATGTGCCCATCATTGATACTCGGTATAGACTTTGATTGTGAATTCATTTACATCCAAATTTCAGCGTGTCTGCCCCTTGGGCTTATCGGCCGCTTGTGCGGTGTACATGTTGCTCGTCACTAGCCCAGTGTGCGCACAAGTCAGTGCTGAAGCCGCGAGTACATTTCAACGCGCGGCGGAATCGATGCGAGGCGGAGACCTGAATGCGGCTGGCGAAGGATTTGACGCCGCTGCGAAGGCCGCGCCGGCTTTTGCGGAGGCGCATTTCAACCTGGGACTTGTGCGGGAAGAGCAGGGGAGACTCGATGAGGCGATCGCGAGTCTACAAAAAGCCCTGAGTCTGAAGCCGAGTTTACATGGAGCGAATCTATTTCTGGCGATCGCGTACTACCGGACCAATCGGCTTGTGCCGGCGCTTGCGGCGGTTAACAAGGAGGCGGCCGCTTATCCAAAGGATGCTTCAGCGTGGATGTGGCAAGGCGTGATTCAATTGGCGCTAGAGCGTCCCGAAGACGCCGCTGTCGCACTCGACAAGGCAGCGAGACTTGCGCCAGACGACGTCGACATTTTGTATCACCGCGGGCAGGCACACTTGCTCGTTTCAAAGAATAGTTACGAGCGGATGTTCAAGACTGATCCTAAATCTTGGCGCGTGCACGAAGTCTTGGCGCAGGCAAATTCTGAAGCTGACCGTCCTGTCGAGGCCATTGCGGAATTCCAGGAAGCGATAAAACTGGCACCGACGAAACCTGGATTGCACGAAGAACTCGGTTCAGAATACCGCAGCGCGGGAAAGCCGATTGAAGCGCAGCTTGCGTTCCAAAAAGAATTGGAAATCGATCCGTTTAATGTCCTTGCGCGATACAAGCTTGGAGTGTTGGCAATTGAATTCGGCGATGGAGCACGTGCGAAGGAATTAATCGAGGGTGCGTTGAAGCAAAAGCCTGGGCTTCGCCATGCGGATTACAACATGGGCCGCGCTGAAATGCTTTTGGGAGAGGACGAAAGTGCGCTGAAGCACTTTCAGGCTGCGACAACGACGGAGACGGATGACGAAGTTCTGCAGCAGGCGTGGTACCAATTGGGAATTACGCTGCGGCGTCTGCACAGGATGCCCGAAGCACAGCAGGCGATTGCGACGTTTCAGCGGCTGAAGAACGAGCAAGCGGAGAAATCGCAGGAACAGTTGAAGAAATTCAAGGTGCCACAAGATTCGGACGTGGCGCAACCGGCGACACCGGCGGAGAATTTGAAGCCGGAGTAGTTTTCGTTATGACGAGCGGAGGAAAACGTGAGGCTAGGGTTTGTTTCAGGGCGAAATTTGATGCCACTGCTCGCGATGTTCGCGTTGACGCCTATCGCGTCCGGCGCGCCCCAGAAGTCGCCCGCAACGGAAATTAATGTTGTGGAGTCGATCGAAAATCAAACGCCGGCGATGAGTGCGAAGCCGCCACTGCATTTCGGGAGCACGCAATCGGCGGCGCTCACGATCAGGGTTGACGACGGGCAACAATTTCAGAGGATCGACGGATTTGGCGCGTCGCTGACGGACTCATCTGCCTGGCTGCTGGATCAAAAACTGACGGCGGAGAAACGCGCCGAAGTGATGGACATGTTGTTCGACCCGCAAAAGGGAATTGGGTTGAGCATACTGCGCCAGCCAATGGGCGCGAGCGACTTCGCGCTTACTGACTACAGTTACGACGACGTCGCGGCCGGAGAAAAAGATTCCAAGCTAGAAAAGTTTTCCATCGAGCATGATCGAGCCTACATCATTCCGATGGTGAAGGCTGCGCTGGTCCGGAATCCAAATCTGAAAATCATCGCGTCGCCGTGGAGTCCGCCGGGTTGGATGAAGACGTCGCAGTCGATGACTCAGGGCGCGTTGCTGCCGGAAGCATATCCGGCGCTCGCGGCTTATTTTGTGAGTTTTATTCAAGCTTACGGGGCAGCAGGGATTCCGATCTACGCGATCACGATGCAGAACGAGCCGCTCAATATTCCCGGCAACTATCCCGGGATGGGGATGACGGCTGTCGAACAGGCTGCTTTCTTGCGGGATTCTTTGGGCCCGGCATTGAAAGACGCGGGACTCAAGACGAAAGTTTTCATATTCGATCACAACTGGGACTTGATTGAATTTCCGTTGAAGGTGATGAGCGACTCAAGGGCGGCGTCCTTTGCAGCGGGAACGGCGACGCACTGTTATGGCGGAGTGCCAACCGCGCAAAACGAATTGCACGAGCGATTCCCGGAAAAAGAGATATGGATGACGGAATGTTCGGGAGGGGAATGGCAAAAGGGGAATTTGCTCGAACAGCAAGCACGGCTCATCATCAACTCGACAAGAAATTGGGCGCAAACGGTGGTCCTGTGGAATCTTGCACTCGATCAGAATCATGAACCTTTTCTTGGGGGCTGCACGACTTGCCGCGGAGTGGTGACCGTGAACCATGCCAGTTCGCCCGTGCAAGTAATCCCGACGGTTGACTTCACCGCATTGGGCCACGCGAGTAAGTTTGTAAAACCCGGGGCGCACCGAATCGCATCCAACTCTTTTGACCAAGGCAGCCTGGAAGATGTCGCGTTTCAGAATCTGGATGGTTCGATTGTTCTTTTGGTGTTGAACAGTAGCGGTGGGCCATTGCCGTTCAATATTGCGTGGAAGAATAGATTCGCGACCTACAAGTTGCCTGCGGGGGCGGTGACGACATTCGTTTGGCAGGCAACGGCGGCGAATTGAAAGAGTACAATGTAACGATACCGCCACGACAGGTGCCGAGCTCTTGCGCTATCTGGTTTCCAAGGTTTCAAGAAGTTCCGCGCGCTTTTTTGCCATAGTCTCGCTCGGTTGTCTTTTCTTCCTTGAAACCTGTGTAGCCCAACAGAATAAGCAAGGGCCACACAGCGTTCCGGCCGTTCCAGGAAAGTTCGTCGACGTTACACCGTCGAGCGGAATCAATTTTCAGTATCAGGCGTCGCACACGAGTAAAAAATATTTACTGGAAACAATGGGGCCCGGCGTCGCTCTGTTCGACTACGACAATGACGGACGGCTGGACATTTTTGTTGTGAACGGCGCGCCGATCGCTGATCCCACCGCAAAGGGTTCGGTTCCACAAAAGAACGGGCCGAAATACTGGAACCGCCTCTACCATCAAAAGAATGACGGGACGTTCGAAGACGTCACGGAAAAAGCGGGCCTGCAAGGCGCAGGCTATGGGATGGGCGTCGCCATCGGCGATTATGACAACGACGGCTTCGAAGACATTTTCGTCACGGCATACGGCAGCAATAAGCTTTATCACAACAACGGAGACGGAACTTTTACCGATGTTACGGAAAAAGCCGGAGTCGGAGGAAGCGGCTGGTCGACGAGCGCCGTCTGGGTGGATTTGGACCACGATGGCCTGCTGGATCTCGTCGTGCTTCGCTATTTGCAGTGGGATTTCGACGACATCTGGTGCGGTGAACATCGCGAAGGGTATCGCGCTTATTGCCATCCCGACTATTTCAAGCCGATTTCGCCGCTCGTCTATCACAACGATGGGAATGGCCATTTCACGGAAGTTTCAGAAAAAATTGGGCTGAGCAAACCAGGTAAAGGGTTGGGCCTCGCACTTGGCGACTACGATCGCGACGGCAAAGTGGATTTGTTCGTTGCGAACGATTCGATGCTCGAGTTTTTGTACCACAACAAAGGCGACGGAACGTTTGAAGAAGTTGGACTGTTCTCTCAAGTTGCCGCGGATGGGGACGGGCGGACTTTTGCCGGCATGGGAGTCGATTTCGCCGATTACAACAACGATGGGAAGCCCGACCTCGTCATTACCGATCTCGCAAATCAGCGCTACGCTCTTTTCAAAAATGATGGTGAAGGACTTTTTTCCTATTCGACGATCACTTCCGGTCTTGGGCAGGCTTCGATGCCCCACTCGGGTTGGGGAATCCGTTTTCTTGATTATGACAACGATGGCTGGAAGGATCTGCTGGTCGCGCAGGGCCACGACCTTGACACGGTTGAGTTGACCTCACCGAATCTTCGCTATCGAGAACCAATGCTCCTCCTTCGAAACACTGGATCGGGATTTGTCGACGTTTCTGCGGAATCCGGTGCCGTGTTTCAGCAGCCGTGGGTGGCTCGTGGTCTTGCGATCGGCGACATTGATAACGATGGCCGAATGGACGCGGTCGTCACAACAAATGACGGCGGCCTGCACATCCTGCACAATGAAACCGAGTCGGCCAACCACTGGATTACGCTGAAACTCGTCGGCCACAAAAGCAATCGCGACGCAATCGGGGCGGAAGTCTTGATCACCACGGGCGCCGGAATTCAGCTGGCGACTGTCAGTACGGGTGGTAGCTACTTGTCGTCGAGCGATAAGCGCGTCCACTTCGGGTTGGGCAAAAGCGACAAAATCGAGAAGACGGAAATCCGCTGGCCAAGTGGATTGAAGGAAGAGATTAAGCTTCCATCGGTCGATCGGTTCTTTACGGTCGAAGAAGGAAAGGGAATTGTCCCGTGAACGGTCCTGATGTGAACGCGGGACATGAGACTGAATCGCTATGATGCTGGTCATTTTGTGGATGACCGTTGCTGCGCTCGCCCAAGCGCCCGGTTCGCAAACCACCGCGCAAACTACGGCGGGTGCGTCAGAACTCAGCACCGCGCGCGAACTTCTCGAGAAACCCGACCTGCCTGCCGCCGAAGTAGCAGCCCGTCGATTTATTGCTGCCCATCCGTCTGATTCCTCTGGCCATTTTCTGCTTGGACTAATTTACTTTCGCGAAGTGCAATCGATGGCGCGCGCGACGGGAACTTACACAGCTCCTGGCGATGTTCCGCCCGAGACACTCAATTCCGACGCGCGCGATGAAAAAGTCCGCGCTTCTCTTGCCGAGTTCACCGAAGGCGCAAAATTTGGCAAACCCTCGTCCTTCGATCTCAAAATTGTTTCGTTCGATTACGTCCTGCTCTCGGATTATGCGAGCGCCGATAAATGGCTTTCGATCGCCGTCGAATGGGAGCCTCAGGACGCCGACGCCTGGTATTACCTTGGCCGTGCGAAATACAACGAGAATCGTTTCGAGGAAGCCGTTCATGCGTTTCAAAACGCGATCGAGTTTCATCCGCGCCATGTCCTGGCCGCCGATGGCATTGGGCTTTCTTACGCTGGCTTGAATCGCACCGCGGAAGCAGTCTCCTGGTTACAGACCTCCATCGCCTGGCAAGAAGGCGCGCCTCAAAAATCGCCAGAGCCTTATATTGACCTCGGCGACCTTCTCAATCAGTTGGCAAAATTTGAGGAAGCGTTACCCATTCTTCAGCAAGCCGTGACGATCGCTCCTCGCAACATTCGCGCGCACGAAACACTCGGCAAAACTATGATGAATTTGAATCGCCTTCCGGAGGCGCAAAAAGAACTGGAAGCCTCCCTTGCGGTTGACCCGAACAGGTCCGCCGCACACTACCTTCTCGGCCAGATTTACCGCAAGCAAGGTCAACTCGAGAAAGCCAAGGCGGAAATGGCGCGCTTCCAGGAGTTGAAGGCCAAAGATCCTCCACCAAAATCGGGCATGCAGTAAGCGCCTGACGAAAGCGTGTGCATTCCCCCGTGACTCCCGCCGATTCGGTAACGGTAACTTGTCCGTTTCCCTTCTGATTCCTCCATACGATTCCACACATTTTGTCTCGCCGCCTTCACGCAAGAATTTCTGCCAGCGTTGTTTTTTCGCTTCGTTTGGGAGCGCACCCAACCCAAGCCCGCTGTGGAAATAATGGTTGACATCGAAAAAATTCATTCATATACTCGCCGCAATCCGTAGTTAACCGATTTAGTAAAGGGTGCAGGCAGCTTTAAGGCATGAAATTTTTGGGGTGGAGGAGTGTAATGGAACGATTCAGGTTGTTCGGCAGGGGTGTCCTTCTTTCTTTTCTCGTTTTTTTCCTCGCAACCGCAGTCCACGCTCAGTACCGCGCTTCCATTCAGGGAATCGTCACCGACCCGCAAGGGGAAACGGTCGTTGGCGCCACTGTAACGCTAACCAACGAAGAGACCGGACAAAAGGTCACAACCTCCAGCCTTGAAGGCGGCGTGTACAACTTCAATGGCTTGCCGCCAAGCAAGTTCACGATCACCGTTGAAAAGCAGGGATTCAAGTCAAAAGCTATTAAGGGTTTTGGCGTAATCGCAGAGCAGGCGAACGCATTAAACATTCAACTCGAGATCGGTCAGGTGACCGAGTCAGTCACAGTCAATGGCGATGCGGCTCCACTGATCGACACGGAAACAGCTAATTTATCCGGTACTGTATCTGCTCAAAATATTCAGAAGCTTCCGTCGTTTGGCCGAGACCCATTTCAGCTTTTGCAGCTTGCGCCTGGCGCGTTTGGCGATGGTGCGCAGTCGGCAGGAGGCGGTACCTCGAACCTGCCCGGTACAACCATCGGTGGCGCTGGCGGTACTGATGGCATTTTCAAGACTGAAAATGGCGGACAGATTACTGCCAACGGCGCACGAACCGGCGAAAATAATTATCAGATTGATGGCGTCGGAATGACGAGCGTCTCTTGGGGCGGCACGGCAGTCATTACGCCAAACGAAGACTCCATTAAAGAAGTCAAGATCGTTACGGACAACTACGACGCGGAGAATGGACGGTACCGCGGCGCGCAAGTCCAGATTATTTCGCAAAATGGCACAAACCAATATCACGGCAGCGCTTTCATCAAGATTCATCGGCCGGGGCTGGACGCGTTCCAGCGTTACAACGGTTACAACAATAACGTGGTGCGCGACGATGCCAGATTTAACGACTTTGGCGGCACGGTCGGTGGACCGATTCTCCACAACAAATTGTTTGCATTTTTTTCATACGAAACGATCCGCAACAATCAGCGGCAGGGAACGATTGGTGGCTGGTACGAGACAAGTCAGCTTCGAGCCCTCGCGCCCGCAAACAGTAATGCTGCCAAGTTCTTTTCATTCCCAGGCATAGCTCCCAACACAGGGACGGTCGCGGAAGGCGCGACAGACGGTCACGATTGCGCGAGCGTCGGCTTGGCGGAGGGCGTCAATTGCCACTTCATCGTGGGGCAAGGACTAAACCTTGGATCCCCTTTAACGGCTGCGCTCGGCACCGGCGACGCGGGATATAAAGGCCCGACGAATCCCGGGACTGGCGGCGACGGAACCGGCAACCCGGCGAATCTAAATGACACTCCCGATGTAGCTTTCATTCAAGGAATCGTGAGCCCCAGCACCAGCACGCAAGCTCAATACAACGGCAGGTTGGACTTCCAAGCCACCAGCAAAGACCTGATTGCGTTCAGCATTTACCATGTTCCGGTCAGCACTGTGTCTTTCAACGGCAACGGTGCAAGAGAAATGAATACCTTCTTTCATTCGGTCATAAATGAAGCGCAGACTCTTCTGTGGGACCACACTTTTTCACCGACACTGGTGAACGAGGCACGAATCAATGCGGCGGGCTGGCGCTGGAAGGATCTGGACAACAATCCTCAGGGAGCTTGGGGACTGCCGCCGATCGTGTTTAACAATGTTGGCTCTGGCGCTGGTTTGAGCATCAATGGCTATGGACTCGGTGCGCCGGGAACTTTCGATCAGTGGACCTACGGCGCGAAAGATGTTCTTACCAAAGTGCATGGCGCACACACAATGAAGATGGGCGGTGAAGTTACTCGACTGCTTTTCGTGGATAACTCACCGTGGAGTGCCCGGCCACAATTCAACTTCAATAGTATTTGGGACTTCTTGAATGACGCGCCGATAACCGAATCGGCGACTTTTGATCCATTGACCGGAGTTCCTTCGGATTTCCGTAAAGACACACGTTCCACGCTGTACGGCTTCTTCTACCAAGACAACTACAAGGTTAAGACCAATCTGACCGTTACTTTGGGAATGCGGTGGGAGTATTTTGGCCCGATCTCTGAAAAGAACGGACATCTTGCCTCGGTGGAACTCGGGTCTGGCGCCAACCTTTTGAGCGGAATGAAAGTGCGCGTCGGCGGCAATCTTTATAACGCACAAAAAGGCAACTTCGGTCCCCAGTTGGGCTTCGCTTGGAGTCCCGCCGGCGGTGTCTTTGGCCATTCGTTCGCTAACAAATTGGTGATTCGAGGCGGATTTGGTATCGCATACAACGGGCTGGACGAAGCCATCTCTTTGAACGGCCGGAGTAATCCGCCGTTGCTCTCAACGGCTCCTAACTTGACTCGAGCGAACAATAATATCGTTTACGAAAATGCATTTCCGTCGAACGTCCACTCGTTCACCGGATATGCGCCAGTGCCGGCGGCAATCGAGCAATTTGACCCGACGACCAACCTCCCGGTAGTTGGGCCGAATTTCTCGCCAGTAAGTTTGACAGGATATCCGAGCACTTGGCCTACGACCTACTCGTATCACTACACGCTTGGTGGTGAATATGACCTTGGCCACAACTGGGTCGCTTCGATCGGCTACCAAGGCAGCACTACCCGGCATCTGACGCAGCAATACAACCTCTATGACGTGGGCGTCGCGCACGGTTTCGCCTTCAATCCCGTGGTTACCGGTGTCGATTGGTACGCGAACGACGGGTCCGCACGCTTCAATGCGCTTTTGCTTGAACTGAAGCACACATTCTCGCACTCGTTTGAACTGGACACGCAGTACCGGTTCAGTCGCAGCCTCGACTCCGGTTCCAATAATTTTGCGGGAAGCTACTACCAGTATTTTCTGCCGACCGGCTTCGGTCTGTCTGACTACGACACAACTCACGCGTTCAAATTGTGGGGCATATGGTCTCCCACTCTTTTCCATGGCAGCCAGAGCTGGGTAGAAAAAGTTGCCGGCGGCTGGAGCCTGAGCGGCATCCTGAACGCACACTCCGGGTTCCCGTGGACGCCGTTCTACTCCGTCAACAATCTCACGAACGGGTTTGACCCAGTCTTTAGCTTGGGCCAATTCGCGGGCGGCTCGACCGGCTCCGGTGGGAATGGCAACATTTTGCCCGCCGCGTATCTGGGCGGGTTCTCCCCCAACTATCGCAGCTCTACTCCTAACGGGGGCGGCGGCAGCTTCTTTACGCAACCGAGTGTGGTAGCTGGTCCGCAATTCGCTTGCCTGTTCCCGAATCCCGATCCGACAACTTGCCCCTCCGGACAAGTCTCGCCTGGTCCGATTCCTCAAGCGCCGGGCATTTCCCGCAATTCATTCCGAGGTCCCGGTTACTTTGACATCGATGCGACGCTCAGCAAGTCTTTCGGGCTCCCTCGCATGAGGGTGCTGGGAGAGAACGCGAAGCTAGAGGTTCGTGCAAATTTCTACAATCTCTTTAACAAAGTGAACTTGACGAACATTCAAGGGAATATTCAGGACTCCCACTTCGGTGAAGCGCAGAACGCATTGGGCGGAAGGACAGTGGAACTTCAAGCCCGCTTTAACTTTTAACCCCCTAACTACCCCCAAGCGAAAGGGAGGCGGGCAACCGCCTCCCTTTTCTTGTTGAAAGTGCTCCATTGGGGGTGCGCTATCATCGATAGGCTGGTCTAGTCGGATGCATGCTAAGACACAATCTCGTGGAGAAAGTAGGCGGGCTCGCGCCGTGCTCTTCATCATATTCGGAATAGTAATTGCGATGCCGGCGTCTTCGTTATCGCAGTCGGTCAGCGAGAGCAGGTTCAACGAGTTGGTTGCTCAGGCCCAAAAAGCGAGCGCCGACAATCGCCTCGATGAATCGGTTGTCTACTACACGAAAGCCCTTACGCTTCGCCCGCTATGGGCGGAGGGCTGGTGGTCGCTGGGAACCCTCGAGTATGACCAGGACCATTACGCAAAGGCTTCAAACGCCTTCACAAAGCTTTTGGCATTGAATCCCAGAAACGGCACTGCTCATGCGATGCTCGGACTGTGTCAATTCGAAATGCACCTCGACAATGCCGCACTAGCGCACTTGCTGGCTGCCGAGAAATATGGGGTCGTGAAGGACGATCAACTTCGCAATGTTGCAATTTTTCATTTGGGTTTATTGCAACTTCGGTCTCGAAGTTTCAGCTCTGCGAAGGAAACATTCGCGCAATTGGCAAAGGACGGAGTACGCACAAATGAACTAATTTCGTCCCTCGGCCAGGTCGCCTTGATGATTCGTCCGGAGAACGCTCCCGCCGAGGGGACCGAGGGGTTCCGGGTTGTGAATCGGGTTGGCGATGCGGAAGTCGCGCTCGCTGCGAAAGACTTCGCTCGCGCCCGTCAAATCTACGCCGGACTTTCCGCAGACTTTCCGCAATATCCCAATCTTCATCTCGCCTACGGCCGCCTTTTGTTGGAGCTTCATGAGAGCGACGATGCCGTCGCGCAATTTGTTGAGGAACTCCGAAATGATCCCGACAATATTCACAGCTTGCTGGAAATTGCGGCGGTTCGGTATCAGGTAGACTCCGAAAACGCATTGCCATTCGCCGAACGCGCCGTAAGACTTGCTCCCAAGGTTCCTCTCGCGCACTTTCTGTTAGGAGCAATTCGGCTGGATATCGGCGACACAGCGGCAGCAATACCTCAGCTCGAACTTGCGCGGCGCGGTTTGCCAAACACCGCTCAAGTGTACTTTGTGCTCGGAACTGCTTATGCGCGGGCGGGCCGCAAGCTAGATGCAGAGAGGGCCCGCGCGGAATTTGCGCGACTCAACGCACTGGATTCCGATCGCTCTGACGCTACTGTTTACGGGGAACAGTCCGCCGGCTTGAGATCCAAGGATATCCAATCGATTGACGCAGGAGGCCCGCCCCGTTGAATTCCTCTGGAAACAACTCCCGCCGAGATTTTTTGAAATTCCTATCGGCGGCGGGATTATTGTCACCCCGGATTTGTCTCGCTTCTTTGTTCTCTCGCGTCGCCGCCAAGATAAGTCCGCTGTTCGATGCTCCAAACGAGAGTGTCCGTGGCTTGTTTGAAGAGATCGCCCCGCACAAGAGCGGAATTTCTTGGATTCACGTCAATGGACGTTCTCCGGAGTATTACCTGCCAGAAACGACAGGGGCTGGATGTGCCTTTCTCGACTTCGACAACGACGGATGGATGGATATTTATCTGGTAAACAGCGGAAAGTGCGACTTCTTTGACCCAACTCCGCCCTTACGAAACGCTCTATATCGAAACAACCGCGACGGAACTTTTACGGACGTTGCCGAAAGCGCGGGTGTTTTGGGCGGCGGCTATGGAATGGGTGTAGCGGTTGGGGATTACAACTGTGATGGCCTGCCAGATCTCTACGTTACGCAATACGGTCGTAATATCCTCTACCGCAACAATGGCGATGGCACTTTTACTGACGTGACGGACAAGGCTGGCGTCTCGGCACCCGGCTGGTCTTCTAGCGCCGTTTGGTTTGACTATGACAACGATGGCAAGCTCGACCTATTCGTCTGTCGGTTTGTCGATTTCAACAAATCCAAAAACAAATTCTGCGGCAATCAACGCACCGGCGACCGTTACTACTGCATTCCCAGCACCTATTCTTCGACTCGGAGCCTTCTCTATCACAACAACGGGGACGGTACATTTACGGATGTCACTATGAACTCCGGGATCGGGAAGGTCTTTGGCAAGGCTTGGGGTGTTGTGGCAACCGACATTGACAACGATGGTTGGATGGACCTTTTTGTCTCGAATGACACTGTCCAGAATTTTCTATTCCGCAATCGTGGCCACGGGAGGTTCGATGAGATCGGATTGGATTCTGGTGTCGCATTTAGCCAGGATGGCCGTGCGAGATCCGGCATGGGAGTCGATTCCGCCGATTTCGATCAGGACGGCTGGCAGGATCTTTTCGTGACAAACGTCGATCAGGAAATGTACTCCGTCTATCGCAACAATCACGATCTGACATTTCAAGACTTGGCCGGTCCGATGGGGCTCGGAAAACGAACGCTGCTCATGAGCGGGTGGGGCGTGAAGTTCTTTGACTACGACAATGACGGCAACCTCGATCTGTTTATCGCCAACGGCCATCCCGACGACAAAATCGAAGAACATTCGAGCCACGTATTCTACAAAGAGCCGTTGCTGCTCTATCACAACAACGGAAAAACACTCGAGAACGTGAGCGCGCAGGCCGGCCCCGCGTTTGCCAAAGACTTCGCCGCTCGCGGAATGGCTGTCGGTGATTTCAACAACGATGGCGCGATGGATGTCCTCGTCGCCGTCAATGGTGGAGCGCCCGTTCTTCTGCAAAATCAGGCAGCGCAAGGCAATCACTGGCTAGGCATTCGCCTGGTTGGAAAGAAAGCGAATCCCGACGCCATCGGCGCAAAAATTACCTGGCAATCCGGCGATTTGAGGCGCAGCCGTCTGAAAACCGGGGGAGGAAGCTTTCTTTCCTCTCACGATCCCCGCGAAGTTCTCGGCATTGGCGCTCGGACGAAAATCGACCGCCTTGAAATTCGGTGGCCCCAGCCCAGCACGCGGGTAGATGTTTTCACCGATCTTCCGATCGATCGTTACATAACAATTGTGGAAGGCTCTGGCATAAAGCTGTAACGCTCCGGCCTTGCAACGCTTCGCGCCATTCGAACTAGGTCAACTTGACAAGTTAGGTATAATAGGTATGTATCCACGCGGCGGCTTGATCGCCGCTTTGCCCCGAGGCGCTTTTCCTAGGGGATTGTTCTTTGACAACCGAACCGGCTAGACCTGCGCGTTCCATTTTGGGAATTTGTGGTGGATACCACCCCCTACCCTCCGCCTAAGTCCTTTATTCCTCATACTTACGAAAAACAGGGGGAGGGGGGGCCCCCTCCGAGGGTGCACCCTTACTTCGCCGGAATCCTTGTGGTTTCTGGCTGAAATCCTGCGCGCTGCATTCCGCGTTTCACGTCTTCATCCTTCATGAAAACGTCCCAAACAAACCCAGTACGGTGATTTTCCGCCATGACCATCGTGATTCCCTGATCGATTCCCAGCACATCGGAGTCGTACCATCCCGTCAACGGATTGAACGCATCGAGCAGGCCGTACTTCGTCCAAACTCGTTTTGCGTATGGGCCACGCAGCGTCCGTAGCACTCGGACGCAATCTTCAAAGAGAAACGGCAACGAGCCGCCCGTCGCGCAAGGCACAATCGTCCCGTCAATCGGCCCTTGCGCCGGGGGACCGCCCCACGCCGTGTAGCCCTTCTCATAATCTGACGCGCTGATGCCCCAAAGATCCTCGCTGTAGTCGGGAAATCGGTCGCGCAGCGACAGGCAAAACAGCTTGTGCGCCTTTGTCGCGGTCACGGAATTTTCGAAATAATTTGCGTACTTATCGCGCTTGCCGCGGAAATCGAACCAGGCCTGCGAATACTGGTGCGTAAAAATCGGATCATTCCCGGAAATAAACTCGAGTCCCTGATACTTCACAATCGGCCGCGTCCACGCATCCCAGGTTTCCGCTGGCACACTATGTGTTGGTGACCCCATTCCCAGCAAATAAATCATCATCAATTCGCAAAAATGTTCCCACCGGGATTGCAGAAAACCCGAATCGGGTTTCCATCCCATCGAAAAAGTTTTTCCGCCATTCAACATCCACGGCCAGTCGACTCGTTCGTATATCTTCGTCGCAAGATTTGTTATCTCAGCGTCGGCGAAGTATTGGCGCGCCGTTAGCACTCCGCAGAGGAGCAGGGAAGTGTCGATGGAGGAAAGTTCCACATTCCCCCACCGCGCCCCCGTCTCGATATGGATGAAGTGGTAGAAGAAGCCATGTTCGTGTTGGAGTTCGTTCGCCAGAAAACGCAGCGTTGTTCGTACTCGTTCGCGAATCTCTTTCGCGTCCCGATATCCGCGGCGATCGCCGATGCAGAGAGCTGTCAATCCGAAACCGGTCGCGGCGATGCTCGACATTTTCCGCGTGTCGTTGCCATTCGCGAGCGCGCGGTCTTTCGTTTGGCCAGTCCGTGCACTTGATTCGCTCCAAAAAAAATCGAATGCCGTCCGCTGAATTTCGTCCAGCAACTGTTCATCCGTTCCCTGGAAATGTTCGTCGGTGGCCGGCGCATAATCCACGCTGCCGCTTCGCCGGCCGCCAAGAATGTTCATTACTGGCGCGGAGGCCAGTCCTAGTCCGGCGAGCCGTAAGAGTTCGCGTCGCGTTTTGATCACAGTGAAATTCCTTGTCGAACTTCGTGGACTGAAAGACTAAATCGCTTTATTAGAGCCTTCAAGTAATATTCACTTTCTGTACCGTTCGCCGCGGTTCTTGTCTTGCCGCACCTTACCGCCTGTGTCAGACTACCGCCCACCATCGCAATGTCTCGCAGCAAGTCACCAACCACGAATCGCACGCCTGCGCAGCGACCCACAATCAGTCTCAAGTCGCTGGCGGAACACCTCGGCCTCTCGCAGGCCGCGGTTTCGTTTGTGATGAATCGCTCACCGAATGCGAAATCGATTCCGCATCATACGCAAGAACTGATCCGCAAAGCGGCGCGCGAATTGAATTACCGGCCGAATCACCTGGCCCGCTCGCTCAGAAAGCAGCGGAGTTACACCATTGGCGTTCTCGTCCCGGAGATCAGCGAGGGATACGCCGCGCTCGTTATGTCTGGCATTGAAGATCATCTTTTGCAGGAAGGCTATTTTTATTTCGTCGTCAGCCATCGCCACCGCGCCGACCTTCTGGAAGAGTATCCGCTTTTATTGCAGCAGCGGGCGGTTGAAGGGTTGATCGCCGTTGATACCGCCGTTGCGGAAGGCCTTCAAATTCCTTCTATTGCGGTTTCCGGCCATCGCGACGTTCCCGGCGTCACCAACATCGTGTTGAACCATTCTCGCGCCGCAATGCTTGCGCTGGAGCACCTTAGCTCACTCGGTCACAAGAATATTGCTTTCATCAAAGGACAGGAATTCAGTTCGGATACTGTTGTGCGGTGGGAGTCCATCTGCGATGCAGCATCGAAGCTCGGCCTCACGATTGACGAACGTCTGGTTGTTCAACTGAAAGGTGAATCGTCCTCGCCGGAACTCGGATATCAAGTCACCACAGAGTTGCTTGCGTCCGGAAGGCTGTTTACGGCCCTTTTTTCGTTCAACGATGTCTATGCGATCGGCGCGATCCAGGCACTTCGTGAGGCAGGTCGGCGCGTTCCGGACAACGTTTCTGTCGTCGGCTTCGACGATATTCAAAGTGCCGCGTACCAGAATCCGGCTCTGACGACCGTGCGCCAGCCGTTGCGTGAAATGGGCCTCACTGCCGCGACTACGCTGCTGCGGCGGATCACAAATACGACCGAAGAAAACTATCCAAAGGAAATTGTAGTCGAACCAAGCCTGATTGTCCGTGGCAGCACCGCCCGCCTGCAATAGCCTCTAATAAATCGGTTTACCGCACTTCTTCTCCCGGAGTATAGTCCTCCCAGCCTATGTTCGATTCCTATTTCCGCCTCATTCGAAACCTAGCATTGCGGGCCGCGCATTCCTATTGGCTGCGACTGCTTGGCTGCTTCGCAATCTTGCTGGCCGCTCTGTTACCTGCGTCCCTTCGAGCCGACACTGCGTATTTCCAGCACGTCATTTTCGACAACAGCATTTCGCGCGACTCCTATTTTTATAGCTACGGCCATGAAGCCTCACCGAGCAATCTCGAACTCGACCATGAGAAACTTCCCGTTGAAAGAAAGTTCTCTCTTTCTCCTCCGAATGCGCTCCGGCTCGCCTGGACTTCCCGGGAAAATGGCGGCTGGACGGCGCAGATTAACGTCGTGAAGTTTCGTGGGCGGCGGATTCATTTCGAAGGCGACTCTCTTTATTTTTGGTGCTTCGCGCCTGACGGACTTGCGTCCGGCGGGCTTCCACTCGTGAGCATCATCGATACACAGGGGCAATTCTCTTCGCAGTTGAAACTTTCGGACTTCGCGCGGGACATTCCAGCACAGAAATGGACGCAGATCAAAATTCCGCTTTCCGCGTTTCGCGGCGCGTCTCTCTTTCTGCTGACCGCAAACTCTCTCGAATCCATCGTCTTTTCACAGGGCGCGTCGGATGCAACGCCGCACGTCCTGATCTTGGACGAAGTCAAGATCGACTGGGACGGCGCAGGGAAAAAATTAGCCGGCGCGGGCAAGCCACCGCAGAACGTCGAAGCGAAGGGGTACGAGCGCCACATAGATCTTTCCTGGGAAGCGAATTCCGATCCAGACCTGCAGTATTTTTTGATCGAGCGATCGCTGGAAAATGGTCCGTTCGAGCCAATTGGAATTCAGATTCCCGGCGTGCAGCGTTTCACCGATTTTCTGGGCACCGTCAACACCCACGCGAGGTATCGCGTCGCAGTCGTCGACCGGTTTTACAAAACGTCAGCGCCGTCTTCCACGGCCGGTGCCGCGACGCATGCCATGTCCGACGATGAGTTTCTAACGATGCTGCAGGAAGAATGTTTCCGCTATTACTGGGACGGCGCGCATCCGGATTCCGGCACCGCGCTCGAGAGTCTACCCGGCGACGATCGCATCGTTGCCACCGGCGCGACCGGCTTCGGAATCATGGCACTCCTCGTGGGCACCGAGCGCGGTTTTGTCACTCGTGCGCAGTCGCTCTCGCGTTTCCAAAAAATCGTAGGGTTCCTTGAAAAAGCGCCTCGCTACCACGGCGCCTGGTCACACTTCATGGACGGCCACACCGCGGAAACACTCGCTGTATTTGGCATTTACGATGACGGCGGCGATTTGGTTGAAACCGCGTTCCTTGTGCAGGGCCTGCTCGCGGCTCGGCAATATTTCAATCGTCCCGATCCCGCCGAACGCGATTTGTATTTGCGCATCACGAAATTATGGGAAGGCGTGGAATGGGATTGGTATCGAAGGGGCAGTCAGAGCGACGCGCTTTATTGGCACTGGTCTTCGCATTGGGCGGGCCAGATTCAGCATCGACTCACTGGCTTTAACGAGACGATGATCGTCTACCTGCTGGCGATAGCGTCGCCGACTCATCCCGTTCCTCCCGAGCTTTACTATTCCGGTTGGGCCGGCCAATCGCAAATTGCAATCGATTACCGCCGAGGATGGGGCGGTACGACGGACGGCGACCACTATTCGAATGGCCACGAATACAACGGCATCAAGCTGGACGTGGGAGTCGGCAGCGGTGGGCCGCTCTTTTTCGCGCACTATTCTTATATGGGATTTGACCCGCATGTTCGGGATCGTTACACGGACTATTTTGAAAACAATCGCAATCTTGCTCGCATCAACCTGGCGTATTGCATCGAGAATCCGCACAAGTTCCCGGGCTACAGCGCAAATTCATGGGGCATCACGGCCAGTGACGATCAAGTGGAATACGGCGCGCATTCTCCCGACCAACGCAACGATAACGGAACATTGACACCGACAGGGGCGCTTGCTTCTTTTCCCTATACGCCCGAAGCATCGATGGCGGCACTCAAACACTTTTACCGTGATCTCGGCGCAAATCTTTGGGGCATCTACGGCCCGCGCGACGCATTCAATGAAGGTGCGGACTGGTATTCGCCCATTTACATGGGGCTAAATCAGGCGCCTATCACGGTGATGGTGGAAAACCATCGAACGGGTCTCATTTGGAAACTTTTCATGTCCAATCCAGAGATTCAGCCAATGCTGAAGAAAATTGGCTTCGAATCTACAGGAGCGCGTTGAGGAATCGACGCCGCATTTGTTCTTTAAGCGTCGCCTGCGTTTCAAATATGCCACCGAGTGTTGACCAGAATTCGCGCACCATCTAGCCTTGAGTTAAGAAAGTCACCGGCATTCGTCGAGAAAGTAAGGTGCGCCAGTGCTTCTCTCACTCATCCGGCAAGAACGCATCGAGGGATTGGTTGCCACATTCGTCTTTGCGTTCACGTTGATTTGCGCGCCATTCTTCTCGCCGGCGGCTCGATCGCAGTCGGTGACCGCTTCAAAAGGCGCCGCCCGCGAATGCAAAGCCGGCTATGACGATTCCACTCGAAAAAAGAAGGCATCCGCGCCAAAGAAAAAAGGCGCCGCGGCGGATTTTCCCATCTTCGAATCGTGCGTGGAGATCCACGACACCTCCATCGCAATTCAGGAATACCTCCAAGCAGTCGTGCGGGATTCAAGGTGGAATATCGGAGACGAGCAGGCCTCCGAAGAACTTTGGAGCTTCACTCTTTATCTGAAAGCAGAAGAAGTTGCCGCGTTCACCAAGCCGCCCGCAGATCCCAAAATGAGCTGGTCCGGCGGGAAGGGAGTCGTAAACGTTCGCACCAATGAACTGCCGGACGGTTTTACTCGAGTGATCGTGCGAGCAAAGTTTGACGGCTTTGGCGAACCGGAAGACAAATTCGCCCCGCAGCGGATTTCCTGGCCGTTGCCATCGAGCGGCGTGCTCGAGACAAAGCTTACGACCGCCGCCAGAGACCGCACATCGACTGGCCATTAGTACAACTCCCTTGCAAAACTGAGCACACGGAGAGTTCACGCCGGAAGCGCAACTCATCTTGTGGTAGTGTCATCTCACCAGTCGTGTTTCTTTGAGTTTTCGTTGTGTCGAGGAAAAAGGTGCCGCGGTTCAGTTCGTGTCCCCGAAGTTCCGCGTTTCTGGTTGCCACGCTGGTGCGTGGCGGCTTCCTGCTTATTTGCGTTCTACTGCTCGGCTCGACTTCTTCCTTTGCACAGATATCGCCCGGCCCGCTTTCAAAAGCACACCAATCGCTCACCGGCACATCGCAATGCGCGAGCTGTCACCAGTTCGGGACGAAGGCTCCCACGTTCCGATGTCTCGATTGCCACAAAGAAATCGCGAAGCTGCTAAGCGAGAATCGCGGATACCACGCAAGGCTGGGTATGCAGAATGTGAATGGCAAGGATTGCGTTCGCTGCCATCTCGAGCATAACGGAATTGATTTTCCAGTCATCCATTGGGAAAAACCTCCCAAGGAATTCGACCACAAGCTCACAGGCTATCCGCTGGAGGGTAAGCATACCGCGGTCGCCTGCGAAAAATGCCATTCCGCTGCGAATGTCGCTTCGGAATTCCGGCCGTTACTGAAGCGCAAGAATTTGTCGCAAGGGTATGTCGGTTTCTCGGAGCAATGCGTTACGTGCCACGAAGATGTCCATAAGGGCCAGCTCGGAAAAAATTGCGAGAGTTGCCATAATGTGCAGGACTGGAAAGCTGCCAAGCAATTCGATCATTCGAAGACGCGTTATCCGCTTACCGGCCTTCACATGCAGGTTAAATGCGAGGCGTGCCACAAACCGGACACGGCGGGCGGCCCGGCGCGTTTCAAAGACATGAATTTCGCGACGTGCACCGCGTGCCACACCGATCCGCATCACGGTGCGTTCAAGCAAAAATGCGAGGATTGTCACACTACGGCCGGCTGGAAGAAAGTCTCGTCACAATTTGAATTTGATCACTCCAAGACGAAGTTTCCGCTGCTCGGCGGGCACGCGAAAGTTTCTTGTGTCGGCTGCCATGCCGGCGGCGATTTCAAGAAACCGCTCGCGTTCGCGAATTGTAAGGACTGCCACAAGGACATTCACTCCGGCCAATTCGATGGCCGTCCGCAGAAGGGCGAGTGCGCGGAGTGCCACAACGTCGATGCGTGGAAGCCGTCGCTTTTCGGAGTCAAGGAGCACGCGACGTCTCAATATCCATTGCAGGGTAAACACATCACCGTCGAATGCGCGAAGTGCCACACGCCGGCGGGGAAAGACACGCAATATAAAGTGAAATTCGCGAATTGTTCCGATTGCCACAAGGACGTCCACGACAATCAATTCGCTGCTGCCCCCTACAACAATCGTTGCGAATCCTGCCACACCGTCACGGATTTTCATCGGTCTCTCTATACCATCGCGATGCATCGCAACACCCGGTTTCCATTGTCCGGGGCGCATGCCGCCGTTCCTTGCGCGAATTGCCACGCCGCGGGGAAAACGCATCGCGCGGACAAAGTTCTTCCATTTCATTTTGATGACATGACCTGCACCGCTTGCCACGCGGATCCGCACCATGGCGAATTTAACGACCGGATGAATCGCAAGCGGCCCAACGGAACGATATTCGGCTGCGAAGCCTGTCACGACACCAAATCCTGGACCGACGTGAACGGCTTCGACCACGCAAAAACGAAATTCCCGCTTCTCGGCGCGCATCGCACGGTTGCCTGCGGCGCGTGCCACAAGGTTCCCGTAGGACAACACGAAATCCAGTTCAAGGGCACAACAACGAATTGCGAGTCTTGCCACGTGGAGCCGCACGGCGGCCAGTTCAAAGACCACTCTGGAAAAACGCCGTGCGAGTCTTGCCATGATTCGCAACGCTGGGTGCCATCCACATTCGATCACGACAAACGCACGAAAATGCCTCTCACCGGCGGCCATGCAAACGTGAAATGTGACAAGTGTCACTCGCTCATCAAGTTCGTCAGCGAAAAGCCCATTCTGTTTTACAAGCCAACGCCGTTGCAATGTGACGCGTGCCACGGCGACAAAATTCCTCAGTCCACCGCATCGCGACCGAATTGAACATCCGTTCATCTGTTGTTTTTTGGAGCAACACCGGTTGTTCTCTTTGCATCTTTTGAGCAAGAGGTCGATTTATCGGTTTATCGATTTAGTGCTTATTAGTGCCAGGGCGGGGTCAGGAACCTAATCTGTACTTAAGTACAGTAGAGATTAGGGTCCCTACTTTTGGATAATAAGTTCACTTGGGCCCACTTAACCCGCGGCGACGTTCGATCGAGGGTCACGGGAGATTTTACGTTTGGTCGAGTCCATCACTGGCTTTGGCTGGTAGTCCCGCTAGCCATATTCGCGTTGCCTTTACATGGCCAGCGCGATCGCACTCGTAGTCCCCACGGACCGCTCACAGTTCCTTGTGAGAACTGCCATACGTCCAGCGGCTGGCGTCCGATCCGCTCCAATCTTGAGTTCAACCACAACCGCACGAACTATCCGTTGCGCGGGATGCACGAAAAGGTTCGCTGCACCCAGTGTCACGTCAAGCCGGTCTTTACCGATGTCGGCAAGAATTGCGCCGATTGTCACGCAGACATTCATCGGCGCAAGTTTGGTTCCGACTGCGCGCAGTGCCACACGGTCCGCGGCTGGGAAGCCACCGTCCAACAGATCAAGGATCACCAGAATCGTTTCCCCCTATTCGGCGCGCACGCAGCGGTTCAATGCGACGAGTGCCACAAGAGCGCTGCGGTTGGCCAGTTCCAGGGCTTGTCCACGCAGTGCGCGTCCTGCCACCTCAAGGAATATCAGCAGACAACGAATCCGAATCACGCCAGCGCGAAATTCTCAACCGGTTGTGACACTTGCCATGGTTTCGACACATGGCTCAATGCAAAATTCGATCACTCAACGACCGGCTTCCTGTTGACGGACGGCCATGCGAACGTTCCGTGCGCATCCTGCCACATCAACAACAACTACAATTTGCAGATCGCGCCAACGGATTGCGGCAATTCTGGCTGCCACCTCACTACCTGGCAGCAAACCAACAACCCAGTCCACTCGACTGCCGGACCCGCGTTTGCTTTGTCGAATTGTTCCGGTTGCCATACGACCAAGGGTTGGGACACGGCGAGCTTTAATCACGACTCGACTGGTTTCCCACTTACCTTCGGGCACGCCAACGTTCCCTGTGCCACGTGCCACGTCAACAACAATTACAATTTGCAGGTCGCCCCCACCGCGTGCGGCACTTCCGGTTGCCACCTGACGACGTGGCAGCAGACGAACAATCCCGTTCACTCCACGTCAGGCCCGGCTTTTGCGTTGACGAACTGCTCGAACTGCCACACGACGAAAGGTTGGGACGCGGCTTCTTTCGATCACAGCGTTACAGGATTTACGCTGACCGGGACGCACATGTCGCCGACGCCGACTCCGTGCGCGTCGTGCCACATCAACAACAATTACACGCTCAACTCTGCCGATTGCATGGGCTGCCACCAGGCCGATTGGAATCGCACTCCGTCCATCGGAGGAAATGTTCCGGATCACATCAAGGCTGGTTTCCCGACGACGGCCGCGGCCTGCGCGTCGTGCCACCCGATCACAACATGGGCCGACGGAAAATTTGATCACACCGCTTTTGGTTTTCCACTCACGAACGGTCACGCGAACGTTCCGTGCGCGAGCTGCCACATCAACAACAACTACAGCCTGAACATCGCAGCCACTGCGTGCGGGACATCCGGGTGCCACCTCACGACCTGGCAACAGACGAACAATCCTGTGCACTCGACGGCTGGTCCAGCATTTGCGTTGGCGAACTGTTCGAACTGCCACACGACGAAGGGATGGGACGGGGCTTCTTTCGACCACAGCGTTACAGGTTTTACGCTGACGGGGACGCACATGTCGCCGACGCCAACTCCGTGCGCGTCGTGCCACATCAACAACAATTACACGCTGAACTCCGCGGACTGCATGGGTTGCCACGCGTCGGCATGGCAAACGACGACCACGCTCGGTGGAAACGTACCGAATCACGTCACGTCAGGATTCCCGACCACGGCCGCTGCGTGCGCTTCCTGCCATCCGATCACGACGTGGGCT
>DATGIS010000125.1:0-36299 GCA_035295625.1 Candidatus Acidiferrum sp. | reverse complement strand
GAGTATGTCCCGAGGGTTCCGCTGCAGTGTTGCCATGCGTTCCTCCTCTTGCACGGCCGACAAAAATAGCCGTGTTCGAATTGTAAAAAGCAGAGGCCGTGATGCAGGTGAGGGGCCTCTGTCACGGGACGTTAACACAAGGGAAAGAAAGGTCAAGAGGGTATCTGTGGGAATTTGGTCCTAGTCAGCCCGGACTATCCGTTCGGGAAGCGCAAAGCCATGGTGACGGCGGCTTCCTCGGGATTGCTGTAGTAACGAGGGCGGCGGCCGGATTGCGAAAAGCCGTGTTTGCTATAAAACGCCAAGGCGCGCTCGTTCGATTCGCGGACCTCGAGGAAGAGAGCCTCAAAGTCGCGCTCGCGACATTCGGCAAGCGCCGCTTTCAATAGGGCGGAAGCGTAACCTTTGCGCCGCCAGTTGGGTCCGACGGCGAGGTTGAGAAGCTCCATTTCCTTGGCGGCTTCCATCGCGCGGACGGCAATAAACCCGAACAGGATTTCGCGATCGCCAACGACCCAGCCGTGTACGTCGCCTATGCCAAGTTCGAATGCGCTGGGCGTCCACTGAGCGGCTTCAGGACAGGACCTCGCAAGAAGGAGAATTTTAGATAAATCTGCAACGACAAGCGGCCGCACCGAGACGCGCGAAGAGACTCCCTCGTTCATGTGCCCGCAGCTTTTTTGCCGAAGATTTCGGCGTCGGAGCGGCGAACGTAGTTGGCGTCGAGTGAAAGTGCGTCGATCCCTTGGCGGACGGCACCATCAAGGGCGTAAAGCCCGATCGACGAAGCGAGAGGAGGTTCCACAGCAGTTATGGACGCGCCGGAAGCCATTTGGCTGTTCCAGATTGGATTTGCGAGGAGGATGTCAGGATCCATGGAGAGCCAGGCCAGATTGTGGCCTTGCGCCGACTTGACCGAGTCATTGAAGAATTCGGTCGGGTCGATGACGGCTTCGTCGGCTAGGGCATTCCAGGCCGAGCCGTCGCGCCGGTAGAGAGCGGCGAAGATTTGCTTGCGCTGGGCGTCGATGAATGTCGCGGCAAATTCGGCAGACTGCGGAGCGCGGTCAGCGAGTATCGCGAGCCGCGAGACCGGAAAAATTGGCTTGCCGTAAACTTCGGCCCAGGCTTTGGCAGTGGTGAGGCCGATTCGAACACCAGTGAAGGAGCCGGGACCCGAAGCGACCGCGTAACCCCCTAAATCGGCGTGACTTAGAGAGTGATGGCGAAGAAGATCATCAACTGCGGGGAGGAGCCACGAGGAATACTCCGCTGCGGCGGCGTGTGGGATCTCCACAAGAATTTCGCGCCCGCTGAGCAGCGCAATGCTGCCGCGGGAATCGCACGTGTCGAGGGCCAGGAGGAACACGCGGACAGTTTACCGCAACGGGAACGTAAACGCAGAGCAATTTAACTGCCACAATCGCGAGCGAAAGTCGGTAACCCTTTCATTCCAAACGATATATCTTGACTCTTTGTTCACATCTGTACATACTCGCTTTGTTCCTAAAGGGGGCACCGGAAGCTATGGACTATAAGATCGGCGACAAGGTTGTGTATCCGAATCACGGCGTTGGAATGATCGAGCAGGTCAGCTACGGGGTTTTGAACGGCAGAACCGAACGGTACTACATGATTCGAGTGGTTTCGAGCGGGTTGCGAGTCATGGTGCCTCAGTCGAACGCGGATACGGTAGGTTTGCGGCCGGTCATTCGAACGAACGACACGACGAAAGTTCTGGGCTTCCTGGAAAAGGGCAAACTGAATTGCCACCACGATTGGAAACACCGTTTCAAAGAGAATTCCGAACGGATGCGCACGGGATCGCTGCTGGAAGTCGCAGTCGTGCTGAAGAGCCTGGTATCGCTGAGCCGGAGCAAGCCACTATCCTTCCGCGAAAAGAAAATGCTGGAGCGCGCGAAGTATTTGCTTGTGAGCGAAATGGCGACGGCGCGGAATATGACTTCGGAAACGGCGGAGACCCTGGTGGTGAAGTCGCTGGCGAAAGCGAAGTTGCAGTTTCCGGTGATGCAAGAGGCGATGGAGCAGTAAGAATTTTTTGCGCAATTTTTTGAGGGGACAGGCGAACAGCTTGTCCCCTTTTTATTTTGGGTGCTCTTAGATCGAAATGACAACTCTTCTTGCGCCGTCGCTACGACAGGGGGAGAGAAGCCGTGGCATTGAGGGACGTGTCGGCAAGGATGCCGGCGCGGAAGCGGGGATAGGCTGCAGCGGCAATCATGGCGGCGTTGTCGGTGGAAAGAGCGCGGCTGGGGAAAAAAATCTGGATGCCAGAGGCCTTGGCGCGTTCTTCAAACGCGGAGCGCAATTGTGCGTTGGCAGCGACTCCGCCAGAAACCAGAATTGTAGACGCACCAGATTGTTCGGCGGCAACAAAGGTGCGATCACGCAGGTCGCGCACGACGGCATTTTGAAATTCGCGGACAAGGCCGAGCGTTTTCGGCGAGCAGAGCGACAGCAGTTGCTCAAATTTGCGTTCACCGCGATTGAGGGCCGCTTCGCGGGCCGCGATTTCGGGCGCGTATTCGGCGTGCTCGCGGACGTGGTAAAGCACGGCCGTCTTGAGGCCACTGAAGCTGAAATCGAGCGAGTTCCCTTTCATCTTTATCGGGCCGAATTTGATCGGGGCGGGCGCGGAACCGGCCGCAGCAGCGAGCCGGTCGAGGATGGGTCCGCCAGGGTAGCCGAGGCCGAGGAGCTTGGCGACTTTGTCATAGGCTTCGCCCGCGGCGTCATCGCGTGTCTGGCCGATTTTGCGATACCGGAGTTGAGCCGCGGCTTCGGCGCGAGTTCCCTGCTCGGCACGAACCTCGTAAAGAACCGTGTGTCCACCGGAAACGATGAGGCAAACGGCGGGAAGGTCCGGAACCTGGCCTGTTTTGTGGGCTTCGAGAAAAACAGCGTGGACATGGCCCTCAAGGTGATTCACCGGGACGAGCGGCTTGTTAAGCGCGTGGGCCAGGGTCTTGCCATATGTGATGCCGACCAGCAAGGAACCGACCAGGCCGGGACCTTGCGTAACACCGACTGCGTCGAGGTCGGGAAAATTCAAGCCGGCCTGCGACAAGGCCTCGCGGACAACGGGGACGATTTGTCGCAGATGCTCGCGAGAGGCAAGCTCGGGGACAACGCCACCGTACTTGCGGTGAATATCGATTTGGGAGGCGACGACGCTCGAGAGAATTTCGCGGCCGTCGGCGACAATGGCCGCTGCGGTTTCGTCGCAGGAAGATTCAATGCCGAGAATTCGAATGGGCATAGCTTTATGCTAGCACACGGAAAACCGGTAACGCCGCGCTGGCGTATGCATGTCGCGAACGTTTTTTGGAGAAACCGATTGAAAAAGTCGCCGACCTCTTGGAACCTGTCAGCATGAGCCAAAACGAGAAGGTCGCGCCGAGCGGCATGCGAAAAGTCCGCAAGGCTGTGCTACCTGCGGCGGGATTGGGAACACGATTCCTGCCTGCGACCAAAGCGCAGCCGAAAGAGATGCTTACGGTCGTAGACAAGCCACAGATCCAGTATGTGGTCGAAGAGTGCGTGGCGAGCGGCATCGAGCACATCATCATCGTCACGGGCAAAGGCAAGAATTCGATTGAAGACCATTTCGATTACAACCCGACGCTGGAACGGTTTCTGGAAGAAAAGGGCCGGAAAGACCAGGCAGCGATGGTGCGAAGAATCAGTGACATGGTGCAGGTGAGCTATACGCGGCAGAAAGAGCCCCTCGGGCTCGGACATGCAGTGTTGGTGGCGAAGGATCTGGTGGGAGATGAGCCGTTTGCGGTGCTGTTGGGCGACGTTTTGATTCCCGGCGAAAATCCCGCGACGAAGCAATTGATTCAGGTTTACGAGGCGACAGGCGTTGGCGCGATCGCCGTCGAGGAAGTGCCAAGAGAAAAGACAAATCTCTACGGCATAGTGGACGGGGAAGTTGCTCCTCAGGCACCGTTTGGCGAGCGGCTGCTGCGGATTAAGGATTTGGTCGAAAAACCGAAACCCGAAAACGCGCCATCGAATCTCGCGATCACGGGACGGTACGTGCTGCCATCCGCCGTATTCGATTGCCTGGAGCGCACGAAGCCCGGCGCCGGCAACGAGATTCAACTGACCGATGCGTTGCGAATTCTTGCGAAAGAACAAGGACTTTGGGCATACATCTATGAAGGCGTGTCCTACGATGCCGGCGACAAATTGGGATTCTTGAAGGCGACAGTCGAAATCGCGTTGCAAAATCCGGAATTCGGCGGCGCTTTCCGCTCCTATCTGAAGGGTCTGAAGCTGTAACGCTCGGCGCCCGATCAATTCAAATTTTTAATTTGTATAACGGCCGCGCAAGGCGGAGCATCTTAGTTGGTGGATCGCGCCGCTTGAGAACGCCCTGGCTATTCCCTTCCCTGAGCGCGCTGTGCGCCAACATTTTATAGGAGAACGTCCATGCGCGAAGCCACAGGACAAGTGAAAGCAACCGAACCCGGAGTGAGAACTTTCCCGGCAAAGTCTTACGCAGCACAGAGTGCGACATCGGCCCTTGCGGCGCACAGCATTGCGAGGCGCGAGCCGCAACCCTCGGACGTGCAGATCGAGATTCTTTATTGCGGCGTGTGCCACTCCGATTTGCATCAAGCGCGAAACGAATGGCAGGAAATGATGCCGACGGTGTATCCCTGCGTGCCGGGACACGAAATCGTCGGGCGCGTTACGAAAGTCGGAAGCGCCGTGAAGAAGTTCAAAGTGGGCGACACGGTTGGAGTCGGCTGCATGGTGGACTCGGATCGGACTTGTCCCAACTGTCTCGCTGGCGCCGAGCAATATTGCGACAGCTTCCCGACGCTCACCTATAACTCGCCCGACAAATACCTCGGCGGCGTTACGCTTGGCGGGTACTCCGATGGCATCGTCGTGGACGAAGCTTTCGTACTACGCATTTCCGATAAGCTCAATCTCGCTGGAGCGGCTCCGCTGCTTTGCGCCGGAATTACGACCTACTCGCCGATGCGGCATTGGAACGTGCAAAAGGGGCAGAAGGTCGGCGTGCTTGGACTTGGCGGATTAGGCCACATGGGCGTGAAGTTTGCGAATGCGTTTGGCGCCAATGTGGTGATGTTTACGACTTCCGCGAGCAAGGTAGCGGACGCCAAGCGGCTCGGGGCCCATGAAGTCGTCATCTCGAAGAATGCGAACGAAATGCTGAGACACGCCGGCACATTCGATTTCATCCTGGACACAATTCCCGCGGACCACGACCTCAATCCATACATCAACTTACTCAAGCTCGATGGAACGATGACTCTTGTGGGCGCGC
Organism: Candidatus Acidiferrum sp.; assembly: GCA_035295625.1. Classification (GTDB taxonomy): domain Bacteria; phylum Acidobacteriota; class Terriglobia; order Acidiferrales; family UBA7541; genus Acidiferrum. The sequence continues at coordinate 30,973 of DATGIS010000125.1, read as the reverse complement.
CGCCGACTCCGGCGCAGGTCGCGGCTTCAGGACTGCTCTTCAAGAGGCGGCGGCTCGCCGGTTCGATTATCGGCGGCATCCGCGAGACGCAGGAGATGCTCGACTTCTGCGCAGAGAAGGGTGTTACGGCGGACGTTGAGATAATTCCTATCCAAAAGATCAACGAGGCATATGACCGGCTGCTGAAGAACGACGTGAAGTACCGCTTCTCCATTGACATGGCTTCGCTGAAACAAGCGTAACCGGACACAAACAGAATCCCCGCGGAACCGAAATTGCTCCGCGGGGATTTGTTTTGCGTTTTCGCGCTGATTCAAAGCTAACGGCGCGCTTCCTGATTTCGGCGGTGCTCTTCGGGAGCAGCCGAGATGCCGTTGCGGCGCAACTCTTCCGTATAAAACTTGCGGTACAAGACGCTCCACTCTTCGCTGTCTTCCAGGATTTCCTTTTTCATCGAAGAGATCTTTTTCCTCGCTTCGGCGTCCCACTTCTCTTCTTCGCGAAGCTGGTTCGTAAGGAGCGTGACAATCTGCTGGCGAATCGTGTCGCGATCCTCGACGAACTCGACGTCGTTGCTGGCGACGAGGACGTCCATCATTTTGTGGGAGAGCCGGACAATCTTTTCGCGAGTCAGTCGCATTTTTCTCTTTTCCGATGTTTAAAGCAGCCCAGTTCCCTACCGCAAAATCAATTTCTTGTCGCGCGCAAGCTGTGCTTTGACCTTTTTGAACATTTCCTGGTAGGAAACGCCGGTATTACGCATCTGGTCTTGATGCTGAATCAGGATTTGCCGGGCTTCTTCGTTTATCTTTTCTTCGACGGAGAGTTCGTCGAGCATGGCGTGGCGCAGGTGCGGAATAATGGCTTCGGGCGACTTCACTTCGATCATTTCCGCTTCAACGAGTTTCTTGAGTGTTTCCCCAGCCATGTGGCCGACCAAATCGCGGTTCAGGAGCATTCCTTGCGCGTCCTTTGACGAAAGTCGAAAAAATGAGTGTACTGGCTGACCGCTGAAAGTGCAAGGAATGCGCGAAAATATCGCGAAGAAGGCTGAAAAAAAGGGCTTTGGGCACTATAATGCGCGCGACGAAATGCAACCAAGAGGTGCAAAAATGGGCAGAACGTACCGAGTCACTTTCGCACGATTGGTCTTTCTCGCGGCTGGAATCTTGTCGCTACAAACGCGGTCAGTGGCGCAGGACGCGGCCAAAGAACCACCCAAGGAAGACTCCGTCAAGGCGCACTACACAAAGTTCGAATATCGGATTCCGATGCGCGATGGAAAGAAGCTGTTTACGTCCGTTTACATTCCGAAGGACGATTCGCAGCGTTATCCGATTTTGATGGACCGCACTCCGTATGGCGTCGGACCGTACGGTGAAGACCAATACAAAAAACATTTGGGGCCGTCCGATGAGTTTGAGAAGGCCGGATACATTTTTGTCTATCAGGACGTTCGCGGCCGGTACATGTCGGAAGGCGAATTCATGGAGATGCATCCGCACATAGATATGAAAAAGTCGCCGTCGGATGTCGACGAAAGTTCAGACACCTACGACACGATTGAATTCCTGCTGAAACATCTGTCGAGCAGCAACGGAAAGGTTGGAATCTGGGGAATTTCGTATCCGGGATTTTATACGTCCGCGAGCATCATTGACTCGCATCCGGCGCTGAAAGCAGCGTCTCCGCAAGCGCCAATGACGGATCTATTTTTCAGCGATGACGCGTATCACGGCGGCGCGTTCATGCTAGCCGCTAATTTTGGTTTCTATACTGCATTCAAGCCGATTCTCCAGCCGTCGTTGCCGCCGAAGACGCCAGTGCCTTTCGATTTTGGGACGCCCGACGGTTATGACTTTTATTTGAAAGCCGGTGCAACGAGGAATCTCGACAGACTTTTTTTGAAGGGTTCGAATCCGCTCTTCAACGACCAGCTTCTGCATACGACGTATGACGCGTATTGGAACGCGCGCGATTTGTCGCGCCACATGAAGAACATCAAGTGCGCCGTCATGACCGTCGGCGGATGGTTCGACGGAGAAGACTTGTCGGGTCCTTTCAAAACATTTCACGCGATCGACCAATTCAATGCAGGGTTGCCTAATTCGCTTGTAGTCGGCCCATGGGTTCACGGCGGCTGGGCGATTACGGACGGCGACCATCTTGGCGACGTGCAATTTGGAGCGAAGACGAGCGAATACTTTCGCGCAAACATTCAGTTCCCTTTTTTCGAATACTACCTGAAGGGCAAAGGTGCAGGGCTTCCCAAAGCCTATGTTTTCGAAACCGGCACGAATGTCTGGCGGAAATACGACTCTTGGCCACCGGCAAAAGCAAAAGGCAAGACACTGTATTTGCACGCGGGCGGGAAACTTTCGTTCGATCCGCCGGGTCAGGGAGAAGGATTTGACGAATACGAAAGCGACCCTGCGCATCCCGTTCCGTTTATCGACTACATGTCGACAGCGGTGCCGCAGCGTTACATGGTGGATGACCAGAGATTCGCGTCGCGCAGGCCGGATGTTGTGACTTACGTAAGCGAGCCACTCACCGAGGATTTGACCATTGCAGGGCCCGTGTCGCCGAAACTGAAGGTGTCATCGTCGGGAACGGATTCGGATTTTGTCGTGAAGCTGATCGATGTGTATCCGAACGACTATCCCGACGACGACGCTGCGAATACCGGCAAGCGCGTGTTGGGCCCTCCGGCAGTGCGCATGGGCGGTTACCAGCAATTGTTGCGCGGCGAACCCATGCGCGCGAAGTTCCGCAACAGCTGGGAGAAGCCGGAGCCCTTAACGCCCGGAAAGATGGTTGAGCTGAATTTTTCCATGCCGGATGTGGACCACACGTTCCGCCAGGGCCATCGCATCATGGTGCAAATCCAGAGTTCCTGGTTTCCGCTTGCCGATCGCAATCCACAAACGTTTGTCGAGATTCCGGACGCAAAGCCCGAAGATTTTCGCAAGGCGACCGAGCGCATTTTTCACCAGAAAGAAGCAGCCTCAGGCGTCGAAGTGCTGGTCCTTGGGGAGTAGGCCGCAGCGCGATTTTTTTGATTTTTCGGGTTTCGTTGACGCACTGCACTTGTCCCTGTATTATTAGAAAGTTGGGCTGTAGCGCGGTCGTACGGGCGGTTAGCTCAGTTGGTTAGAGCGCCTGCCTTACAAGCAGGAGGTCGCAGGTTCGAGCCCTGCACTGCCCACCATCTTCAGTGATTCCGTAAATCGTCCCATGCGGGGACGTAGTTCAGTTGGTTAGAACGCTGCCCTGTCACGGCAGAGGTCGCGAGTTCGAGTCTCGTCGTCCCCGCCATTTCTCTAGTTCTTCGCCGCGAAACCCCTGTTATCGTTTGCCCCGAGCGCTAGAGCCATCGCGTTCTCGGGTCATTGGTGGGCGTAGACCGAGACACCACAAGACCCGCCTTCAATGAACCAGCCGACAAGGATGGGGCACGCGACAACGAGTCGAAATCACGGCCAAATGTAAATGACGTGATAGACTCCCGCTCGTGAGTGAAGAAAATAGAAAATCCGGCGGCCGTGGTTGTGGCTGTTTCAGCGTCGGTGGCATTATCGCCATGATTCTAAGCTGGACGTACAACCACAGTTGGATTTACGTGATTGTTCATGGTCTGTGCGGCTGGTTCTACGTCGCTTACTACTTGATTGTCCACAAATTGGGTGGGCGGTAGCCGAGTCAACGATCGCCGGAATCGTTTTCGTGAGGCTACAAAGTGAGGGTCTTGCTCTCTTTGCGAGAGAAAAGGATTCAAGGGAGAAGCGATGCAAAAGCGCAAACTAGGAAAAAGCAATCTGGAAGTGTCCGCCATCGGTCTCGGCTGCATGGGCATGAGCTTTGGCTACGGCCCACCCGCGGACAAGAACGAGATGATTTCGCTGATCCGAACCGCAGTCGAACGGGGAGTCACCTTTTTTGATACGGCAGAAATCTATGGCCCGTACACCAACGAAGAACTTGTGGGCGAAGCCTTGGAGCCGCTGCGCAGCCAGGTTGTGATCGCCACGAAGTTCGGATTCAAGATTGACCCAGAAACCGGCAAGCAAGCTGGCTTGGATAGCCGGCCAGCGCACATCAAGGAAGTCGCAGAGGCATCGCTTAAGCGCCTCAGGACGGATGTCATCGACTTGCTCTATCAGCATCGCGTTGATCCCGAGGTGCCAATCGAAGATGTCGCCGGGGCCGTGAAAGATTTAATTCAGCAGGGAAAAGTGAAGCACTTTGGACTTTCAGAGGCGGGTGCGCAAACCATCCGCCGCGCCCATGCGGTTCAGCCCGTCGCCGCGCTTCAGAGCGAATATTCCCTGTGGTTCAGAGAACCTGAAGCGGAAGTCATACCAACGATCGAGGAACTGGGCATCGGATTCGTTCCCTTTAGCCCTCTGGGAAAGGGCTTCCTGACCGGCAAAATCAGCGAAGACACCCAGTTTGATAAAACTGACTTTCGCAACATCGTTCCTCGATTCACGCCGGAGAACCGCAAAGCGAATCAGGCAATGGTTGATCTGATCGGCAAGTTCGCGCAGGAAAAAAAGGCGACGCCAGCCCAGGTCGCGCTGGCTTGGTTACTCGCTCAGAAACCGTGGATCGTACCCATTCCAGGCACGACAAAGCTGCATCGACTCGAAGAGAATATTGGAGGCGCCGCTGTAGAACTCATGCCCGAAGATCTGCATGAACTGGAGACTGCAGCCTCTAAGATCGCGGTAGTGGGTGCGCGATACCCTGAAGCGCTTCAGAAGTTGGTCGGTCGCTGAGTATGGAAATAAAGAGAGCTGGCTCGCAACCGTCTGCCAAGGGGCCGTCCGACTGGTTTACAGGCACGGTTCGAATCGATCCACTGTTTCAAACGCCGGACCCGGCACTGGCTTCAGGCGCGAGCGTCACGTTTGAGCCGGGCGCGCGTACTGCGTGGCACACGCATCCGCTGGGCCAGACGCTTATCGTCATGACCGGATGCGGCCGGGCGCAGCGATGGGGCGGGCCGATGGAAGAAATCCGTCCGGGTGACGTGATCTGGTTTCCTCCCGGAGAGAAGCACTGGCACGGAGCGGCGCCAACCACGGCCATGACGCACATCGCCATTCAGGAAAAGCTCGACGGCAAAGTTGTCGAGTGGCTGGAACACGTCAGCGATGAGCAGTACGGCAAATGACCGGCGCGACAAGCGATTTATAAAATCTCCGTCCGGTCTCGTAATTTATCCAGCATCTCGGATACAATCGGCGCGTTCGCAATTTTGTTCGTAGCGGAGCGCTTATGAAACGACGTGAGTTGTTACGAGGTGCTGCTGTAACCGGAGCCGCGGCCGCATTGAGCGTCTCCGTTGCCGCGGGCCAGAAATCAGGGCAGAGCGCTCCTCCCCCCGACGAACTGACGCCTGCGCAACGCGGCGTCGACGCCTCAAAAGACCTCGCTTCGCCAAATTGGAAGCCACTTTTCCTCGACGAACATCAAAACGAAACGCTCGTTGTTCTCAGCGACCTGATTATTCCCGCGACCGAAACACCCGGCGCAAAAGATGCCCTCGCGAATCGGTACATTGACCTCGTTCTCGCGGCGGAAGCTTCCGATCGGCAGCGCGCTTTTCTCAACAGCCTTGCCTACCTCGACGGCGAAAGCATTCATCGTTACAAAAACGCTTTCCGCTATTTGGCGAGAGAAGATCAAGACGACCTGCTTCATTCGCTGGCGTATTCGAAAGGCGCAAGCGGGTGGACGGGCGAGGCCGCTGGACCCGATACCGGTCATGGGCATTTCGAAAATCTGAAGCAAAGAATCATGTTTGCGTATTACAGCTCCGAGATCGGCACACGCGAACTCGGATGGGACGGCAACGTGATGCACGGCGTCTACCAGGGTTGCGACCACGAGGAAGGAAGCCACAAGTGATTTGGAACATTTTCGATCAGGACCCTCTGTCGCAAACCTACGACGCCATCGTCGTCGGATCCGGCGCAACGGGCGGCTGGGCAGCGAAACAGCTTTCCGAGGCTGGACTGAAAGTTGCGCTGCTCGAGGCTGGCCGCGCCGTGAGTCCGACGGAGTTCACGGAGCACACTCCGGAGTTCAAACTCAAGTATCGCGACCACTCGCCCGAAGTAATTCGCACACGGCCCATCCAAAAACAGTGCTACGCGTGTATGGAATACAACTACGAGTGGTTTGTAAACGACCTTGAGAATCCCTACAGCACGCCCGCTGACAAACCGTTCACATGGCAGCGCTTGCGCGTTCTCGGCGGTCGTTCGTTGGTCTGGGGCCGCCATAGCTACCGCCTCAGCGACAACGATTTTAAGGCCGCGAGTCGCGACGGCTACGGCGACGATTGGCCGATCTCGTACGCCGACCTCGCGCCTTTCTACGACATCGTCGAAAAGTACGTCGGCATCAGTGGCGCGGCCGAAGGACACGAGATGTTGCCGGACGGCCAGTTCCTGCCGCCAATGAAAATGAGTTGCGGCGAAGTTTTGCTTCGCGACAAGGTGAAAGCAAGGCTCGGCCGCACCGTGACGATTGGGCGCGTCGCCGTGCTCACGCAGAATCATCATGGCCGCCTCGCGTGCCACTACTGCGGCCCATGCGAACGCGGCTGCAGAACGTTTTCTTATTTCAGCAGCCCGTTCACAACCGTCGCCGACGCCGTAAACTCGCACAATTGCACGGTCATCACGAACGCGGTTGTAAGCCACGTGAACATGGATAGCTCGCAAAACAAAGCGAGCGGCGTGACGTTCGTTGATCGCTTGACCCGCCAGGTGAAAGAAGTCCGAGGCAAGACAGTCATACTTTGCGCGCAAGCACTTGAGTCCACTCGCATTCTTCTCAATTCGTCTACGCGCGAGCATTCGAACGGACTCGCAAATTCCAGCGGCGCACTTGGTCGCTACCTGATGGATCACGTGACCGGCGGAGGCGCATCGGGACATCTTCCGGAAATGAAGTTTCGCCCTAATGCCAACGAACCACAGCGTCCCAATGGACTTTACGTTCCTCGTTTTCGCAACACGCCGTCGAGCAAGAAAAATCCGCAATTCATTCGCGGCTACGGCTATCAAGGCGGCGCAGGACCGCAATTTGACTTCAGCGCCGAAGGTTACGGAACTTCGCTAAAGAACGCGGTGAAACAGGGCGTCTACTCGATTGGGTTGGGCGCGTTCGGTGAATCGCTCGCCCGCTGGGACAACTGCTGCGAAATCGACAAGAACCTGAAGGACGCATGGGGCATTCCCGCGCTGCGCATTTCGATGACGCACGGCGACAACGAGGCAGCACTTATGGAAGACGCTGCTTCTTCCGCGGCCGAAATGCTCGAACTTGCCGGCGCAAAGGATATCAAGTTGCAATCACGCACCGAGATGCCGGGTATGGCGATTCACGAATTGGGAACGGCGCGCATGGGCGACGACCCAAAGAAGTCTGTGCTCGACAAGTTCAACCAGGCGCACGATGTGAAAAATTTATTCGTGATGGACGGCGCAAGTTTCGTTTCGTCCGCGTGTCAGAATCCCACGCTCACCATGATGGCGCTTGCAGTCCGCGCCTGCTCGCACTTGATAGAACGCTTTCGCTCAAACGACGTCTAAGCGACCTCGCGGCGGAAATCGTCTTTTCCAGAGTGATCGGCTCCCGCCATTTCCAAATTGAAACACCACCGTGTCGCGTCACAGGACCCCGTGATTGCCATCACAGCCTGTGATGCATGCAACCTGCGACGCTTCCCAACGATGCAGTTCGCCGGCCACCCGCCATGCAGGAGTCGACATGCCACGTCATACCGTTATCCTGGATGGGAATGAAGCCGCCGCAGATGTCGCGTACCGCCTGAACGAAGTCATCGCAATCTACCCGATAACGCCAGCATCTCCCATGGGCGAATGGTCCGACCACTGGCAGAACGAAGGACGAAAGAATCTTTGGGGAGTCATTCCGAAAGTTGTTGAAATGCAATCCGAAGGCGGCGCCGCCGGCGTGCTACACGGCGCGCTACAGGCGGGAACTCTCGGCACAACCTTTACTGCGTCGCAGGGCCTCCTGCTGATGATTCCGAACATGTACAAAATTGCCGGGGAGCTGACCCCGACAGTGATTCACGTGGCGGCTCGGAGCGTCGCGACGCACGCGCTTTCAATCTTTGGCGACCACAGTGACGTAATGGCAGCTCGCTCGACAGGCTTTGCGATGCTCTGTTCAAGCTCCGTGCAGGAAGCCGCTGATTTCGCCCTGATCGCCCAAGCCGCAGCGCTGGAATCGCGCATTCCCTTCCTGCACTTTTTTGACGGCTTTCGTACGTCCCACGAGCTCAATCAAATCGTTCCGCTAAGCGACGATGATCTTCATGCCCTTATAGACGACACTTTGATTCGCAAACATCGTGAACGCGCCCTCTCGCCCGATCATCCGGCACTCCGTGGCACGGCACAGAACCCCGACGTGTTTTTTCAGTCCCGTGAATCGGCGAATCCTTTTTACTTTGCCTGCCCAACGATCGTTCAGAACGCAATGGACGGCTTTGCGGCACGCACAGGCCGCGCCTACAAACTATTTGACTACTTCGGCGCTGCGGATGCCGAACGCGTCATCATTATGATGGGCTCGGGCACCGGCCCCGTTGAAGAAGCAATCGAAGTGCTTCAATCGCGTGGCGAAAAAGTTGGGCTGTTGAAAGTTCGCCTGTTCCGACCTTTCGACTGCAATGCGATGCTGGCGGCCCTGCCTAAGTCCGTGGTCTCGCTTGCTGTTCTCGACCGGACAAAAGAGCCCGGCGCTGTCGCCGAACCGCTTCATCTCGACGTGCTCGCGGCGCTGAGCGAAAGCCCCGACCGGCGGTCAGTGCGTGTCATTGGCGGCCGCTACGGCCTCTCTTCCAAAGAGTTCACACCCGCGATGGCGAAATCCGTCTTCGATGAATTGAAGAAGGCCGCACCGAAGAATCACTTCACGATTGGCATCGCTGACGACGTAACTCACACGAGTCTCGATTTCGACCCGGGATTCTCCACGGAAGATCCCCACGCTGTACGCGCCGTTTTCTATGGGCTGGGCTCCGATGGAACGGTCGGCGCAAACAAGAACTCCATCAAGATCATCGGCAAGAGCACAGACAATTTCGCGCAGGGGTATTTCGTCTACGATTCAAAAAAGGCCGGGTCCGTCACCGTTTCCCACCTTCGCTTCGGTCCGCAGCCAATCCGGTCGTCTTATCTCATCAGCAGAGCGACGTTCGTTGCGTGCCACCAATTCCAATTCCTCAGCCGCATGGATGTTCTCGCTTGCGCGGAGCCTGGCGCGACGTTCCTGCTCAACGCACCGTGCTCAACCAGCGAGGTCTGGCACCGGCTCCCTCGGCAACTTCAGGAAACGATCATCAATAAACGTCTCGTCTTTTACGCGATCGACGCGGCCAAAGTCGCCCGTGAAAACGGTATGGGTGGTCACATCAACACTATTATGCAGACCTGCTTTTTCGCGATCAGCGGCGTTCTGCCTCGCGAAAAAGCCATCGAAGCCATAAAGAACGCGATTCGTGAGACGTATGGCAAACGCGGTGAAGCAGTCATCGAGAAGAATTTCGCAGCCGTAGATCAAACGCTGGCGAATCTGCAGCAGATTACAGTTCCCCAAACCGCATCGAGTGCCTTGAACGTCCTGCCGCCGGTTCCTCAACAGGCTCCCGGATTTGTGCGCGACATTCTCGGCACAATTATTGCCGGTCGCGGTGATTCCCTTCCCGTAAGTGCAATGCCTGTCGACGGCACGTTTCCAACCGCCACTTCGCAGTGGGAAAAGCGCAACATCGCGCTGCAGATTCCGGTTTGGGACGAAGAGCTTTGCATTCAATGTGGCAAGTGCGTTCTCGTTTGCCCCCACGCGGTCATCCGCGCAAAAGTGTATGACTCATCGGAGCTTGCAAGCGCACCGGTTACGTTCAAATCTGCCAAGCCCCGCTGGCGCGAACTGGAAACGTTGCGTTACACGCTCCAAGTGTCTCCCGAAGACTGCACCGGTTGCAGGCTCTGTGTCGAAATCTGTCCCGTAAAAAGTAAAAGCCAAACAAAGCACAAAGCCATCAACATGGAGCCCCAGGAACCTTTGCGGGTTACAGAAGCTGCCAACTGGAATTTTTTCTCGTCCCTCGGCCTCCTCGATCGCAATCGTCTCTCTGCTGCTCATGTGAAGGACGTGCAGCTCTTTGAACCTCTCTTCGAATTCTCTGGAGCCTGCGCGGGATGCGGCGAAACACCCTATATCAAACTTCTGACGCAACTCTTCGGGGACCGTCTGCTCATCGCCAACGCGACTGGTTGTTCCTCGATTTATGGCGGCAATTTGCCAACAACGCCCTATTGCGTGACCAAAACTGGCCGCGGTCCTGCCTGGGCGAACTCACTTTTCGAAGACAATGCCGAATTTGGTCTCGGTATGTGCCTCGCCGTCGACAAAAAGGCAGACTACGCGCGCGTCCTCGTCGCGGCGCTTGCACCTACATTGGGAGATTCGTTCGCGCAGACGATCTTGACGGCCGATCAGTCAACCGAAGCCGGTATCGCAGCTCAAAGGGATCGTGTCGTCGAATTGAAACGAAAGCTTTCCGGAGTCAACTCACACGAATCTCAGGACCTGCTCGCGATTGCGGAATCGCTTGTTCGCAGAAGCGTCTGGCTCGTCGGTGGCGATGGCTGGGCGTACGACATTGGCGCCGGCGGCCTCGATCACGTGCTCAGTTCCGGCGCAAATATCAAAGTGCTTGTGCTCGACACAGAGGTTTACTCAAACACGGGCGGTCAAATGTCCAAGGCCACGCCGCGTGGCGCGGTCGCGAAATTTGCTACGGGAGGTAAACAGACCGCGAAGAAGGATCTAGCCCTCGAAGCGATCAGCTACGGCTCCGTCTACGTCGCCCGCGTAGCCATGGGCGGCAATGATACGCACACAATCAAAGCATTCCTCGAAGCTGAAGCCTACAACGGCCCTGCCATCATCATCGCGTATGCCCACTGCATCGCCCACGGCTACGACATGGCCTTCGGCCTTGAGCAACAAAAGGCCGCTGTCCTATCCGGTTATTGGCCGCTGATTCGCTACAACCCAGACCTTCGCGCGCTTAGTAAAAATCCGTTCCAGCTCGATTCCCGGGCTCCGACAGTTCCACTGAAAAAGTATCTTTATGAGGAAGCGCGTTACTCGATGTTGGCACGCACGAATCCGGAAGCCGCACGGCATCTCCTCGATCTGGCACAAGAAGACGTCGAACGAAAGTGGAAGGTCTATTCGAATCACGCTCTGGGAAATGAATCGCCGGATTCCCCACTGCCGGAGGCTGAAGCGGTGGCCGTCGTTGCGAGCGAGCGACCCAACTCTGGAGACGGGAAATGATCGACCTGACTACAACCTACATGGGTCTGCCCCTGCGTTCTCCGATTATTGCGTCTGCATCTCCACTTTGTGACACAGTTGAAAACATTCGACGCTTTGAAGCAAGTGGAGTAGCCGCCGTCGTCCTCCCTTCCCTTTTCGAGGAGCAACTGGAATTGGAATCGGAAGCCACTCGCACCGATCAGGCGCGCGGTGCGGAAAGTTTTGCGGAATCACTCGATTACCTGCCGCGACTCGCAAACTACAATCTCGGCCCAGACGCGTATCTCGAATTGATCCGAAAGGCTCGCGCTGCTGTCCAAATTCCCATAATCGCCAGTCTAAACGGCACCACGTCCGGCGGATGGACGCACCATGCAAAACTGATGGAAGAGGCCGGCGCTTCGGCTCTCGAGTTGAACATCTACGATATCGTTTCAGATCCGCACGTCGCTGGCTCACAAGTCGAAGCGAACTATTGTGATCTCGTCCGCGAAATCAAGAGCATCGTCCGAATTCCGGTCGCCGTGAAACTTTCTCCCTTCTTTACCGCGATCGCCAACTTCACGAAGCGGCTCGACGACGCTGGAGCGGACGCTCTCGTGCTCTTCAATCGTTTCTACCAACCCGAAATTGACATCGACGCGCTTGAAATCAATCCGAGCCTAAAGTTGAGCGATCCGCAAGAGCTCTCGCTTCGCCTCCATTGGGTCGCCATTCTCTACGGCAACCTGCGCGCGAATCTCGCCGTGACGGGTGGGGTTCATTCCGGTCGAGACGTGCTCAAAGCGATGATGGCCGGCGCGCACATCGCGATGATGACTTCCGCTTTTTTCCAGAACGGAATTCGTCACGCGAGTTTCGTTCTTCACGAGATGACCCGCTGGATGGAAGAGCATGAATACGGATCGATTGAACAAATGCGCGGAAGCATGAGCCGGCGCTCTGTGCCAAACCCCGCGGCTTTTGACCGCGCAAACTATATGCGCGTCCTCAGCTCGTACTCACTCAATCCACGGAGCCTGTGACAGTCGGACCAGCCCACAAGCAGCGCTCGCAAAAGACCGTATCGATGGTTTCCACTATTTTGCAGACGTGGCCGCGCCATCAAATTCTGCCGCGCGAAACGTGTCTCTTCCTCCCATGACCGTCAGCAGCACTTTCGTTTTCAAAATCTCGGGCGCCGGAATTGTCAGGATGTCCTTCGACAGCACAACCAGGTCCGCGAGTTTTCCGGGCGACAAAGTTCCGCGGATGTCCTCGTCGAAACTCGCATACGCTCCGTCCCGCGTAAAATGGCGCAACGCGGCCTCTACCGAAATGCGCCCGGCCGGATACCACCCTCCGGACGGACTGCCCTCTGGCGTCGTGCGTGTGACCACGCAATAAATCGCAGGCAACGGCTCGAAGGCAAATACACCCCAGTCGCTGCCAAACGCCTGCACAACTCCCGCATCGTCATAAATCTTGAATGAATCGGCGTGCGAAGCGCGCTCCGGCCCGAGCAGCACCGCAAAATTCTCCAGCACTGTCGCATCCGGATTCGCGAACATCGCTTGCGTTGAAGCAATCACTCCCAATTGTTTGAATCGTGCCAGATCCGACAGCAACGGCACTTCCGCGTGCTCCACGCGATGCCGCCGCCCGGTCGTGCTGTTCGTCTTCGCCGCGTATTCGAACGCATTAAGCGCCATGTTGATCGCTTTGTCCCCAATCGCGTGAAGCAAGACTTGAAACCCTTCTTTGTCGTACAGCGCGACCGTTTTGTTCAGATCGTCCTGCTCCCAGAAAGGAATTCCTTTCCCGCCACCGACGTATGGTTCGAACATCGCCGCCGTTCTCGCGTCTACCGTCCCATCCAAAACGCCTTTCACCGCGCCGAACTTCAGCATCGGACCTGGGAATGTTTCCCTCAGCTTTCGGTACGATTCCAAATCCGCGGACGTCAGATACTCTTTCAGCTTGTGATCTTTCGGAGCTCCGCCTCCGCCTGTCGCGCTCGGTAGAATCCCGGGCGCAAAGCGGAATCTCAACTTCAGCTGGTCCGCCGCCAGCGCGCGTTCGAACACCGGGAATGCAGCCATATCCGTATAGGCGTCTTGCGCTGCCGTTAGCCCGGCTGCGGCCGCTTCGTCCATATGCTGCAGAAGCGATTGATAGAGGTCTTCCTCCGTGCGCGCCGGAACGTGTGACTCGATGATCGATTGCGCGGCTTCCTTGAATTCTCCCGTCGGCTGTCCTCCCGCTTCTTTCATGATGTGTCCGTTGGGAGGGTCCGGAGTCGCGCTCGTTACTCCGGAAACTTCGAGCGCTTTCGAATTTGCCAGCCCCATGTGGCCATCGCGCTCCGTGACATAAACGGGCCGGTCGGAAATCACCGCGTCGATATATTTTTTGTCGACCCTTTGGCCCGGAAACGCCGAGTAGCCCCAGCCCTGGCCGGTAATCCACGGCAGGTTCGGATGAGCCTTTGCAAACTCCGCCAGCCGCCTTTGAAACTCTTGCAAAGTTTCCGCGCCGTGCAAGTCCACTTCATTCACCGATGCGCCGGGAAAATGCAGATGCGAATCCTGAAACCCCGGCACAACCAGCCGCCCGTGCAAATCAACCATCGACGTATCGGCGTTCGCGAGCGCCTTAATTTCAGCTTTTGCCCCAACTGCGACGATTTTGTCTCCGCTGATCGCCAGTCCCTCGGCGCGTGGATGACCGTCATCGCCGGTCCAAATGTTCCCATTCAGAAAAATCCGGTCGATGTGCGGCTTCCCTTTCTGCGCGGAAGCGGCCGAAGTCCCCACAAGGCACGACACCGCAAAAAGCCCACAGGAAGCGACAAGCGTTCGTCTCTGAATCTCCAAGTTTTACTCCCGAAATGTCAGGTTGGCGATTTGTACGGTGCCACCGATTGGAATGTGCGAAATCATCCGCTTCGTTGCAAATTCTGTCAATCCGGCGGAACTTGCGTTGATTGCTCCTCTTACCGGCTTGCCTTGGCGGCGGCATACGCGAGCCGCGCCTTCACCATTTTCTTCACGAGCGATGCAGGCAGCGGCTTGTTCAGAGGAAATTGAATCGTGCCTTTCGAAATCTGGTAGCCCTTCAGTTCGTCTATGAACTGTTCGATGATCGCGCCCGTGGGAAACAAACTGCAATGATCTGCAAACGCGGCAAACCAGATCAAAACTACCTTGTGTTTGAACGCAGGAATTCCGTAGCTGATCACTTCCGTCGCGTCCCGTGGAACGGCGGACTTAATCATCGCGCGAACTCTCTTGAGCGTGGCCCGGCCGGGCTCAGGCACTCTGGCGAGATATTCGTCCACGGTTTTCGCCTTCCCGCCGCTTTCTTCCTTGGCTCGTCGAATAACTTTCTTTCCCTTTTTCATTTAGCCACCTCCGCAAATCGTAGCCTCATCGATTGCTCCAAGCCCAGCGATGATAGTCCCGCCGTTTTCCCAGTGACTCAAAATTTCTCGGTTGGGCCTCGAAACCCATCGTTATATAGTCGGCTGAGCCGGCCGTTGCAAACGTTCGGTCAAACCTTGTCGTATGAATGAGGCCACGACTCTATGCAAACGCTTGCATTCCCCACTGTCCCTTCCGTTCGCCATCTTATCCTCTGCGCTTCCATTTTCGCAGCCTCGATTTATTCTCAGCCCGTGGCTGTCTGCCAAAACTCCGCCACTGCTCCCACGATTTCTCAAGATCCCGCGTCGCTCGACAAGCAATGGCAGAAGGCCAGCTCAAAATATGACGCGACGCGAAAAAGCGATTTGCAAAAAGTGGACGAGCTCGCCTATCGCGGCCCCTTTCGTCCCGACTGGCAATCCCTCGAACAATACGAAGTTCCCGAGTGGTACAAGGACGCCAAATTCGGCATCTTCATCCATTGGGGCGTTTACTCCGTTCCCGCCTTCGGCTCCGAATGGTATCCCCGCGAAATGTACCGGTCCGAATCCCGGGAATTTAAACACCATATCGCGACTTACGGCTCGCAGGATAAATTCGGCTACAAAGATTTCATTCCGCTCTTCAAAGCCGAGCATTTCGATCCCGCCGCCTGGGCCCGCCTCTTCAAGGAAGCTGGCGCAAAATACGTCGTCCCCGTCGCCGAGCATCACGACGGCTTCGCCATGTACGACAGCGACTTAAGCGACTGGACCGCCGCAAAAATGGGCCCGCATCGCGATGTGATCGGCGATCTCGCAAAGGCCGTTCGCGCCGAAGGTCTCCACTTCGGCGCATCCTCTCATCGCGTCGAACACAATTTCTTTCTCGGCGTCGGCCGCGCCATCTCGTCGGACATCAACGATCTCAAATTCGCCGACTTTTACGGCCCAGCTCACAAATGGTTCGAAGCCAAACCCGGCACGCCCGTTGCGAACGATTTCACTTACGTCTCGCTCGAATGGACCGCCGACTGGCTCGCGCGCTCCTCGGAAATCGTCAACAAATATCATCCCGACGTCATGTATTTCGATTGGTGGATCGGCCAGCCCTCCGTGCGCGCCGACCTCACCCGATTCGCCGCCTTTTACTACAACGCATCCTTGCAGTACGGCGATCACGTCGGCGTGATCAACTACAAGGACTTCGCTCTGAACGAGCGCGCCGCCGTCCTCGATCTCGAACGCGGCCAACTCGGCGACATCCGCCCGCTCACCTGGCAAACCGACACTTCCATCAGCAACAAATCCTGGGGCTACATCAAGGACGACACATTCAAGTCTCCTCAATTTGTCGTCCATCAACTCGTCGACATCGTCAGCAAGAATGGAAATCTGCTCCTCAACATCGGCCCTCGCTCCGACGGCACCATTCCCGACGAAGTCCAGCAAGTTTTGCGTAGCGTTGGCGATTGGCTCGCCGTTAACGGCGAAGCAATTTACGGCACTCGTCCCTGGAGAATTTACGGCGAGGGCCCTACCAAAGTCGCCGCCGGAACCTTTCACGACACCGACACCGCGAATTACACTCCTTCCGATTTTCGTTTTACTACCAAAGGTGATGTTCTCTATGCCATCGAACTCGGCTGGCCGCAGGCCCACGAAGCCGTGATTCGCTCGTTGAACCGATCCGTAGGCGCCAACGCCATCAAGTCCGTGGATTTGCTTGGCGGGAGCAATTCGCTGAGTTTCGATCAGCGCGCCGACGGCTTGCACATTCAGTTGCCGGAGAAGGCTCCAGGTGAAATCGCATTCACGTTCCGGATTCACTTTGTTTCGAAATGACGGCGTCCCTGCGTGAATCACGAATCACCCGGCGCATCTCTTGTGATAACGTTTGTTCGTTTTGCAGCCGCGCAGAATGAGAACTTGTGGAGGAAACATGAGCAGCGAAGAAACTCGATCGTCAGCGAACACTCCCGGCGTCGACCGCCGCGCCTTTATCGGCTCCGCCGCGGCCGCGGCTGGCTTCATGATTGTCAATCCCGCGTTGGTCCGTGGAACTGACGCAAACTCCTCGCTTCGCGTCGGCCTACTCGGCTGCGGCGGCCGCGGCACCGAAGACGCCTCCAATCTCGTCGATACCGGCTCTGCGCGAGTCACCGCCCTCGCCGACCTCTTCCCCGATCAACTCGAAAACGCGCGAAAACATTTCGACGAACTTCAGCAGCCCAAAAATATTCCCGCCCTCGATGCAAAACAACTCTTCGTCGGCCCCGACGCGTATCAGAAAATTCTCGCGTCCAAAGAAATCGACGCCATCGTCGTCGCCACTCCTCCCTATTTCCATCCCTTTCATCTCGAAGCCGCCGTCGCCGCCGGCAAGCACGTCTACCTCGAAAAGCCTGTTGCCATCGACGTCCCCGGCGCTCTCAAAGTCATCGAAATCGGCAAACGCACAAGTGGAAAGCTAAGCCTCGACGTCGGTTTCCAAATTCGCGATTGTCCGCCGTTCGTTGAAATGGTTCGCCGTATTCACGCGGGAGCTCTCGGCAAAATCGTCTGCGGCGAGGCGCACTACCTCACCGGATATATCGATCGTCCTCAATGGCCGAACGCGTCTCCCGAGGAACGCCGCCTTCGCAATTGGATTTACGACCGCGTCCTCTCCGGCGACATCATCGTCGAACAAAATATCCACGTCGTCGACATCTGCAACTGGGTGATGAAATCCCATCCGCTCAAAGTCACCGGCTCAGGCGGCCGTGCCGGTCGTCCCACCGATGGCGACGTCTTCGGAAATTACAACGTCGTCTTTCAATACCCCGACGGCGTCGACGTCACTTTCAGCTCCACGCAATTTGCCAAAGGCTGGTGGGACGTCACCGAGCGATTCTTCGGCACCAAGGGAACTTCACAATCGCCCTACATCGGCCCGCTCGGCATCTGGGGCGCAGAACCGTGGCAAGCCGAATCTTCGATGCCAAAGGACAAAGACAACGGCCAGCAACAAGCCTTCTCCGTCACAGGAAATTTCCGTTCGAATCTCGAACAAGCCGACCCAGAAAAAAAGAAGGCCTTCGTGGAAAGCATTCTCAGCGGCAAATTTCACAATCAGGCCGCCGCGGGAGCCGAGTCCGCCCTCTCCTGCATCATGGCCCGCAGCGCCGCCTACACCGGCCGGGAAATCACTTGGGAAGAGACGCTTCGTTCCAAAGAAGCCTGGGACGCGCATCTTGATCTGAACAAAATCGTCGCAAAATAATCGCGCGCATCTACATTGAAGGAGCGAGTTCCATGAACGGACAAACGCGTCGTGACTTCCTAAAGCGCACCGCTGGCGCCGCCATCGGCCTTCATCTCACACCGACAGTTTCCTCGGCCCCGCCGGCGCCGGCGACTTCCGTACTTCCAACCGCCGCCCGCGCCTCCTCAACCACACTGGCCGTAAAAAAAGGCCTCGTCATCAACATGCTTCCGCCAAAGCTCTCTTTCGCGGACCGCTTCAAGCTTGCCCGCGACGCCGGCTTTGAAGTCATTCAAGCCCTCACGACTCCCGATCCAAACGACGCCGACGAAATCCAGCGCGCCGCCGCTTCCTCCGGCATCCGCATCGACTCCGTCATGAATATGGCGCACTGGGAATATCCGCTCTCCTCGCCCGATCCCGCCGTCGTTCAAAAAAGCATGGACGGCATGCGCACTTCTCTTCACAACGCCAAACTCTGGGGCTCGGACTCCGTTCTCCTCGTGCCCGCCGTCGTCAATGCCGGCACTTCCTATCGCGACGCATGGACCCGCTCGCAAAAACAGATCCGCGAACTTCTTCCTCTCGCGGAAGAATTGAAAATTGTCATCGCCATCGAAGAAGTCTGGAACAAGTTCCTTCTCAGCCCTCTCGAAATGGCCACCTACATTTCCGAATTCAAGAGCCCCTGGGTTCGCGCCTGGTTCGATGTCGGTAACGTCGTTCTTTACGGCTATCCGCAGGACTGGATTCGCACCCTCGGTTCGCAGATCTACAAAGTCCATTTAAAAGATTTCAAGCGCGGCCAAGGCTCTTACAACTGGGCGAATCTCGGCGAAGGCGATATCGACTGGCGGGCTGTTCGCGCCGCTTTTCTCGATATCGGCTACACCGGCAGTGTGATCGCCGAACTCGAAGCCGGCGACGCCACTTACCTCAAAGACGTCAGCCACCGCATCGATAAGCTCCTGATAACAGGCAGTTAAGCGCACGACTCCCCTCCATCGTCGGGTTGCCGTCCGGCGCCGGACGCAATATGATAGCGTTTACATTTTCGACTCTTCTTGTCTTCCTGGAGGCTCCATGGCTTCGTCCTCGTCCCGCTTGTTTCGCTTCACACTTCTTCTCGCCTCGTCTGTTCTTTTCGCTCAAGCCGCCTCAGCAACTGAAAAAACAATCTTGAACGGCGACTGGCGATTCCGCATCGACGCCAAATCCGAAGGCGAATCGCAACAGTGGTTTAAGACTCCTCCCTCTGGGACCGAAGCCGTCCGCGTGCCGCACACTTGGAACATCGGCAAGTACGAAGATCACGAGGGCCTCGCCTGGTATTTCCGCAATTTCGAACTCCCTGCCCTTCGCCCCCAGCAGCACATCGAAATTCATTTCGCCGCAACCTTTTATCTTTCGCGCGTTTGGGTGAACGGCCTCGAAGCCGGCAAGCATGAGGGCGGCCACACCGAATATTGGTTTGACATCACCAAGCTCGTCAAAGCCGGTCAAAATTCCATCTCCGTCGAACTCGACAATCGCCCCACGGAAACCAGCATCCCTGGCCTCGCCCTAAAACTGAAGCCCGGCAAGAACATCTGGTATGACTGGTGGCACTACGGCGGCATCGTTCGTGACGTCTGGCTCGCGGAAAATGACGGCGCATTCGTCCGTCGCCAGCAAATTCGTTCCGACGTCGGCACTGGCGCAGCAACAGTTCACGACGCCGTTTACATTGAAAACTCCGGCGCAAAAGAGTCGAAATTCACCGTCGAGGCGCAACTCTTTTCTCCGGACGGCGAGAAGCTCGCGACAAAAACGGAATCAACTTCCGTCGCTTCGGGCAACAAAGCAACCGTCGATCTCTCTTTCTCGGTCGAAAACCCGCGCCTCTGGGATCTCGACCACTCCAATCTTTACTCGATCCGTACCGCCCTCCGCGACGCCGCTGGCCGCGTCCTCGACGAAAAGCAGGACGCCTTCGCCAACCGCAAGCTCGAAATCCACGATCGGCATCTCTATTTGAACGGGCAGCAGGTTCGCCTTGTCGGCATGACTCGCCACGAAGAATCTCCCTGGGAAGGCCTCGCCGAAACCAGCGGCACCATCAAGCACGACTATGACGACCTGAAAATTCTTCACACGACTCTCACTCGCCCCGTTCACTATCCTCAGCACGAAGAAGTTCTCGATTACGCCGACGAGCACGGCATCCTGCTCATGCCGGAGATTCCTATCTGGCAATTCACCGGCGCGCAGCTCGCAAATCCCAAAGTCGTCTCTCTCGCCAAACAAATGATGCAGGAAATGATCGAACAGGCCGGAAATCATCCCAGCATCTTTGCCTGGAGCGTCTGCAACGAAAGCGACATGAGCACCGAAGGCGGCCGCGCCTATTTCAAGGAGATGAAAGCCTGGGTCAATAAACTCGATCCCAGCCGCTTCGTCACCTTCGCCGACAACGACATCTCTTACGGCGCCGATCCCAAAAAAGAGGCCGCCAACGACGCCGACTTCATCATGATGAATCAGTACTACGGCGCGTGGAACGGACCCGAAGACGGCCTCGTCAAAATGCTCGAGCACGCCGGCAGCTCGTTTCCCGATAAAATGTTCATCATCTCCGAATTCGGCACTCCCGGAATTTTTGGCACGAATACCGTCGAAGCCGACAAGCTTCGCGTCCACATTCTCCACTCCCAACTCGATCTCTTTCAGAAATACGATTGGATCGCCGGTGCGATTTTCTGGTGCTATCAGGACTACAAATCGCACCGCAACCTCTGGCCCGGCTTCAAGCAGGGTTACGTCGACCACGGTGTCGTTGACGAATACCGCCAGCGCCGCCCTTCCTTCTTCGAATGGCAGAAACGCACCGAGCCCGTCGTGCTGCACGCAAAATGGAATTACGCGGATTGGTATCAGACGGGTGGCTTTCAACTGACCATCGCTCGGAAGCCTCTCACCCACTTGCCTTCTTATCCCCTCAAGAATTACAGCCTTGCCTGGGAATTGCGCGACGGAGAGGGCAAGCTTCTCCACAACGGCAATTTTGCCATCGCCGATCTCGACTCGGAGCAGACCTTGAAGGCCGATTGGGCGCCCGATCCCAAAGTCCACCACGCCACTCTGCGCCTGATGCTAGCGAATCCCCGCGGCGAAACCGAACTGCAACGTACCCTGAACTTTCTCTACCCTGTCGCTGACGGCCAGGAAATCGACGAAATGACCTTGCCCAGCGTCAAACCCTGACCCGAGCTACGGCAAATTCCGTTCCCAAACTATGCCGGACCCCAATAGGGGCCCGGCTTCTTTTTGCGTTGTACTTGCGTCGTCGCGCGACCGAGCGGATTAGTTCAGGATGATCGTCTTGCAGTCCTGCGTGTTGGGCCACGAAGTCCGCGAAGCATCCGTTTTCTGCAGGAAGATGGTAGGGTCGGAGGCCGCCGCTTTGTAGCGGAGGAAATACGCGGTCTGGTTCGCTTCAGTGGAACCGTCAGCGAGCACCGTCTGAACGACGAGCGGGCCAAACTTTAGCGGCGTCTCGGTGAACACAGTGCCTTTGGGAACGGTGGTGTTGCCAACGACATTTGGCGCTAGGATGTCCGTGTTCATTTGCAGTCCAAAATCCATGAAATTGTCGACGGCCTGGTGGACATAGAGTTTGCTCGGATCGAACGCAAAATTTTTGAGTGTGGCGGAATTGTCTATGCTTTCGATGGCGAAGACGACAAAGGCGGCGTTCACGCCGGAGAAGACACCACCGTAACTATTGACGTAACCATTGCAGGCCCCAACCTGGTGGTATTTGATAATCGCCAGGGGAGTTCCTGAGGCAGGCACTCCTCCGAGGTCGTTCGCAAGCGGAGCTTGCGGCGAACCCCAGCCGGTGACGAGATCGAAGCCTGTGACCGCGTTGAATTGATTGGCGGTGCCGACAACGTTGTTCCCGGTCGTGATGTCGTTGAAATCGGCGGCATATTGCGCCGCGTTTTGCCCGATGGTGTAGATTGCAGGATTGGCCCATCCCACGGGGCCTTGACCGTTCTTTTTCGCCAGCTGATTTACCAGCGCAAGGTAGGCCGCCCAGAGCGGCGACGCCACACTGGTTCCGCCCACCGGTCCAGACGTTCCGTTGTTGTAGATAATCCAAACGCCGCTCGCGACCAGAGCGATGTCGGGCGCGTTGCGAAACTGAGTCGAGCCATTATTCGTGCTGAAATTTAGCGGCTTTTGATAGCCCGGAATCGACAGATTTGTGAGGATGCCGCCCCCGCTTCCCGACCATCCGGTTTCCGATTGCCAGGAAGTGCCCGTTCCGTTCATGGAAAGGACAGTGCCTCCAACCAGCGTGGTATACGGTTGATCGCGGTCATCCCCAGGGTCGGACGCAAACGCTCCGTTATCGCCGGAAGCGTCGGAGAAAGATTGGCCCTGCACCGCGAATTCTTCCAGCGTTTGGCGTGTGTTGTCGTCAATGCTGTAGTCCCAGGAAGTGCTCACCTGGTTCGAGAGCGGAACTCCAGTGGGCGGAGCCGCTATGGCGGCGAGGATACTGTTCGCCTGGCTTCCTTCATACACGACGACGGAATCGAGACCCGGCGCCATGGCTATTGCCATTTCGATGTCCAGACTCACTTCGCTCACATTTTGCGCGTTGCTCGATGGAGTGCTCGAGACGCCGTTCTCCGTCTGAATTTGGATGGGAACGTTGGGGAGGGAAAACAGCGTTTCGTACGCGGTGATGTCTGCCGCATAGAACCCGTCGAATTGGAAAAGCGCTACGGTTTGGCCGGTGCCTGTTTGTGTGATGCCGGGAGCATAGGCGTTACGGAAATCGCTGCCACCAAAATTTCCGGAAGGCCCAGAGCCTGGAACGGGAGGAGCGCCACTCGGATTGGGCAAATTCGGTTCACCAAGACGGACTTTGGGACGATGAGGCACTGCGTCGTTAAGGCCGCTGATCCGCAAGAGGGTGACCGCGAGATTGAGCGATGGATCGCGGTCAACAGTGACGAAATTCGTCCCGTCATCGCGAAGTCGATAGTCGAGATTGCAAAAGAGCGCCTGCTGAATTTGTGCGGCCGTCCCGGTGACACTGAGCAAAAGGTTATTCGCATGAGCGTGGTCGACGTGCATCCCGGCAGCTTGCGCCCACAAAGTCAAAGCATTGTAGTCCGCTGCGGTGGCGCCGTAAGTGAGCGCAAACTGGTTCACCGTGATGTATTTGCGATAGTTGGGATTCTTGGGGTCGGACACTTGATCGGCAAGAGTTTGCAGCCCGACGGGATTGCGCACCGGTAGGCCGATGGCAAGGTGCACCAAATCTGTTTGCGGAACCGGTCCCACCAACGGTGCCAATGCGGAATCCGCTGTCATGCCGTAGTAACCGTGAAGTTGCTGTGAGCCTTGCGCGCCCGGCTCGGATACCGGAAATCCGCTTTCGAATTCTCCCTTCACTTTTTCACCGGTGATGACGTCGAACGCCGCCACTGCTCCTTTGATTTCAACTTCTTCGGCCATCCATACGGTTCCATGCGGGGCGGCGAGCAGCGCATGAAGATTCGACTCACTGCCGATCGACACGATGGTCGTCGGTGTGAGGCGCGTGCCCGGCGTGACTGCCACCGGATCGTTGCCCGCAACTTCGATGCGGAAGTCCTTGGCTTTTGCGTCGTCCCAGTGAGGCGCGATGTCCGAATGGTTTTCCATCCAAAGCTCCCCAATGATGTGCAAGTCCACTCCCGAGACGCTTGGCTTGCCGTGATCGCGCTCGGCGAACAGCTTCGACTTCTCTTCCATGCGCAGACTGGCAAAGGTGTATTTGCCTGCGGCAAGCTTTAGGGTGCTCTCATGTCCAAGCTTGACGGCGCCATAGGTTCCCGGCGTCAACAAAACTTCTTTTTCCGGCTCCACATCGACATTGGGCCCGGTCCCGGTAGCGAATGCGAGCGGCAGCGGCGGCATACTCGCGGCGGGAAATTTCGCCTGGCCTTTAATCTCCGTGTCGGTTTCGCGCTTCAGCGTGTCGGTTAGGATGTCGCGCGCTTCACTGTCGTGGTCGATCGTGGTCGAAGGGGCGAACAGATTGCGACATTTAGTGTGCTTGTTTAGCAGCAATTGAGCTGAGGCGGGTTTCGATAGGAAGACCGACCGGACTCCGATATCGCCATCCTCCATGTGGTTGCGTTCACCGAGTTTGATACTCCGCTCCGCGTAGAGCAGGAACTCGCTGATCGTAGGAGCCGAAGCCGGTGTGCCGGTAATTTTTGGGGAAGATTGGCCACGGGCCGGATAAGCCGCGATTGAAAACACGAGCAGAGACAGCGAAAGCTTTTTCATTTGAACGGAGCCTCGTTTGCGCACTTGAATCTTGCTTGGAACTCACAGGAGAGTGGAGATATAGACTTTGGTGGATAGTGACGCGAGAGCGTAAAGCGTTTCGTAGGATTTGCGCCGTTACAGCATCCACACTCTTTTCTCCTCCCCTGTTGTATTCCCTCCGTTCGCGATAAGATGCTCCCTCAATTCAGACTCATGCTCCTCCCATAAGAATTGGCTGACTGAACCGCTATGAACATCAAAGAGGTCGCCAAACTCGCCAAAGTCTCCACGGCAACCGTCTCCCGCACCATCAACGGTTCCGACAAAGTCAGCGCGCGCACCGCAGAGCGCGTTCAAAAAGCGATCAAAGAGCTCAATTTCTACCCGAACACTCACGCGCGGACTCTTGTTTCCGGCCGCAGCCGCATGCTGGGGCTCATCATTTCGGATATAACCAATCCCTTCTTCCCCGAACTCGTCAAACACTTCGAAGATCAAGCCGTCCAAAAAGGCCTCGAAGTCATCATCGCCAACACCGACTACCGTCCCAAGCGCATGGCCGAATGCGTTCGCCGCATGCTCGAACGCAAAGTCGACGGCGCTGCCATCATGACTTCCGAAGCCGATCCTTCGCTCCTAACTGAGCTTTCGCGCCGCGACATCCCCATGGTGTTCATGGACACTGGAACCAACTCTTCCCGCACCGCAAATATTGTTATCGATTACGGTCAAGGTATTCAGGAAGCCTTGCAGCATCTTTTCTCCCTGAATCATCGCCGCATCGGATTCATTTCCGGCCCGCTGAATCTTCAATCCGCCCGCCGCCGCCTCGACGCCTTCGTCTCTGGCATGCAGTCGCGCGGCATCACGCCTGTTCCGGAATTGATCGAAAAGGGCGATCACCGCATCGAGGGCGGCATATCCGCCATGCGAAATTTCCTCCGCCTCAAGCAGCCTCCCACTGCCGTCATCAGTTCGAATGACCTCACCGCCATCGGAGCTCTCGGCACGATTCATGATGCGGGCCTCGAAGTGCCTCGCGACATTTCCCTCATCGGCTTTGACGACATCTCTTTCGCGCACCTCACTCAGCCACCCCTAACAACCATCCTCCTCTCCCGTTCGCAGCTTGCGGTCACCGCTCTCGCGGCCCTCGAACGCCTCATTCGAAAGGAAAGCGGAGAGTCCTCCGGCTACACAATTGCCACTCATTTGGTGCTTCGCAGCTCGACACGGGCGCTCTAAAAATTGCGGGTACTAGTCTTGACAAAGTACTGTGCTTGCAACAAGATAAGGCGTCCTAATGGGCTAAGTGTGACGGCTGCACACCAGGTGTAAACGATTGCATATCTCACCCTTTCCCCGTTCTCGTACTTGGGTCTTCTCTCGCTCCATTCTTCCCAAGTCCGCGACTTCTGACTTGCCGTTCTACGAAATTCTGGCCGAGGGAAATACGTAGACTCCGCAATGCAAAACACTTTCGTCAATTCGAACGCTGCCGAGATTGCTTCTTCCCTCTCGACCGTGTTTTCGTCTCGCTTTGGCTCGCAGCCCCGCATTTTTCGCGCTCCCGGCCGCGTCAACCTCATCGGTGAACACACCGATTACAACGACGGATTCGTTTTGCCCGCCGCAATCGATCTCTACACCTGGACCGCTATCGGCCCTCGGTCAGACCGCAAAGTTGTCGTCTATTCGCAGAATCTCAATGAGTCCGCGGAAATTTCTCTGTCCGTCCATTCTGCACAGCCGCGGGACCATTGGATTGACTACGTTCACGGTGTCGCCGTCATGCTTGAAAAGCTGGGCATCCGTGTTCCCGGTGCGAATCTTGCCATCTTCAGCAACGTTCCGCTCGGTTCGGGATTGAGTTCCTCCGCCGCGCTCGAGGTCTCTGTCGCCAGCGCGCTGCTCGCGCTCGCGGGACGCTCGCTCGGTCTCGCGGAAATCGCCAAGCTTTGTCAACGCGCGGAAAACGAATTCGTCGGCGCCCGCGTCGGCATCATGGATCAGTTCGCTTCCTGCTTCGGTAGCAGCGGCAAGGCAATTCTTCTGGACTGCCGCTCTCTTGAGTACAAACTTCTTCCGCTGCCTTCGGACGTCGCCATGGTCATCTGCAACACCATGGTCAAACACGAACATTCCGGCGGCGAATACAACGATCGCCGCGCACAATGTGAAGAAGGTGTCCGTCTTCTTCGTTCTTTTTTCCCTTCCATCAAAGCACTTCGTGATGTCACGCTGGAGCAACTCGAAACTCATCGCGGCGATCTCCCCGCTCTCACGTACCGTCGCTGTCATCACGTCATCAGCGAAAATGAACGCGTTATCGAAACCGTCCAGGCGCTTCAGGCCGGCGATATGACCGCCGTCGGACGCTGCATGGCGGAATCGCACCGCAGCCTCAAGGAAGATTATGAAGTCAGTTCCCCCGAACTCGACATCATGGTGGCGGCAGCCGCAAAACTTCCCGGTACCGTCGGCGCCCGCATGACAGGCGGCGGATTTGGCGGTTGCACAATAAACCTCGTCAAGCTCGATCGCGTCGACTCGTTCAAGCATGCCGTCAGCGCAGCCTACAAAAACGCGACACACATCGAACCGGAGATTTATGTTTCCGCCGCCGGCGCCGGCGTCACCGAACTTTCCGTGAAGGATTGACCCTGCCATGCATTTCGAAATGAACAGACAGCCGCACCGGCGATTCAATCCGTTCACTCGCGAATGGATTCTCGTTTCACCCCATCGCACGCAGCGCCCCTGGCAGGGCCAGGTCGAATCGAAAACTCCGCGAAGCGAAGTCTCCTACGATCCTGAATGCTACATGTGTCCTGGCAACAAACGCTCCACCGGAGCGATAAATCCCGCGTACAAAAACGTTTTTGTTTTTGACAACGATTTTCCCGCGTTGCTGCCAACCGGAGAGAGTGGACGTATCGCCGAAAACGAATTGCTCATCGCCGAATCTGAAAGTGGGATCTGCCGCGTTCTTTGTTTTTCTCCGAAACATCATCTCACTCTCTCCATGATGGATCCGTCGGACATTCGCGCCGTCGTCGATTGCTGGGCCGATCAGTTTCTGGAACTCGGCGCCAAACCCGAAATTAACTATGTTCAAGTTTTCGAAAATCGCGGCGCGATGATGGGCGCGAGTAATCCCCACCCGCATTGTCAGATTTGGTCGACGGCCACGATTCCCAATATTCCGCTGACCGAACAAAATTCCCTCGTCGCGTACGAGAAACAAAAACGGTCGTGCCTGCTTTGCGATTATTTCAAAACCGAAAAACAGGAAAAAACGCGCATCGTCGTCGAGAATGAACACTTCCTCGCGGTGGTGCCGTTCTGGGCGGTATGGCCTTATGAAACGATGCTGCTTTCGGCTCGCCACGTGAGCTGCATGGCGGATTTCAATTCAACAGAACGCGATGCGCTCAGCGATATTCTGAAACGATTGACAACGCGCTACGACAATTTATTTCAGACTTCGTTTCCCTATTCGATGGGATTTCATCAGCGGCCAACTGACACTCACGAACATCCCGAGTGGCATTTCCATGGGCACTTTTATCCGCCGCTTTTGCGTTCCGCGACAGTGCGGAAATTCATGGTGGGATTTGAATTGCTCGGGATGCCGCAGCGGGATATTACTCCCGAAACAAGCGCGGAACGTTTGCGCGCCGTTTCGGACACGCAACATTCTTTTTGATCCTGGCGACACACCGCGATTAGACCGACCAGTCCAGAATTTGTTTCAGGCTCGCACTCGAAGTTGAAGTCGTGCCGCGCGGCACAGCGGGTCCAATCGCGATTGCCGTTCCGTGCTCTTCAAACCATGCAATGAAAGATCCTTGCGCCGCACCTGTCAGGCGCTGCTGATTCAGCCAGTTGTAATACGCGCCCATGTCGCCATCCACGAGCGAACCAGCCGGATCGGCTTCCAGAGTCTGCTTCGCGACGGAAATCATTTCACTCATCGGGCGTTGCCGCTGGCGTGGCGCAAATCGCACGACCAAGGTGAGCGGCTGGGCGCGGCGCAGCGTTTCGCGCGCTGCCCACTGCGCAAACGTAGTGCTAAAAATCTGCGTCCCGGAACCTTCCGACAGCAGCTTCAATTGAAATCGCGCGAGCACGGGATCAGAGTTCGCATCGATTGCCAAATCGGAGGGACGCAACGCGGCCATCACGGTTCGCAAATTTTCCGGCCCGTTTCCCGGCGTATCACTTTGCTTTTGCATTTTCGCAAGCAAAGCGTTTCGCGCCGGCTCCAATTCTTCGTAAGAAATTCTGGTCAGGCTCGGATCGGCGGCGGCGGCGCGGCCTCCGTCGATGTACCAGTGGGCGTAAGGCAGCGGCTTGGATTTCGCGCGGTTTGCGGCAAAATCGAGCAGCGCGCGGAGTCCGCCCTCCGGATTTACGTTCGTATAAAATACGCCCTGCGGCCGCAGCTTTCGGAAAAGCGGATGGTCGGTTGCAGCTACTCCCTGACCGACGATCGTAATTCCAAGTCGCGGCATCGCAGGCTGCTCCAGCGGCACCGCAGCGAGCAGCCGTTCGCCGTAATCCGTCGCCGCTTTTCGGAAAGCGTCCTGTTGGTGCGTAGTCCAAAGATGCGATGACAATTGTTCGACGTACTGAGCGGGTTGATTCACCCAATCGAAATGCTCGAGCGCGGCCGAAAGTTGAATTCGCTCAAAAGCTCCGAGCCACTCCGTCCGCTGAGACTCGGAGAGCGAAGCCAGGTTTGCAATTTCTTTTTCGAGAGCACGGCGTTCGACGGGAAATTTGTAGTCGAACTCAATCATTTCTCGGAGCATGCTTGGCAGAAAACTGAGCGGCAGCAATTGCAGAATCGCCAGATGTTCGACCACGAGTTTCCGCGCCTGAGGCGGATATCCATTGAACTGTTCGGCTTTGAGTTCGCGTGGGAGCATCGGCGTTTACAAAATCTCCGCGATCGGTTTTCCCTGCGAATAGGCCGCGGAAAATCCCATGATCGAGCCAATCGTCGGCACAAGATCCGTGGAGTCCATGGGCCGGTCGTAAATCACACCTTCGCGAATGCCCGGCCCCATCGCCATCATCCAAGTCGTACGCGACGCGACATCGCCGGTGCGATGGTGCTGGAACCCATTGCCGGCGGAGTCCTGATCGGAATCACGTCCGAAGTCCGGCAGGATAAAGAGGGTCGTCTTGTTCGCATATTCCGGCTCGCTCTGAATCGTTTTCCAGACGTCGAGGCACAGCCGGTCGGTGCGGCGAATGCCGTCGATATAAAGCGAATACGCGCCGGCGTGCGCTATATCAATGTCATGCATGGTGATCCACAAAAGACTCGGTGCCGCTTGCCGCATTAATTGACGGACGATGTAGACCGACAACTCGTCGGGGCTTGAAAGGGTCAGCGCATGCGTTTTGAAATCGTCGACGGAAAGTTTTAACAGCGTGCGCAATTGCTCGAGCGCGAATTCATTGCCCGTAACTTCGGGAGCAAAAAACGGTGTTTCATAATTGTCGCGGAGCAAATGTTCATAGTCCGGAGTTCCCTTCGTCGCGGCAGTGAGCAAGTGTTTCGGCAGAATGACGCGCGCGCCCTGTCCCATTCCGTAAGCGCGATGGCTGCTTTCGCCGATGCGATTGAAGCCGTTGCTCGGCGCAACGACCCAGGCGTCCGACGACGGGCGCCGCAAGTCTTTGCGGAAATATTCGAAGACCGTGGGCGATTGCGGCGGAAGCGACGCAAAATTATTGATCGTTTCGTAGACGCCGGTGGCAAGACTCGCCGTCGCGACGTAGTGGCCCAAAATTCCGCGATTCACTACCTGCGCAAAAAAGCTCGCTTGCGGAATCATTTCCCGCATCAGGTTGGGAATATTTTCCTGGCCTTCGGGAGCGAAGGTTTCCTGGTCGCGCGCGCCGCCGCCGAAGGTAATGACTACAACTTTGCGATCTTTCTGCAAGACCCCGGAGCGCGCAAAGAGACTCGTGCCGGAAAGCGCGCTTCCCAGGGTCAACCGAGCGGCATCGCGCAAAAAGTCGCGACGATTCCAGGCAAGTGCTCGGGCCGGGTTTTCCGAGACGTAATTAGGCACGGGCGGCTCCCGGGAAGTTATCGAGGGCGGCGAAGTGACCCAGGTGCCAGGAGAAGACGACAGTAGAGCGTGGGTGGGAAGCGCGCAGGGGGGTACACCCCCGGTGTTTTTGCGCAAGAGTGCGCAAGCCACAGAAAACAAACAAGATAGGTTGCACGCTCTCGGCAAAGAGTGTGCAAAGAGTGCGCAAGCTATTGATAACAGAGGAGATGAATGTTGCGAGTCGCTGCTCGCAGGAGGGCAAAACGGCTGTGGCGATCGTGAACACGGCGGAGATTATCATATAATTAATACAAAGTCAAGGTAATAGTACCGCCTGGAGCCGTATTTTAACTGGAAGGGATTGAGAAAGGTCATGGGCGGGCCGGCTCCTTCTCGTTGTAAACGAACTGGCGGATGTCGGCGCGCTGTTTGTCCAAGTCCGCCAAGTGCTGTTCGCGGAGCTTCTGGTAAACCGTGAATTGTTCCTGCGCTTTCTCCTTCTGACCCGTTCGAACGAGGGCCTGCCCCAAACGGTAGTGCGCATCGGCCAGATCGCCGTCGAGTTCCAACGCG
>DATGIS010000124.1:0-19078 GCA_035295625.1 Candidatus Acidiferrum sp. | reverse complement strand
TTGGCCGCGTCCGAAAACTTGGCCGGAATCAAAAGCCACGTAAAGGTGGAGATCGGGTAGGCTTTTTTTCCAGGTGCGTTGGTGATCGAGACACGGAAGTCGTCCGGCATGTTTTTCGCCGCGCCAGCAGCTGCTTCGCTGACTCCGGCTAGATCCGCCTTAACGAAGGCTCCGTCCGCATTCTTCACCGCGCCATACGCAATGTTATTGTTTGCGGCGTAAATCAACTCGACATAACCGATGGAGTTCGGAGTCTGCTTGACAAGACCGGTTACACCTTCATTGCCCTTGCCGCCGAGGCCTACGGGCCAATTCACCGATGTGCCCTTGCTCACTTTGTTCTTCCAATCGTCGCTGACTTTCGAAAGGTAGTCGGTAAAAACGTAGGTCGTGCCGCTGCCATCCGAGCGGTGCACAACCACGATGTCTTCTGCCGGAAGATTCACTCCCTTGTTCGGACCCGCGATTGCGGGATCGTTCCACTTGGTGATCCGGCCAAGGAAAATGCCCGCCAGAGCTTCCGGGGTGAAGTTGAGAGACGTGGTGACGTTGGGAATGTTGTAAGTGGGGACGACCGCGCCCAACACGGTTGGAAAGTGCAAAATGCCGCTGCCATGCTTGTCGCTGTATGCCTTGAGCTGTTCATCGTTCATCGGACCGTCGGATGCACCGAAATCAACAGTTCCGTCCGTGGCCTGTTTGATTCCTGCGCCTGACCCGACCGATTGATAGTTGATGGCTATGCTTGGATTTGCCTTGTGATACTCATCGAACCACTTCGAATAAATCGGGTTGGGGAAAGTCGCCCCAGCGCCGTTAATCAGGAGTGCGTTCTGCGCTAGGACGATACCGCCCAAGGCGAGAACAACCAGGAGCAATCCTGTGAATCGTTTCATCGAGTTGTCTCCACACAAAATTTTGAATGGTTACCATAACGAGTGTGGGTTCCGCGTGTTACTGCCGTGTTACAACTCATTCATAGTTGAATAAATCCCCGGCTTGCGTGCCTGCCTTTCACTTCGCTTTAACTCTATTATTTTGAATAACTTAAATGGAACAGCCCCCGAAAGAGGAGATGGGGACCGCTGCCAGGGGTGCGGCGGTCCCCAAGGTGGGGCATAACACTGAAGCTTATGCTCGCTCAGGATCGCCGATAAGGTTCACTCCAGAATGAAGCGGATGTGAATTCTCCGTAACCTTCTGTTCCGTATCGGCTTCCGCTTCCGGAATTGTCAGCAGTCCCCGGCCATGCCGCACGTCGAGACCCCGCACCCAGAAAATGATGTCCTCGGCGATGTTCGTCGCATGATCGGCGATCCGCTCCAGGTGCCGCGTCGCCAGAATGAACTGCAAGCCCGAACTTACTTGCGACGCCTGTTGCGTCATGTTCTCCATCAATTTTTCGAAAATCGTGTCGCGATATTTGTCCACGACGTCGTCGCTCTCAAGAACTTGCGTCGCCATGTCCGCATTGCGGAAGATCAAGGCGCCCAGGCTCTTGCTCACCATCGCGCGAACAGCCGCCGCCATCGGCGCAAGTTCGTCCGGCAATTGCGCGCCCTGCATATCTCTAAGCGTGATGACGCGCTGCGCCAGATTCACCGCCAAGTCGCCGATTCGTTCGAGGTCGTTCGTGATCTTCAGCGCCGAAACAATCAGGCGAAGCTCATCGTCGCTATATCCGCCTCGCCGCAGCAGCCGCACCGCATGTTCATCAATCACGATTTCCATTTCGTTGATACGCGGCTCAAGCAAAAACACTTCGCCCGGCAATGCCGCCGTCCTCGGGCTCTCCAGGCTGACGATCGCATCCAGCGCACGATTCATCGCACTTTCGACGGTGCGCGCCATGGAAATCAGGTAATTCATCAGTGTGTCGTACAGCACTGCTTCGGTTAACGATTGGCTGGCAGCCATTCCGTTCTCCTCGTCCGCCCGGGTTCGCGAACACACTTCCCCGGGATCTTAAAAAGGATAAGAACGATTCATTACGCGAAGTTGAATCAGGAATGAACGCCGCGAAATATTTCAGCGGCCGTTCGAACTGCGGGCGCGTGGAGTGGCCCGCTCCGGATCAAACATGGGAACCGAAAAATGAAATTGCGATCCGCGGCCGACTTCGCTCTCGACCCACAATTTGCCGCCATGCGCTTCCATCAAATGCTTGGCGATGGCAAGTCCTAAGCCGGTTCCGCCGACTTCGCGCGATCTCGCGACGTCCACGCGATAAAAACGCTCGAAGATGCGCGGCTGATCTGCTTGTGGAATCCCGATGCCGGTGTCCGACACCGTAACAACCACTTCATTGCCGTTGGCTTCGCCGCTGACCATGATTTGTCCGCCCGACGGCGTGTACTGAATCGCGTTGTCGATCAAATTCTGCAGAACTTCCGTCAGACGACGCCGGTCCGCGGCGATATCCGGCAAATTTTTTCCGAGGTTGACGGAAAGCCGCAAATCTTTTTCGATCGCTCGTGGTTGCGCCGTCTCGATACAACTCGAAACAAGCTGCTCGACGGGCAGCCTTCGAATCTCCAGCTCCAGGCGGTCCGCATCCATCTTTGAGAGCATCAGCAAGTCATCGGTTAACCTTGCCAATCGCCGCGCATGTTCGAGAATAATTCCCAGGAAACGGTCGCGATTCTGCGGGTCGTTCATCGCTCCGCCGAGCAGCGTCTCCGAAAATCCCTGAATTGCCGTCAGCGGCGTTCGAAATTCATGAGAAACATTCGCCACGAAATCGCGCCGCACACGTTCCAGCTTACGCAAATCGGTGATGTCGTGAAGCACCAGAACCGCGCCATTTGCCTGCGTTGTTCGCACCGCCGCCACCGTCGCGGCAAAGAAGTGCTGCCGCAGCGTTCCTGTCACGATTTCGGATTCGACGCGCGGCTCGCCCTTCAATACTTTTCGCACTGCTTCGATCAATTCCGTTTGCCGAACAACTTCCACCAAACCGCTGCCAGGCTGAGGCGGCGCGCCCAACCCCAAAATCAACGCAAAGCTCGGATTCGAAAACAGCACGCGCTCGGAAGCGTTCACGACCGCGACGCCTTCCACCATGCTTCCTAAAATCGCCGACGAAAGATTTCGCTCCTCCGTCAGCGTCCGGATCGTCTGGTCCAGCCGCGCTGCCGTCTGATTCAGCGACGTACCCAGCGCATCCAGCGCGTCCGTAGAATTCCCCGCGGGCTCCGAATGAAAATCTCCCTCGGCAACGCGTTTCGAAAACGCAGTCAACCGGTCCACACGATTCGTGAATCGCCGCGACACCAGCAGCGTCACACCGCCTGCAAGCGCCAATATCAGAAAAGACGCGAGCGCGAGGCTCTTGCGAAATTCTGCTAAAACCGACGTCACCGTCGACAACGGCAGCGCAAATCGCAGCAGCACAGGCCTGCCCGATGCCGTTGATTGCCGCACCGCGTAGTAGACCAAATCTCTATTAATCGTGACGCTGTGCCGAATCGAATGGCCGCTTCCCGTTGCGAGTGCATCCTTCAATTCCGGACGCCCCGCATGGTTTTCCATCGTCTGCGGATCCGATTGCGAATCGGCCATCACCATGCCCTGCTCGGTAATCACGGTGATGCGCGCGCCGCTCGCCGCCAAGTCGCGTACCCACGCCTGCAGCGCGTTCACTTCTTCTGTTTTTGTCGGGGGGATGGCCGAAAGGACGGGTGCACGCGCTTGTCCGATCCGCGCAATGGCTTCCAACTGTTCAAGGCCGGTGCGCTCATAGTCCTGCCGCAGCGCTCGCTCGGCCGAATAGTCCACGCCAAGCAGCGCCGCAACCAACAGCGCCAGAAACGCAAGCGTAAGTTTCCAGAAAAGGTTAAGCCGCACGGGTTTCGAACAAATACCCCGCGCCTCGAACGGTCTTCAGATGAACGGGATTTTCCGGATCGGATTCGATTTTTTCCCGCAGCCTGCGTACATATACGTCCACGCTGCGCGGCGTCACAAATCGATCGGTGCCCCAGACGGCATCCAGAAGCTGGTCCCGCGTGAAAACACGGTTCGGACGCGAAGCAAGATAGTAGAGCAGCCGGAATTCAAGCGTGCTGAGCGGCACCGGCTTGCCCGAATGGCTCACGCGATACGACGCCGGATCGATTGCCAGCCTGCCCACCTCAATCGTTCGCGGCGCATCCGCGGGCGGCTCGGCGCGACGCAAAAGCGCCTTGACGCGCGCGATCAATTCACGCGGGCTGAACGGTTTGGTGACGTAATCATCCGCGCCCATCTCAAGCCCAACCACGCGGTCGGCCTCTTCGCCGCGCGCGGTCAGCATTAAAATGGGGAGGCGATTGAGCGACTCATCCTTCCGCACTTCCCGGCAAATATCCAGCCCGGAAAGTTTCGGAAGCATTAGATCGAGCAGCAATAGATCGGGAGCCGATTTCTTCAGGGTGCTCAAGCCGGTTGCGCCATCGTGCGCGGAACTCACTTGAAACCCTTCGTTCGCGAGGTTGTAGCGGACAAGCTCGACAATATCGCGGTCATCTTCAATTATCAGGATTCTTTTCATTTGAACCGCTTTACGGTCACCCGGAATTACGTTGGGTCGGACCGCCTGCCGGCTTGGCGCAAGTGTATCGTAGGCATTCGAGTTGCGGTAGGCAGGCGTCGTTCCGGTTGTGCCATGAACATTTCTTAACACGTCCGGAAGTATCGCAAACCTTCGATAACACGCCGTTTACATGATTGTGAATGAATGATGAACAAAAATGCCCGGCTTTTGGCGCCGATTGTTAATGCATTTACGCGTTCGTCGTTGTGAATGCCAGCGAAAGCAGCGTTTTCTGTTCCAGTTCGTGGGCTTTTGCGGAACCGGTCGCCGGACTAGCGCTCGCTGACCGCTTCACTGACCGCAAGCTCAATCCCCGGCCGTGCGCGATCTGCGTCAGCCGGGGCATCACGTAGAAAAACGGCCCCATGTTCCGCGGCTCTTCCTGAACCCAGACAATTTCCCGCGCGTTCGGATGCGCATCCAGCACCGCGTTGATTTCCGGCCTCGGCAGTGGGTAAAGCTGGTCCAGGAAAAGGATCGCCGTGCTCGTGTCCTTCCGCCGGCGCCGCTCCGCCTTCAATTCGTGCCCAACCTTGCCGCTCGCAATCAAAATCCGCCTCGCATCGCTAACTTCGCGGTCCGGCACGACTGGCAAAAACCTCGGCTGCGTAAACTCATCCACCGACGAACTTGCGTCCGGATGCCGCAGCATGCTTTTCGGCGTGAATACGACAAGTGGTTTACGCCACGGCCTTCTCGCCTGCCGGCGCAACATATGGAAGTATTGCGCCGCCGTCGACGGCTGGCACACCTGGATGTTTTCTTCCGCCGCAAGCTGCAAATACCGCTCGAGCCGCGCGCTCGAATGTTCCGGCCCTTGCCCTTCGTATCCGTGCGGCAGCAACATCACGATCCCGGCCGGCAAATCCCACTTGTCCTCGCCCGCGCTGATAAATTGATCGATGATCACCTGCGCGCCGTTCGCAAAATCGCCGAATTGCGCTTCCCACAAAACCAGCGCTTCCGGAAAATCGCGGCTGAAGCCGTATTCGAATCCCAGGCATCCCGCTTCCGACAGGGATGAATTGTGAATTTCGCAAAACGGACG
This sequence comes from Candidatus Acidiferrum sp., assembly GCA_035295625.1. Lineage (GTDB taxonomy): Bacteria > Acidobacteriota > Terriglobia > Acidiferrales > UBA7541 > Acidiferrum. Next base: position 13,457 of record DATGIS010000124.1, on the reverse strand, counting down.
GTTTGCCGATTTCTTTGCCAGCGCCGCCAGTGGCACATGCTCCCACTCATTCACTGTGTCAACCAGAACCGCGTGCCGCTGATTGAACGTTCCGCGCTGCGAATCCTGCCCCGTTAATCGCAGCGGCGTGCCTTCCTGCAGCAGCGAACCAAACGCCAGCGCTTCCGCAAATCCATAATCCATTGCGCGCTTGCCGTGGCCCATCTCCGCGCGCTGCTCCAGCAATTTCACGATCTTCGCGTGCGTGTGGAATCCATCCGGTACGCGCGTCAGCTCGTTGGTCAGCTCCGCGATCTGTTCTCGCGTCAGTCCCGTCTCTACTTCGTATTCCGGCTTGAAATGACCACGATGATACGCCGACCAATACTTCGGCAATTGCCGCAGGTGCGGAATCTTTTTCAGCTGCCCTGCTTTCGTTTGTTCCTCTTCGTACTCCGCTCGAACCGTCTCCAACGTTGCGGTGGCGTCGATGCCTGTCCGCTCCGCGTAAATCTTCCAGAGCTGCGGATGATTCTTGATTCGTTCATAGAGCAGCGGCTGGGTAATCGTCGGGTCATCCACTTCGCTGTGCCCATGCCGCCGGTAACCAATTAAATCCACCACAACATCGCTGCCAAACGTCGCGCGAAACTCCGCCGCCATCTGCCCGACGCGCACCACCGCGTCTGGATCTTCCGCGTTCACGTGAAAAATCGGAATGTTTTGCCGCTTCGCCAGATCCGCCGCGAACCGCGACGAATGTTCCTGAATCGGCCGTGTCGTAAATCCGATCAAATTGTTCACGATGATATGGATGCTTCCGCCGACCGTGTACGCCTCCAGGTCAGAAAGGTTCATCGTCTCCGCCCAGATTCCTTGCCCTGCAAACGCCGCGTCGCCGTGCATGATGATCGGCACAACCTTGTTCGTCACGTCGCGATCGAATCCGCCTTCGAACCGCGTCAGCTTCGCCCGCACACGTCCCATTGCCACAGGGTCAACCGCCTCCAGGTGGCTCGGGTTCGAAACCAGGTGAATCTCAATCTCTTTCCCCGTCGTCGTCTTGTAAACGCCCGTCGCACCGATGTGATACTTCACGTCGCCCGCGCCCAGTACACTGCGCGGATCCACATCTTCGAATCCTGCCACCACTTCATGCGGCGTCTTGCACGCCGTATGCACCATCACGTTCAGGCGTCCGCGATGGCTCATCGCCATCACGCATTCAATCGCGCCATATTCCCCCGCGGTCTCCAGCATCGCGTCGAGCATCGGAATCAGCGAAGTATTGCCTTCCAGCGAAAACCGCTTCGTCCCCAGATAGCGCGCCTGCAGCACCTGCTCGAACAAATCAGCGCGAACCAGCCGTTCCAATATTTTTTGCTGGTCGACGGAAGCGGGCTCCCCTTCCATTCGTTCGATGATCCAGTTCCGGCGCTCCGGCTGCGCGAGGTGCATAAAGTCCACGCCGGTCGTTCCGCAATAAAATTTTCGCGCTTCGTCAGCGAGTTCGCCCGAAAACTCCAGGTCGGGCGACGCCAACGGTTTCAAGAAACCGAGTGGGTCCAGATTCGCCTGCAAGTACCCCCAGCGGCGAAACGCTTCGAATACGCGTTCGCGCTCCGCGCCATTTCCATTCTTCTTCGTCGTTTTTGCGGGCTTTGCGGGTCGATCCGCTTCCAGCGTTGTCCGGTGTGCCATGGGGTCAGCCTTCCAATCCTTAATTTTGCCACAGAACCGCCAACCCCGCCCGCGGCTGGGTTCCCTTTATGTTCCATAAGCTGCTAAGTCGCAGCGTCAGCGCGTCGCGATTCACTCCAATTTGGGACTTTTCCTTCGAATTTCGCGGCGCATACTCGCTCAACTGGACTTCTCGGATGAGCGACCTTTTCATCAAGAAAGCCGAAGTCGCCGATTTCGCGGCCGCATTTCGGATCGTCGTCGAATACTACGAAGCAGCCTCCGTCGTCGCTCGTGAAACCGAAGACGAATTTCGACGCTACTATTTGGGTCCACGCAACGGATTCTGGCTCGCTGAATCTGGCGGCGCAGTCGTCGGCTGCATCGCCCTTCGAGAAATGGCAACCCCACCCCGGAGCGCTGAGATCAAACGAATGTATGTCCAGCCGGCTCATCGCCAGCACGGAATCGCCAAAGCTCTGCTCCGCGCTCTCGAATCCTTTGCCGCTGCCGCACGCTACGACTCGCTCTATCTCGACTCAGCAAAAGGAATGGACACCGCCATCGCGTTTTACCAACGCCACGGCTACGGCCCCTGCGACCGCTACAACGACAATCCCCAAGCGGCCATCTTTCTCCGCAAACAACTCGGCTAGACGTCTGTAGCTCAGGGGCGAGGATTTTCGCTTTCGATATCCCTACAAACCCGCGACCACCCGTTGCAAATCCTGCGCAATCTCTTCCGCCGTCTCCTCGTCCGCGACCGTGACCGGCTTTCCAATTCGCACCGTAATCTCGCCGCGGTGCGCAAGTCTTCTCCGCTCGCGTTTCATTCCCCAAACCCCGTCGAGCCGCATGGGCACAATGGGCAATCCCAACTTCTGCGCGAGAATCCCGATTCCGGGCTGAAACGCCGCCATTTTTCCGTCTTCGGAATTATTGACTTCCCCTTCCGGAAAAATCAGCACGCTGTACCCGCGGTCCGCCGATTCACCGGCAAAGCGAAAACTTTCGCGGAATCCCGAAAGCTGCGGCAGCGGAAATACGTTGAACAAAGCCGTCACGAGAAAATATCCAAGCCGGTATGCCCAACGCTTCGCAAAAAACCATTCGCGCGGCGGCTTTCGCATACGCACTAAACTCTCGCCGCCCATTGCCGGCGCCAAACGGTGCCGGAACCTAGCAGGTAGCGCCGCAAGAATCAAGCCCATGTCCGCCCGTCGCGTGATGTGATTCGAAATCATGACCACTGGACCTTTCAACCCGCGTAGATTGTCCCTGCCGATAATGCGCGGGTGCCCCAGTATCTGCGTCGCCGGCCACACCAGCGCGTAGTAAATCGCAAGTCGAAACCACCGCACCGGCTCCCGTTGCGCCCACCTCGGATACACAGAATCACTTTTTCTTGCCGAAGGTTTTTGCAACAGCCGCTGTACATCGGCCACCGTGTTCGCTTCCGAAAACGCTGTCTCATTTAGCTCCACGTTGTACCGCTGCTCCACCGCCGACAGCAATTCCACGCGGTCCAGCGAAGACAAGTTCTCCAGCGAACCATTCGCCGGCATCGCAAACGCTAATCCCGCAAACACATTCGCCGAAGTTCCATCGCTCTTCGCACCCAACAACTCAGGCAGCCGCGCCGCAATCGCCGCCAATTTTGGCTTGCCTGTCGAAGTCCTCGGAAAATCCGCCTCCGGCCAAATCACCCAGCGCCGTACCCGCTGGTATTCCGCCAGTCGCGCATTGGCTCGTTCGATTGCTTGCTCGGCGGAAAATTCACTGTCCAACAGCAGAACCGCGCACGGCTCGGCATCGCTCCCGCTTTGAATCGGAAGCACCACGCAGTCGCGCACTTCCTTTGCTTGTCGCAGCTTCGTTTCAATATCTTCCGGAAAAATATTCAATCCCGCTGGCGTTACAATCACGTTTTTCTTGCGTCCACGGAATCGCAGATTACCTTCCGCGTCCAACTCCCCCAGGTCCCCCGTTCGCAGCCAGTCCGATTCCTTCGCCGCCCGCACCTCTCCCGCTTCCCAATACCCGGCAGAGACATTCTTGCCGCGCACCAAAATCTCACCGTCTTCCGCAAGTTTGAATTCCCGCCCCGGCAAGATTTTCCCGACGCTGCCTTCCGCCGCGCGAAACGGATGATTCAGACTGACCAACGAAGCCGTCTCCGTCATCCCATACCCTTGCACCACGGCATATCCCAGTCGCTTGAAAAACAATTCCGTTTCGCTCGAAAGCGCCGCGCCTCCGCAAATGAAAGCCCAGAACCTCCACCCAAACATTCGGTGAATTCGCCGAAAAATCCACGCACGCCTCAGAAACGGCCGCCCCTCCGCGCGCTTCATGGCTGCGTCAAACCAGTTGCGCCACCCACGCGCATCCACTTCGCGTTCAACCGCTCCGCGCAGAGCGTCCAGCATCCTCGGCACCGCAATCAACGCCGTCGCGCGCTCTTTCTTAGCCGCGCGAACGATCTCCGCCGGATTCAGCACAGTTTCAAAAACCACCGTCGCCCCCAAAAGCGGCGGCACAAACAACGTCATGAACTGCCCAAACACATGGCTCAGTGGCACGAGCGAAACAAACCGCAGTGGATGCATCCACCGCTCATATTTCCGGTACTTTTCTATCTCGCGTTCGATCGGCTCCAGATTCGCCAGAAAATTTCCATGCGACAGAACAACTCCTCGTGGCTCTCCCGTTGTCCCCGATGTATACAAAATCTCCACGATGCTGTTCTTTTGCGAGCGATCTCCTAGCTCTACGGAAACTTTTTCGGCTCCAGGCTTCATGACTGACGCAGCATGCAAATCGCTCAAAATCAAAGAAGGAATTCCCTTCACCAGATCCGGTAGTTCCCGGTCGCGCAAAATCAATTTCACACCCGCGTCGCGAACGGTCTTCTCCACAAATTCCAAGCTCGCGCTCGCATCCATCGGCACGGCAATCGCGCCCCGCAACTGAATCGCCCAAAAGCACGCAATCCATTCCGCGGAGTTGGCTCCCCACAGCAAGACGCGATCACCAGAGAGAATTCCCCTTTCCTCGAACGTCTGCGTAAGCGCTCGCACTTCGGTAAGCAGCTCTGCGTATGTCCGCTTTTCCCGCCGGTACCCGCGCCTCTGCACGACAGCCGCATCGCCGCCAAACCGCGCAAACCGCTCCAGCAAGCTCGTAAGATTCGTTCGTTCCATGGCAGAATCACGCTGATGGTACGCCAAAGCAGCCTCGCTGGCCGCAAACCCGACTTTCGCTTCGTTTTGCATCAAGCGAAACATTTGCAAAACTCGTGCCACAAAGGAACATTTCCCGCATCCAAGCAAAAGCTCTTGGAGGGAATTGCAATCTTCTCGGTTACAATAATGAAGGCTGGGGGAGCCGCTGGTTTCCCTGTTCAATTCAAGTTTCTGGGGTAATGATGCCGGTACCGGTCTCTCAGGCGTTTACGGTCGCAACCTACGTCCTCAAGCAGAAGCTTGCGGGGCGCAAGCGCTATCCGTTCGTCCTCATGCTCGAACCGCTCTTTCGCTGCAATCTGGCCTGCGCCGGCTGCGGCAAAATCCAATATCCCGCGCACATTCTCAAGCAGGAACTGACTCCCGAAGAGTGTTTCAAAGCGGTCGATGAGTGCGGCACTCCTATGGTTTCCATCCCTGGCGGCGAACCGCTCATGCACTCGCAAATCGACAAGATCGTCGAAGGCCTTGTCGCGCGCAAAAAATACATCTACCTCTGCACCAACGCGCTCCTGCTCAAGGAAAAACTCGACCTCTTCAAGCCCAGCAAATATCTCACTTTTTCCGTCCACGTCGACGGCCAGCGCGATCACCACGATTTCTCCGTCTGCCGCGAAGGCGGTTACGACCAAGCCATTGAAGGCATTCGCGAAGCCGTCAAGCGCGGTTTCCGCGTCACCACCAACACCACGCTTTTCGACGGCGCCGATCCCAAGAGCGTCCGCAATTTCTTCGACGAAATGATGGAGCTCGGCGTCGAAGGCATGATGCTTTCTCCCGGCTATTCCTACGAAAAAGCCCCCGATCAAAAACATTTCCTCGGCAAAGCGCGCACCCGCCGCCTCTTCCGCGCGATTCTTTCCAATCGCAAAAAATCCTGGCAATTCAATCAGTCGCCGCTCTTCCTTGAAATGCTCATGGGCAAGCGCAATTACGCCTGCACGCCCTGGGGCATGCCGACCTACAACATTTTCGGCTGGCAGAAGCCTTGCTACCTCTTACAAGACGGCTACGCCGACACCTTCCAGGAATTGCTCGACGCAACCGAGTGGCAGAACTACGGCACCGAATCCGGCAACACCAAGTGCGCAAACTGCATGGTTCACAGCGGCTACGAAGCAAGTGCCGTCGATCACACCTTCGGCGGTCTCGGTGGCATCTGGCAGACCATAAAAGCAATGTTCAACACAAACTATACCGATCCCGACGCCGTCGCTCTTCTCAACGAACCCGTAAAACCCGTTCACGCTTTCAATCCTCTCGTGCAAATCGACTCCTCCAAATCCCAAATGGAGGAAACCCGCGCGTGAGCATCCCAACTCACATGAATCCCCACGTCGAAGCCGGCGTCGGCTCATTCGATCCCGATCAGCTCGAAGTCGCTCCCGGCCGCCAACGCGAAACCGTCGAAGGCTGGATTCCCGAACTAGCCACCGAAGATGAACTTCGCGAAGCGCTCGAAAAAGCTTTTGATTACCGCGGCGATGTAACTCTCACAAAAAAAGACGGCTCCAAACTCGAAGGCTACATCTTCGATCGAATCACCGGCCCGACGCTGCAAACCTCATTCGTCCGCCTTCTGCCTAAAGATTCCGGAAATCGCCAGAAGATCGCCTACTCCGACATCGCCGCTCTTGCCTTCTCCGGCCGCGACCCTGCCGCAGGCAAGAGCTGGGAAGCCTGGGTCAAGAAATACTGGGAAAAGAAGGCCACGGGCGGCGCCGGCGCTAGCCTCCATCCAGATGCCCTCGATTAGCCCACTTTTTGGCACATCCTCAATAACTCTAGTTGTTTGAATTAGTTAGCAGCCAACGCAACCCCATCTCCCCGTAGACTTTGCCCTCCTTTTGTGCTATTCTTTCATACAGCATTTGTTGTTCTTGTACTACCTTTTGACTCCCGTAAAAGGCTGCAAGTTCAATCCTTGCAGCTGTTTTGTCGGCAAGAGGATGTCACGGCCCTTCCCCGTAAGCTGACTGCCAGTTGACGGAACCCGGCGCACGGACCAAGACAGCAAAGCAACTTCAGGTTGGCCCGGCTTCCACCGGCGTCACGTACGAGGGGAATGTTCAGTGAAGGAACAAGGCACAGTGAAGTGGTTCAATGCTTCCAAGGGCTATGGTTTCATCCAACGCCAGACCGGAGAAGATGTTTTCGTTCACTTCTCCGCCATCACGATGGAAGGCTATAAGTCCCTGAACGAGGGTCAGGCTGTCGAGTTCGAAGTCAAGAAAGGTCCCAAGGGCCTTCAGGCGGAGAACGTCACCAGCCTCTAGTCCGTGCTCCGGCGGCTCAACGCGCTTGAGCCGCCCGCTTTTCCCTGAGTTTCGCAGTAGCGAGTTTCGAATCAAGAGTTTCGGCACAAGAAAACGTTCATCGAGTCGCCCAAGCAGCACCAAGGAGGATACAGTGCAAGTAATGCAGGAAGGTCAGACCATCAAGCATGAAGTGTACGGCCTCGGAATTGTTACTTCTTCCGATCAGGAACGTACCGCCGTCGATTTTGACGATCATGGCGCCAAGCTTTTCGTCACCAGTATCATGACCGCGGAACTTATCGGTGAAGCTCCCGCCGTTCCGCCCAAAACCAAGCGCCGCCGCAAAGCCTCGACCGCCGCGAAAGCCGCGAAGAAGGCTGCTGCCGCCGCTGCTGCGAAAGCCTCCTAAGCTCTCTCTGGATTCTCCGAATCAACCACGCCCCTGCGCCGCAAATGGCTCAGGGGTTTTTCTTTTGCGCTCTCCCGTTTTGGCACCCACCTGTGATAGGGTTTCACCCCATGAAGCGACTCGTTCTCCTCCTCGGCATCCTTCTCTCGCTTGCCGGCGCGATTGGCCTCATCCATCCGCGCTTCACCTACAACACCACGGAAGAAGTCGCCAAGCTCGGCCCCATGCAAGCCACCGTCACTCACGATAAAACCGTCGAAATCCCCATGGCCATCTCCATCCTTCTTCTTGTTACCGGCGTCGGACTGACTCTTTTCGGCGTCAAGGCAAAACGGTAGTCGTTCTTTACTATCCCAGTTCGTCAATACACTTCACAGTGCATTCAATTCTCCCTCCGTTGACTTCCCTCCGCTTTCGCCGCATAAACGATATAGACCCTCTCATCCGGCTTTGTTACTGAATCGCCTTTGAAGTTCTGGAGATCGAAAATGAAAGTAGCGCTGCGTTTCTCCCTCGCGGCCCTGTTTTGCCTTGGGATTTTCTTTGGCAGTGTCAGTTCGCTCGTCGCGCAATCCGTCCCTGGCGTCACCGACAAAGAAATCTCTATCGGCTCGTGTTCCGCGCTCGACGGCCCCTCGAAATTCCTCGGCACGCAAACCGTCGCCGGCGCCCGCGCCTACTTCGAATCTATCAACGAACAAGGTGGCGTCCACGGCCGCAAGCTCCGCCTCATCGCCTCCGACGACAGTTACGATCCCGCAAAAGCCGATGCGTGCTTCAAACACCTGCAGGATCAGGGCGTCTTCGCGATGGGCTTTTTCGTCGGCACCCCCACCGGCGTCAAATACGTTCCTCTCGCCGAGTCAAACAAGATCCCTCTCGTCGGCCTGTTCACGGGCGCGCAATCCCTCTACACGCCCTTCCGCCACTGGGTCATTAACGTCCGCGCAGGTTATGCCGACGAAACCAAAGAACAGATCGACGGCCTCTGGAAAACCCTCGGCTACAAGAAAATTGGCGTCATCTATCCCGACGACGCCTTCGGCTCCGCCGTTCTCGATGGCGTGAAGAACGCCTTGAAGGATCATCAATCTCAGCCCGTTGCCGCCGCATCGTATCCTCGTCAAACGGCCGACGCCGACGCAGCGATCCAAACCGTTCGCGCGGCTCAACCCGAGGCCGTAGTCATCGTCGGCCCGGCCAACACCGTCGCTCCCATCGTGAAGCTCGCGCATTCCAAAGGCTGGCAGCCGCTCTTCGTCACCGTTTCTTTTGTCGGCACCGATGACTTGATCAAGCTCGCTGGATCAGACGCCGAAGGAATGGTCATCACGCAAGTAGTTCCGCCCTACTACCTCACCGACTTGAAAACCGTCGCGCTCTATCGCCGCACGCTTTCAAAATACGCGCCGACCGAGACCCCAAACTTCGTCAGCCTTGAAGGATTTGTCGACGCCATGGTTATGGTGGAAGGGTTGAAACGCGCGGGAAAAGATTTAACTCGCGAAGGACTCATTCACGGCATCGAATCGCTGCACGATTTCGACATCGATCTCGGCCCACAACTGAAACTCAACTATTCCGCGCACGACCACAAGGGCTTCGTTCACGTGATCCCAACCGTCGTCCGCGGCGGCAGAGCCGTCCCCTTCACCGACTGGTCCACTGCCGCCCCTCACTAGAAACTCGTAAACTTTCTTCGCCCGCAACCGTGATCCTGAAGCCCGCGTTTTCGCGGCGTGAGGCATCTGTTTTTTTCTCATCCGGTGTAGGGGCACGATACATCGTGCCCTCTTTTCTCCGGTAGCACAGGCACTCTTGCCTGTGCCAGCTGCAACGCCACCTAGGTCTCGCGAACCATCGCGCCTCCGGTAGCGTAGGCACTCTTGCCTGCGAAAACCAAATCCCCACCGCAAGCTCGGATCGTCGGTGAGCCTTTGTGGGGCCGGCTTTCTGAAGCCGGCCTTCTTCGGATTTCCGCAAACCCCGGCAATTGGAACTACTTACCCGCGCTTTCTGCCTGATCAAACGCGTGATACGACGACCGCACCAGCGGCCCCGACTCCACGTGCTTAAATCCCATCCGCTCGCCCGCCACTTTGTACTCTGCAAATTCATCCGGATGCACATACCGCACAAGCGGCAAATGTTCCCGCGTCGGCTGCAAATACTGACCGAGCGTCAAAATGTCCGTGCCCTGCTCCGCCAGCTCATGCATCGTCGCCAGCACTTCGCTTTTCTCTTCGCCAAGTCCCAGCATCATTCCCGTTTTCGTCGGCACGTCCGGATGCGTCTGCTTCGCGCGCTTCAAAAGTTCCAGCGACCGCTCATACACCGCGCCCTTGCGCACTTGCCGGTAAAGCCGCGGCACCGTTTCCGTATTGTGATTCAGCACGTCCGGCCGCACCGCAAGCACCTCGTTCAGCGCGTCCCAATTCCCGCGAAAATCCGGAATCAGCACTTCCACTTTGCAGCCCGGCACGCGCTTCCGAATCTCCGTAATTGTCCGCGCAAAAATCGCCGACCCGCCATCCGCCTGATCGTCCCGATTCACGCTCGTCACCACCGCATACCGCAATCCCATCCGCGCCACCGCTTCCGCCACGCGTAGCGGCTCATCCTCATCCGGCGGACCAACCGGCTTGCCCGAAGGCACCGCGCAGAATCCGCAAGCCCGCGTACAAATATCTCCCAAAATCATGAAGGTCGCGGTGCCATGCTCCCAGCACTCGCCCATGTTCGGGCACCGCGCGCTCTCGCACACCGTATGCAGCTCCAAGGTGCGCATCGTCCGCTTCAAATCCTGGTACCGCTCACCACCCAAAAACTTCACTCGCAACCAGTCCGGCCGCGGATGCGCCTCCGGCGATGGCACCATCGGTACCTGCGAATTCGACACGATGTTGAAAGGAGAAGCCACGGGTTGACTCTGAAGCTTCAATTTTACGCTGCATGAAGCGTTAGCACAAATTGCGGAGCTGGCCTCCTGGAAACTGATATCAGCCTGTCGCTGGATCGCCTACTCCTCAGGCCACTTGTCTTGTTTCCAGATTATTCGGGACCTATTCCAAATGCCTTCTTAATGGATGGACGTCTCATGTACCAAATGACGCCGACCGCCATAATCCAAAAGAGAACTGTCGAGAAATGTATCTCGCGGTCAGACAAAGGCGTCGTAACGTAATCCAGTATAAAAAGAACAGAGATTGCTAACGTCACGCTCGTCATGAGTAGCAATGTGACCCGGGCCCAGTAATTCAATCGAAAAAGGCCGACACATACAGCAGCAATCAGTACCGCCATCAAAAGGCAAAGGCTCGCCGAGACTCCTTTGGCCTCCGGACTGCGATTAATTGCAACCATCGCAAGGAGCAAGAACGCAGAGAGAACCCAACCTGTGAATGCAATTACCAGCACACCGAGCGGGCGCTTCATATGCCAACCTCATGCGGACAAAACATGACTCCATGCGTCTGCATCATACACCCAGAGAGCCCGATAAGTCGGCCGGATGCCGGAGCCTTCGGTGCTAAGCGGGTCCTTGCTTCTTCCTTTGGAGCACACTGGAAACAGGCGCAGACCCTTCGTCACCGGCTTCGTATTCACTCTGTACCAGGCCGCCTGCATAGGAGTGTGTCGCTACATGCCGAAGCCGGATGTCGCGTGGCACTGGACCAAATAATGGAATGCCTGTCCCAATGAGCACCGGCACGCGCGTGATCACCAGCCGGCCGACGCATCCGGCAGCGAGGAATCGCTGAATTGTGACACCGCCGTCTAGATAAGCATGTTTGAAGCCACGCGCTCTCAGCTGCCTTACGACTTCGGTAGGTTCCCCGGACATCTGCTCCATGATCGTGCCTTGGACTGGCAAAAAATCAAGCGGGCGGCTGCTCAGCGCGATCACCGGCTTGTTGCCGTAGAGCGCCAGGTGCGCGAGCTTCAACACAACCTCGAACGTCCTGCGGCCCATTACCACTACATCGATGCTGGCAAGAAATTCCGCGAACCCGTGAGGTTCCTGCTCACCTGTCTGCAAGAAGTCGAACGTGTCATCCAGTCGGGCCAAAAAACCATCGACGCTTACTCCGCAGAAGACCGAAAGCTTCATGGCAGAACCTCCCCAGTTGACGCTGGATTCTATGCGTTAGTCAGGACTTATATCCCACCTTAGCGCCTTCTACCTCTCGCGGTGGGCGTAGCCTCAGGCCAAACCAAGGCAGATTCGCACTTGCTCTTCAACTCTTGCGAGAGTCTGCACAGATAACGCACCGAGTGCTGGGTAACGGAAGAGGAATTTTTCCAACGTGGTCACCTGATCGCACTTGGCCCAACAGTCGGAACTCAGGTTCCCGTCGCCCTTCTTGACGGGGACGCGCACGCTGAAGTTCCTGTGCTGGACGGTCGTCAGCCCAACAACGCAGACGTCCAGGGCAAACTTGTTGAGCTCGTTGATCGAAATCACTACTGCCGGACGCGGTTTGTCCAGCTCCACAACATAAACCTCTCCACGCCTGGGATACCAACCGGTTGGAGGGATGCCCATTAGTCCCTACCAAAGGAACGCAGCGAAGCCTTCTGCATAGCTCTGGCCTCGGTTCGCTCGCCGTTCGCAACGGAATAAAACTGCTCGGCCTCGGTTGCTAGTTTGTCGTACTGCTCTTGCAGCATGGCACGGCGAAGAAGCTCGTTGACGCGTTCGCTCGCAGAACGCTCCCCCTTCGTTTCTTCGACATAGTTGTTGATGTCGGGCTCGATGGTAAAGCTCTTAGAGAGTCTCATAGTTATTCTCGTATCTTTGATATGATGATGTATGCGGCATTCAATGTCAACCGCCCACCCTACAGCACCACTTCATCGCCAGCTTCTTCCTTTTCTTCGCGCAATCCAGCAGATATAGGTCGATCAACTTCTGGTACGGCAGTCCGGTTTCCTCCGCCAGCCCCTTGAAGTAATCCAGGACCTTCGCGCTCAAGTTAATGCCCACAGCCTTCTTCTTACCAGCATAGGGATTCTTCCGCGCCTTCAATTTGGCAAACCGATATTCCTTTTTCAAGAGTCGTACCCTCTCTTTACTCAAACAATCTAGATTATATCTAGATTGAATTCGAACACCAATCAGCTGCGCCGAAAAGTACAGCTGAACCAAATCAGTCACTCCGCTCAATTGTTTCCGATCATTTTTCGTTCTAGCGTTATGGATGAACTTTGCGGTCGCTGTTGAGGACACGACTGGATCGCCGTCCGGCTTGCTCCTTGAAAATCAATTCTCCAGTTCCAAAACGGGAATCTCTCCGCCCTAGCAGGGGGTACCCTACGCCTAACCCTTCTGGAATGAATACTTACGAAATTCAGGGGGAGGGGGGTGGGGGGCCTAGCGACCTCAAAACGCCGGCCTCACGATCGGCCACGGCACGAGCGAAAGCGGGATGAAAGGTGGTCGCAGATTGCGGCTAGGTAGGGAGGTTACAGCGGGCGATGCGAAGAGCGGACAAAATCGCGCAGCACGGTCACGTTGGGGCCGTAGGCGCCAATGCGGCCGGCATCCACCGGCAGGCCGAGCATTTCGGCCTGTTCAAGATCGACACCGGCATCGTCCAGTTCAGAAAGGCTGAAACCCTGCGCGGGCAATACGCGGTTCAATCCAGTCGGATACACGGGACGGGGCGGACGATGACGCCGCCACGGACGACGAGCTATCTCGTAGAATTGGTGCCAGTCGCGTTTTTGCCAGGTAGTCATTCGGTGCTTCTTTGCTGCTTTACTCGATTGCTTCCTCTTCTATTCCCTATAGCAACTTCAATTCCTAATACGTCTCACTTACCGCGTTGGATGCGGCAGGCACCAAAAAGGTTCACCCTGCGTTTCGCCGCCAATACGGCACAA
>DATGIS010000123.1:0-17542 GCA_035295625.1 Candidatus Acidiferrum sp. | reverse complement strand
CGTCAAGATTGACGTCCACGAAGACGGCACGGTGCACATCTTCGCCACCAGCGGTTCCGGCGGCGATGCGGCGTTGCAGATGGTTCGCGACGTCACGGCCAGCGCCGAAATCGGGAAAACGTATCTCGGCAAAGTCGTTCGCCTCGCGGAGTTCGGCGCATTCGTCGAACTCTTCCCGGGTACCGACGGCTTGCTGCACATCAGCGAAATCGCCGAACACCGCGTCCGCGACGTTCGCGACGAGCTGAAGCTTGGCGACCAGGTGATGGTCAAAGTGCTGGCGATCGAAGGCAACAAGATCCGCCTTTCGCGCAAAGCGTTGATCAAGGAAGCGCGCGAAAAAGCCATGAAGAGCAAGGAAGCTGCGGCTGGCGCATCCGCTCCTGGCGACGTTCAACCGACGGAAGTTCCTCCCGCCGAGTAACGACAACCAAATCAACGGAGAAGGCCCGCGACATCGTCGCGGGCCTTCTCCGTTTTCATCGAGGAAATCCGTTTAGGTGGAGTTGGCAACAGGCGCCATGCACGCCCCGCAGAGTTTCGCTCTTGGTGTGCGGAGCGGTTTCCCGCAGCGCCCGCAAGGTGGGCCATACATTGACAGCCGATGATGCCAAATCGGATTGGGTTTCTGGAGTTTTTCGCCAGTCACGATTTCGTATTCGTGGAGGACGTCTGTAAATTCACCCCAAATGTCAATCGGTTTCTCGGTGCTTCGAGGCCGACGCTTGGACATGACACGTTGGAATTCCTCGTCGTCCAGCATCGGTACTTCTCCCTTGCACCGCCAGCACCACAGATATTTCATTGCTTCCGCGTTTCCGGCGTGTAGTGCTCATGCAAATACTGCGCAATTTTCTGTGCATCGGCTTCCGGGATTGTCGCGCCGAAGGTCTTCACCATTTTTTGCACTTCCGCGTCCCACGTTGCAGCGGGAAGAGGCGGCTGCATCGTGATGTATCGCGTCGTATGGCAAACGCCGCAATAAATCTGTGTTTCTGATTTACCGGCGCCGTCGGCCAGTCCCACTTCAAACGTAGGATAGCTAGCAGCGCCGTAGCGCGAGTCGTCCGTCAGTTCTCTCGCCGCAGGCTGTGAAACTTTTCCGAGATTCGGAGCGGCATACGAGCCTAACTGGTGCTGCGCGACGGCAACGCCGCCCGCGATAGCAGTTCCCGCTACCAATCCGGCAAATAGTCTGCGAAGGTTTATCGTCATTTTCCTCACTCCGCCGTTCCGACGACAAATTCCTGCCGCTCGATTCTATTCCACAGATATCCCGCGGGATTCCACACCGGCTCGTCCGGCTGCGCGTTTCCTTTTTCGTCGGTCGCTCGGACCGCCACGGAATAGCGCCCGGGCGCTTTTGGTGCCCACGAAAATTCCCAGGTTCTGAACGAGTACGCACCGAAGTCTTCGCCGAGCTGCACGCTTTTCCAACTCTTCAAATTGTCGTCGGACACTTCCACCTTCGTCACGCGGCCGTATCCGCTGAACGCAATTCCTCGCAGGTTCACAGTCATCCCTGCCGGAATTTTTGCTCCGCCGTCCGGCGACACCAGAAACGACCGCACCGGCATGCGGCCAATCGGCACTGTCTTCACGCCGCCCGCTTTCATCGCCTCCGGAGTCGTCGTGCCGCGCGGCGTATCCGGAATCCGGTATGCCGTCTTCATCCAGAAATTCTCATCCGCTTTGTCCAGCACACGAATCCATGTCAGGCACTTCGTCCAGTACGTCGCAAAATATCCCGGCACGACGAGCCGCACTGGAAATCCATTCAGCATCGGCAGTGGCTCGCCATTCATTGCGTACGCCACCAGACATTCGTCGATCGCAGGATTATCCAAATCCAGCGATTTTTGAAACGCGCGCGATCCCATCCCTTCCGGGCCCTCGCCTTGCTCCAATCCTTGCAATTGCACTTGCAACGAGCCGTTCTTCATCGCCGCCGCGTTCAGCAAATCCCGCAGCTTCACTCCCGTCCATCGGGCATTACCCATCGCTCCGTTGCCCCACTGGCCGCCCGGTACTCGCGGTTGCAAACGGCTCCGGCTATTTCCGGAGCATTGATTTACCGCCGCCACAGTTTCCGCTTTGAATTTCCGGAGCAGATCGCCAAACGAAAACGATTGCGGCGAAGAAACATTTCCTTCGACGTGCAAACGCCATTCTTTCAAGTCAACTGCATTTGGTATGCGGTCCAGGTGCCAGCGCACATAGAACGCCTCGTTCGGTGTGAACGCGCTGGTGAAGTAATTTCGAGGAGTTTCGAGTTGCACCGGCCTGTCCGTCAGCAAGATCAGCGGCGCCTTTTGCGGCTCGCTCACAATCGGCCCGACGGAGTTCCAGTGCGGATTTGCCGCTGGTCCCGTAAAACTCGGCAGCGTCGCAGCGGACTGTTCCTGAGCTGCCTCTGGCATTCCGCGCAGCGCGGAAGCCGCCGCCAAACTTCCGGCGACCGCTCCCGCACCGCGCAACAGCGCACGCCGATTGAGAGTCCCGGTCCATCGCAGGGCGTCTCGAAACATGTTTCCTCCGCCGTGTTTCCCGCTCAACTTAGTTCGCGCAAGGCGCGCTGGAATTGTGCACCGCGCTCAGCGCGTCCCAAAGCGCATCCAGCGCTTCATTCGTCGACTTCAAAATCGAGGCTTCATTGCCCGCGGTATTCGCTTCCAGCCACTCGCGCCATGCCGCGCGATGCGCCTTGTCCGCTTCTTCGTGCACTTCGAAATACGCCAATCCCTTTGACTCTGTAATCCCGTAAAATTTCTTCAGCCCGTCAATCTTCGTCGTCGCAATCTCCGGCACCTGCGATTCGTACGCATAGAGCGCCGCCACCGCTTCCGCCACGCTGCGCTCCGCGCAAATTTCGCGGAACTTTGCCACGACATGCTGCGTGCCGGGAAGAGAAGGGCTCGCCGTAACATCTTCCTCGCTCACGCCAAGCGCGCCCGCAAAATCCCGCCACAACTTCGGGTGCGGCCGCTCCGGATGCTCTTCTTCCGCCAAATTTTCCAGGACGATTGGCTTCAACGTTTCGTCCGCCCGCGCCGCCAGCGCTTTTAAGTGCTGCGGAAAAGCTTCCACGTGCCGGTAATACTGCGCCGCATACAGCTGCAACGACTCTCGCGACAGTTTTCCCGCCTGCCAGTCTTGATAAAACGGATGCTTCAACAGATTTTTCTCCGCGATCGCGGCATCGATCTTTTCGAGCAACTGAGTATTCGGCATTCCCGCCCTCCAGGTATTTTCGGCGCGCTCACTGCGCACATAAAGGAATATCTTCGAGTCTAGCAGACTCCCCAAAAAACGCAGAACGGCGGAAAACTCACGCTCTCCGCCGTTCGCAAAAAATGCCCGCTGCTATTTTTTTAATGCGTCCCGTTCTTCTTCGCATCCGCCGCCGAGCTCGTGCAGATATCGTGCAGACTGCCCGGCAAAGCGGCACACTTACCAAACGCCGCCGCCGCATCGGCATATCGATTCGCGTTTGCTTGCGCCATGCCGAGCAAATAGAAATTCGCCTGGTCATTCGGGTTCAGCGTCGTCGCTTTTTCCAGCTCCGGAATCGCTTCGGCAAATTTATCTTGTCGCAACAACACCAAACCAACTCCGCAGCGCGCCATACCTTCCGTCTCGGCCTTCATTTGCGTGAAACTTTCGTCCGTCGCGCCCTCCGGCTTTTTCAACGTAGCGATTCCCTCAATCGCTTTCTTCCCGTAGTCGTTCGCTTTCGCCAGCGTGTCCGCTGCGTTCGGCGCGCTCGGGTTGTAAGTTCTCGCGAGCGTTTGCGATAGCACCGCCATCGTCCGGTAATCTTGCGGGTACGCCGCCAGGTCTTGCTGTCCGATCGCCACGCCTTTGTCGACTTGGCCCAACTGAATGTACCCAACGACCAAAAACGGGTACACGAACTGCGCCATCGCGCTCTTCGGATACGACTTCAAAAACGTTTCGCCGGCCTGCACTTTTTTCGCCGCGTCCGCTGCCGGTACTGCTCGAAACGCAGCAAAAGCTTTCTCCTCTTTCTTGTCCGCCGGATGCGGCAACAGTTCCAGCGAATTTTCGGCGTTCGTCGGCGAGGTGTCGCGCCCTGGCTTGCTGCTCGCACTGCTCGCTCCCGAGGCAGCGCCTCCGCCGGCGTTCTGCGCTTGAATCGCGTCGCACGCGCTCAGCGCAAGCGTCGCTCCCGCAAGAAAAAAGATAATCATTCGTCCAGTCTGCAATTTCATGAACCCGCCTTATTACGAAATCACTTCAATCTTCGTCTTCAATTTTCTTCAACTAGCGCTTCAAGAACAAGCCCTGACTCTCCGCGCCTTCACGCGCCCTGTCCATGCACGCGTGCAATCACCGCGCCCAGCGCGCGCAGTTTCTCCACGATTCTCTCGTATCCCCGGTCGATGTGATACACGCGTTCGATAATCGTCTCGCCGCTCGCTACCAGTCCCGCCAGCACCAGCCCCGCGCTCGCTCGCAAATCGGAAGCCTGCACTGTCGTTCCGGAAAGCGCCGCTGGCCCTCGCACCACCGCCCGGTGCCCATCAATCGAAATCTGCGCGCCCATACGGATCATTTCGCTCGCGTGCAAAAATCGATTCTCGAAAATTCTTTCGTCAATCGCCGACGCGCCTTCCGCCTGCGTCGCCAAAGCCATGTATTGCGCCTGCATGTCCGTTGCAAACCCCGGATACTCTTCCGTCGCCACATCCGCCGCAAACAATTTCCGCGGCGCGCGCACTCGCACTCGCTGCGGCCCGGTGGTCTCAATGACCGCCCCCGCTTTTTGCAGCAACGCAATTGTCGCGCCCAAATGCTCCGGCTCGCAGTTAATCAACGTCAAATCCCCGCCCGTGATCGCTCCTGCCACCAAAAACGTTCCCGCTTCAATCCGGTCGGGAATCACGCTGTGATCCGCGCCGTTCAGTCTCCGTACTCCCGTCACGCGCAACGTCGCCGTGCCATCTCCGGAAATCTTCGCGCCCATTTTTCGCAACAGCACGATCAAATCCCCGATCTCCGGCTCGCGCGCCGCATTTTCAATCACCGTCTCGCCGTCCGCCAGCGCCGCGGCCATCAAAATATTTTCCGTCCCGGTTACGGTGATTTTCTCAAACGAAATTCGCGCTCCCTGCAGCCGTCCTCGCGGCGCGCGCGCCTCAATGTAGCCGTGCGCCGTCGCAATTTCCACGCCCATCTTCTCCAGCGCGCTCAAGTGCAAATCCACCGGCCGCGCTCCAATCGCGCATCCGCCCGGCAGCGACACACGCGCCACGCCCAGCCGCGCCAGCGTTGGCCCCAGCGTCAAAATCGACGCGCGCATCGTCTTCACCAAATCGTACGGCGCTTCCGCGTGCGTAATCGTCGTCGCTTCAATCCCGTAGTCCGCCGCCGGAAACGAATCCACCATCACCTTCGCGCCCATGAACGCCAGCAGCTTCGCCATCGTGATGATGTCGCGCACGCGCGGAATGTTGTGCAGCGTCACGCGCTCCGTCGTCAGCAGTGCGGCCGCCATCGCCGGCAACGCCGAATTTTTCGCGCCGCTGATTGCCGCTGTCCCGTGCAGCGGCCTTCCGCCCTTGATGACAAATTTATCCAATCAGTTCATCCATTCCGCCGGCTGGCGCTACTTCGAAGCCTTTCTCCGTGACGCAATCTGCCAAAACTTCAAACTCGCCCATCTCCGCGGCGACGTCCCGCTTCGCCCAACGCCGCCCGCAAATTTCCTTCCGCTCTCATCAACAATTTCCGCGCTTCATCCGCGTTCACGCCGCGCTTCAGCATAATCAGCCCCACTCGCAAATTGTGTTCCGCCGCACGCAGCGCATGTTCCGCCGCAGACACACTTTTGCCCGAAGCTTCCTGCAAAATGCGCACCGAACGCTCTTCCAGCTTCCGGTTTGTCCGCTCCATGTCAATTAGCAAATTCTCATACGCATGCCCCATTCGCACCATCGTCGCCGTACTCAGCATGTTCAGCACCATCTTTTGCGCCGTGCCGGCCTTCAATCGTGTTGAACCCGTCAGCACCTCCGCTCCCACCTCAGGCCCGATAAAAATGTCCGTGTGCTTCTTCAGTGGCCCAATCCGGTTCGCCGCCACTCCAATCGTCATCGCTCCGACTTTCCTGGCGTATTTCACTGCCCCCAGAACATAAGGCGTCGTCGCGCTCGCCGCGATTCCCACCACAACATCTTTCTTCGACAGCTTCTTGTGCCGCAAATCGCTCACGGCATTCTTCACGGAATCTTCCGCGCCTTCCACCGCGCTCGTGATCGCCTTGCGTCCTCCTGCGATCATTCCTTGTATCAACTCGTGCGAAACGCCAAACGTTGGTGGACATTCCGACGCGTCCAGGATCGCCAGCCGTCCGCTCGTCCCCGCTCCGACATAAATCATGCGCCCGCCGTCACGCAACCGCCGCACAATTTCTTCCACCGCTCGCGCAATCGCTGGCAGTTCGCGTTGCACCGCTCGCGCGACTTGTTGGTCCTCGCGGTTCATCAACCGGACCATTTCCAGCGAACTCATCCGGTCAAAATTCTTCGAAGCGGGATTCCTCTGTTCCGTCTGCCGAAACTCTTTCGCCCTCGCTCGCATCCATACATTATATAGGGACATATTTGGAGTGCAGCGGCTCGATGCCGCTTTTGCCGTATTTCACGACACATCCCGCTTGCAACAGGGAAGCTTCGCTACGCCAATCGTCTATCCTAAAAGACAGTCGGCGGCATACAACTGCTCCCGCTACAAAACACATGTCCATGGACGTCCTAAAACGCCTCTTCGAATCCCATTTTCATGAACCCGCCCAACGTGTCGTACCTCTCCAGGGCGAGCTCGGCGGCTCCGGTCGCCAAATCATCCGTCTCAGCGGCGCCCGCTCGACCGCCATCGGCATTCTCTATAACGTTCGCGAAGAAAATCTCGCCTTCCTCGAATTTTCCCGCCACTTTCGCCGCCACGGCCTTCCCGTTCCCGAAATCTATGGCGACGCCATCGACCAGGGCGCTTACGTCGAAGAAGATCTCGGCGATACCACCCTTTTCCATTTCCTCTCCAAAAATCGCACTGGCGCGGCGATCGCGCCCGCCGTTGCCGACGTCTATCGAAAAGTCGTCGAAGTTTTGCCGCGCTTTCAGATCGAAGCCGGCCGCGACTTGAATTATTCCGTCTGTTATCCCCGCGGCAGTTTCGACCGCCAGTCCATCGTTTGGGATCTCAACTATTTCAAATACTATTTTCTTCGCCTCGCCGGCATTCCCTTCAACGAACAATCTCTCGAAGACGATTTTGATCGTCTCACCGAATTTCTTCTCACCGCCGACCGCGACTATTTTCTCTATCGCGACTTCCAGTCCCGCAACATCATGCTTCGCGATGGAAAGCCTTATTTCCTCGACTATCAGGGCGGCCGCAAAGGCGCGCTCCAATACGATTTGGCCTCGCTCCTCTTCGATGCCAAAGCCGATCTTCCTCCCGAACTTCGCCAGCAGCTTCTCGATCACTATCTTGATTCCGTCGCCGAATTCGCCGAAATCGATCGCGACGCTTTTCTGAAGCACTACTACGCCTACGTCTACGTCCGCATCCTCCAGGCGCTCGGCGCATACGGTTTTCGCGGCTTTTATGAGCGCAAGCCGCACTTTCTGCAAAGCGTTCCTTATGCGCTGAAAAATCTTCGTTGGCTCTTGCACAACGTCACGCTTCCCATCGCGCTGCCGACCCTTATGTCCGCATTCGAAAGCATGCTCGGCTCCGAAAAATTGCTCGGCATCGCCAAGGAAGCCGACAATCTCGTCATCCGCATCAACAGTTTTTCGTTTCATCGCGAATTGCCCAAGGACGAAAGCGGCAACGGCGGCGGCTTCATTTTTGATGGCCGCAGCCTTCCCAATCCCGGCCGCGAAGAAAAATTCAAGGAACTTACCGGCAGAGACGCCCCCGTCATCGAATATCTAAATCAGCAGGAAAGCGTTCACCAGTTTCTCGCGTCGGTTTACACGCTCGTCGATGCCAGCATCCAGAATTACCAATCCCGCGGCTTCAAAAACCTCATGGTCTCTTTCGGCTGCACCGGCGGCCAGCACCGCTCCGTCTTCCTCGCCGAACAACTCGCGAAACGCCTTCGCTCCCGCCCCGGCCTCACCGTCGAACTCCACCACGTCGAACTCGAAAAGAAGGTCGCAAAGTGAATTCTCCTTCCTCGCCCACGCCTTCGGATAAGAAGCCAGGTTCTTCCCCGCCTCGCTCGCCCCTTCGTCTATTTTGGAGTGCGGCAGCCCGGCTGCCGCTTTTCTTTCATCCTCGCTCGATCCATTACCTGCCTGCTCCCGCCCGACCCACCGTCTCTCGCCCCCGGCTCGTAACTCTTCTCTGTGTCCGCTGTGCCTCTTACCTCCGTGACCTCTGTGTGAAAGCTTTTGAACTTTTCCTTCGTCCGTCGCCCTTGGCCCCGCGACTTTACAGCGCACCTGCTCGCCGTCGCGAGTTTCATCCATGAAAGCCATGATCCTCGCCGCGGGCCTCGGCACACGGCTCCGCCCTCTCACCGACACCATCCCCAAAGCCCTCGTCGAACTCAACGGCCGCACGCTTCTCGAAATCACGATCACCCGATTAAAGTCCTTCGGCGTCGCGGAATTCATCGTCAACGTCCACCATCACGCCGAAAAAATCGTCAGCTTCCTCGAATCCAAAAATAACTTCGGCGTTCGCATCGAACTCTCCCGCGAAGACGATCTCCTTCTCGACACCGGTGGCGGCCTCAAAAAAGCCGCCTGGTTTTTCCTCGAAGGGAACTCAAGCGAACCTTTCTTCCTCCACAACGTTGACGTCCTCAGCTCCATCGACCTCAACCAAATGCTTGACGCCCACAAGAATTCCGGCGCCCTTGCCACCCTCGCCGTCCAGCAGCGCAAATCCTCCCGCCAACTCCTCTTCGACGAAAACAATCTCCTCGTCGGCCGCCGCATCAACAATGTCGATACTCTCGTCTCAGGTGTGATTACAGAAGCGACCAGCAAGGTTAGTTGTCATTCCGAGCGTAGCGAGGAATCTGCTTTTTCTTCAAACTCGCCACTCGCTACTCGCCACTCGCCATTCGCCTCCAGTAGCGTAGGCACTCCTGCCTGCGACTCCTTTTCCCCGTCCCAGCTCCACCCCGCGAGCATCCTTCCCGGCGCTAAGTCCGACTCCCACCCCCTCGCCTTCTCCGGCATCCACGTCCTCTCCCCTCGCTTCCTAAACCTCATCACCGAATCCGGCGTCTTCTCCATCATCGACACCTATCTCCGCCTCGCCTCATCCAACGAAAAAATCTCCGCCTTCCGCGCCGACTCCTTCTACTGGCGCGACCTCGGCCGCCTTTCGGATCTTGAGCATGCATCCGCGGATTTGCGGCAAAGAGACCTCGGCTAACCCACGCAATTTTAACGTGCACTTGTAGGGGCAGCTTTCTGAAGCTGCCCTTCTTGGAATGGATGCGGCACCCGACGCCACTTCTCGGCGATGCATTGGGCCGGAAAATATTCGGAGGTCGATGCCGGAAGCTAACCGCGCGAGCTTAGACTGACTCCAATCTAGTTTGCTGGGGCCACGTTCGAAGCCAGTCCCAGCGCCTGCACCACCGCATCATGCAACGCGGGACGCACCTTGGCGATCTTCATATTTTCCCGCGTCGGATTCACGCGATTCGTGAGCAGCACCACAAACAACTGCCGGTCAGGATCGATATAGATCGAAGTCCCCGTAAACCCCGTATGTCCAAACGAATGTGGCCCGTAGTGATGTCCCATGAAGCTGCCTTCGCCCGGTACCACCCAGCCCAAGGTTCGCGTGCGCCCCGAAAGTTCCTGCGGCTCCGTAAATTCCGCAATCGTCGCTCGACGCACAATTCTTTGGTGAGCGTAAACGCCGCCGTTCAGCAGCATCTGGCAGAACGCCGCCAAATCCGGCGCCGTACTGAATAGCCCCGCATGTCCCGAAACGCCGCCAATCGCAAACGCATTTTCGTCGTGCACTTCACCTTGCACCAATCGGTGCCGCAACTGGTTATCTATCTCCGTCGGCGCAATCGTCGGCCAAATCTTCTTCGGCGGCAAATACATCGTGTGATTCATTCCGAGCGGCGAAAAAATATTTTCGCGGTCCAGCGCATCCAGCGTCTTGCCCGTCAACCGGTGAATAATCTCCGCCAGCAAAATAATCCCCAGGTCCGAATAAATCATCTTCGTTCCCGGTTCGTGTTCCAGCGGCTCGGCAAAAATTCTGCTCAACGTATCTTGATAGCCCTTTGATGTCCGCCAGTATTCCTTGAACGCCGGCAGTCCCGACGTGTGCGTCAGCAAATGCCGCACCGTCACGCGGTGCCGCCAGTCGAGTTGCGCTCCCGAGGAAGTCCATTCCGGCAAATAGCGCTCTACCTTTGCATCCAGATCGAGCGGCACCGGAAAATCGTGCTCCGCCAGTTTTTCTGAAATCGTCGTCGTGCCCACCACTTTCGTCAGCGACGCGATGTCATACATCGTGTCTACATTCACCGACGGCGATTTCGCGTCATACGACAATTTTCCAAACGCGTGCACCGAAACTCTTCCCTTATACCCGATTGCCAGCGTCGCGCCCGGAAATGCCTTGTCTTTTACCGCCGACTCGATCACGTCAAACGCCGGCTGCAGCTTTGCCTCTTCCCGCACATCCATCGGTTGCAACTTCATCGCGTCAGCCGCCACTTCGATTCCAAATCCCGCCTTCAATCCAATTCCCGGAATCGTCACCGGCAAATGTCCGCGAATCGGAATTTCACCAAATAGCGCGCGCGCCATCGAAATCTGCGCCACGTCGCTGATTCCAAATGCTCCCAGCCACGTTTCCGCTTGCGGAAACCGCTCGATCAAATACGGGCTGCCAAACGCCAGCGTAATCACCGGCTTTCCGGTTTTATAAATCTGTTCCGCGATCGCCGCCTGCTCCGCGGGCACATCCACATTTCCTTTGCGATCGCTCACGCGGACAAATAGCGCCAGCAGCGCCACATCGTAGGAATCGGGCGAAGGTAATTTCAAATTCGCCGCGCTCACAAAACGCGTATCCGCTCGCAGTGTCGTCACCGAATCAAACCGCTTCTTTAATTCGCGCTCCAAATCTTCGCCTGGATACGGCTCCGGGTCCGCGTAAAACGCCAGCAGCAGCGCGCGGCTCGCCTTAGTTCCATCCAGCGGCAAACGCTTTGGCGTGTCGCGCAGCAGCGTGATTCCGCGATCCGAAATATCCTGCGCGGCGCTTTGCCACTTCACGGATGCAAATTTCGTATTCAGCGCGGCCAAATCCACGAAACGATTTTTCTCAAGACCCAGCCGAGCCTTCGCTTCCAAAATTCTCCGCACCGATGCATCTAGACGCTCGCGCGAAATCCTTCCAGACTTCACTGCCACTTGCAGCGCTTCAAACGCTGCATCCGGCACCGGCGGCATCAACAACGCATCCGCACCGGCCAACACCGCGCGCACTGCCGCTTCGCCCGGCGCGAATCGCACTGTGATTCCGCCCATATCCATCGCATCCGTAATCACGAGTCCTTCAAATCCCAATTGCTCGCGCAAAACTCCCGTCAAAATATTGTGCGAAAGCGTCGCCGGTGTATTCGGGTCCGGCTCCAGCGCGGGAACATTCAGATGCCCCGTCATCACGCTGCCCGCTCCCGCCGCAATCGCCGCGCGAAAGGGAACCAGTTCCAGTGAATCCAATCTCGCGCGATCCGCTTTGATCACGGGCAAATCGATGTGCGAATCCGCCGCCGTGTCTCCATGCCCCGGAAAATGCTTCGCCGTCGCCAGCCCGCCGTTTTCGTTCACGCCGCGAACGTACTCGCTTACGAATTCCGCAACGCGCGAGGGCTCTTCTCCAAACGACCGCGTGTTAATAATCGGATTCTCCGGATTGTTGTTCACGTCCGAAACCGGCGCGTAAATCCAGTGCACGCCCACGTCGCGCGCTTCAATCGCCGTAATCTTTCCCATCGTGTACGCGTCTTTCGGGTCGCCTGCTGCGGCCAGCGCCATCTGCGTCGGGAAAGACGTTCCTTCATCGAGGCGCATCGCCGAGCCGCGCTCGAAATCCGCGCCGACCAGCAGCGGAATCTTCGCCTTCGCTTGCAACTCGTTGTTCAACGCCGCGGTTGGATATGCCTGGCTCTTCTCGATTCCCAGCGGCCCGATGTGCGTCACAATGATGAATCCACCCGCGTGCAAATCGTTCACGCAGTGCAGCATCTGCTGATACGCCGGAGAATCCGTCGCGGTAAATGTTCCGTGATAGGTCGTAAATAAGAGCTGCCCCACCTTTTCGTCGGTGGACATTTTCTTCATCGTCGCGTCCACCCACGCGCGCGCCGCGGGCGTCAGACTTTTCAGCGGTGATTTCCTAGAAGAATTCTGCGCGCTGGCTTGCGAGGGTTTTTTCGGCGAAGGTTTGCTCTGCGAACGAAGTTTTTTGGCCATAAAAAGTATGAGTGGAAGCACAAGCAGGCACAGCGCGATCCGGCGTTTGCTCAAAGGTGTCCCCCGACGCTTTGCCCCGCTCTGTCTTGTTGATAACACACGCAACTTGCGCGCACAACGCAGTCCACCGCAGGGCGTTCCAGAATATCATTGGCTGCGGAAACGAATCGCGGAAGTTTGGGAGGCCTGCTTGCACCGCAGCCATCGCTCACATTTGTTCTTTTTTCTCGCCGTCATCCTCCTCGTTCCATCCAACTTTGTTTTCGCGGCCACCGCGAAATCTTCCGCTGCAAAAAAATCCCGCCCCGGCCGCGTGCAAACCGGTCTCGATGTTCTCGAATCCCAAAAATTCGCTCCGCTCAAAAACAAGCGCGTCGGCCTCATCACCAACCACACCGGCCTCGACGCGCAGGAAAAAACGACGATTGACCGTTTGGCGCATGCCCCCGGGGTTACCCTGGTTGCCCTTTTCTCCCCCGAGCACGGCCTGGCGGGGAAGATGGACGACAAGGTGACGTCGACGAAGGATCCGACTACCGGGCTGCCGGTGTACAGCTTGTACGGCGAGACGAAGCGGCCCACCGACGAGATGCTGGCGGGGATCGACGCGCTGGTCTTCGACATACAGGACGCCGGGGTGCGGTTTTACACGTACACGACGACGATGGGCTATTGCATGGAAGCGGCGGCGAAGAAGGGCATCGCGTTCTACGTGCTCGACCGGCCGAATCCGATTGGCGGCGAGATCGTCGAAGGGCCGATGCTCGATGACGACAAGAGGGATTTCGTGGCGTACTTTCCGCTGCCGGTTCGTTATGGGCTGACGATTGGCGAGCTGGCGCAACTTTATAACGCGGAAAATAAAATTGGCGCCGAGCTGCACGTGATTCAAATGAAAAACTGGCATAGGAATTATTTTTTTGAGAGCACCGGAATC
This sequence comes from Candidatus Acidiferrum sp., assembly GCA_035295625.1. Classification (GTDB taxonomy): domain Bacteria; phylum Acidobacteriota; class Terriglobia; order Acidiferrales; family UBA7541; genus Acidiferrum. The sequence goes on along the minus strand of DATGIS010000123.1, from coordinate 4,102 downwards.
CGCTGGGTGCCGCCGTCTCCGAATTTGCGGACGACGAAAGGCGCGATTCTGTATCCCGGTCTGGAAATTCTGCAGAACGCGGGAATTTCCGTCGGACGCGGAACGGAAGCGCCGTTTGAAATTTTCGGCGCGCCGTGGATGAACGGCGAAGATGTTGCGTCGGCGCTGAACGCGAAACATTTGCCGGGACTGAAATTTGTCGCACAGTTGCTGATTCCCGTTTCCGGTTTGTACGCGGGGCAGCGCTGCGGCGGCGTCAGCATAAAGATCGGCGAAAAATCGGCGGTGCGGTCGATGCGGATGGGACTCGAGATCGCCGGCGTCCTGAAAAAACTGTATCCGGACAAAGTAGACCTCGCGAAAACGATCACGCTGCTCGGCAACGCCGCGACGGTACAAATGTTGCAGGACGGCGTACCGCCCGAAAAAATCGTCGCGGACTGGAAAGACGACCTGGCCGCATACGAGAAGACTCGCCGCAAGTACATCTTGTATAAGTAGGCGTGTAAAATATTTTCGTTTGTTGTGAAAAGTTCTTGAGCGCCCGGTTTCGTGGTGCTATTTTGATTTGCGATGTCGGAGAAATCCGAACAGTTCCAGCGCCGCGTACTTATCTCGTTCGTGATTTGCGTCGGTCTCATTGCGCTCGCGTGGACATTTCTTGCACATAAATTCCAACTTCTTTTTATTCCTGCGGGATCCATCTGGATCGCGACGTTAGTGATGTTGGAACCACGATTGCGTCCTACCGTCCCTCCGCTCCCTGGACAAAGAAAGCGATTCAGTGGAGTTGCGATTATTCTTGGGTTTCTCGTGTTTGTTCCAACTTGGTATCTCATTGTTGCACTCGATCCGTCGCTTCGGTAGACGACCCGTCGCTTGCGTGGCATGGCGCAAACCGTTGTGGTAGAGTGCCCGCATGAGAGTCGTATCCCTCCTGCCCTCGGCGACGGAAATTCTCTTCGCGCTCGGGTTTGACCGCGAGATTGTGGGAGTCAGCCACGAGTGCGACTTCCCGCCCCGCGCACGCACGAAGACCATCGTCATCCATTCGCGCATTGACAAAGATGCCGGACCGCTGGCAATCGACCGGCAGGTGCGGGAGTACGTGGAGCGAGGCGAGAGCCTCTACTGCGTGGACACGGAAGCGCTGCAATCGCTGGCGCCGGACCTGATCGTTACGCAGGATTTGTGCCACGTCTGCGCGGCTTCGCCAGACGATTTGGCGAGCGCGCTGGCCAAATTCGATGCGCGGCCGGAAGTGCTGTGCCTGAATCCGCAGGATCTGGGCGACGTCTGGCGCGACATTTTGTGGGTCGGAGAAGAGACGGGGCGCGGCTGGCAAGCGGAGAAATTGCTGCAGGAGATTGGCCAAAAGCTGGGCGCGCTGCAACAGCAGATTGAAGCGGCGCCGACAGCGCACGGAGACACGCCGCGCGTGGCGTTTCTCGAATGGCTGCAGCCGATTTATGTGGGCGGACATTGGGTGCCGGAAATGATTGAATTTACCGGCGGCCGCGACGTCTTTGGCACGGCGCGCACGCCGTCGTTCCGCGTGACGATGGACGAAGTGATTGCCGCCGCGCCGGACGTGGTGCTGGTGGCGCCGTGCGGTTATACGGCGGAGCAGGCCAGCGAAGAGTTCCGGTCCATGCGATTGCCCGAAGGCTGGCAGGATATTCCCGCCGTCCGCAATGGACAGGTGTATGCGCTGGAAGCGAACAGCTACTTTTCGCGTCCCGGGCCGCGGCTGATGACCGGGCTCGAAATCCTGGCCAAGGTCCTGCATCCGCGAGTGAAAGTCAGCCACGAAGCGGAAGCGGCGATCCGGCCGTTGCCGATGAAAGCGCACGCAGCGCAGGTTTGAAACTGCGAAGTAATGAAGCAATGAGGTAAGGAAGCAACGAAGGGCCGGAAGCGCCCGCCGCGCAAGTATGGTGTTGGTACTAGAACCCCTACCCCCCTCCCCTTTTTTTGTAAGTATTGAAAACAAAGGGACTTTAAGTCCTTTGCGCCAGAAGTGCTCATTCTGCAGGGGTTACAGACGCGTTTTTTGTAAGTGTTCATTCCAGAAGACTTACGGGATTTTAGGGGATGGCCGAGAAGGCGGGTGTTCGCCGCGAGGCACAAGGAAAACGTCGAACCGAACACGCGGCAGGATAGCACGAGGATGTTGGAAAAGTTAAGTAATTAGCAGGGAATGGGCGGAATTAGGTGGTGGACGGTTGCGGGGGCAAGTGAATGGTTTCTACTTCTAGTATTTTGGGTACAACACGTTTAAGCTAAAGCAGAAAGCGTACCGCAATGACGATCAAAGTAGACCTGAACCCTGAGACGGAAGCGAAACTAGTCGCGCAGGCACGCTCCGAAGGCGTGCCGCTGGAAGAGCTTGCCGAGCGCCTTTTGCAAGAAGCGCTGACGTCTGGTCCTCGACCGAGCGGCGCACTCACCGTTGAGGAGTTTCACCGCATGATCGAAGGCATGGCGGAAGGATCGGAGAGCCTACCCGACCTGCCGACCGAAAGCTTTTCTCGTCACGGCTCTTAGAAACTGCTCCACATTCGGAAAGCGTCCCGTCCGTCCCCGAATTTCCGTCCGTCCCCGAATTTCCCCAAATTTCGAGTGTGGGAACGATTCCTAGTCAAACGGATGGCGAAGGAGGCGGAGACACCGGTGCTTCTCGGCGCTGCCTGAAACTATCGCGAAGGAGTACAACGGTGCACAGAATGATCGCCGCGATTAGATACAGCCCGCGGAAGGAGTCCGTTTGCTCGGGAAGGACACCTCGCACGACGAGTTCCAGTGGATACTGCGCGACCGTCACACCGATGCCTAGAACAAGGGCCAGCATTTCACGAGGGGAATAGTTCTTTAAATGGAAAAGTCGCCGCCCCAGAAAAGTCAGAAGCCACACCGGCGTGCCAATTATCAGCGAGAATAAAATACCTTCGATACAGAGTCCCCTGAATGCCTCGTTCCAGTGGCCAATCTGGTCCTGATCTACATCGTGAAAAATATAAACGGAGACGGCACCAACAAGCATAAATGCACACAACATTCCCAGAACTAGTGAACGAATGGACCGGAACATAGTTTCAGGACGGCGAGTATATCGCACTATCTGCGCAGACAAAACGCGCGGTTGGCGATGTCGGCGGCGGAGTCAAAACCCTCACCTCCGCAGGATCTTCCGGGGGCAAGAGGCGCGTGTTAAATCCGCACCCGGGCTTCAATTTTTGCGAGTGACCAGGATGTTCGTGGTGTCGAACGAGCCGTTCCAGGGAAAGCCCATATAGAATTTGACCTCGCCAAACTGACGGGCGAGGGAGAGCGGCGTGATGTTGTTCAAGTCCAGGTTGCCGGAGGCGCCGCTGCCGTATAAGCGCATGTGCGCAATAGCGACCGAAGATGAGACTTCCAACGTAACGGCAACGGTAAAGAATTGGTCCCGAGGAAAATTCCCGAAGAGCAGTCGAGAGTCGTCATTGACGCGGACGGCGTTCGTGTAGACCTTGTTGTTCACCGTGAAATCCCCGAAGTCCAGATGCAGAAAGCCTTGGGAAGGCGGTCCCGATTGCGAGGAAGTATCGAATTCCACGGTGGCCAATCCGCTGCCGCTGGGGATATAAAGCACCGCGAGGAGTGTGTACGAACCATCCTGGGGCGGCTGCGAGAGGTTGCATTGCATTGTCGGCACCGGAGTTCCCGGGCCGCCGATTCGTTGAATCTGCGCCCAGTTGCCCGTGGCGCTCGGCGGGACGGAAACGATCGTGACGGTGGCGCCTGGACCGTTGCTGACATCGATCGTTCCCGTGGACTGGTTGTGAGACGGGGGCGCCCCAACCGTATTCGAATCGAAGGACGACTGGAAGAGGGTCGTGGAACCGCATCCTGTGAAAAGCGCTGCCAGGAATCCGATGGAGGCGAGCAGGAGAATGTGCTTGAGACGGCCGGCGGGTGTTTGCGGGAGATGGTGTGCAATCGTATCGAAACAGGTCCGCGCATTAAATGAAAGGGAGATCATGGGGGCTCCTTCGGAACTCATTTTGGAGCGGAGGATACCGAGCAGTCCTGCAAGAAAAGCTGGCAGGTCTCCAAATTT
>DATGIS010000122.1:0-57561 GCA_035295625.1 Candidatus Acidiferrum sp. | reverse complement strand
CGCGTATAATTTCGCATGCCAAACGCGGCATTCCTCACAGAGCCTTCCAAGCCGTCCCACGCAGCCGCGAAGAACCTGGCATACGGGGTGATGCGAGTGATGACGCGAGTTTCGAAGTGTTTGTGTCTCTTTACGCTAATGGCGCTCTGGCTGGTTCCAGCCCGCGCCCAGCAGTCGGCAGTTCCCTCCTCCGCCCCCGCAGCGACTTCTTCCTCCAGCGGCGTGGCGCAGCCCGAAATTCCCAAAGCGGTAAATGACAAGCTGGCGGATCTCGATAAGCGAGTCACGGCGGCACAATCCTCCGGCGACAATGCCTGGATGCTCGTCAGCGCTGCGCTGGTATTAATGATGACGGGACCGGGATTGGCCCTTTTCTACGGCGGCCTCGTACGACGCAAAAACGCGCTCGCCATGATGATGCAGAGTTTCGCGATGATGGCGCTGATTACCGTGCTGTGGGCGCTTGTGGGTTACAGCTTGTGCTTCGGAGGAAGCGGGCCGGTCATCGGAGATTTTGCTCACGCGTTCCTGCGCGGTGTCGGTGTTGACCCGAATCCCGACTACGCCGCGACCATTCCGCAGCTCACTTTCATGGTGTACCAGTTGATGTTCGCCGTCATCACGCCAGCACTGATCACGGGCGCAACGGCGGAACGCATGAAGTTCAGCGGAACCGTTCTTTTCATGACGCTCTGGTTCTTGTTCGTCTACGCGCCACTCGCTCACATGGTCTGGGGCAAGGGCGGCATTTTGAACGCCGCACTCGGCGGAAGATTCCCCACGCTTGATTTCGCCGGCGGCACCGTCGTCCATATTTCGTCGGGCGTTTCCGCACTTGTGTGCGCGCTTTATATGGGCAAGCGCGTCGGCTTCCCCAAACAACCCATGCCGCCGCACAGTTTGGTGTTGAGCTTTATCGGCGCGTGCCTATTGTGGGTCGGCTGGTTTGGATTTAACGCCGGCAGCGCACTTGCTGCAGGCTCGCTCGCTTCCAGCGCGTTCGTCGCAACGCACTTCGGCGCGGCGGCGGCTGCAGTCGGCTGGAGTGCAGCAGAGTGGCTGAAGAACGGCAAGGCGAGCGCGCTCGGCGCAATTTCCGGAGCGGTCGCTGGCCTCGTCGCAATTACTCCGGCGGCCGGCTTCGTCGGTCCGATGCCCGCGCTGGCCATTGGGCTGATCGCAGGCGTCTTCTGTTACTTCATGGTGACGCGCGTCAAGGCCATCTTCGGTTATGATGACGCGTTGGATGCATTCGGCGTGCACGGAGCTGGCGGGACGATCGGTGCCTTGCTTACCGGCGTCTTTGCGCAGCAGGTGATCAATCCAATTTTCGGTGCCGGAAAACCGGTCGGTGGACTTGACGGACATTGGGGACAGATCGGCAATCAACTGGTCGGCATCGCCATCGCCTGGGGATTCGCACTCGTTGGAACCATCGTGATCCTGAAAATCACGGATCTCATCACGGGCTTCCGCGTGACGGAAGAACAGGAAGTCGAAGGACTGGACATTACGCAGCATGGCGAAGAAGCGTATTACCTGGAATCGTAGGGCGGATTCGCACGGGGCTGGAGAAAACGAGGCCGGAGAGAAACACCCATGATGAAAGTGGAAGCCATCATTCAGCCGTCGCGGTTTGAGTCCGTCAAGGACGCGTTACGCGAAGCGGGCATCGAAGGCATGACCGTCACGGAAGTCCGCGGCCATGGCCGCCAGAAAGGCCACACCGAGGTTTATCGCGGCCGCGAATATACCGTCGACCTGCTCCCGAAAATTAAACTCGAGCTGGTCTTGCCGGACAAGCTCGTAAACCTGGTTGTGGATACGATCTTAAAGACAGCCAAGACAGGAAAGATTGGCGACGGTAAAATATTCCTAACGAGGGTGGACGAAGCCATCCGGATTCGCAACGAGGAGCGCGGGGAAAGCGCGCTCTAGAATTCGTGACCTCCGCCGCGCGCCCAGGTCTCCTACCGGAGAGCCACCCAACTAAAACCATGGCAGGCCCTGCTACACCACTATCCGCCCTCGGCGCTCATTGCGAGGACGAACGAACGCGCATACGAACTTCATTCGAACACGGCGCGGGCGCGAAGCCGACTCTGCTCGCGCTGTGCGAACTGGCGGATCGCAGCCTCCAGCAAGTTTTTAAAGATGCGCTGAAGCTGCACCATTCCGAAGCAACCGGATTCAGTTTGCTCGCGCTTGGCGGCTATGGCCGGCGCATGCTCTTTCCCTACTCCGACCTCGACATTCTTTTTCTTTTTGCGAACGACAAAGCCGAAGAAGAATTTCGCCCGCTGATCTCCGAATTTTCGCGAACCATGTGGGATTTGGGCTTCCGCGTAAGCTCGGCGGGCCGCACGCTCGATGAGTGTAAACGCATCGAAGAAGACAACGCCGAGTTCCATCTTGCTTTGCTGGACCGCCGCTACCTCGACGGCGACCGCGAACTCTTTGAAAAGTTAGACAGCAAAATTCTTCCTCCTTCGGAGCGCCAGGCGCGCCCCTTTCTTTTCTCTCAGTTGCACCGTCTGACGAAAGAACGTCTCGCCCGTTACGGCAACACGATTTTTCACCTCGAGCCCAATGTAAAAGAAGCGCCCGGCGGATTGCGCGACTACCAGGCAGCCTATTGGCTCCGCCAGATTCTGGGCGACCGAAAAGATCTGCGCGGCCTGAGTGCCGCGGAAGAACAGCTCGCCGCCGACGCCGTCGAATTCATGAGTTCCATCCGCTGCTTCCTGCATTACAGCAACGCGCGCAACGACAACGCGCTTACCTACGAATTGCAGGCCGAAGCGGCCGCCAAGTCTCTCGGCATGCGCGACGGTGTCCAGCGCAGCGCCGCCGAATGGATGCGCATCTACTTCCGCCACGCACGCACCCTTAACCGCCAACTCGTGCGCTATCTGGATCAAAAAATGGCCGCTCCTTTGACGCTCAAGGAGCGTTTTTTTTCTGCAGCGCGCAGCGTGACGAAGACCGAGCCGATCGTCACGGGAGATTTCGCAATACGTGGCGGCCAAATCGAAATACTCAACCAGCAGGCGCTCTCCGATCGCACCGTCATGTACGCGCTCTTTGTCGAAGCTGCACGCACCGGGACACCTCTCTCGCCCCAGGCCGAACGCAGCATTTCGTACGTCCTGACCCATTCCGAATTGCCGGTCCTCAATCAGGCGATTCAGTGGGACACGCTCAAGGAAATTCTCGCCGGCGATTTTCCGGGAGTCGCTCTTCGGCCGATGCACCGCCTCGGCCTGCTTATGGAAATTCTGCCGGAATTTCGCGCCATCGATTCGCTTGTGGTTCGCGATTTTTATCATCGCTATACGGTCGATGAACATTCCCTGAGAACCATCGAACACTTGCAGGAGCTCGCCGAACCGCCCGATGAGCGTGGCCTTTCCTTTGCTCCTCTCTGGAAAACTCTCGACCGGCGCGACCTGCTGATTTTCGCGCTCCTTCTGCACGACACCGGCAAAGGCATGCCCATCGACAATCACGTCACAGGCAGCCTCGAAGCTCTCGATATCGCCGCTCGCCGTCTGAGCCTCGCCCCGGAGGAAGAAGCCGAAGTTCGTTTCCTGATCGAACAACATCTCTCGATGTCCGCCACCGTTCAGCGTCGCGACATTTTCGATCCATCGATCGTGTCAGGTTTCGCGGAAACCGTTGGCACTCTCGAGCGCTTGCAACGGCTCACGCTTCTCACCTACGCCGACATCCATGCCGTAAACCCGGAAGCTCTCACGCCGTGGAAAGCCGAAATGCTGTGGCAACTCTTTGTCGCCACGTCCAACCACTTCAGCCGCACGCTCGACCGCAACCGGCTCCACGCTTCCGACGAAAAATCGATGCTTCAGCAGGTTCACGCGATCGCGAAGGATACCAAGACGACGGACCTCGAACGTTTCCTCGAAGGCTTCCCGCGCCGATACTTGTCGGTGCATTCCGCAGCCGAAGTCGCGCGCCATTTTGCGCTGTACCAAAAACTGAGCGCGGCGCCGCTGCAAACCGAAATCACGACGGAACGCCACGGATTCTCGCTCACACTTCTCACCGCCGACCGGCCGGCTCTCTTCTCCACAATCTCCGGCGTCCTCGCCGCGTGGGGCATGAACATCATCAAGGCCGACGCGTTCGCAAACGCCGCGGGCGTCGTTCTCGACACATTCCACTTCTCTGACTTGCACCGCACGCTCGAGCTGAATCCGACGGAAAAAGAGCGCTTCGTGAAAAGCCTCTATGACGTCTTGCAAAACAAGTCAGCGCTCGAACCGCTCCTGCAGAGCCGCGACACGGCAAGCCGCGCGCGGCCTCCAAAAGTCGCCGTGCAAACGCGCCTCAGCTTCGACGATTCTGCCTCCGCCTACAGTACGCTCCTCGAAGTAATCGTTCAGGATCGTCCCGGCCTGCTTTACGACATGGGTTCCGCCCTCGCGCGTCTCTCCTGCAATATCGAGGTTGCACTCATCGACACGGAAGGCCAAAAAGCGATCGACGTTTTCTATCTCACGTCGCAGGGCAAAAAACTCACCGCGCAAAAACAGGATCTGCTCCGTGAAGTTCTGCAAGGCACCCTCGGCTGACCAGCAATTCCTCGTCACCGAGATCCGAAAGAGTGCTAAATAAGATCATGGGTAGCCATAACGTGTTGCGTCGCTGCGTCGCAATTCTGCCTGTCGTTTCGGTCGCACTATTCGCCTCGTTGGCCCAGCAACCGCCCTCCAAGGCCAAGTGGCAACGTCTCTCGCGATCTCCAATTCTCGCGCCACGCGGCAAAGACTGGGAAAGCTCTGGAACTTTCAATCCGGCCGTCATCGCAAAAGATGGAAAATTCGTGATGCTCTATCGCGCGCAGGATGACAGGGGCACTTCGCGCCTCGGTTACGCGGAAAGCTTCGACGGAATTCACTTCGATCGTCAGGCAGACCCGGTTTTTTCGCCTGAAACAGGTTACGAGAAAGATGGTGGCGTCGAAGACCCGCGTCTCGTAAGAATCGCTAACACGTTTTACCTCACCTACACCGGCTACAACAAAAAAGACGCTCAGCTTTGCCTCGCCACTTCGCGCGACTTAATTCACTGGAACCGACTCGGCGTTCTTCTCCCTGCTTACCAGGGCAATTGGAACAAAGGCTGGACGAAATCCGGAGCCATATTGACGACAAGAATTCATGGCGATTACTGGATGTATTGGCTCGGCATGGCGGCCGACAAAACCGACCAAATGGGACTGTCGCGCTCGAAAGATTTAATCCACTGGACGGAAGCCACGCAAACTCCCGTTCTCCCGCGTCGTCCTGGAAAGTTCGATTCGCGCGTCGTCGAACCTGGCCCTCCTCCGATTCTCACGGACGCCGGCATCGTCCTGATTTACAACGGCGCCGACGACAATCTTGCCTATCGCACCGGTTTTGCGGTCTTCGACCGCAACGATCCCGGCAAGCTTCTCTATCGCAGCGACACTCCGGTCTTCGTGCCCGAACTCGAATGGGAAAAGATCGGCCAAGTTCCAAATGTAGTTTTCGTGGAAGCAATGGTGCGAAAAAACGGCCGTTGGCTCTTCTACTACGGCGCCGCCGACAGATATGTCGGAGTTGCGGCTGCAAACGAGCTTCTTCCTACCGATGCGAGGAAAGCTCGCTGGGTCATTACAAAAACAAAACCCCGGGTCGCAGCGATTCGCGACCCGGGGGAAATGGGTTCACGCCCGAACTAGGGCAGGTAGTAGCGGAATGACGTCCACACCATGTTGTTGACGGCCTTCGGGGAAACTCCCAGTGCCGTTGGCACGCCGTTGTTTCCGGACCAGCCACTCCTCGTGAAGTAGGAGTACTGGAGTCCCCAACGGAAACCGCCCTTGGGGCCCTGGTAAATTTTGTGCCAGAAGCCAAGCGTCCCTTCCATGATGACGCGAGTGTCTCCGGCGCAAGTGCCGCCACCGGATGGCGTCAACTGGTTCGAGGGCGGATTTTCCGTGCTGCAGCCCGAGTTGTTTGCGAACGGCGAGCCGTAACCGCCGAACTGGTTCAGCTTGATTGTGGTCGTCGTCGTCGCCCCAATTGGCGTCGCGCCTGGGATTGCCGGCGTCTTCGAGATCGCGATCGTCGTGTATCCCTGATACGCCGCGCGCCACGCGTACTCTGCGCCGAAATCCGCATAGACATCCAGCTTCGGACTTGCGTGGTAAACCAACTCGCCAAGCCCGTGAGCCGTGCGAATCAGCGCTTGCGTGCCATCGGGACGGAAGGTCAGGTCCGCAAGCTGCGCAGACCCGTAACGGCCAACGCCGTCGCCTGCCATTCCCTGAACGGCAAAATCAAGCTTCTTCGCGAACAGCGGCAAACGCATGCTGGCGCCTACGCCTCCGCCTGTCCGTGTGTCATTGAACGCGCCGATTGAGCTGGGCGTCGTGGCACCGTTAATGGCGCACGCAACCGTTGTCGGTGTCGCTGGAGGAGTTGTATCGTTGGCGTTCGTTCCCACCACACCGCAAGGATAGGCACGATTCCGGAACGTGCTGAGCACGCCGAACAACTCATAGTGGCCAAAGCCAGGATCCGCTGCGGCCTTGAAGATAACGTCCGGCGCTTTGTTGATCGAGTATCCACTGGTGTCGACGAAGTTGTAGAGGCCGCCGCCCGCACCCGGGGCGTTGAGAAACGTATTTCCCGCTGTGGCTACCGAAGCGCTTCCCACGTTCGTGGTTGTAACCAGCGAGAAGCCGCGTCCGCCGATCGTTGCCTGAGGTCCTTCCACGGAAACGCCCAACGCGAACTTGCCGTTGAAGTCTTTCACAACGCGGAAGCCGTACTGACGTTCCCAGGTGAAGCCAACGTTATATTGTGAGTCGATTGTCATTGGCAAAACTTCCTGCCGGTTCGTGATTCCCTTGCGCGTTTCTGTCGCCATCGACCACTGTTCGCCACCGGTAACGATCAGGCCGTTTTCAAACGCGGCTTGGCCGTAAATGATTCGCTGGCGCATTACGTAGCTGTTGCTCTGCCGGTTGTTGGAAGTCACGCCCGTGCCAAGGAAATCGGCTTCGTAATAGCCCGTCAGTTTGGTCGTGCCGACTTTGCTTTCCGCCAGCAAACTCAAACGGGACTGACGTGCCGTGAAGTTATTTTCGGCAACCTTCGACAGCGCGTTCCCGGGGAACGGAATGCTGTTGAACGGCGTGTTGATGTCGGAGCTTGTCGCCCTCTGCCGGTAAACGGTTTCCGCCGCGATGAATCCTCCCGGCGTGATGTTGACGCCCTTGTAGCGGATCGTCGTCGGGCCGTCATCAGTTTGCGGCTTATCTTGCGCGGCAGGCTTCGAGGCAGTCACTTCCGGACGAATGGCCGTTGCCATGTCGCCTGAAACGACGTGCACCATGCTGCTTCCCGCATTGGTTGCCGGCGCGGCGGGGCCTTCTGAAACTTCCGCCTTGTGCGTCGCGCTCAGTTGCTCTCGCAGCAGTTCCAATTGCTTTTGCTGTTCCGCCAACTGCTGCGACTGTTCCCGCATTAGTTGCCGCAACTCTTCAATCTCTTCCCGGTAGTCCGTCGCCGGCTTCGCGGCGTCGGTCTTCTTGGTTTCGGATTTTGCGGCGGTGCTGTTCCCCGACTTGTCGGTTGTAGCCGCAGGTGACGTCTTCGCTGCAGAGTCTCCCGTATTCGAATCTTCCGCGCGAACCGGCCCGCAGGCCAACAACGCGCAGATGGTTAGTGCAGACAACATCCTACCCATCAGTTCCTCCCTGTAACTTTTGCGAATCAGAACTACGAATTGCAACACCCCGGTTGAAATTCGGGACCCACACTCAGGCTATAGCAATCACACTTTCGCTGGTTAAATTACCAAGCACGACGTGAACAACTACTTACGGGGATGTTTCTGAATTGTTAAATCTGGCCTGGAGCGATACTACAGGGCCGCAGGCAATGAATAACTTGCCTGTTTTCAGGTACTAACGGAATTGTGACAAGTCATCTCGATTGTGAATGAATTGTTACAATCATTCCGCATCCCCTCATCGTGGCTTCCAATGCCCTCGCCCTACGACGACGCTCAAGGCAGTGGCGTGTTCACTTTTGCGGGCCGGTCAGATGGCTGGCAACTCGGAGAGTCCGCCTTCAAGGCTCAGGATTGCCGCGAGTCCAGTTCTGCGGGCGATTCAAGCCAAAGTGGCCACGGATGGCGTCCGTCAAGTCACAATGCGAATTGCTACGCAAAGATAAAGCGAGGAAATAGTCCGAGGACAAGAATCCCGCGTGTCGCCACAGATCGCACTAACTAAGGGAGGGTTTTGGTGGACGTGACAGGGATCGAACCTGCGACCTCATGCTTGCAAAGCACGCGCTCTCCCAGCTGAGCTACACGCCCACAACCTCTATTTTAAGATAGTTTGCTCTTTTTCGAAAACTGGCAAAACCATGCGTGTTTCGCACGCTCCGGGAACTGGCGAGAGTTTCCTATCACAAGAAGCTACTCTGTCACCACTTCCACTCCGTACCCAGCCAGCGTCACGCTGACACCGGAACTTCCCGCCAGCACCTGCTTCATCGCCTTTGGCAGAGTTACCGTCTGGCTTTCCTGAGAAAAATTGATCAGCACAATCGTCTTTCTGTCGCCGCTCGTCCGCAACGATACTTCCACTCCATCCGGCACCGATTCCAGTATCGGCTTGACTCCTGCTTGCTTCGTCATCCACTCCGCAGCGGTGGCCATCAGCTTCTCGTCCAAGACTGCACCGATGTAGGAAATCGTTCCTTTCCCGTAGCGGCTCGAAATTATCGCCGGTTGATTGTCCAGCCATCCATTCGCCTTACCGTAACGCATCAGTACGTTCGCGCCATCGCCCTTCGTCTGCAATTGTTCCGCCCAGATGCTCGCTTCGCCGCTTCCCCATTCGCCTTCAACCGGAAAATTCTTCTCCAGAGCGTAGTATTGCTCGACTCTTCCTCCCAACGCGTCCACCAAATAACCGGGCTGTCTTTGCGGTAACAGCTCGTTGTGCTCGTCCTTCATCCCGCTGCGCGGACCGAGCACTAGATGTCCTCCCGCTCGCACGTAAGCCAGCAAATGCTCGGCTCGCTCTTTCGGAATCACGTTCAGACTCGGCGCTACCACAAGCTTATAGGCGTCCAGCGGCGCATCCGCACTGACCACGTCCACAGCCTGCGAAATTTTCCGCAGATTCCGGTAGTAGCTCTTCAGCAATCCGATGTCGTCATATTTCTGTGCGTGTTTCTGAAATTGAATCGCCCAATGGCTGTCGTACGAATAGAGCAACGCGACTTCTGCACGTGGCCGGGTGCCGACCAGCACTGCCTGCGCCTTTTCGAAGTCCTGCCCAAGCTGTCGGATCTCTTCGTAAAGCGGCAGCGGCGTTCCGTCTGCCCCCAGCAAACTGCCGTGATACTGCTCCTGGCCGTTCAACGCGCTGCGCCATTGCCAATACCCGATGGCGTCCGCGCCGTGCGCCACTGCTTGCCATGCCATCGCTCGCACTTCACCTCTGTTCAAAAAGTTGTTCACTGATGACCAGTTCACGTCTCCCGGCTGCGTTTCCATAACCCAGAAATTTTCCCGCTTGAAGCCGCGCGTCAGGTCGTGCGTCAAGCCGTTGAAATCCCGGTCCAGATGCCCTGTCCCTACATAGTCGTCCCAGGACGCGAATGTCAGCGGAACAGAAATTTCATAGTGATCGAACCCGTCGAAAAATCCCATGAAATTTCCGGTGATGAATTGCCGTGGCTCCGCGTACTTGCGAATCACTTCAATCTGGTTCTTCTGATATTTGTTCCAGCTCTCCGTGACAAACCGCTTCCATTCGAGAAGCAGCCCCGGATTGTGGCCCAATTGAGGAATCGGAATCTCCTGCCATGCATCGTAGGTCTGGCTCCAATAGGCGGTCGTCCACGCGCTGTTCAGTTCGTCGAGCGATTTGTACTTTCCTTTAAGCCATTCCTGAAATTTTCGCTTCGTTGGTTCGTCGTAAGACATCAACGCGTAGCCATATTCGTTGTCGATCTGCCATCCGGCCACGTTGGGATTGTGGCCAAATCGTTTTGCCATCTCTTCCGCGATCTTGCGGCAGAAATCCAGATACAAGTCGGACGCGACTGAGGCGTGGGCGCGATTTCCGTGCGTCACCCGTTGCCCGTTCGGCTCGATCCGCAAAGTCTCTGGATACTTCGCCGTGAGCCACGCTGGCGGTGTTGCCGTGGGAGTTCCAACAACTGTCACGATGTGATGTTTCGCCGCCGCGGTAATCGCTCGATCCAGCCAATCGAGGTCGTAGTGCCCCTCGGAAGGTTCGAGCCGGCTCCAGCTGAATTCGGCCACCCGGACCATCTTGATGTGTGCGTCCTCCATCAGCTTGAGGTCGGCTTCCCACCGCGACTCCGGCCACTGCTCCGGATACCACGCTGTTCCCACGAGCACCGCATCCTGTCGTGGTATTTGTGTCGGCGGGATCTGCTGTGCTTGCAACTCCATCGCCATCGACCACAAGACAACGAAAACGGCGAAAGTCGGCAACTTCTTGAAAACGCAGTGATGCATGGCACCAAACCCCTTTTCGGCCAAGGTGCATAACCTCTTACAAACGCTTCCTGAGTATTTCATTCTCTCTTCTCACTATCGCCAGAGTTCGCGCTCGACTTCTACTTCACAATTCCCACAGCCTTTCGCGGCAACTGTTTCACTTCTTCCTTGGCAATCCCAAGGTTGTCCGCAATCAGCGACGCCGGATTTCCGGCCAGCCATTTCGAAATGGAAATCTCTTCGAACGTCGGACTGTTGAACAGCGCAAAAAACTTTGTCGGCTCGCTTCCAATCTGTTCCACGTAGTGCCCAAATCCCTGCTGAATGAACCCTACCTGTCCCGGAGCGAACTCTTCGGTCCTCGATCTTCCATGCGCCCCAAACACCGTTACCCGCGCTCGCCCGCCAATGTAGTATTGCCATTCATCCGCATTCGGATGCCAGTGCATCTCGCGCAACGCGCCAACTTCCAGATATTGCATCACCGAAGTCAGCGTTTTGTTGATCGGAAATTCCTTTGCCGTAACAATTCGCTCCCATCCTCCGGGAAACTCAATTGGCTTCATTTTCCCCAATCGAAATTTGTGCGGATTCTGGCTCGTCTCCAGATCGTCCGCCAGATACGCCTCAGGAATCGTCGCTGGAATTTTCCCCGGCAGGATGTACAACTCTTTTTTCGGCATCGCCGCAACTGTCGCCGGCGCCAATCCTAGATTCCGTGAAACAACCGCCGGCGAACTCTGCGCCATCCAGTCCGTGATACTGAACGTTCCAAATTCCGAAAAATGTCCGTCGTCAAATCCCAGCACGAAGTGCGCTTCCTCTTTTCCGATATTCTGCAGCGCGTGTCCGTGCCCTTTCGGGAAGTACCAGATGTCTCCCGCTTCAAAAATGTCCGTCGCCGCTTCTCCGTTCGGCGAAATCACGGTCGTCATTACCGTGCCGTTCAACACCAGCGCCCATTCCGCTGCAATCGCATGCCAATGCAACTCGCGGATTCCTCCCGGCTTCAGTCGCATCGAAACACCCGCGATATGCTGCGACGCCGGAAATTCCTCCATCGTCGCTTCTTTCGCCGAACCCGCTTCGCCCACCCAGCCGCGCGTCGCTTCCAAATCAAATTTGAAATCCGGAATCGGCTCATGCTTGCCCGGATCTTTTCCCACTTGATACGACTGCTGTTCTTGCGCCCGCAATTCCGGGCCCGCAAGCAGCGCCGTCCCCAAACCCGCCAGCGAAGCTGTGCCCAGCAAATCTCTTCGCGTCAATTTCGTCGCTTTCTTTTCCTTCGAATTCATTCCTGCTCCTCGCTCGCACCAAAATTTCCTTGCCGCTCGCTTCGTTTCCGTGCGCATTCTACCGCGGACACAACGTGCTCGCTCTCATTCCGTTTGGCGTATCATCAAGTGAGTAACAGCCGCCTTCGATTTCGCGAGGTGCTTCATGTTTACCCGTCTCGTTCTCATCGCCGCACTTTCCACCGCAATTCCCAATTTCGCTTCCGCACAAGAAACTTCCACACCTCCGCGCAGTCACATGCACCGCGCCGACGAAACCCGCGGCGGCTTCATGCAGGGCGGCATGCATCACCTTGTCGCAAAGGGCGTCGTCCTCGACCAAAAAGTTGACGCCGCTTCGCACACTATCACTCTCCGCGTCGGCCCCATGAATCTGCCCGCTCACACTTCTCACATGCAAATGCCTCAACCTTCCGATCTCACTTGGACCACTCCCATGACTGGGTGGCTGCTGTCGTACCACCCGCATCTCGTCGACGCCTCCGGAAATCCCGTCGCAGGCGAAGTTCTCCATCATGTCGCGTTCTGGAATGAAAATCGCTCCGATTTTCTCTGCCCCAGCAAGGAAGAACACATCTTCGGCGCCGGCGGCGAGCTCACCGATTGGGCTCCCATTCCTGGTTTCGGCTATCGCGTCGAAAAAAACGACCAGATCCGCGTCGAGACGATGATTCACAATCCCACCGCCACGGCCTACGACAAAGCCTTCCTCCAGATCGAAATCAAATATCTCGACGACGCCACTCCCGCTCCCGTCAAAAATTTTTATCCCGCCTGGATGGACGTCTCATCCTGCGGCAATTCCGGCTATGACCTTCCCGCCGGCAAGAGTGAAAAGTCCGGCTCCGTTGCCGTCAAATACGACGGCGTCCTCCTCGGTGTCGGCGGCCACATGCACGATTACGCTCGGCAGATCGTTCTGGAAGACGCCACGCAGAAACAAACTCTCGCTACGCTCCCCGCGAAGACCGACGACCAAGGCCATCTCCTGAGCATGCCCGTCGAAACTTTCTTCTCCACTGGAGGAAAAAAACTCGCCGCGGGCGATAAACTCAAAATCACCGCCACCTACGACAATCCCTCTGGCAAACTTCTCCGCCAGGGCGCCATGGGAATCGTTGTCGGCTATTTCGTCCCCGCAGATGACGCCGCTCTCGCCCCACTCCGCCACCCGGCCAGATCGCCCGCGCATCCGATGCACGACATGAAAGACATGCCCGGAATGTCCCACGATCAATAGCTCCGACGAATTCCTTCCCTACGTCATCGCGCTCGAAATAAAAAAGCCCGGGGAGATCCTCTCGCCCAGGCGTTACTTGCTACAACTTACGATGCGCTTACCGGCTCCGCCGCCACTCCTTCAATTCTCCCGGCTGCCGTACACTCGCTTCAACGACTTCGCTCCCGGCTTCACAAACGTCAACCGCCAGAAATTTTCCGCCGGCGAAATGAATTCCACGCCCACATACTGATGCCCGTTTCGGTGCCGCCTCGTCGAAACGATTCGCGCCTGCGCCGACTGCCTCGTGTGCTCGTTCATCAACACCAGCGTCTGGTCCACCATCACCACTTCTTCCAGGTGCAGCAAACAGCCAAACTCGCTCAGCGCCTGCGTCGTCGTGCTTACAATAAACTTTTCCCCCGCGACGCTCTCCCCGTCCACACGCACCGGTACCGCGAGCGTGACTCGGCTCGAACGCCTTTTTTCTCCTCGACGATAGCTTGGAATTGCCACAATCTTCCCTGGCAGCTAAATTTGGCGCCTCAAATAGGAATCCCAGCCGGAAGTTATCTCAGCTGTTCCTTACTTCCCATTTACTGATGAAATCGGGCCCGAGGCACCTCTTGCCTGGGGTTGTGTTGCCATTGAGGCAATAAGCCTACCCCAAGCAGCCGCCCTGGTTAAACCGTTTTTCAGCCTTCCACTCTGCGAAAACCTGCACGTTCTGGCTCGCCGACGTCCAAAGCACACCCGAACCGACCCTAACGCACACTCCCACCTTCTATTGGTGCGTCATCCTTCCCAACCGTTTCAAAATGGGAATTCGGCATTACGCCTGAATTGTGGAAGAGAGACGCGCGGATGCCATCACCAGAATCAGTGTGTAAATCCCTAACGTGGTCCCAACCGGAACTTCCGAGACGGACAGGAGCGCTGCGATCAGTGCGAGGGTACGTGCAGACCGCTGATTCCCCAAAAGCGCCAGTCCGGCCAAAATTCCGAAGAAGCCGCCCAACATCGCCAGGATCACGAATCCCACATAGGCCACGTGAAAAATGGCCATCAACGTATATGGATCGGGTACGCGGCTCAGGAGCGCGCCAAACATCACCGTCGCCGTCCCGCTAAGTACAATCAGGCAAATTCCCACGACGATTCGAAATATCCCGTAGAGGAACCAGCAAGCACCCAAGGCTCGCCGGTTGCCATTCAGCTTGGTTCCGCCAGATTCACCCGATTGCATTCCTGTCTCCACGCCTCATATTCCAATCCGAAGTTCGTCCGCTCGAAGATTCGTCTCCCACTGTGCGGCTCGCTCCAGTTTTTGGATGTCCATTTTTGCACAGCGCTCGATGCGATCACTCGCTAGCATGCGGTCAATTCGATCGTGGGTCATTTTGAATTTAAAAGCCCGATATCTAAGTTGATCCGCCTTCGGAACTGAAAAGCATATTCCCGACGGCTATTCCCTCCGCGTTAGTCGTCCTTTCTCTCGGGTGAGACTCCCCAAAGAAACTCGGGGATCGGAAAACTCAATTTGTACCGAATCAACGGAGGTGATTGTGACGACGCAGCCCTTGCCTGTAAGAAACTTCGGCGAAGAACTCTTGGTCCAGGCGGGCCAGCGCGGTGAGCCGCAAGCGCTCGATACACTCTTTCACCGCCATCGCAATTTACTTTTTCATTCGGCTTTGGGAATTACCGGCAATCGCGAAGACGCAGAAGATGCTTTGCAGGACGGCTTGCTCTGCGCCTTTCGAAGTTTGAAAAACTTTGAAGGGCGCGCCCAGTTCTCCACCTGGCTTACGCGAATTGTTATTAACGCCGCCCTCATGCGCCGGCGCTCTCTCCTATCCCGCCCAGCCATGACTCCACTAGAACCGCTCGAAACCGCGGAAGGCTCAATCAAGGACCGTCTGGCCTCCAAAGGTCTGACACCGGAGCAAATCTTTTCCAGAACGGAAGTCTTGGCCATGACAAACGACCACATCAAAACCCTCTCACCTATTCTCCGCACCGTGTTCGTCTTGCGCGTCGTGCTGGAATTTTCCGCAAGAGAAGCCGCTGTAATCCTGGACGTACCACCTAATACCGTCAAAGCCAGACTTTGGCGCGCTCGCCGCCAACTTGCCGGCCGTATGAACCGTCTTCATTTCTATGCCGTTTCCCCAAGCCGGGCGATTCCACCCAGCGGAATTCCTACGGGCGCTGCTTGCGATTGATTTGGCAATTAGCGAGCCGCCCGCGTAATTACTTTTGGAGAAAACGATCGGAATTGCGTTCCCCTCAACTTATTCGGAGGAACTGGCCTTCTGATCTTTCACTTGCAGATCATTCACGACCTGCTTCACATTCGGCACTGCCGTGGCCACCTGTTGAGCATGGTCGCGGCGCCTCTGCGAATTCACTTCTCCCGTTAATGTCACGACTCCGCTCTTTGCCTCATATTTCACAAACTCATGCATACGGTTCTGAATCAGCGCAGCGTCCAGGTTCTTCTCGATACCCGAATCCAAATCCGAATTCACAGCTTTCGCATCCCGTTCCGCGCCCGGAGGAATCACCGCGATCTGATCCGCCACAACCTGTTCACCCGCAAAAGATTTTGCAAGTGACTCCGCTTGCGACTTGTCATATTCACTCGCAACGTGCCCGCTCAGCGTCACAACTCCCTTATCGCGATCCTGACTCACCGAGACGTCTTTGAATCCTGCCTGGTCGAGTGATCGGCGAATGTTGTCCGCTACCTCGGGCGACTTCGTGTTGCTGCCGCATCCCGCGAATGTGCCAATGGCCAGCAGTGAAAGCGCGGCCAGCGAAACCTTAAACCTTTTCATATTTCTCCTTTGTTGCATCCGTGCTTGAATCTCAAACGCCGACGAAGCCAGTGAATGTTTGCTTCCCTTGCATCCCGTGTGCTTGCACGGGCAATCCGTGTCCAGCGTCATTTCCGCTGATTCGCATGTGGTGCTGCAATATCTGCCCGTCGTGATCGGGCAAGTACATGCCGGATGCCTGCACACTTCTTCTTTCACAATCCTCATTACTCTTCTCCTCTTGTGAATTCGAGCGGGACGGCATCGCCGCTACGTCGGCGGTTCGCTCCGTCACATTCCCAGCCGCCGATATCGACCGCGCACAATCCCGCGCTGCTGCTTAATCCTACGAACGCACCGCTTCCGGCTCGCGCACCAGTTCTTCAAACAGCGTTCGGTAGTGGATCATTGCCTGCCTCAAGTCCTCGGTGCTCGCTTGTCCTTGTGTTTGGCGAACCGCGCTTTCGTGCGCTATTCGGTAATTCTCAAGAACCAATGGATGATCCACAGAAATATCCGCGGCTCTTTGTTCGAAGTCGCTCACCGGATACCCTCTCGTCGACAGCACGTCTCCCAATAGTTTGTCGGCGTCCGTGATTGCTCCGCCCGGTCCATCAACAAACCGTGCTTGCACTCTGCTCCAGGACTCCATGAATCGTGCACGATCGGCTGGAGCCAGCGGACGGATCGCCAATGCGCGCACACGTTCCGCGCGCTCATCGAGCGCTCTTTCTGCCTGCCTCTGGCTTCCGCCTTCTTTCACCGCGCGGCTGTACTCGGCGCCGCCAAACTGCGTGCGCAGCCTCCCCGTGTGCCGCTTGCGATTTAGCAGCCAAAAAGCAATCACCGCTGCCACGATCAGAACCGCGACAATTGCGATCTCTATTTCCGTTGCGCTCATCGTTGGCCAATCCATAATCTCTCTCCCATCTTTTTCGTTTTTCTAAACCAACCCGAAAACGATCACGGCGCCATCGTAACCAGCGTCACCGCGCATATCTGTTCACATCGGGACAGAACCGAATTTACTTTCACGATTTCTACGTCGGCGCGAGGCCCAACAATCTTCGTTAAATGTTCATTACAACCGGCGGCCGGTTTTCCGTAACCCATTGATTCTTCGAGTTGTAAGTGTGTTGCCACCCTTGCTCCGCTCTCGGCAGGTACTGTTCAATATTGAACAGCGGGGGGGGGGGCAACTAGAGCTATCCTGATATATGGCATCTTCAGCAGTTCGTGGTGTCTCCAGCAAGGCTTCTCGCTCTACCCAGAGTGCGAACGCAAAAAAGACTGCGTTCGACGTGAAGTCGTTTCTCGATTCCGCCGGCCTCAGAAGAAAAGTCACTGAGTTCCCCTCAAAAACAATCATTTTCACGCAAGGCGATCCCGCAAAGAGCGTTTTCTACATCCAGTCTGGCAGTGTGAAGCTGGCCGTAGTCAATGAATCCGGCAAGGAAGCCGTCGTCGCAATTCTTGGACCGGGTGATTTCTTGGGCGAAGGCTGCCTCGCCGGGCAGTTGAACTCTATGGCGACTGCCACTGCGATTCTTCCCACCACTGCGCTCGTCATCGAAAAAGACGAGATGGCGCGCGTGCTGCATGGAGAGCACGAATTCTCCGACCGTTTCATCGCCTACATGCTTGCTCGCAATATTCGCGTTGAAGAAGACTTGATCGATCAGCTGTTCAATTCCACGGAGAAGCGCCTCGCGCGCACTTTGCTCCTGCTCGCGCGCTTTGGCGAGCACGGTAAACCGGTCAAGGTCATTCCCCAAATGTCCCAGGAGACGCTTGCCGAGATCATCGGCACAACCCGCTCTCGCGTCAATTTTTTCATGAACAAATTCAGGAAGTTGGGCTTCATCGACTACAACGGCGAAGTCCACGTCCACAACTCCCTCTTAAGCGTCGTCCTTCACGATTAAGCTCGCAGCCACTACTCGCAATTCGAATTGCCGGAAAAAACGCCGCTGCCCAGCATGACGCTCAGAAATTTTCCGCAGCTCGAAAATTTCTGCAACACCGGATCGTTTCGCAGCGAATTCGCCGCCACCGTCCGCGACCCATCCAGATTCTGCCGTTCCGCCGTAACGACACCTTCCCATTTCGCCAGATTTGCAAACTGCGTGCTCAGCAATCGAAGCGCATTGCGATCCGAATCCGTGGATGCCGCCACGTTCGCCTGCTCCAGGCTCGTTTCCACTCGCTGCCGGTAAATCTGCGCCCATTTGCCGTCCACCGCCAATCCATACGTCACCAGCGCTCCCAATGCTCCGCGCCACTCCTTCATCTCCGCCAGCGTCTCGATCGCCGCGCTCGCAAAACCTCTTGACAGTTTTTCTTCATCTTGCGCGCTTGCCATCTCGGAAGCCGCGCTCGGAATCGTCAGCACAATCTGGCTCGGCTCAAACTTCACCGATCCATTCGTCACCTGCGCCAGAATCTCGATGTCCACGTACGAATGACCCTCGATCTGCAAAGCTCCCGCGCTCGCCGTCTTCCCGTTTACGATTAATTTTCTGTCCGCCGTCCGCTGTGCCACCAAAACGCCCGCGAACAGCAACACGATCCCGCCCAAGACTGCTCTTCTCAAAACAAAACTTTTTTTCATCCGACACCTCTGCCGAGCAGCCGCTGTTCGCTCTGGGCTTCCGCGCGCGAAGCCTTCCACCGTCATCCTAATTGCGTCCGCTTCCGCAAGTCTGTCCGCATTAGGACGTTCGCTGCCGCTCCCTGCAAATCACGTTGCGTGGCTGTCCAATGCGAGACAGTTTTGTCCTCGACGCAACGACATAGTCGACAGGTGCCCGACAAAAACATCGAACGACACCGCACAGGACGCATTGCCTGGCTGCGCGCCGCGGTGCTTGGCGCGAACGACGGTATCCTTTCCACTTCCAGTCTCGTACTCGGCGTCGCAGCCTCACACGCAACTCACCACAGCATCGTCGTCGCAGGAGTTGCCGGTTTGGTCGCCGGATCCATGTCAATGGCCTCGGGCGAGTACGTCTCTGTCCACTCTCAAGCCGACACGGAAGTTGCCGAACTCGATATCGAGCGCGCGGAACTCAAGTCCGACGTGAAGGGCGAACACAATGAATTGGCGGACATCTATGTCGCTCGCGGCCTCCAACCTGCCCTCGCCAAACAGGTCGCCCAACAACTCATGAGCCACGACGCTTTGGCCGCGCATGCCCGCGACGAGCTTGGCATCTCCGACACCTTTCGCGCACGTCCCGTTCAAGCCGCACTTGCCTCTGCCGCCAGCTTCGCCGTTGGTGCCGCCATGCCGCTTGCCATCACCGCCTTGGCGCCGGCATCTTCCCTGATTCCGCTGGTGTCGGGTACTTCGCTGCTTTTCCTGGCGCTTTTAGGGGGATTGGCTGCACGCGCGGGCGGTGCCGGAGTATTCGCCGGCGCGATTCGCGTCACGTTTTGGGGAGCGGCGGCCATGGCCGTTACCGCAGCCGTCGGCTGGATTTTTGGAACCGTTGTCTGAGCCGCAAAAATTTCTGAGCGCGAGAGACGAATCTTTTCTAACTGGCCTTCGCTTCATCCGCCTTTAAAACTACTTTTAACGCTCCCTCTCTCGCTGCGTTTCCAAACGTCTCATACGCTTTCATAATGTCGTTCATGGCAAAGCGATGCGTCACGAGCCGCTTCGGTTGCAGCGTTCCCGACTGCACTACTTTTAACAGCATCGACGTCGTCACTGTGTCCACGAGCCGCGTCGTCAGCGTAATGTTCCGGTCCCAGAGTTTTTCCAGGTGCAGCTCAACCGGTTTTCCATGCACACCTACATTCGCGATCCGTCCGCCCGCTCCCACAATCGCTTCGCAAATCGAAAACGTCGCTGGAATCCCGACCGCCTCAATCGCCACGTCCACACCCGCGCCCTCCGTTAATTCCATCACGCGCTCCGCGGCTTTCCCGTCCGTGCTGTTGATCAAATTCGTTGCGCCAAACTTTCTCGCCACCGCCAGCCGCTTGTCGTCTAAATCGATCATCAAGATCTTCGCCGGCGAATAAAATTGTGCGGTCAGCAGAACCGCGAGCCCGATCGGTCCCGCTCCCACAATCGCGACGGTATCGCCCGGTTTTACCTGCCCATTCAGCACTCCGCACTCGAATCCGGTTGGCAGGATGTCGCTCAGCATCACCATCGATTCTTCGTCTGCCCCAACCGGCAAATGATAGAGGCTTCCGTCGGCTTGCGGGATGCGCACATACTCGGCCTGAGTTCCGTCAATTTTGCATCCCAGTATCCAACCGCCGTGCCGGCAGTGCGAGTACATGCTCTTCTTGCAGAAATCGCATTTCAGGCACGCCGTCACGCACGACACAATCACCTTGTCGCCGGCGTGAAATTCAGAAACACCCGGCCCCACTTCCTCAACCACGCCGATTCCTTCGTGGCCAAGAATGCGGCCATCGATTACGGAAGGCAGATCCCCTTTCAGAATATGGAGATCGGTTCCGCAAATCGTCGATGTCGTAATTCGGACAATCGCGTCTCCCGGCTGTTGGATTGTGGGCCGCGGTTTGTCTTCCCATTCGCACTTGCCCGGTCCGTGATAGACCAATGCCTTCATCATCAAACGGATCGTGAGTGTTGAAGCGTCAGTTGTTGTGAGTTCGAGGCCAGCCGTAGTCATCAATTTTTCCTTGGTCGCTAGTTCTGCTTTGCACGCTAGCTGGAAGCGCGCCCGGGGGATGTCTCAAACGGAACAGCCGCCTTCCCAGCCCGCATGAGAATCTTGGCCCCGGAACTCTTGCCGTCCCGCGAACGGATAGTTCACGAATCGAATTTCAAATATCGCAACAGCGGCAACACCGGAGTGGCGGCTAGGGGAGTGGCGGAAATGAAGAAGAAGCCAGCGAAACGGAAGCCCGCGAAACAGAACAAGGTCCGGCGAGTCGGGCCGGTCCTCGTTCACAGAAACCGAACCGACTTGCAGCTCAAAAATTATCTCGCGGAAGAACATCCCGAACTCGACGTACCTCGGGAAAGTCAGCCGCTTGGCAGGACCGGCACCGCCATGCGCGCGGAACGAGACGGCGACTGAACCGGAACACCGGCGGGAAGGCCGGCGGGAGAACGTTGTACAGCGCGGGTAGAACAATGTTGATCGAAAAGTTGGAGCGGCAAATTTAGCCACATTTATGTCAAATACTTACTCCAATTGGTTGGGCCGCAAAGTGATTCTGCAAATCGAAGCGGGAGAATCGCTGGTTCCCATTCGCGGACTGGTCGTCACCGAATCGAACAATGCGCTTCGCTTTCGCCTCGACGGCTGCTGGGAAGTGGATATCTACAAAGAAATGATCATCCGGGTGGAAGCCGACGAGTATGAATCGTTTCAGCTGCGCAATTGGGAAGCCGGCCGCAAAGCTCCCATCGCCTCTCGCTTTCGCTCTCGCGCACGGCCGATGCTCCGTTGGGATCGCGCTTTCGACCGGTGGTGCTCCAGACTCTGTTCGTGGCAATCGTTGTGGAAAGTCATCTGCGCCACAGGATTCGCCGGAAGTATCCTCTTTGTTCTCGCGCTGCAAATCAGTGGGAGAGGCCCCTTCACGCAATTTGTACGCTTCCTCGGCAGCTACGTCGGACTGCTGCTCTTCGCCGTATCTCTCGGTTGTGGCATCTGGGTGTTCATCGAATCCATCGCGGCGCCCTCGCACACATTTCGCAAATGGTCCAAACGCCTCGCCTCGTTTCTTGACTGGTTTCGCCAGCCCATCCACCTCTAGCTATGCTCCGTTCTAAGGTTTAAATGTAGCGCCGCGGCTTCAGCCCGGCATCTTGCCTTTTCTTTCTTCTCTTTCTTCTCTTTCTTCTCTTCTCTTCTCTTCTCTTCTTTTTTTTCTTTCTTTCTTCTCTTGCCCTTTCTTTCTTCCCTCTCTTTCTCTTCAGCCCTGCCACCCTAAAGGGATGGCGCTACATTTAATTCCTTCTTCTTCCACGGCGGCCTCCATTCCGGTGCCGCGGATCCCTTCAACATCCTCGCTCCGACCTCCGTGAACGATCCCAGAAACGGATACTCCATCGGTACCTCACACAATCCGTTCCGCACCGGATTCATCCAGATGTACCACGCCACCGACTCCGGCGAATCCGAATTGCGCAGAATTCGGTCGTAATACTTGAATTGCCAAAGTCGCTCCTTCGTCCGCTGTTCGGCCGCAAAGCCCGTCTCTTGCTTGTAGTTCTCGACAAACTTCATCAAATTGCTGTCGTCCGACGACGCCGAAACAAGAACATGCATGTGGTCCGGCATCACGCAATACGCGTGCACAAAAAACCCGAAATCTGCCGCAAATTTCTTTAGCTGCTGAATCAACCACAATGCGACCCGCCTATCCCGCCCAAACGCTTTTCTCTTCTCAAAGCAAAGCGTCAAAAAATACATCCTCCGCCCCCGATAATTCTCCGTCGCCAGCCGGATATTCTTCCTCTCAAATGGTGTAGGTGTCGCGCCGTGACGTTCCGCCATCAATCCTCGCTCCCTTCTAAGGCTTAAATGTAGCGCCGTGGCTTCAGCCCGGCATCTTGGGTTTTGTTCTCCGTGGCCCCAGTCTTCAGCCCTGCGCCCTTCTCCCGTCTCTCCTTCCGCTCCGCCATCAATCCTCGCCATCTTTTTTATATCAGTAACTCAACCACTTCGACAATCCCCTGCCATCAAGGTCCTAAGGCCGCCGTGACGTTCGTTCCAAGGTTTAAATGTCGCGCCATGGCCTTCGTTCTAAGGTTCAAATGTAGAGCCGCGGCTTCAGCCCGGCATCTTGGGTCTTTCGCGTCGTGGCCCCGTGGCTTCAGCCCGGCACCTTGGGTCTTTCGCGTCGTGGCCCGTGGCTTCAGCCCAGCACCTTGGGTCTTTCGCGTCGTGGCCCGCGGCTTCAGCCCGGCATCTTCGGACCATGGGGGACTTCCTAATTGACTTACAGAACCTGATGAACTGCGTTTATTCGGACAGATTCGCGCACTCCGCTGACGCGAACAACGCGAACAGGGGAACGCCCATGGTTCCGATTTGAACCGGGAAAATGCCAAAACGAAACAAGGGCGAACACTAGTTGCATGTCAGGGGAGAATTGCTATCATGCGAGACGCAATCAATCCTCAGGACCCACGATGGGCAACGGAATTTTAAATTGAAACGCGCCGCGCTTCGCCGCGATTGGGCCCGCGACGAACTGATTGTGGCCTTCAACCTCTACTGTAAAATACCGTTCGGAACAATCCATCTACGCAACCCATCGATAATCGAGCTAGCGAAGGCAATCGGTCGCACGCCTTCCGCTGTTTCTTGGAAGCTCGCCAATTTTGCGCGCCTCGACCCATCGCTACAAAAGCGAAATATTGCCGGTGCAACGCATGGCGCACGGGCAGAAGTAGAAGTCTGGAACGAGTTCAGTCATGACTGGGAGAAGCTGGCCTTTGAAAGTGAACGTCTACTTAGCCAGTTTACCGGCCACACCCCTGTTACCAAGGAGGAGATCGGAGATTTCCCTGCAGGCTTAAGTCGCGAGGCGCTGGTTCGAGTGCGGATCAATCAAGGGTTTTTCCGCGCCGCCGTCTTAGCTGCTTACGACGGACGGTGCTGTATCACTGGACTATCAATTCCAAAGCTCCTCAACGCGAGCCACATCGTTCCGTGGACGGTGGACAGCAAGAATCGAACCAACCCGAGCAATGGGCTATGTCTGAATGCCCTACATGACCGAGCGTTCGACGGAGGCCTCTTAACGGTGACCCCACAGATGAAGGTTCGACTTTCTCCCCGCATCGAGAAAAAAGCGTCTGACGAGTTTGCGCAAGAATTCCTGCTAAGGTATCAGAACGCTTCTATATCTCCACCGCGCCATTTTGCGCCGAACGTTGATTTTCTCCGCTATCACAACGAAAACATTTTCCTTGGGTCCTGAGGTATCCAGACGGCGAAACACCATGAACAATATTAAATTTAGCTATCTCTATCGCGACGCTGGCAACTACAAGAAGTGGGCGAATATCGTGTTTTCGAATCCTGACGGATTGATCGCGGAAGTTGTGAACCGGACACTCGTCGATACGCTCTCGCCGGATGGTCTCTTCAATGCGCACCAAATCCGAGTAACAGAGGCTTTCCTATTTGAGCGTGGGAACGCAAATTCCGATGATCACTGCTTCCACGAATTTGACTCCGTTGAAGCGACCTCCGAGTCCGCAACAGATGCGTACTCGCGATCAATCAGCCAGTTTCTTGCAGAGGTCGCTCGAGAAGCGCAGCGGGGCTGGAGGAGCTTCGATCCGCATGCCCCGTCATATCAGCGATTTTCTACCAGACGAAGGCATTCGCCTCACGTTACGCACCCCGAACGTTCTGAACGATCGAGTTAGACACGAGCTCGGCAGCAGGTCCACAGGGCGGCCTCCTTGGAAAACACTCAATAGCCATTTCCCTTCGCAAACGTTCATATTCGCGCCGATTTGGTGCAGTAGCTCTTCGGATTTAAGGATGAGGATCTTGACCTCTTCTTCCACCTGACCAAATATCGGCATGCATTCGAATTAACCGTACAATTATCTTATTGACTTTGCCAACATCCTGTGCTACCATACCCTATGTTCTATCGTCTCCAACCCGCTCTCGCACGTAACAAAAACTCCCAATCCACCCCCTACCCTCCGCCTAACTCCTCTGGAATGAATACTTACGAAAAACAGGGGGAGGGGGGTACCCTTAGCCGGACATCCCGGCCACTCTTCTCTACCCCGACTTTCTTCCGCGAGCGCTGCTCTTTCCTTGACTCTTTCTTGCCCCGAGCGATTTCTGCGAGGGGTGCCGTGCGCGGCAACTCATCTCCTTACTTCTCAACAGCTTCCGCACTCTTTGCGAAAAACACCGGGGTGTACCCAAACTGTCTCCCGTCCGAAACGGCAATCCGTCAACGGCAAACTGGCCGCTCCTTCTCCCCAGACGGCGCTGGCCACATTCTTCCCACGTCTGCTACAATAAAGGGTCTCGTTTTACTAAATCTTTCATCAGCAGGAACTGACATGGCACTGAAGTGTGAACTCTGCGGCAAAGGGCCGCATTATGGCAACGTGGTCTCCCACGCCAACAATACCCGCCGCCGCCGCTGGAACCCGAACCTGAAGCGCGTTCGCGCCGTGGTTGCGGGCGCTCACAAGCATCTGCGCGTCTGCACCGCGTGCATCCGCGCCGGCAAGGTAACCAAGGTTGGCGCCGCGCGCGCGCCCAAAGCCGCCTGAGCCTATCCCTTTGACCTCGATGCGCCCGAAACCCGCGCGGATCGTCACCTCTCGCACAGCGAGTGCGTTTCTCGCTGCGGCATTTCTTTTGCCCGTTTCGTTTTCGCTGCTGGCGGGTTGCGATCGCACGCGGCAGCCCGCTCCGGACGTCTGGGCCAGCGTCAACGGCACGGACATCAAGCGCGAGGAAGTGGATAAATATTACCGCACGCGCGTCAGCCCCGAAGGGCAGGAGCCGTCGCAGGAAGAATCGCTTTCGCTGAAGCTGAATATCCTGGATGAGCTGATCAACAACGAAATTCTTCTGGAGCGCGCGAAAAAACTGAATCTCGTCGCGAGCGACGGTGAAGTGGAAGACAAATTCACCGAAATGAAGAGCCCGTTCACCGAAGATGAATTTCAGCGCCAGCTCAAGGACCGCGGCATCTCCGTCGACGATTTGAAGAGCGACCTGCGCCGGCAACAATCCATCACGAAATTGATGAACCGCGAAGTCGTGGCGAAAATCAGCATCAGCGATCAGGACGTGGCGGAGTTTTACAACTCGAACAAGGCGCAGTTCAACGTCGCCGAACCGCAATACCGCATCGCGCAAATCAAAGTCACTCCGCGCAAGGATCCGATTGTCCGCAACCGCAAGAACGACGACGCGACCAACGAAGCCGAAGCGCAACGGAAAATTAAGATGCTTACGGATCGCCTGAACAGCGGCGCCGATTTCGCGCTGCTGGCGATGGATTATTCTGAGGACGCGAATTCCGCGCAGAGCGGCGGCGACCTCGGTTACGTTCCCGAGTCTTCTCTGAACGGCCCGCAAGTGGATCCGGTTTTGAAAAAAGCGGTGCTCGCGCTGAAGCCCGGACAGGTCAGCACGCCGATTTTGGCGCGCGACCCCGACGGCATGAGCTATCACATCGTGAAATTGATCGCGCGCGAAGCGCCCGGCCAGCGCGGCATCACCGACCCGCAAGTGCAGCAGACCGTTCGCGACACGCTGCGCAATCGTAAGGAACAGCTTTTGAAGGCCGCGTACCTCGCGACGGTTCGCGACGAAGCGAAAGTCACGAACTATCTCGCGCGCCAGGTGATTGAAGCGGCCGGCCGTTTGCCCGACGCGGCAAAAACTTCGTACCCGACGAAACAAAACGTTCCGCAAAATTAATTTCTGATTTTATTTTTCGTGAGATTTTTTCGCAGACTTTTTTGCGCGCGACAAAATCAATCGACCCAGGCGAGAACTTCTCCGGCGTTCACTGCTTGCCCTTCCTTCACAAATAATTTTTCCACTGTGCCGCTCTTCGGCGAACGAATTTCGTTCTGCATCTTCATCGCTTCCACCACCATAATTCCCTGCCCTACTTCCACCGCGTCGCCCGCGTTCACAAGCACGCGCACAACTTTCCCCGGCATCGGCGCGACGATCTGCTGGCGGCCTTCCGCTTCCAGCGCCCCGTGCCGACGCCCGCGCCATGCGCGCGGATCTTCCACTTCCGCACTGTACTCCGCCAGCCCCGTGTGCAGAGTGAGCGAGCCGTCCGGCATCGGCGCGACGCGCACTTCGTACGATTCGCCTTCAATCAAAATCGAAAAAGTATTTGTGGCAATTTCGACCGCGTCTGCGTCGAGTAATTTCCCGTCGAGAGAAACTTTTAGTGTTTGCGAGTTGCGCGTAAATTCCACGACGCGCGTTTTTCCGCCAATTTTGACTTCGTATTTCATGGCGTGCGGTCCAACTGGCGGCTGCGGCCATCGAGTTTCCAGCGCGAGTTTTTTTCAGGCGTTGCGGGTGCGGCGGCGGATTCGTGCGAAACGTGCCAGAGCGCAGCGGCGATTGCGGCGGCGTCCGCGGCGCGCGAGTTTTGCTCGGGCGCGATGTGCGGACGCAGCAACATTTCGTCGAGCCATTTCGTGTGAATTTCGGAGCGCAGAAAATCCGGTTCGGCAAGAATTCGGCGGAAAAGAGCCGTGTTCGTTTTAATTCCCGTGACGGAATATTCTTCGAGCGCGCGACGCAAACGCGCGATCGTTTCTTCGCGGCTGTTTCCCCATGCAATTAATTTTGCGAGCAGCGGATCGTAATCCATCGGAACGGTCCAGCCGGAATAGACGCCTTCGTCGAGTCGAATGCCAGGGCCGCTCGGCGCGCGGCGGGAGAGAATTTTTCCGGGCGACGGAAAGAAATTGTTTTCCGGATCTTCGGCATACAAACGGACTTCCATCGCGTGGCCGCGCGGCGTGATGGATTCCCAGGCAAACGGGAGCCGATGGCCGGCGGCGATCGCGATTTGCAGTTTTACGAGATCGAGCCCGGTGACTTGTTCCGTCACGGGATGTTCGACCTGCAGACGCGTATTCACTTCGAGGAAGTAGTAGTTGTAGTGCGTGTCGACCAAAAATTCGACCGTGCCGGCATTGACGTAGCCTCCGGCGCGCGCAATGCGCACCGCGGCGTCGCCCATGCGTTTGCGCAATTCCGGCGTCATGATTGGCGAAGGAGCTTCTTCAATCACTTTTTGATGGCGCCGTTGGATGGAACATTCGCGTTCGCCGAGAGAAACCGTCCGGCCATGGGCGTCGGCGAGGATTTGAATTTCGATGTGGCGCGGCTTTTCGAGATATTTTTCGAGAAAGAGGCTGGCATTTCCGAAAGCGTTCATCGCTTCAGAAGAGGCATCGCGAAATGCAGAGTCAAATTCGGCGTCGATCGAAACGAGACGCATACCTTTTCCGCCGCCACCGGCGACGGCTTTCAGCAAAACGGGATAACCCATGCGTTGTGCCAAGGCGCGCGCTTCGTCGGGATTTTCGATGGGATCGTTGGTGCCGGGAACGATGGGGACGTCGACGCCGCGAGCGAGAGTGCGGCCGGCGGTTTTGGAGCCAAGTGCTTCCATGGCTTCGGCGGACGGGCCAATGAATGTGAGAGACGCATCCGTGCAGGCTCGGGGCAGCGCGGGATTTTCGGCGAGAAAGCCGTAGCCGGGATGCACGGCGTCACATCCGGCTTTGCGAGCAACGGCCATCAATTTATCGAGGTTCAAATAGCTTTCGCGAGAGGGCGCGGGGCCGATGGGATAGGCTTCGTCGGCGAGACGAACGTGGAGCGAGTTGCGGTCCACTTCGCTGAACACGGCGACGGATTTGATGCCGAGTTCACGGCAGGCGCGGATGATGCGCACGGCGATT
Organism: Candidatus Acidiferrum sp.; assembly: GCA_035295625.1. Classification (GTDB taxonomy): domain Bacteria; phylum Acidobacteriota; class Terriglobia; order Acidiferrales; family UBA7541; genus Acidiferrum. The sequence continues at coordinate 29,238 of DATGIS010000122.1, read as the reverse complement.
TCGCCGCGATTGGCGATGAGAATTTTTCGGAACATAGAGGCAGCGGAGAAAAGCTTAGCACGCGAGCGAAACAAGCGAGCCGCAGCATTTTGAGGTGCGTGCTCAATTGTTTCGGAGGAATGCGGTTGAGTAGTTGAAGAAGGTCGCCGGCTGTGAAAGACCCTTTCAGGGCTTCGCTTTGATTCCGCTCCCGAGATTCTGGGAGCGCTTGCCAATTTTTTTCAATGTAGTTTCAAGAGTTCGCAATTCTTTCTGGCTCGCATCGGCAAAGACTTTCTTAATTTCGGCGGCGTGTTTGCGAAAAATCGGCGCGATCAATTCTTTGCCTTTTGGGGTGAGCGATACGAGGCGAATGCGTCGATCTTCAGGACTTTCGACCCGGTTTACGAGGCCCCTTTCGACGAGGCGGTCCACGGCCGTGCTGATCGAACCGGGGGTGAGAAACACTTTTGGGCCGATGGTATTCACCGGCAAAGGACCTTTGTTCAAGAGGGCCTCGAGGATGCGGAAGTCGGTGTCATCGATGCCAGTCTCGGCCAGTCCCGCGTAAAGATATTTCGAAGCGGCCTGAAAAGCCTTCACCAGCACAAGCCAGCTGTGAACCGGGTCTCGCGAGGACTTGGTCATGACGAAACTATTGTGCCTATTTGTGTAACCGATGTCCAGGCCAATGTATCTATATCAATAGAATTGACATCGATAGATAGCGAAAGAGAGACACACTGAATATGGGACACACAGACAGGAAGCTCATCGCCGTAGTCGGCGCCACGGGGCAACAAGGGGGCGCCGTAGTACGCGCCCTTCAAGCCGGCAATCAATTCAAGATACGCGCTCTGACGCGCAATCCGGCCAAGCATCGCGGACTCGCCGATGAAGTTGTCGAAGCTGACTTGAATCGCCCGGAGACCTTTGCATCCGCATTTCGTGGGGCGCATGGCGTATTCCTGGTAACCAACTTCCAGGAGCACGGAGAGAACGAATTGAAACAGGCAACCGCCGCGGTGCGCGCGGCCAAGGATGCCGGCGTAAAGCACTTCGTCTGGTCCACGTTGCCGGACGCAGAGGAAATCAGCGGCGGAACGCTTCACGTTCCGCACTTTAGCGGCAAGGCCAAAGTCGATCGGATAGTGAAGGAAGCTGGATTTGCAAATCACACGTTCGTGATCGCGCCCTTCTACTATCAGAACCTTAACGGAGTTCTTGGCGCGCAAAAACAGCCTAACGGATCGATCGGCTGGACTATCCCGCTCGATCCAGCCGTGCGAAGCATTCACATGGGCGATATCACGGAACTTGGCGCCATCGTTGCGGGAGCATTCGCGCACCCGGATCAGGCCGGGCATGGTGAGTATCTGCCTCTGGTCGGCGATTTCCTGAGCTTCAATGAAATCATCGACACGCTGAATCGGCAGGGCAACAACTTCTCGGTCCATCAAGTGCCGAAGGAAGTCTTCGCGGGATTCTTTCCTGGAGCAGCCGAGATAGCGGAAATGTTCGCTTACTTTCAGGCGCACACGTACTTGGGTTCTGAATCACGCGACGAAATCGCGCTCGCCAACAAAGTAGCAGGCCGGGAGGCAACCAAGTTTTCGGCGTGGGCTAGAGTGAATTTCCCTGCCGCAAAGAATGCGAATTCAGCGCGTTGATTGGAAAAGAAAGAGATCGCTTTGGCCTATGCAGACCGATCAAGTTTGCGCGGTTCTTACAAGAGCGAGTTAAAAAAAGGAGAGAGCACATGGCAACGGATTCAATCGCAATTTCCAAAAATGGGGAGGTAACGAGTATCAGGCAAGGTGCAGTGGTTGTTTTGGGACGGTTGTTGTTTGCGGCGATCTTCGTGATGGCTGGATTCAATCATTTCAACAGGCAAACTATCGGCTATGCGGCCTCGCAAGGTGTGCCTTTGGCTTCGATCGCAGTTCCACTTTCCGGCGTGCTGGCGATCCTGGGTGGCCTAAGCATTTTGCTGGGCTATCGCGCAAAACTTGGGGCATGGCTCATCGTGCTATTCCTGGTTCCAGTCACGCTTATGATGCATAAGTTCTGGACTGTGACCGATCCCATGATGGCGCAGGTTCAGATGGTCATGTTTATGAAAAATGTGTCCATGCTCGGCGGCGCATTGTTAATTTCACAGTTCGGTGCAGGACCGTTTAGTCTGGATGCACGACGCCCGCGCTAAACGCGCCGAGATACCGAGAGGAGACAAACCATGCCGTACAGCATATCAACCCTGCTGATCCGCAATCTTCGTGATGTCTTCGGAGAAAATGATGCCGCTCGCCGGCGCGACGCAATTGACGAGCTCTACACCGAAGATTGCGTTTTCTACGACCCGAGCAAGGGAGTCTATCGTGGGCGCGACGAGATCGATCGAATCGCAGGGGCGATCAAGGCTACTCACCCTGAATTCCGATATCAGCCCAGTACGGAGCCTGCGGAATCGGGCAATGGCGGGCTGGTCCGCTGGGTGTCCGGCCGGCCGGGTGAGGCGCCAGCTTACACCGGGAGTGATTTCATCATTGCGCGCGATGGCCGGATTGCCGCGCTTTATCTCTTTTTCGACAAGATCCCCTGAGTTGGAATCTGCCGTGCGATGAGGGGCTAGCACCGTGCCGGGCGAAGTAACGCGGGTGCCCGTCTGAGATCCTGAGCCAACTTGTGTTTGTTCAAAAAACTCCCGTAGCCAGGGTGCATGTGAAGAAGCCGTGGGGCAGCTGCATGCGCGCAATCCCCAGCTGAATTGTGGGGAAGCGAAAGTGATTTTGTAGGCCGAAGAACTTCTTCGGTCGCCTGGCAGCGTCGTTAGTATAAATCCTCGCCAAGCGCTCCTCTTGACAATCAAGATGAGAGACGTATGCTCCTCTTGATTGTCAGGAGAAAGGTTGTTTATGAGCGAGCAGGCGAGCGATCTCGTGCAGGGAACACTGGACATGCTGATATTGAAGACGCTGGCGCTGGAGCCGATGCACGGTTACGGGGTTGCGGTGCGAATCGAGCAGATGAGCGACGGGATTTTCCGCGTGAACGCGGGTTCGCTGTTTGTGGCGTTTGAGCGGCTGCAACGCGCGGGGACGATCAAAGGCGAATGGAAGACGACGGAAAACAGCAGGCGGGCAAAGTACTACTCGCTGACGGAGCGAGGCCGAAAGAGACTTGAATCCGAAACACGAGAATGGATGAAGCAGGTGGCGGCGATTGCCAGAATTCTGGAGGCGTCGTGAGGATCGCCATGTCTCTGCTCCGAAACATATCGTCCGGGATGAGATCGCTGTTCCGGAAGGAGCAGGTCGACCGCGAATTGGATGAGGAGCTTGGCGGCTTCCTGGAAATGGCTGCGGAAGAAAAGATGAAGCAGGGGATAAACCGCGCAGAAGCAGTGCGCGCGGTGCGGCTGGAACGAGGCAACCTTGCAGTTACGAAGGAAGTCGTCTACGCAGCCAGATGGGAAGCGTTTTTGGAGACGTGCTGGCAGGATGTGCGTTTCGGTGTGCGGATGCTGCGAAAGAATCCGGGGTTCACGGCCGTGGTTGTGCTGACGCTTGCACTGGGAATCGGGGCGAACACGGCGATTTTCAGTTTGCTGAACGCGGTGATGCTGCAGCGGATTCCGGTGCGCAATCCTCAGGAACTTGTGGTCCTGCGGTGGTCGGCGCATAGCCGCCCGAAATCGATTGGACACAGCAGCTTTGGAGACTGCAAATCGACGGAGTGGGCGGTGTCGGCCGCGAGCAGTTGTTCGTTGTCGTATCCAATACTGCGGGAAATCCGGAAGCAGTCGCGTGAATTTTCGGGCATTGCGGCGTTCGCGGGTCCGGCGCAACTTGATTTGAGCGGCAACGGAATGGCAAGCGTCGTCAGTGGAGAACTCGTGTCCGGGGATTTCTTCCAAACTCTAGGGGTTCCGGCCGCATCGGGAAGAACGATAGATTCAGCTGACGAAAAGCCTGGTGCTGAGGCAGTTGCAGTTCTCTCGTATGCGTATTGGCGAACGGCCTTCGGGGGTAGCCCATCGGCTGTCGGAAAAACCGTCACGCTAAACGGCGCTCCCTTCACAATTGTCGGGGTGGCGGACTCCGGCTTCACACGTTTGTCGCCGGGCAAGTCTCAGGATTTGTGGGTGCCGCTCTCGCAGACGGCTGCGTTGCGGCTGCCATGGGGTGGAGGAACAACCGCGAGCGAAAAAACTAATTCCTTTTGGCTGACGGTCGTGGGACGTCTTGCGCCGGGAGTCTCCTTGGTACAGGCACAAACTGCAACCAGCCTGGTTTTTCGCGATCAGGTGGTTCAGGACGCGCTTCTGAAGCCGGGCGACGACCCGCAAGTGACTTTGCTGCCGGCGCAAACGGGCCTTGTCGGCATGCGGAGCTGGGTGGCGGAGCCGCTGTTCCTAGTGATGGCGGCGGTCGCGATCCTACTCTTGATTTCGTGCGCCAACGTCGCCGGACTGATGCTTTCGCGAGCGGCTGCGCGAAGAAAAGAGATTGCGGTCCGGTTGTCGCTTGGCGCAAGCCGCGGACGAATTACACGACAGCTCTTGACGGAAAGCCTGCTGCTCGCGTTTGCCGGAGCGGCTGTTGGAATCCTGATCGCGTTTTGGGGAGCGAACGCGCTGGCTTCGTTCGTGACTGCAAATCGGTATTCAGCGCTGTATCTGAACGCGACGCCGGATTTAACAGTGTTGCTGTTCAGCGCTGGTATCGCCGTACTCACGGGAATACTTTTCGGTCTGGCACCGGCGCTGGCTGGTACGAGTGCGAATATCGCGCCGGCGCTGAAAGAAAGCTCGATAGGCACGTCAAAACTCGACGTGCGTGGCGGGCGCAAGTTTGCGCTTGGGAGCGGGCTAGTGGTCGCGCAGGTGGCTCTGTCCGTGCTTGTCTTGGCCGGGGCGGGATTGGTAATCCGATCGTTGGCGAATCTGAAAAAGGTGAACCCCGGCTTCGATACGACGAATGTCTTGCAGTTTGGCGTGGACCCCGAACGCAGCGGACACTACAACGAAGAACGGACACGGGCTCTGTATCGTGAGCTGCAAAATCGCTTGAGCTATCTGCCGGGCGTGGTCGCGGTCAGCTACTCGTCGGACACGCTGCTGAATGGCGGGCTTTGGACGTCGGACGTCCAGATTGAAGGGCGCGCGGACAAATCCCTGGTCGAGGTCGAGATGCTGACAATCGGGCCGGATTATTTCAAGGCGATGAGAATCCCGGTCGTAGCGGGTCGCGTGTTGAGCCCGGTTGATATGGCATCCGCTCCTGACGTGGCGGTCGTAAATCGCGTATTTGTCAGAAGATTTTTGGAGAATCGAGAACCGCTTGGGCTGCATTTCGGCGGCAGCGACCCGAAGGATGCAAAGTATGAAATCGTGGGTGTGGTTGAAGATACAAAATACGACGACCTGCGCAGGGATCCCGAACCGATAGCCTTCCTTCCGCAAAAAAAGGGACAAGCGTATTTTGCCGTCAGGACGTCGGCGAATCCACTCGCTGTCGTTCCGCTGGCGCGAACTGAGTTGAGAAATCTGGATAGCAACCTGCCGATCTTCGACGTTCGGACACAGACGGAACGAATCGACAGGATGCTTTTCGGCGAGCGATTGATCGCGCGGCTTGCGGGGCTGTTTGGCGTAGTTGCGCTTATTCTGGCTTGCATCGGTCTTTATGGGCTGCTGTCATACGAGGTTGCGCGACAAACGAAAGAGATTGGCGTGCGAACGGCGTTGGGCGCACAAAAAGGGGACTTGCTGCGACTGATTGCGAGACAGGGACTGACACTGGTCGCGACCGGCATCGCGCTGGGAATCGTTGGGTTTCTTGGCGTGACGCGATTTCTCAAGAGCTTGCTCTACGGCGTACAACCCACGGACACGCAAACGCTGCTGGGCGTGGGCATGCTGCTGCTCATCGTGGGCGGGCTTGCGTGCCTGATCCCGGCGCGCCGCGCGATGCGGGTGGATCCGATGGTTGCGCTGCGCTACGAATAGTTTCCCGATGACAGAACAATTCAGCTGTTACTTGACGAAGCCGCGGAAGGGGCGGAAGATGCGACGCGCTGGCGCTTGTTGAGGAAAATGGAGCGGGAAAGTCGAGGCGACGCGACGTGATCAATCGAAGGACTTTTTTGGCGAAGACGGGTGCGACGGCCGTGGTGACGGCGGCGGGAGCGAAGCTTCCGGTTTGGGCGAGGACGATTGGCACAGCGAGAACGGCGGGAGCGGAGAGTGGCGTTGGCGGAGAGGGGGTGCTGCTGCTTGGCGCGGACTACTATCCGGACCAGACGCCGGAGGCGCTTTGGCAAGAAGATGCGCGGATGATGGCGGAAGCCGGGCTAACGAATGTGCGCGTTGCGGAATTTGCGTGGTCGCTGATGGAGCCGGTCGAGGGAAAGTTTGATTTTGCGTGGCTGCACAAATCGGTCTTGATCCTGAACAAGAATGGAATCGCGGTGATTTTAGGGACGCCTTCGGCGGCGCCGCCGCCGTGGTTGACGGCGAAATATCCGGAAGTGCTGATGGTGAACGATCAGGGGATGACCGTTTCACCGGGCGGACGGCGGTTCACCTGCCCAAGCAACAAAACATACCGGAAACTTTCGCTCGGAATTGCGACGGAAATGGCGAGAGCATTTGCGAACGAGGCGGGGGTGATCGGCTGGCAAATCGACAATGAATTCACGCTGCAAAAATGGGGGCGGTGCTATTGCAAAGCGTGCCGCGCGGGATTTCAGGAATGGCTGAGGGCGAAGTACGGAAGCCTCGATAGCGTGAATACGAAATGGGGAACCGCGTTCTGGAGCCAGGTGTATACGGAGTGGCGCCAGATTCCGGTGCCGCTGCCATCGAATGGCGATCCGAATCCTGGACTGGCGCTCGATTACGATCGATACCAGTCTTTTGCAAATGCGTCGTCATCGAACGAGCAAGCGGCGATGCTGCGCAAGACGTGCCCAAAACATTTTGTGACGACGAACAACGTGGGAGCGCCGCTCGACACGATTGATTTGCGCGAGCTTTACAAAGAGCTGGATTTCGTCTGCGGCGACAACTATCCGGGATTCGTGCAACTTTATTTTGGAGATGCGCCGCCGGAAGTTCTGGGAAGCGTGGTCTCGCTGGGGCACGATTCGATGCGCGGCGTGAAAGACGGGAAGCCATTCCTGATCATGGAAGAACAAGCGGGAAAGGCGGGGCAAGCGTATTTCACGGCACAGCCGCACAAAGGGCAGCTTCGGCTTTGGACGTATCAGGCGATCGCGCACGGAGCAATGGGAGTGAATTATTTCCGGTGGGATTCGGCGAAGTTTGGCGCGGAAGAATACTGGCACGGACTTTTGAATCACGACCGGTCAAAGAGCATCGGATTCGAAGAGATTACCGGCACGGTGAAAGAGTTGAAAACGCTGGGGCGCGAGATGCTTCATTCTGCGTACGCGGCGCAGACGGCGCTGGTGTTCGATCACGATTCGGACTGGGCGCTGGGGATTCAGCCGGGGAATTCGAAGCTGACGTACACGTCGCACATGATTTCGTGGTACGCGTCGATTTCCGCGGCACATTCGGGAGTGGACATTATCTCGGTCGAATCGGACCTTTCGCGCTACAAAGCGGTGTTCGCGCCGTTGCAATACGTGGTGGCGGAAAAGCAGGCGACAAATATCCGGAAGTATGTGGAGAACGGCGGAATCTTTGTGACAAGTTTCCGGCTGGGAGTGAAAGACGAGAGCAGCCGGATCGTGGAGGGGCCGCTGCCGGGATTGTTGCGCGACGTGATGGGCGTGACGCTGAAGGATTATGTGCCGGTGTACACGGAAAAAGTAGGCGTGCAATTTTCGAAAGTGCTGGCGGGAGCGGATGGAAGCTGCCCGCTGTGGGCGGATTTGTTGCAGCCAGCATCGGCGTCGACGGAAGTGCTGGCAACATACACTGGCGCGTACGCGGGGGACGCGGCGATTACGATGAATTCGTTCGGGAAGGGGAAAGCGGTGTATATCGGAGCGGATCTGGACCCGCAAAGCCTCGGACGGGTTCTGGTGACGCTGCTGGCCGTGAATGGCGTGCGGTCGGAATTTGGAGTGCCGCGGGGAGTGGAATTGACGCGGCGGAAGTCGGCGAATCAGGAGTGGTTCTTTCTTTTGAATCACACTGGCACGGAGCAGCAAGTGAAATTGCCAGGACGATTCAAGAATGCGCTGAGTGGCACGACGCTGCAGGATGTGCTGCTCCTGGGCGCATACGATGCGCAGGTGATTCAGCGGGCGTAACGCGTTCCACGCGCAAAGACGCCAGTGGTCGTGAGGTACAGAATCGCGCTGCATGACTTTTGCGGTGTGCACGGAGCCGAAGAGTTGGTAGCATCGCGGGCATGATTACCCTACTGTTCGCACTCGTCTTGCATTTCACAGGAGCCAACACCGTGGATCTTCCTTCCAAGAAATTTCTGAACCTTGCGGCCATCAAGACGATGGTCGCCGCCGCGGAGGAGGAAGCGCAGAAACGGAACGTGGCGGTCACGCTGTGCGTTGTGGATGACAGCGGGAATCTGTTGTTCCTCGAAAAGGCCGACGGCGTGCCTTACAACACGGTGGAATTTGCGCAAAAAAAGGCGCGGCATGCGGCGGCTTACGGGCGCCCGTCGAAAGAAGGCGCCGACGCCATAAAGAGCGGCCATACCGAAGTGCTGGTGCTGCCGGACTTTTTCCCGAATCAGGGTGGCGTGCCGATTATCGTGGATGGAAAAGTATTGGGCGGAATCGCGGCGAGCGGCGCGAAATCTGAAATTGATGAAGCAATCGCGCAGGCTGGCGCGGACGCGCTTCTGAAGAAATAGCGGCAACAACTACAGCAAACCTTCCGATTAGGCGATTCCCTGCTCGGCTTTGCGGGCGCGGGAGAGGAGAAGTTCGCGCTCACGAGCGTTGGAAGTGAGCGCGGCAGCGCGGGCGAATTCGTCACGAGCTTCTGAGAAGCGTCCGAGTTTGGAAAGGAAGTCGCCGCGGACGGCGGGGAGCAAGTGATAGTTCTTGAGCGAAGGCGCGTTCGCGACCGAATCGAGGAGCGCGAGGCCAGCGGCGGGACCGTTGGCCATGGAAACGGCGACGGCGCGATTCAATTCCACGATGGGCGAAGGAGCGAGCGCAGAGAGTTGCGCGTAGAGGTCGGCGATTTGCGGCCAGTCGGTGTGGGCGGCGGTTTGGGCGCGGGCATGGCAGGCGGCGATGGCGGCCTGCAGGACGTACGGACCGGCATTGCCGAGAGCGATGGCACGGTCGAGTGCGGCGAGGCCGCGGCGAATCAAGAGTTGATCCCACAGTGAGCGATTTTGATCGAGGAGAAGAATTGGTTCGCCGTCGGAGTTGGTGCGCGCGCTGAAGCGAGAGGATTGGATTTCCATGAGAGCGACGAGGCCGTGAACTTCGGCTTCGCCGGGCGCGAGTTCGGCGAGCATGCGGCCGAGGCGCAGCGCGTCGTTGCAAAGTTCGGGGCGCATCCAATCGCTGCCCGCGGTGGCGGAATACCCTTCGTTGAAAATTAAATAAACGACTTCGAGGACGGACGAGAGACGCGCGGCGCGGTCGGCAGGGGCGGGCACTTCGAACGGAACTTTTGCATCGGAGAGCGTGCGCTTGGCGCGGACGATGCGCTGTGCGATGGTCGGCTCCGGAGCGAGATAAGCGCGGGCGATTTCCGCGGTGGTGAGGCCGCCTAAGAGGCGGAGCGTAAGAGCGACGCGAGCCTCCGTTGAAAGAACCGGATGGCACGAAACAAATACCAACCGAAGGAGATCATCTTCAATCTCGCCCTGTTCGGGAATAGCAAAGTTCGCCACGGCGGCTTCCTGCTGCGATTTGAGTTCGCGGCCGAGTTCCTCGTGTTTGCGATCGAGAAGCTTCGCGCGACGGAAGTGATCGAGCGCGCGGTGCTTGGCGGTGGCCATGAGCCAGGCGCCGGGATTATCGGGGATGCCGGACTGCGGCCACTTTTCAAGCGCGACGACGAGCGCGTCCTGAGCAAGTTCTTCGGCGAGGCCGACGTCGCGCACAATGCGGGCCAGGCTCGCGATGACGCGAGCGGACTCGATGCGCCAGACGGCTTCAATCGCGCAATGCGTTTCGATGGTGGACACGGCAGGTTCTCAGGGTAAGCCAGAGGCGAACCGAGAGGAAGAGCTGCCGTGCGATTTCGAGAGAGCGGCCAATTATTAGATTGGCCGGCAGGTTGTTGCGATCAAGCCTGGGCCTTGGCCGATTGCTCCTGGCACGGGGCATGGTTCGCCTCGTGCAGCTGCCGCAGCTCACATTCACCATCGCCAGCGATGCGGAGGAAATTGCGGGCGATTTCAATGGCTTCGGCTTTGGAATTGGCCTGGAGAATGGCGAGGCCGCCGATCAATTCCTTGGACTCAGAGAAGGGGCCGTCTGTAACGGTGATGGTTCCGGCATTCAGGCGGACGCGTGCGCCGGCGGCGCTGGGCATGCAGCCTTCCACGGCCAGCAGATAGCCAGACTTCATGCCCTCTTCGATGAGCTTGCCGAAACGCGCGATTTCCTCGGGCGAAGGTGGCGCAGTGCTTTCTTTGGTTTTATAGACACTGAGAAATTTCATTGCTCGATCTCCCTGACTGAAGTTTCGAGGCTCCGGACGTGGCCGGAGCCTCGTGAGCTGTTTTCCTGGCGCTCAACTATACGTCGAACGGGGCAGGTGAAAATCGACACGAGCGAAAAATTATTTTTGCGCCATTTTTCGTCGTTCGGCGTCGAGTTTGCGGAAGCGGTCAGTTTCCTGGTTCTTTTCGAAATCGTCCATTTCGAAGAGCTGGCGAACTTCGATTTCGGTGTCGGTGCCTTCGCCGGCGGGATTTGGGAAGCGGCGAGTCCATTCGATGGCTTCTTCGCGGGTCTTGACCTGAATCATGGTGTAACCGGCGATGAGTTCCTTCGATTCGGTGAACGGGCCGTCCACGATGGTGCGTTTTTTGGCCGCGTACTTTACGCGCCAACCCTTGGAGGAGGGCTGGAGACCGGAAGCGTCAAGCAGCACGCCCGCTTTTGCGAGCTCTTCGTGATAGGTGGCCATGGCCGAGAACAGCTCCTGGCCAGGCATGACGCCGGCTTCGGATTCCTTTGTGGCTTTTACGATGATCATGAAACGCATGTTCTTCTCCCTGTAGGCGATTGAAGTTCTGTTCGAGGCGAGGTGCGAATTGCGACTTTCGCCATGCAGCCTGCCTTCAGTGAAGCGTCGAACCGGCGTGGCTGAAATCGACAAATTGTTCTTGAAATATTTTCGTCGGGCAAAACCGTTGCAAACAGGGAGTTTAGCAGGGGCCGGGAGACGCCACGATTAAGGCGATTTGCGTTTCGAAGGATCCGATGCGGAGCCCAATACGATTTTACCTTGCTCAGGCGGCGGTCCTTTGTCACCATCATCGCGATTTTTTAAACGCGCGGCGGGCCTGTTGCGCCGTCAGGAAGCCGAGAATTTTCTCCGAGGGAGTCGCGATGAAAAAACGGACTGTACTTGCTGTTGCGTTAACGCTGGCGGCGGGTTGGTCGACGAAGGCGCAGGAGGCGACGATTGCGCCGCCGGAAAATCTTGTCACGGACGGGATTACGAAAATTCCGGCGTCGCTCGTGGAGACGGCGGGAAGGTACGGATCGTTTCGAAGCGCGGGATTTGTGGACTGGAGCCCGGCGGGGCGCGAGATGCTGATCGCGACGCGATTCGCGGATGTGCCGCAATTGCATCTGGTGAAAATGCCGGGCGGCGAGCGGCAACAACTGACGTTTTATCCGGATGCGGTCACGAACGGACGATTTCATCCAAACGGCGGCGATTACATTGTCTTCTCGAAGGACATCGGTGGAGGCGAGTGGTATCAGCTTTACCGGTATGACTTGAAGACGGGCGACGTGACGTTGTTAACGGATGGCAAGGCGCGGAACTTGATGGGACCGTGGTCTTCGGGCGGCGATCAAGTCGCGTACATGTCCACGCGCCGAACGGGAAAAGACACCGACTTGTGGGTGATAAATCCGGCGGACCCGAAGTCGGATCATTTGTTGACAAAACTGGAAGGCGGCGGATGGCAACCGGTAGATTGGTCTCCAGATGACAAAAAGATTTTGCTGCTGGAGGAACTCTCGATCAACGAATCGTATTTGTGGCTTGTGGATACGGCGACGGGAGAGAAAACGGCCGTCACGCCGCGCGATGCGAAGGAAAAGATTTCGTATGGCGAGGGACAATTCAGCAAGGATGGAAAAGGGATTTACGTCACGACGGATAAAGATTCGGAGTTTCACCGGCTGGCTTATCTTGACCTTGCGACAAAGCAGCACAGATACCTGACTACGAAAATTCCGTGGGATGTGGAGCACTTCGATCTTACCTCCGACGGAAGAAAGATTGCCTTTGTAAGCAACGAAGCGGGGGAGAGCAAGCTTTACGTGATGGACGCTGAATTGGGATTTGGTCCTACGACGCATCAAGCCAACATCCCGCCGGGAGTAATTGGCGATATTCGATGGAACAAAGACGGCCTGGAAATCGGGTTTGCCATCGCCAATGCGCAAACGCCCGGCGATGCTTACTCGGTTCTGGTCCCATCGATGCGGCTGATTCAGTGGACAACAAGCGAATCAGCGGTGCGGACGAGTGGATTTCCAAGCGCGAAACTTGTCGAATGGAAAAGCTTTGATGGAAAGACGATTTCAGGATTTTTATACACGCCGCCGGCAAAGTTCAGCGGGAAGCGGCCGGTTCTGGTGGTGATTCATGGAGGGCCGGAAGGGCAATCACAACCGACGTTTCTGGGGCGCAGCAACTATTATCTGAATGAACTGGGAATCGCTTTGATTTATCCAAACGTGCGTGGTTCGACAGGGTACGGCAAAACATTTTCGCTGCTGGACAACGGCTTCAAGCGCGAAGACACCTACAAGGACATCAACGCGCTCTTTGACTGGATCGCGACGCAGCCGGATCTGGACGCGAGCCGCATTTGCGTGACGGGCGGCAGCTACGGCGGGCACATGACGCTGGCAGTTTCGACCTTCTACAGCGACCGGATTCGCTGCTCGGTGGATATCGTCGGAATGTCAAACCTTGTGACGTTTTTGGAGCACACCGAAGCATATCGTCGTGATTTGCGGCGGGTGGAATACGGCGATGAGCGCGACCCGAAGATGCATGACTTCCTGGAAAAAATCGCACCGATGAACAACATCGAAAAAATCAAGAAGCCAATGATGGTCGTCGCGGGGAAGAACGATCCGCGCGTTCCGGTCAGTGAATCGGAGCAGATTGTCGCGGCTCTGAAGCAGCAAGGCACCACGGTGTGGTATCTGATGGCGAAGGATGAAGGGCATGGCTTTCGCAAGAAGATGAATCAGGATTTTCAGTTTTATGCGACCGTCGAGTTCTTGAAGGAATATCTGCTGAAGTAGCACGCGGCAAACCGCGGCGCTACTGGACGAGCTTCTGCAAGTCCTTCCATTTCACGAGGACGATGTGGTTGTCCTGTAGGGCTTTTTTGAACTCGGGGCTGGAGACGACGTCGAAATCACGTTGGCGCCACGCAGAGCCATAATCGGGGTGATCGACCATCACGGCCTGCAATTCGGCATCGTCATGACCGAGATGGACGATGATTTCGTTCAGCCCTGGTTTCATGTTCTTGAGCGCATCGAGATAAAACTCTTTCCATTTGGCGGCGGGAACGCTGGGATTGACGATCGCCACGGAATTGACCATCACGTCTTTGTCCGAGAGCAGCGCCGACAATTTGAGCGGATCACCCGGAATGATTGGCGCGAGAATCGGAAGATGAAATTCGTGGGCGATCTTCACGTAAATGGCGAGAATTTCCGGCGTCGCAAATGATGAGCCCATGTGTGTGTCCAGATGCGTGGGATGGATTCCCATAGCGAGCGCGCGTTGCACTTGGGCGCGAAATTCGAGTTCCACCTCTTGCGGTTTCGCTTTTTTCGCGACGTCTTCGGTGAGGGGCCAGAGTGTACCGGCCGCATCGAGCAGCGAAGGCACTTTGTCTTTCGATTCGACGGAGCCCCAACGAAACGTTTTCCATTCGCTGGTTAGAGCAAGGTGCAGCCCGAGGTCCGCGTCGGGATGCGCTTTTGCGTAATCGGCGACTTCGGTTAGCCACGGTCCGGGGACGATAATGCTCGCGGAAGTGACATAGCCCTTGTCGAGCGCTTCGAAACTTGCCGAGTCCTCCGAGTGTGCGATCGCAAGATCATCGGCGTGGAGGATCAGAAGTTTTGTGTCGGCCGGGTAGCCGAGGCGCTCCGCGACGGTTTTCGTTTGCGCAGAAGTGAACTGGCAGAGCAACAGACTGGCTGCGAGCAAAAGATATAGGTTACGGGAAGGCATGCGCGGCTCCTGAAATTCCGAAGCGGAAGAGTAGCACAGTGCCGGACAGCGGAGCAGGCGGTGAAACTCCGACTCAATCGCCGAGGGTAAGTTGCAATTCGAATTGCGTGGCGCGCGGATAGCCGTACGGCCGAACGGCGAGTTCGGCGAGGCGCGGCGTATCAAGGAGCAGGTTCATCAATTTATTGAGCATGGTCGCCTGTAAGTTGTAGCGGGCGAGCAGTGCGGTGGGGATGGGGCTGCCCACCGCGGAAACAGTGAACGGCTGAATTCCGTATTTGTTCTTCAGGCTCGCGACGATGCTGACGAGGTCGGCGAGATTTTCGCGTTCCATGCCGCAATAGCGCAAACGGTCGAGCAGGTGTTGATCAAAAGAGAATTCACGGACGGCGGTAACCATGGAAGCCTCCTCGCGCACACACAATCGGGGCTTCGGCGAGAGGCCGGGGGAGGTTCGACAAGCTTACGACACCAGTGGGCGTGGAAATGTGAATTGGAAAGAAATGCCGCCAGAAGATAACTGGGCAAAGTCTGCCGGGTGTAGGGGACCGCTAGAGCGGAATGTTGCCGTGCTTCTTGCGGGGATTGGTGTCCTTCTTGTTTTCAAGGGAACGCAGAGCCGTGATGATACGCGCGCGAGTTTCGGCGGGTTCGATGACCGCATCGATGTAACCGCGTTCCGCGGCGACGAACGGATTGGCGAAGCGCTCGCGGAATTCCTCAATCTTTTGCTGGCGAAGCTTTTCGCGTTCGGCTTCCGGGGCTTTGTCCAAGTCGCGTTTATAGACGATGTTAACGGCGCCTTCCGGGCCCATGACGGCAATTTCCGCGTTGGGCCATGCGAAATTCGCGTCCGTGCGAATGTGTTTTGACGCCATGACGCAATAAGCGCCGCCGTAGGCCTTGCGCGTGATGACGGTAATTTTCGGCACCGTCGCCTCGGCGTATGCATAAAGAAGCTTCGCGCCATGGCGAATGATGCCGCCAAATTCCTGCTGTGTGCCGGGCAGAAATCCGGGGACATCTTCGAACGTGATGAGCGGAATGTTGAAGGCGTCGCAGAATCGTACGAAGCGCGCGCCTTTCACCGAAGCATTGATATCGAGCACTCCCGCGAGATAGGCGGGTTGATTCGCGACGATGCCGACGGGCCGCCCGTCGAGGCGCGCAAAGCCAACGACAATATTCCTCGCGTAGTGCTCGTGAACTTCGAAGAAATAGGCTTCATCTACGATGGCGTGAATCGCGTCCTTGATGTCGTAGGGTTTGAGCGCGTCTTCGGGCACGAGCGTGTTCAGAGACTCTTCGCGGCGCGTCGGAGAATCGCTCGTCGGCCGATGTGGCGGGTCTTCGAGATTGTTCGAAGGCAGGAAGCTGAGCAGTTCGCGAATCATGGCGCAGCAATCAGCATCGTCCCGGGCTATGAAATGTGCGACGCCGCTTTTTTCGTTGTGCGTCATCGCGCCTCCGAGTTCCTGTTTGCTGACTTCCTCGTGCGTGACGGTTTTGATGACGTCGGGGCCAGTGACGAACATGTAAGACGTCTCACGCGTCATGAAAATGAAATCTGTGATTGCCGGGGAATAGACCGCGCCGCCGGCGCACGGGCCCATAATCGCGCTGATCTGCGGAACGACGCCACTCGCGAGCGTGTTGCGCAAAAAAATGTCCGCATAGCCTGCAAGGGACATCACGCCTTCTTGAATGCGCGCACCGCCGGAATCGTTGAGGCCAATGACAGGAGCGCCCGCGCGCATAGCGAGGTCCATGATTTTACAAATCTTCTGCGCATTCGTTTCGGAGAGCGAGCCGCCGAAAACCGTGAAATCTTGGGCAAATGCGTAAACCAATCGCCCATCGATGCGGCCGAATCCTGTGACAAATCCATCTCCTGCGGGACGCTGATCTTCCATGCCGAAGTCAGTGCAACGGTGGCGAACAAATTTATCCAGTTCTTCGAAGGTGCCTTCGTCGAGCAAAAGATAGATGCGTTCACGCGCGGTCAGTTTGCCGGCTTTGTGTTCTTTTTCGCGGCGTTCCTTGCCGCCTCCGGCTTCGGCTTCATCGCTGCGGCAGCGAAGTTCTTCAATGCGATTTTTTCCGGCATGAGTTGCGTGCGCGCGCGAAGTTTTCTCAGACAAGCGGACCTCCGTCAGAAGGCGAATCCTTTGCGCCAAAAATTCTGACCGCAAAATGAGTGGCGACCCAAACCGTCCCGAGCAACAACACGACGCCGAGCAGCAACTCCGCGCCGATCGCGATTACGCGCGGCAGCGTCGAATCGATTGCGGTGACATGTTCCGTTGCAATGACTAGCGCGTACATAGCCGCGAGCGCCATCGCAACCGTAAGAATGACCACCAGGATGGAAGCCAGTACCTGTTTCATGAATGGCTCAGGCTTAGCGTCTTTTGCCGGGATGAGGATAACGCAGAATTTTGTGAGTCAGTAGAAGTTTGGCTGGGCGAAGCGCTCACCGAAGACCGGACCAATCGTCCGCCACCAAAATCGAATCAACCGGATTCGAAGGATCGTATTTGATGCTGGCCGGTTGTCCCGCGACCAGCCGCTCCAAACGAACCTGGCTTTCGAGGCCAGTAATGTCCTGGCCAGTTTGATAGGTGACGCCCGAGATGGAATAGGAATAAGAAACGATGTGGCGAAAGCGACTGCCGAGCGGACGCGGCTTCGAGGAAAAAAGTCCTTTGGGAGCAGGCTCCTCTTCAACGGGGTGCTCCAGGAGCTCGACGACTTGTCCTTCCGCGATGCGGCCAATCTGATTCAGATGCAGACGGCGTTTGCGTTCGGCTTCATCCGGGTCGGCGGACGGCCGGAAAAACGCGTAGAAAAGAATGCCGATCGCGGCGAGCACGGCCACAATCAAAGCAAGGACCGTTTTCGGGTCAGCGAACAAAGTTCTCAACTTGCGGGCTCCCCAACCATCTTGAAGGTACTTATATTAGCGGAAGTCGCGGGTAGACGCGGCATCAGGCTTGCGAGCCATGCACCGGATTGGACAATACGCCAATTCCGGCGACGGCGACTTCGACAGTATCCCCATCGGCCAAAGGTCCGACGCCGGAAGGCGTACCGGTGGCAATCAGGTCGCCGGGCTCGAGCGTCATCATGCGGGAGATCCAGCGCACGAGAAAGGCGACAGAATAAATCATCAGGGAAGTGCGCCCCGATTGGCGCGCGGCTCCGTTGACGCGACATTCGACGGACACGTCGGCTGGATCGAGTTGTGTTTCGAGAAACGGCCCGACGGGACAGAAGGTGTCGAATCCTTTCGCGCGCGTGAACTGCACATCGGATTTTTGCAGGTCCCGCGCGGTGACATCGTTGACGCAGGTGTAGCCATACAAAAAAGAAAGAGGGTCGTCGGTGTCGGAAAGATGCGACGCGCGTTTGCCAATGACAAGACCGAGTTCGCCTTCGTGTTCCACTTTGCTGGAATACTTCGGGAGGAGGATCGGCTCACCCGAACCGACGATCGAACTGGGGGGCTTCAGAAAAATGAGTGGCTCCTTCGGAACTTCGTTGCCAAGTTCGGCGGCGTGCGCGGCGTAGTTTCGTCCAACGCAGACAATCTTGGACGGAGTAACGGGCGCAAGGAACTTTACTCTCGAAGAAGGAAACGTCACGCCGGTCTTGGTCCACGGTGAACTCGACCAGGGCGCAGCGGAAATTTCAAGGATTGCTTCGCCTTCCAGAATTCCGAATCGCGGGGCCGACGAATCGGGCCCAATAAATCTGCAAATTTTCATCGGAAAATTGTATCAGGTCAGTTGATGATTCTCGCGTGCGGCCGCGTGAGAAGCGCGAACGCGCAAAACCAGCCCAACGATCCAGGACAACGTCGCGGCGATCAAATAGAGCACCGCGCCGAGCACGAACACCTGCGTTGCGCCATGCCACGACGACAAACTCTCAAAAAACAGACAGAGCAGCCTGTACAAAAAACTGAAGATGGCCCAAGCGATGAGGCCAGAGGCGAGCAAACGCACCGGACGGCGCCAAAAACGCAAAATCGGCAGCGCCGCGAACAGAACCATCACCGCGGCGGCGAGAATATTCCGCTCCATCGCGAAGCGGTCAAACCACGTGACGCGGTTTGCGATGAAGACCCACGTCGCGAACGCCGCGAACAAACAGCCGCCAATGTACACGCCCATCCGGAACGCGGAATCCTTGAGCGCGTCGTACTGCTTATAACCCGGCAAATGGGCGGCGAGAGTCACGAGCGGCTGGGCTCCCAAACAAGCAAACTAACCCTGGTCTATTGCGAAAGTTGCGTTAGATCGGCTTCGACGACGGTGGCGTCGCTTTCGTTCCCTGTACGATCCACGGCGGTCACACTGTACCAATATTTATGGCCCTGTTGCACTGAGATATCACGATAGGCGGGCGCGAGCAACACTTCGTTGGTCAAAAGTTGCCCACGTGCTCCCTGAACGTCACTACGATAGATGCGATAACCGGCCAAATCGTTTTCGAGGTTGATAGACCACGACAATTCCACCGACGGCGTGGCTCCGGGTGGAGTCGTAGGCGCAGCCACGACGTTCTGCGGCGAGGCGGGCGGAAAAGTGTCTTTAGGCGAAACAACAACCGGAGCAGAATCATCCGATTCGAGCGGCCCATCGCCAGCGAGCGCGACCGCGCGAACCACATACACATATGTCTTGCCGAATTCGAACAATGTATCGTGGTACGTGTTGTCTGTCGTCGGCGCCACCAACGTGAGCGGCGTTTTCCATTTTGCCTGCGCGATGTCATGCGCTGCCGCCTCGGCGCTGGATGAATCGATCTCGCCTCGAAGCACGCGATAACCCGTGAGCTGTTCGATTGGCGCTCCAGCCGAAGTCTTCTTCGGCACGGCCCAGTTAAGCTCAATCGCCGGTTCGGTCACTTTCGCATCGAGAGCGGAAATGCGCTCAGGCACAGGGAAAATTTTAACGAGGACGGTATTTGAATCGGCGGAATCTTTCTT
Organism: Candidatus Acidiferrum sp.; assembly: GCA_035295625.1. GTDB lineage: Bacteria > Acidobacteriota > Terriglobia > Acidiferrales > UBA7541 > Acidiferrum. The sequence continues at coordinate 9,850 of DATGIS010000122.1, read as the reverse complement.
TTTTGAAGCGCGCGTTCGAACGCGATACGCAATGACCTTGCCCGGATTTGCGCGTGTCTCTTCCGGCGCAATGGGATCTTTGAATTGAATGTGTTTTTCGGCGGTGTAGGCGTCCAACAGTTCGCCTGGCAGCGTGTAGACCAGGCGAAACGATTTGTTGTCCGGTTTGCCGTCGGGCCTCAAATCGCCGCGAAAAATTTCGACCGCGGGTGGCTCGGTCAAATGCTCGTTGGTCACAGTGCGCGTCGGTAGAGTCAACGTAAGTAACGCGCTGTCACCGGACTGGCGAACCGCGAGATCGGAAATTGGCGCTGGAACGGGAGGAGAAGGCGGTGTCGGTTCTCCGGGAGCGCCGCACGAGGCCGCGAACGCGCATGTTAAAACCAAAAACGCAAACACGCGGGGCTTGCTCGCGCCGCCGCACACCGCGCCTGCTTTTGTGCAGTCTCTACTTTTCATTTTCCAATTTCGGCGTTTACAGGATGTAGCGGCTCAGGTCCTGATTCTTCACAATATCCGCGAGCTGTTTGTTCACGTACGCGGCATCCACCTTGACCGTTTTCTTCTTCATATCCGGCGCCTCGAATGAAATATCATCGAGCACTTTTTCCAAAATCGTGTGCAAACGCCGCGCGCCGATATTTTCCGTCTGCTCGTTCACGCTCGTGGCAAACCTCGCCACTGCTTCCACCGCATCGTCGGTAATATTGAGCTTGATGCCTTCCGTCTCGAGCAGCGCAACATACTGTTTGATCAGCGCGTTTTTCGGCTCCGTCAAGATCCGGACGAAGTCTTCTTCCTTCAGCGACTGCAGTTCCACGCGAATCGGCAAACGGCCTTGCAGCTCTGGAATCAGATCCGACGGCTTCGTCACGTGAAACGCGCCGGCCGCGACAAACAAAATATGGTCCGTGCGAATCATGCCGTAGCGCGTGTTGACCGTCGTGCCCTCGATAATCGGCAAAATATCGCGCTGCACGCCTTCGCGCGAAACGTCCGGCCCATGGCCCGATTCCCTGCCCGCGACCTTGTCAATTTCGTCGATAAAAATAATTCCCATCTGCTCGGCGCGCTCGACGGCAATGCGCGTCACCTGATCCATATCGAGCAGCTTGCTCTCTTCTTCCTGGATCAAATATTCGAACGCATCCGCGACCGACATCTTCCGCTTTTTCTTTTGCTGCCCGAACATACCGCTGAGCATGTCCTTTATATTTACGTCCATCTCCTCCATGCCCTGGTTGGAGATGATTTCAAACGACGGCATCGCGCGCTCGCGGACTTCAATGTCCACCATGCGCTCGTCGAGTTTGCCCTCGCGTAATTGCGCGCGGAATTTTTCGCGCGACCGCTGATTCGCTTCGCGTTGCGCGGCCGCTTCGGAATCGGGCGTTCCCGGAGCAGGCGGCGGAGGCGGCGGCAAAAGCAGATCGAGCACGCGCTCTTCCGCGGCTTGTTCGGCGCGATCCGCAACTTCGTCGAGCTTTTCCTCGCGCACCATGTCGATCGAAGTCTCAACGAGATCGCGCACCATCGACTCTACGTCGCGGCCCACGTACCCGACTTCCGTGTACTTCGACGCTTCGACTTTCACAAACGGGCAGCCCGCGAGCCGCGCCAGGCGCCGCGCAATTTCCGTTTTTCCGACGCCGGTCGGCCCAATCATCAAAATATTTTTTGGCAGAATATCTTCCGCAATTTCCGCCGGCAATTTCTGGCGCCGCACCCGGTTGCGCAGCGCAACCGCAATCGCACGCTTCGCCGCCGCCTGGCCGACGATATATTTGTCCAGCTCCGCCACGATTTCGCGCGGAGTCATGTCGTCCAGCGCCGGCAAAAATTCTTCGCCTTCGACTGCACTGGGCGCCCCGCCGTTCGGCAGGAAAATTATTTCTTTATCGGACTTGCTTGCCATAAGTGTTCTTAAGATTTCCGTCGATTCGATTCCAAACCGCGACTGCCCGTTGCCTTATAACTCTTCCACTGTAAAGTTCGCGTTCGTATAAATGCAAATTTCGCTGGCGATGCGCATCGCCTCCAGCGCCAGATCCTTGGCGCCCAGCTTCGAATGTTTCATCAACGCTCGCGCGGCCGACAACGCATACGTCCCGCCCGAGCCAATCGCCACGATCCCGTCGTCCGGCTCAATCACGTCACCGTTGCCCGACAAGATAAAAGTCCCCTTACTGTCGGCCACAATTAACAGCGCTTCCAGGTGCCTCAGCGCGCGATCCTTGCGCCATTCTTTCGCCAACTCCACCGACGCCTTCTGTAAATTCCCGGAAAATTCCTGCAGCTTGCCTTCAAAGCGCTCAAACAGCGAAATCGCATCCGCGGTGGAACCGGCGAACCCCGCCACCACTTTGTCTTGATAGAGCCTCCGCGTTTTTTTCGCGGAATGTTTCATCACGTGATCGCCCATCGTCACCTGTCCATCGGCGATCAACACCACTTTATTGTCTTTGCGCACACACAAAACGGTGGTCCCGTGCAGAGATGCTTCGCTATGCGCGCGATGCGGGCTCATTGCCATCCATTCATTATACAGCTTGGCGGGAAAGCGCACCAAAAGGCGGCTCGCAGATCAGGGGTACGGAATTTCGCGAAACGCCAGCACCTTGTAGCTGATTGGCTTTTGCGCGGTAGTCACCCAGCACGAGTTGTAGTGGATTCCTGCGCCGCCGGGATGCGAAACGATGTAGGTCGGTAGGCCAAGCGACGCGCCTCCACCGGCTGTCGTGATCAGGTCCAGCACGTAGACCGCGCCATCAAATTCGCCGCCGTCGAGTGAGCCGACTTCCTGCATCGTGCCGCCGAGCACGATAACGATCCCCTTCCAGCCCGAATCGCCGGTGTAGGTCAGATTCCCTCGCACGACAAGCAATCCGTACCCATTGTTGAAGCTGGTCAGCGAGAGATCGCCGTTTACGTACACCGTCATGGGATTGGAAGGGGACATCGCCGACGGCATGTCGGCTTCCGTTCGCGGACCATTCAAGACAACGTCTGCGGCGTTCTGCACAATCGGCAAAAAGTTGGAAAGCGAAATAGGGTCGGTCATATTTACGGTGGGGTTGGCAGGTACAGGGTAAGGAGATTGCGTGACATTGGGGATGTAACCGCCGGCTCCCGTGTAGTGATTCGCATTCGGAGACGGCGTCGAAAGGCTCCCGTTCACGCTGGTGTAGTCATCGTCGTTCGTGACACCGACGGCGGGAATCGGCAGTTTCACCGAGCACTGATCCGACCCGTTCACATAAAACGACGTTGCATTGGCCGGTGGGTTGAACGCCGCAACATTCCCTGTCGTGCCCGGACCTGACAGAGTGAGGGCTGAAGTCACCGGAATCTGCAACGTAATCGGCCCCACAACATACTGCAAGAGTTTGCGGCTGCCGTCCGGCAGCGCCGCAAGCGCTGTGATTCCCAACGCCTGATACGAAGCAGGGCCTCGAGTCAGATTCGTCCCGTCAAAACGAACGATTTGAAATTTATTCAGCGCGCTGTAATCGCCGGGATTCGAATTGTTGACGTCCACCAAAAGCGCCAATTCATCCACAGCATTGATGCGCACCCACTTATAGAGCGCATTCGGCTCTCCGCCGAAACTCGCCACGGAATTCACAATCCTCACGGACGACGCCGGATTGAAGTTGGGAAATTCTGTCGCCCATTCCGTGTCTGGAAAAGTCGCCGGGTTGCCGAGATTCGTCGGATCCACGGTTTCGCCAGGCAACGGATTCGTAATGTAGATAGCCGAGCCAAGCGGCAAACTCGTTCCAATCGGCGGGATGGCCGGCGGGCTCAAATTCCCGAGATAATTTGCATTTTTTGGCAGCAACCGCCCGCGTGCCTCTTCGAGACCGGACATCGCGGCGTAATAGGCTGCAGTCGAAGACCGGTAATTTGAGGCGAGCGAAGTTTCCGTGCCGGAGGCGGCCATCATCGCGATGCCGACAACGGCGACAAGGAGCAAAACGAAAATCGCCAGGAGCAGCGCGACTCCCGACTCTTCCCGCTTTCGCCGAATTTTAAAACGCTTCGCCACTTGTTCTCTTTCTCTTCCCAAAACTCAGTAATCCGGATTCACTCGGCGCCCTTCGCCTTGCAGTTGCACGACGAGCGGCTGCCCCGTTTGCATATCCGATGCCGGCGATTGCACGATCAGAGTAATGATCACGGCTACCACGTGCTTCGGATCGCTGTAGGTCGGCGGCGGACCTACGCCAGTGCCGTCGCATTTCACCGGTTGCGGCGTCGATTCACAAAAATATTGAAAAATGGGAACGGGATTTCCTCCGGGATACATGGTCGGATGCGCCGCCTGGAGTGTTGCGAGTTGCGCCGCAGGCGGTTTGTTCATCACGTTTTGAACGTAAGGCACCAACACGTCAAAGCCGCTCGTCAATCCATCCGGATCAGAAGTGGTTGAGTTGGACTTCGTAATCACTCCGCGATAAAGCGTCGTCCCGATCAGCTTGTACCGGACCCATTCGACGTAATTCTTGTTTTGCGGGTCAATATCGGTTTCTACGATGAGGTCGTATCCGTTCGGCGTCGTGCAATTGCTTCCGATTGCGCACGGCGAATTGGGATACGTACCAGAAGGGCCCCAGGCAAATGGCGTTACGGCGTACGTCTCCGGCATCGGCGTCACATTGCCTTGCGTCTGATTTCGCGGCGGGTATCCCGAATCGTTGATATCCCGAACCATTTGATCGAGACCGAATCGCGCTTCCTGGAACGTATTCAGAAGCTGCGAATCGGAATGATATTTCTTCATCGACATGAAAAGCAGCTCGAACGCTACTCCGCAAACGAGCACCAGAATTGCGAGCGCCGTCATCAGTTCGATGAGAGAAAATCCGTTGCGACGGGACGCGCGGCGTTTCATTGTGCCACCGATGCGTCCAGCGTCACCGCTGGTATGAATGTGCTGGCATTGTTCAGTTGGCGGACGCCGACGAAAAATCTTTTTCCCGTAATCGAGCTGCCACTGAGCGTCGTCAATACCGCCCACCGCACGTCGTACGTTACGCCGAAGGGATCGTTCGGATCGGTGTACGTAAAGCTGAAGTTGTCCACCGGTGCTCCGCCGAAATCGATGAAGGGACGGTTGTTCACCCAAAGGACGTTGTTGCCTTGCGGAAAGCCTGGCGTGCTCCCATCGCCCAGGCTGCAGAAAGAAGCACAAAGCGCTCCATTCGCCTCAAAAAAACTCGTATCCGTAAGCGGGTGCCCAACCATCTGGTCCAACTCACGTTGCGCAAAGACAAGCGACGTCGAATCGAGGCGCCCCTTTTGATTGATAAGAATGGATGTAGGCACGAGCTGTGCGATTCCTACCAGGCCTACCAGCAAAATCACCGTCGCGATCAGCAATTCCACGAGCGAAAAACCGCGCGCTTGCTTCGCGCGCCGCTGTCGTCGAATTGGAACTCGCCTCTTCATCGCAAAACTTCTAGTTGATCCGCTGCCACGTTCCGCCCGGTCCTGCCGACCATACCTGCACCGAACCGCCTGGAAGCAACACCACTGCCCGGAATTCAAGATCGGGAATTGCCGGATTTCCCAGATAAAAAACGTCGATCGTCGTAGGTCCGCCGAAGCTCGGTGCTGTTCCAAAACCCCGCGCGCCTCGCTGGTCGTACCACACAGTTGCATTGCCCGCAGAGAGCGTGTTCAGCGGCGCGCTGCCCGTTGCCAACGCCGCTGTAATCGCATTCGGCGCCGGCACCGCGCTATCGTCGAGCAATTGCACAAGCCCGCTCAGGAGAATCTGGGGTTCGGTTGTTTCCGCAGTGCCATCACCGTCGAGGTCGGTCCATATCGTCCAGGTCGTGCCATTCTGCACGACCTGGCAACTGATGGGCGTGTTCTTCCGAACCGCGCTAAAGCGCGTCGTCTTCATGATTCCAGAGAGCCGGGACGCGGCATCACCCAACTGATACGCGTGGTAAGCCCTCAAAAGTGTGGGGACGGCGATCGCCGCAAGGACCACCAATATGATGACCGACACCAGCAGCTCCACGAGACTGAAGCCGAGGTCCTTACGCCGTTTCTGGGCGCGTCGTGTACTGCAGTAAGCCACTTTCGTCGCCTCTGAGAGAAATGCCCGCCTTCACGACGCCAATCCGCCGTTGGCCCGTGTCCGTCGGACAAAAACACCATGACCTGATACCTGATTGTGCCGTTCAGCTTGATTCTAACGGGGACGGGAAGCTTGATTGTAGTACAAACGCTGCAAGGTTCGCGAAAAGGCACGTTCCCGATACGCAGCAAAATCTGGGGCCTAAAGCCGCCATTACGTTCCCAAAAAGTAATTCCCACGGGCCCGGCGAACGGCGTAACCCGGCTCCGGCGCTCCGCGTCCTATGTTGTACAATTCAGCCGCCATTTTCCGAGGTCGAAGATGAAAAAAATGCTTTTGCTTCTCTCCACATTTGTTCTGACTCTGTTTCCGGCTGTCTCGAACGCGCAATCTCCAACCGTGCCTATCCAGGATTTCTTCAAAAGCTATTTTGAAGAAAATCTGAAGGACGAACCGGAAAACGCCACGGGTGTCGGCCGCCACGAATATGACGATCGCTGGAGCGATCTTTCAAAGGCCGGCCGCGACGCGCATCTCGCCCACCTCCGAGCCCGCCTTGCGGATCTCGAAAAATACGATTTCTCGAAACTTTCCGAACAGGATCAGCTCAGCGCCCGCCTCCTGAAGTACGAACTCACTTCTCAGATCGAATCGAACGACATAACGACCCACCTCCTGCGCGTTGGCCAGCTCTACGGCTTCCACAATCGCGTTTACCTCACGATGGACCGCATGCCCGCTCGCACGTTGAAGGATTATCAAAATATTCTCGCGCGCATCCACGGAATTCCAACGTACGTCGATCAGAATCTTGCAATTCTCGATGAAGCGATTCAGGAAGGATTGACCCAGCCCGCCATTGTCATCGACCGCGTGACCAAGCAGATTGATGCGCAGGTGGCGCAGGAAAAGAAAGACTCGCCGCTTCTCGCTCCTTTCCGCAACTTTCCTTCGAACTTCACTCCGCAGGAACAAAGCAAGCTTCGCGCCGACGCCGATACCGCGTACGACAGCGAATTTCTCCCCGCGTGGCGCAAGCTGCAAAAATACATGAAAGAAACGTATGCGCCGAAGGCTCGCAAGACCGACGGTATCGGCGGCGTGCCCGGCGGCAAGGAAGCCTACGCGATTCTCGTCCGCCGGCTCACGACCACCAACGCAACGCCCGAGGAGATTCACAAAACCGGCGAAGCCGAACTCCAGCGGCTCGAAGCGGAAATGCTCGCCACCGCTCGCGAAACCGGATTCACCGGGACGCTCGACGAATTCGAAAAGAAACTCGATGCGATGCCAGAACAGCATTTCCGCTCGAAAGAAGACATGCTGATCTATTGCCGGAACGTCGCGAAAATCATCGAGCCGCAATTGCCGACGCTCTTCAAGCGCATCCCCATTCTGCTGTACGGTGTCCGCCCGATTCCTCCCGACCGTGAAGCCGCAACCGCCACGAATGCGCAGGCTCCGTCACCCGATGGCAGTACGCCCGGCTGGTTCAACTTGAATACGTATCAGCCGGAAAAGCAGCTTCGTTACGACAAACAGGCGCTCGTCTTGCATGAAGCTGTGCCGGGCCACGTGTTTCAAGGCGCTGTCGCGCGTTCGATGACCGGCCTTCCAGACTTTCGGCGCTTTTACGGAAACAGCGCCTACGCCGAAGGCTGGGCTCTTTACGTTGAATCGCTCGGCGGCCAGCTGGGGCTTTACACCGATCCTGCCGATCGATTCGGCCAGCTCGCCAGCGAACGCTTCCGCGCCGTGCGCCTGGTCGTGGACACCGGCATCCATTCGATGGGCTGGACGCGCGAACAAGCAATCGCTTTCTTCCAGCAACACGCTCCTCAGGAATCTCTCGCGGAAATCGATCGCTACATCTCCTGGCCCGCGCAGGCGCTTGCGTACAAGATGGGCCAGCTCGAAATCATGAAGCTGCGCAAAGAAGCACAATTGAAGCTCGGACCAAAATTCGACATCCGCGAATTTCACGATGTGATTTTGCGCGACGGCGCGCTGCCGCTTCAGTTGCTCGACGAGCAGGGCCAGAAATACATCAATTCGAAGTGAGTTTTGCCGCAAGCGCCTGCGCATTGCGATGCGCAATCGCTTCAATCGAGATCATCGGATTCACGCCCGAGGCGGACGGAAACGACGACCCGTCCATCACAAAGAGATTTCGCGTTTCCCATGTTTCGCCGTCCGGATTTGTCGCGCTCGTCGCTGGCGAATTGCCCAGCCTCGCCGTACCCATGATGTGAAACGAAAAGAGCGAAACCTGGCCGTTATCCCAGCCCGCGCGATCCATATCGCGCCCGAACTCCTCAATCGATCCGCGCTTTCCGGGTTCATACGAACAATACTTCGCATGCGGCGAATAAATCAGCTTCGCGCCGGCCGCTTCCAGAATCTGCGCCGCTCCCAGAAATCCCCGCCGCAAATGCGCGCGGTCAAATTCCGAAAGTGAGTACGACGAAACCGGATTCCCTTCCGAATCGATGCGCACCTCGCCACCTTCGCGGTCCCGCACCAGCACTCCAATCGCCGACGTATTCACAAACGTTTCCATCAACGAGCGAAACTGCTCCGGGTTGCGCCACGGCAGCGGCGCCATCGCAATCACCGGTTGCAGCGCCGTCGTTTCGAATTTCACGCCGTAATTTCCAGTCATCCGGCGAAATTCATCCGAGTACACCGCCTGCATCGTTCCTTCCCACGGGCGAATCTCCTCGTTAAAAACTCCGCACACGTTCGAAACCGGATGCAGGTGCAAATGCCGGCCGATATGCGCGTTGTCCAGGCCCGACCGCAGCAGCAACGCCGCCGTGTGAATCGCGCCGCACGCAACTACCACCGCTTTGCATTTCACGCTCACTCTGTGTCCGCGCTTTGAAACGGCATCGACACCATTCGCCGCGCCCGCTTCGATTCGAACGCGTTCCGCCCGCGTCCCCACAATAAATCTCGCGCCGTTCGCTTGCGCGTCCACCAGCCACGTCTTCGCCGTCGATTGTTTCGCGCCAATCGCGCAGCCGTACCCACAATACCCACAAATTGTTCCCTGATCGCAATTCACTACATTCCGCGGCATCGCATCCACGTGCCAGCCGAGCGCCTTCAGCCCGCGCTCCAAAACTTGCTCACGCGCAGAAACACGATTCTGCTCGCGATTCACATGCAGCCGCTCGCACACCGCGTCCAAACTCTTCGTATACTCCGCGCCTGTAATCCAGCGCGTTCCCGCGTCAGCCCATTCCTTCCGAACATCATCCGGCGTTCGAAACGATGTGCAATAGTTCACCACGGTTCCGCCGCCCAGGCATTCCCCCGCCAAAATTCCCACGCTCTGGTCGTCCGTTCCCGCAAATCCCCCTTCCAGATATAGCCGCTGAAATCCCGCCAGTTCCGCCCCGTCAAAATCCGCGTCGTCAAAATAATTTCCCGCTTCCAGCACAACAACGTCTTTTCCCGCGGCAGAAAGTTCCGCCGCAGCAACTCCTCCGCCCGCACCGGAGCCAATCACGCAAGCATCGCACGTCAGCGTCAATTCTTTCTCCGGTACGATCGCGTTCAACGCCCGCGCCGCGCCCGGCTTCTGCACTCCAATCGGGCCGGGATACCGCAATTTTCTCCAGACTTCGCTCTTCCCGCCGCTCCCCGGCAGCATCACGTACAAGAATCCAATCGCCTTTCGCAGCGCCTGAAACGCCGCTCGCCGTTTCCGCAACGCGCTGTCCGCCCACGACCGCAACATCTGCTCTCGCGTCC
>DATGIS010000121.1:0-22455 GCA_035295625.1 Candidatus Acidiferrum sp. | reverse complement strand
GCGCTCGATACGTGGTGGAAAAAAGCGGAAAAGAAGGCATGTATCGACTACGGCTTGCACATGATTGTGACTGACCTTGCCGGAGCGGGCCTCGAGGATATGGACGAGATGGTTCGCGAGGGGGTCGCGAGCTTCAAGTTGTTTATGGCGTATCCGAATGTGTTGATGGTGGACGACGCGACGATTTTCAAGGCGCTGCAACAGACCTCGAAAAACGGCGCGTTGATTTGCATGCACGCGGAAAACGGCAGCGTGATCGACGTGATCGTGCAGCAGGCGCTGGCGGAAGGAAAAACCGCGCCGGTGTATCACGCGCTGACGCGGCCGACGCGGGCGGAAGCCGAGGCGGTAAATCGGGCGATCGCCTTGGCGGAGATCGCGCATGCGCCCGTGTATATCGTGCATCTTTCGTCGGAGGATGCCCTGAATCAGGTGCGCGAAGCACGGAGCCGAGGAGTTCCGGCGTTCGCGGAAACTTGTCCTCAATACTTGTTGCTGTCGATTGATGAGCTGAAGCGGCCGGGGTTTGAGGGCGCGAAGTATGTGTTTACGCCGCCGCTGCGGGAAAAGGAGAATTTGCCGAAGCTGTGGGATGGATTGAAAGACGACAACCTACAGGTGGTGTCGACAGATCATTGTCCGTTTTGTTTTGAGGACCAAAAGGTTCTGGGAAAAGACGACTTCACGAAGATTCCGAATGGCGGGCCGGGGATCGAGAACCGGTTGCAGCTTTTGCATCACCATGGAGTGAATGAAGGGAAGTTGTCGCTCAACCGGTTTGTTGAAATTGTTTCGACGGCGCCGGCGCGAATCTTTGGGATGTATCCGAAGAAAGGAACGCTCGCGGCGGGGAGCGATGCGGATCTCGTTGTGTGGGATCCAAAGGCGGAACACACAATCAGCGCGAAGACGCACAACATGCGCGTGGACTATTCGATGTTCGAAGGATTCCGCGTGCGGGGAAATGCGCGGCAGGTTTTTTCGCGCGGTGAATTAATCGTGGAAAACGGGAAGTATATTGGCAAGGCGGGGCGAGGCGCATACCTGCGACGGACCGCACGCGGCGGCGCATGGGCATGAGCGCCACGCACGACACAATGCTAGGCACATCGCACGACACAACTCTTTACAACGAAGACCTTGCTCCCATTCCGCTCGAACGGCGAACTTGGGGAACGTACAACTACGCATCGCTTTGGGTAGCGATGAGCGTGTGCATTCCGACGTACATGCTGGCATCGGGATTGATCGCCGGCGGGATGAGCTGGAAGCAGGCCATTGGAACGATCTTGCTCGGAAATCTGATCGTGCTGGTGCCGATGATTTTGAACGCGCATGCCGGCACGAAGTATGGCATTCCGTTTCCAGTGTATGTGCGAGCGTCCTTTGGAGTGCGTGGCGCGAATGTGCCTGCCGTGTTACGCGCGCTGGTGGCATGCGGGTGGTTTGGAATTCAAGCTTGGATTGGCGGGCAAGCGATTTATTCGATGCTGGCGGTTTTATGGCCCAACGGGGCGAGCCACGCGGGCGTGCCGTGGATCTGCTTTTTCGCATTTTGGCTTTTGAACATGCTGGTCATCTGGCGCGGCATCGAGACGATCAAGTTTCTGGAAGGAATCGGCGCACCGTTCATGCTCGGCGTTGGATTGCTGCTTCTCTGGTGGATTACGCGGAAGGCCGGCGGGCTCGGGCCGGTGCTGAGTACGCCGAGCAAGTTCAAGACTACGAGCGAGTTTTTTCGCTTTTTTGTTCCGTCGCTGACGGGGATGGTCGGATTTTGGGCGACCGTCGCGCTGAATATCCCCGATTTCACGCGTTACGCAAAATCACAGAAGGCTCAGATGACCGGGCAGGCGTTGGGGTTACCGACGGCGATGACGCTCTATTCGTTTATCGGAGTTGCTGTGACTTCGGCTTCGGTGGTTTTATTTGGGCAGGCGATCTGGGATCCGGTGTCACTGCTTGGGCGTTTTCGCGAGCCGGTGATCGCGTCGATTGCGCTGGTGGCGTTGCTGGTGGCGACGCTCAACACAAACGTCGCGGCGAATGTTGTTTCGCCTTCGAATGATTTTTCAAATTTGAATCCGCGGCTGGTTTCGTTTCGAACGGGCGGATTGATCACTGGCGTGATCGGCATCCTGATGATGCCATGGAAGCTCCTGACGGATTTCAACAGCTACATTTTCGGGTGGCTCGTCGGATATTCGGGATTGCTTGGGCCGATCGCGGGAATCATGATCGCGGACTATTTTGTGGTGCGCAGCCGCAGTCTGAATGTGGATGCGCTGTACCGGCGCGGTGGCGAGTACGAATATTCGAGCGGCTTCAATTGGCGGGCCATGATTGCTCTTGGACTTGGCGTTGCCGTGGCGCTCGTCGGATTGCTTTTGCCTTCCTTGCGATGGCTGTATGATTACGCCTGGTTCGTGGGATTCGTAATTTCCGCTGGCGCATATTGTCTGCTGATGGGAAAAGCAGGCACCGCGGAGACGAGAAGGGCTCTAACCAGTCGAGCCGAGTCCTAAACCACACTGAAAGCGAAAATTCGCCTTCACACACTTGGCACAGCCGGGGAGTCTTATGCATGAGCGATTCATTGACGTCCGCACAGGTCGTTGAGTCTACAAAGAAGCTGAATTACGGGACCTGGCGCTTTCAAAAAAGCTGGAATCCGTTGCATGTGGTCGATGCGGAGGGGTGTTATTTCATCGACGCGGCCGGAAAGCGATACTTGGATTTTTCTTCGCAATTGATGTGCGTGAATTTGGGGCACAAGAATCCCGCGGTGATCCGTTCGATTGAAGAGCAGGCGCGCGCGTTGCCGTATATTGCCCCTTCGTACGCGACAGATGCTCGAGCGAAGTTGAGCAATTTGCTGTTGGACGTTGTACCGAAAGGGCTTGAGAAATTCTTTTTCACAACCTCGGGCACGGACGCGAATGAAGCTGCGTTCAAAATTGCTCGCATGTATACGGGCAAGACGAAGATTATCGCGCGTTACCGTTCATACCACGGTTCAACGACGGCTTCGATTGCCGCGACGGGCGATCCGCGTCGGTGGGCGATGGAGCCGTCCGGAAAAGCGCAAGGTTTTGTTTTTGCGCCAGAAGTGAATTGCTATGACTGCCCGATCAAACACACGTATCCATCGTGCAATGTGGCATGCGTGGATTACATCGAGCACATGATTGTGAATGAGAGTGACGTTGCGGCGATTATTTTGGAGCCGGTGACCGGAACGAACGGGGTGCTGATCCCTCCAGCGGAGTATTTTCCGCGTTTGCGGAAAATATGCGATGCGCACGGAGTATTGATGATCGCGGACGAAGTCATGACCGGTTGGGGGCGAACCGGGAAGTGGTTCGCCGTGGACAATTGGAACGTGCAGCCGGATATTTTGGTTACCGCGAAGGGCATTACGTCGGCGTATGTGCCTCTCGGTTTGTGCGCTACGACGGCGAAAATTGCGGCGCATTTTGACGATCATTATTTTGCGCATGGGCATACGTATGAGGCGCACCCGATGACGCTGGCGCCGGCAGTAGCCACGATCCACGAAATGCAAAGGCTGGGACTTGTCGAACGCGCGAACAAGATTGGCGCATACCTCGGCGATAAATTGAAAGCGCTCGCGGCAAAGCATCCTTCGATTGGCGACGTGCGTGGCATTGGACTCTTTTGGGCCGTGGAGCTGGTGAAAGACAAGCAGAGCAAAGAGCCGTTCAATACGATGCGAGACAAGATCGAAGGTAAGCCGCTGGTGGTCGACCAAGTCGCGGCGGAAGCGTTGAAGCGCGGCGTAGCGCTGCAAGCGTGGGTTAGCCATTTTGTGATAGCGCCACCGCTGATCATTGAAGAAGCGGAAGTGGACGCGGGCGTGGCGGCGCTGGATGCGGCGCTCGCGATTGCCGATTCGGCGCTGAAGGCAAATTGAAACAGATCAGCCGAAAACAAAAACGTTAGAAAAGACGGAGCTATTGCGGTGACGGCGGATTCGTGGATATGCCAGTCTCGCCACGAAGTTCGCCGTAGGTCTGGTTGTGGTTTCCGGCCCGTTGTTTTTCGGCCGCGTCGTTTAAACGGGCGAAGATCGCGCGTTCCGCGTCGGCTCTGTCCAGTTGATTGGTTCGGGCGTAGGCTTTGGCAAGATTGAAATGAATTTCCGGACTCTGTGGAGCCTGTCGCGCGGCGGTTTCGAGTTCAGATCGCGCCTCGTCGTTCTTTTTCAGATCGAGATAGATGCGTCCCAGTGCGTAGTGTGCCTCGGCGGAATCTGGCGCGAGCTTCACCGCGCGTTGTGCGGGATCGAGGCCGTCCGCAGGGCGATGTTGCTGCAGCCTCGTCAGCGCCAGGTCCGTGAATGCGGAAGGTTGACTCGGTGAGAGTCCTATTTCGAGCAGAAATTGCTCCGCCGCTTCGTCGTAGTTCGAAAGGGACGAAAGAGCCTTTCCGTATAAGAAATGAAGTAGCGGTGTCGACGGAAACTGTTCGGTCAGCGCTTTCAGTCTCGGCAGTCCATCGTCATACCTGCTCGCATAAAGAAGCGCCATGGCTTCGCCAGTCATGGAGATCAATGGCATCTGAGCCGGCGGCATCTCTTCGGGGAATTTTGCGAGTCGCAAGGAGGCGAGTCCGATTGCGAATTGCAGTTGCGGATCGGAAGTCGAATTGAGGCGGCGGTCGGCTAAAAGCTGCAGTGCCTTCGTGAATCGGCTGGCGTGAATTTCAAGCAGAGCGTAGCGATACAGCGCGGTTCGAACGGAGTCCTGCGAACCCGTGAAGCCGAAAGACTCGGCGCGTTCAAAATGAACCAGGCTGTTGTCGAAGTCGTGTAACGCGAATTCGCCAAGTGCGGTCATCGCCCACGCCGTGCCGGAATTGGGATTTCGTGCAGTCCAAAGTTTTAGCGCTCGCAGCGATTCTTCCATCCGGCCTTGTGAAAAGCAGATCGCAGCCAGTTGCCACAAGCCGTCATCCCAATTTGGTCGAATTTCAAGTGCGCGCTTCAACGCAGCGATCGATTCATTCCATTTGCCAGCTGCAGCGTTCGAAGCAGCTTCCTGTTTGAATTGTTCAAAAACGATGTCGTTGCCATTCGCCGGCGAATCGCGGGCCAGGAGAGCCGCGTTTTCTCGCGCGTACAATTTTGCGACTCGTGAATCCGGACTGTTGTCTTGCACGACGTCGATCGGTTTACCGTTCAATCGGTCGATTGCAAGGTGTGCTTCGGTGTTCGCGGGAAATACCTTCAGTTCTTTCGAATATTGCGCGAGGGCGCCTGCTTTGTCTTCGGCAGCTTCCAACGCGAGTGCGTAAGCAAAATGAAAAAACGGCACATTGGTGTTCTGTGATTCAAGGTCCGAATATGCACGGATTGCTGCATCTTTTTTGCCTTGTGCCAGCAATGCCGCAGCTTCGCCGATTCTGGCTATGAGCGCATCTTTTGAAGGATCGACATCGCTCGGCAAAAGGCCAACGCGCAGCGTGGCAAGTCCGAACGCAGTCTTCGCATTATCGGGAATTGGCCCCGTCGCGAAGTCCTGCTTCATTAGCTCGATGCCTTCAGAGAATGCTCCCGCGCGAATTTTCAAGAGGGCCAGATGGTACGTGGCAGGGCGTCGCGTTTCATCGTCCTCGCCGGATGCCGCGGCGTGTCCACGTTCCAAATCGGCTTTGGCGGCGTCGTAGGCTCCCGTTTCGAATTCGCTGAGTCCGAGGAAATTCCACGGCGCCGGCGATTGTGGTATCAGGCGCGTCAGCGATTGAAACGCGGGAATTGCTGCGGCGTATTGATCCGCGTCGTACTGCAGCGTGCCGAGATACCACCAGCCCTCGGCCCAATCGGGCTTAAGGCTGACAGCCTGACGATAGAGCTCAATCGCCTTGGCAGTTTGGCCCGACTCGCGCGCCTTCGTGGCTGAATCGGAGATAGTGCTGAATTCGCCGGCGGGCGCAGTTTGTTGCAATGGAGCGGACCAGGCACGCGGCAGCGCAAGGAAGAACAAGACTGCGCAAGAGCAGGCCACGCGCCGAACTGCCGCCGAAATGTAGTCGAAATTCACGGAATTCTTCCGACAACGCGCTCTTGGCGCAGAGTAGCACATGTTCGTGCCGCTGGCCGGTCGGGCACGGCCTCATGATATTGTTACAAAATGCCGCGCTTTCGCGCTTCGCAGCGCAACATTCCGCCGCAACATTCGCGCCGACAATTTCTCCGCCAGCTTTCTTCGATAGGTGGAGGTGCTGCTCTTCTTCGCGATCCCTTCGACATTTTGGGCAATGCAGAGCGGCTCCCTGCGTTCGAACAGATCGCACCTCGGCGAAGCGGAATTCAGTGGATTCATACGGCAGGAAAGTCGCCTCAGAAATATCTCCCTGAAACTTCCGGGGCTGGCTGCGCGTTTTTCGATTACGACAACGATGGGTGGATGGACATTTATCTCGTAAACAGTGGCCCAGCCGATTTTTATAAGCCAACCACACCTTTGCGGAACGCTCTCTACAAGAACAATCGTGATGGCACGTTTACCGACGTCACCGAGAAGGCCGGAGTGAACGGTGGTGGATATGGAATGGGCGTCGCGGTGGGCGATTACAACAGCGACGGTTTTCCGGATCTTTATGTGACGCAATATGATCGGAGCATTCTTTACCGCAACAACGGCGATGGCACTTTTACGGACGTGACCGAAAAGGCGGGCGTCGCCGCACCGGGTTGGAATTCCAGCGCTGTGTGGTTCGACTACGACAACGATGGGCGGTTGGATCTGTTTGTATGCCAATTCGTGGAGTTTGACCGGTCGCTCCGGTGTGGTACGGACCGGGACGGCACGAATCACTACTGCATTCCACGAATCTATAAGCCGCTTCCGAGCCGGTTGTTTCACAACAATGGTGACGGCACGTTTACGGACGTGAGCGAGGAAACGGGAATCGGAAAGGTTCGGGGCAAGGCTTGGGGCGTGGTGGCGACGGACGTGAACAACGACGGAAACATGGATCTCTTTGTTGCGAACGACACGGTGCAGAACTTTCTGTTTCTCAATCGCGGCGGGAAGTTTGAGGAAGTTGGATTGACCGCGGACGTAGCCTACAGCGCGGAAGGACGGCCACGTTCGGGAATGGGTGTCGATTCAGCGGATTTCGATGAAGACGGCTGGATGGATCTTTTTGTCGCAAATATCGATGAAGAGATTTTTTCCCTCTACCGTAACCTACGTGACGGAACGTTCGAAGACGTGTCCATTCCGATGGGCATCGGAATGGACACACGCTGGATGAGTGGCTGGGGACTGAAGTTTTTCGACTACGACAATGATGGCGACCTCGACCTTTTTCTCACGAACGGTTTTCCCGACGATTTGATCGAGCAGTATTCCCACCTGGTGACTTATAAAGAACCGCCGCTGCTCTATCACCGCGAGGGAAAAGTGTTTCGCAACGTGAGCGCGCAGAGCGGCCCGATTTTTTCGCAGCCGCTCGCCGCGCGGGGCATGGCGATCGGAGATTTCAATAATGATGGCGCCGTGGATGTTCTCATTTCAGTGAATGATGGCGCGCCAGTTTTGCTGCAAAATCATGCCGCAAGCGGAAATCACTGGCTCGGCGTGAAGCTGATCGGCAAATCCTGCAATCGGGACGCGGTTGGCACGCGACTGACGGTTTCATCGGGCGATTGGAAGAGGCATCGGATGAAAGTCGGCGGCGGAAGCTTTCTTTCGTCGCACGACCCTCGAATCGTTCTGGGAATTGGCAATCGTACGAAGATTGACTCGCTGGAAGTGAAGTGGCCCAAACCATCGGGGGTGATGCAGCGATTTACGAATTTGCCCATCGACCGCTACATCACGATCACAGAAGGATCGGAGAAATGGACTTAAGCGGCTTGGTTGAAGGCAAACAAGCGACGCAATCATCTTGCGAAAACATTTTTCGCAAGAAACCATAAATTTGCAGGCCGTTCGGCAAGGCGCCGCACAAACCACGGATACCAGTATTGACCGTAAGCAACGAGGACCGCGGATCGATACCCTTCGGCGGCGAGTCGCTCCTGCTCAGCGCGCTGAATGCCGTAGAGCATTTGAATCTCGAGCGATTGCTTCGGCATTCCTTCTTTTGACGCAAACTCGGCGAGGCGGCGGATCATGACGGTGTCATGCGTACCGAACGCCGCGCGGCACATTGAGCCGCCACCAGCCGCCCGCAACATTTGCTGGCCGAGCGAAAAGTAGCTTTCGTCCACGTCTTTTTTCGCGGGAAAGGCGATTTCGGGCGGCTCTTTGTAGGCACCTTTTACGAGCCGCACGGACGGTTTCAACGGAAGCAGATCATCGAGATCTTTTTTTGTGCGCAAAAGATAGGCCTGAAGGCAAACTCCGGTGCGCGGGAATTGGGCCAATGCGCGTCGATAGACCTCCAGCGTTGCATCAACGTACGAGCTAGCCTCCATGTCAACCCAGACGGTTTTTTCAGGCGATTCTTGCTGCAGGATTCTTCGCAGATTCTGGCTGCACAGCTCAACCGATTGATCGAGACCCAGCTGCGTGAGCTTCACGGAAATTTCCGTGCGTAATCCCGCGTCGCGGATCTTTTGAAGCACTATCAGGTAGTGTTGCGTTACCTCGTCGGCTTCTTGTGCGTCGCGAATGTTCTCTCCGAGATGCGTGAACACGCCTTCGATGCGTCTGGCCTCCAGTTGTTTGGCGGCGATGATTGCGTCGTCGATTTCTTCTCCCGGCATGAAGCGAGCAACGCTGCGCCGGACGAATTTGTAATGCGACGCGCGCTCTCGCAACCACGCGTTTTGGGAGGCAGCCAACAGAATGGATCGCATTACCGGCATCGTGCGTCTCGTCGACGGGAGTTTGTTGCCCGCAAAATTCTATTGAATCGCCAGAACTTTGAGAAGTAAACCGGCAAGGGCCCCACCGGCCAAGGGGCCAACAATTGGGATTGGCGCGTAGCTCCAATCCGAGCCACCTTTGCCGGCGATCGGCAGAATTGCATGCGCAAGGCGCGGGCCGAAGTCGCGCGCGGGATTTATCGCATAGCCGGTGGACCCGCCGAGCGAAAGTCCAATGCCCCAAACGAGACTACCGACGAGATACGGACCGAGTCCCGAAGCAATGCCGGCTCCAGCGACGGCTTTCGAAAAAATCGCACCCGCGACGAAGACGAGCACAAATGTCGCGATCACTTCGCTGGCGAGATTCGTGATGGTATTTCGAATCGCTGGACCGGTGCAGAAAACGCCCAGTTTGGTCCCTGTGTCGGGAGTTTCCTTCCAGTGCGGAAGATACTGGAGCCAGACCAACACCGCCCCTAAAACCGCGCCCAACAACTGCGCGGAAAGGTACGGCAGAAATTTTTCGTATGCCCCGGCGCGCACCGCAAAGCCTAGAGTGACCGCAGGATTCAGGTGCGCGTCGCTGCTGCCACAAGCGATTGCTGTGAATGCGCCGCACATCACGGCGAACGCCCATCCGGTTGTAATCGCAATCCAGCCGCTGCCTTCGGCTTTCGATTTTTTTAGCAGCACTGCCGCCACTACGCCGTCGCCGAGCAAAATCAGAATCAGAGTCCCAAGAAATTCACCTAGCCAGGGTGATGTCATTCTGCGTTCTCCCTTTAGTTTTCAACCCAATCGAACGATCGCGTGACTGCCTTCTTCCATTCGCGAAACAGTTTTTCCCGTTGCTGTTCGCCGAGAGCCGGCTTCCAGGTGCGGTCGGCTTTCCATTGGCTTCGTAACTCTTCTTCATTCTTGTAATAGCCGACGGCAAGGCCCGCGGCGTAGGAAGCGCCCAAAGCTGTCGTTTCCGGCACCATCGGGCGGATGACTTCGCGATACAAGATGTCGCTTTGGAATTGCATGAGTGTTTCGTTTGCGACCATTCCACCGTCAACTCGCAGAGAGGAGAGCGAAATCTTTGCGTCCTTTTCCATTGCTTCGACGACTTCGCGTGTCTGATAGGCCGTCGACTCGAGCACCGCTCGCGCGAGATGTCCTTTATTGGTATAGCGGGTCAATCCCGCGATTACGCCGCGTGCGGATTCTTTCCAGTACGGCGCGTACAAACCGGAAAACGCGGGAACGAAATAGACGCCACCGTTGTCGCTGACAGAATTTGCGAGAGTCTCGACGTCTGAACTTTTCGCAATGAGACCTAGATTGTCTCGGAGCCACTGGACCAGCGCGCCTGTAATGGCAACGCTTCCTTCCAGTGCGTACTTCGGCGTAGCGCCTCCAAATTTGTACCCGACCGTGGTCAAAAGTCCGAATTGCGATGGCACCGCCTGTTCGCCCGTATTCATGAGCAAGAAGCAGCCAGTGCCATACGTATTTTTCACTTCGCCCGGCAGTAAGCAAGCCTGGCCCACGAGCGCCGCCTGCTGATCGCCAAGAATTCCTGCGATGGGCACACCTTTCGCTGCGCCTTGCGCAACCGTTCCGTAAACTTCGCTGCTTGAGCGAACTTGCGGCAACACGGCGACCGGAATTTCGAATGCGCTCAGAAGCTCCTCATCCCAATCAAGCGTCTTCAGATTGAGCAGCTGTGTTCGACTGGCATTGGTGACGTCCGTGGCGTGCACGCCGCCGTTCGGGCCACCAGTCAGGTTCCAGAGCAAGAATGTGTCGATATTTCCAAAAAGAAGTTCGCCCGCCTGCGCGCGTTCTGCGGTGCGTGGCACATTCTTCAAAATCCAACGAAGTTTCAATCCGCTGAAATAAGTGCTGAGTGGAAGCCCGGTTTTGGCTCGGAAGCGGTCCTGCCCGCCATGTGAGCTGAAGTGCGCAACGTCCGGGCTCACTCGCGTATCCTGCCAGACGATTGCGTTCATCACCGGCTTGCCGGTTGCTTTCTCCCACACAACCGTAGTTTCGCGTTGATTCGTGATTCCAATCGCCGCCAGGTCTTGTGCGCCGAGGGTTGCCTTCGCGAGCGCCTCCGAAATTACTTCCTGCGTGCGCAGCCAAATCTCGTTTGGGTTGTGCTCGACCCAACCCGCTTGCGGAAAAATCTGCTCATGCTCTTTTTGCGCTACGCTCACGACGCGCCCTGACCGGTCGAACACAATGAACCGCGTGCTGGTCGTACCTTGATCGATTGCACCGAGATAGTTTTTCAAGAGATCATGCCTCGCGCAGTCCAATTTCACGTAAAAAGCCCCGAATCTTTTCAACGTACCCGGAAATAGCGGCCGTCTTTTTCCGCTCCGGCCATTGCAGCTCTCTTGCGAGCAACTCGCCGACAATCGGCGCTGCCGCAATCGAGAGTCGCCAATCATAAAGCTGCAACCCAAGTCTCCGGGCGAGTATATCTTCAATGGTTTGCGCCATTTCTTCGCGCGCACAATATACGACTTCCGCGCGGATTGCAGGGAACCCTTCGACGAGCGGAAGCAACAGCGTGGAATCTTCGCGGGTGAGTGCGAACACGTGAACTGCATTCGTGCCGAATTTATTCGCAAGGTGCTGAGCCAGTTGTGGCATTGCGCCTTCTTTAACAAGATTCTCCCAGTAGGACGAGGTGAAGCCGGCGGCGCCATCCAAGGCATGTTCCTCCGTTTTGCTCGCAGAGACTGCCGCGCCCAGCGCGCGCTGCACTGCGTTGACCGTATCTTCCGCCATGAGCCGATGTGTCGTCCATTTGCCACCGAGGATGCTGATTAAACCGCTCGTTGAATCAATTTCTACTTCGTGATCTCGAATCAGTTCTTTCGTCGAATGCTTTCCGCTGCCGGCAACCAAAGGCCGCAATCCGGCAAATCCACTTACGGCTTGCTCGATGCGCAGCGGGCGGGCGAGATAGGGATTCAACTGGCGAAGCATGTAGTCAGCTTCAGTTTTCACGACCGCCAACTTCGTCTCGAGCGTTGCTTCGTCTTCCGTGGTTCCAACCAACAGCCGTCCCTGCCATGGCACGGCGAAGATCACGCGTTTGTCTTCGGTCTCGGGAACAAGAAGCGCGTCTTTCCCATCGAAGAGTTCGTGCGGAAACAGAAGGTGCGACCCTTTGCTTGGCCGTAGTCTCGGGGTCAGTTGCGGATTCGCCATCTGGCGCACTTTGTCGGAAAAGGGGCCGGTCGCATTGACCGCAACCCGCACGGAGATTGTGAAAGTGGATTCACCCAGCAAATCTCGAAGCGCGGCGCCCGAAATCTTTCCCTTATCGTCTTTGCTAAATTCTATTGCACGGCAGTAGTTCAGCGCTTTGCCTCCGGCTGCCACAAACGAGCGCACCAGCGCCATGCCGTAGCGAGCGTCGTCGAATTGGCCGTCAGCGTATGCAACCGCGCCGTGCAGGCCGGAGTTTTTCAATCCGGGCAGCCGCGCCGCCACTTCGCCTTTGGCCAGGAATTTGCTGGGAAAGAGATTCTTCTTGCCAGCCAGTAAATCGTAAATCTTCAGGCCGATTCGAAAATACGTGGCCTGAAACCAGGAATAAACCGGCACAAGGAACGCCGCGGCATGCGCCAGATGGGGTGCGTTCCGCAACATCGCAGCGCGCTCTCGTAACGCGCCTTGCACCAACCGATATTCTGCCAAATCAAACGTCTTGACAGCCTGCTCCAGATAGCGAACTCCGCCATGTACCAGCTTGGTGGATGCACTCGACGTGCCCGAGGCAAAATCTCCGGCATCAATCAGAAGCGTCCGGAGTCCGCGCAGTTGTGCATCCAGCGCACAGCCGGCACCGGTCGCGCCGCCGCCGATCACGCAAACGTCGAAGGATGCATCTTTAATTTCCTGGATTGTTTGAGCGCGAGAAATCATCCCCAAGGTCTTTCGCGGTGGGTGTCGAAGCACATTTTGCCGATGACATCATATATCTCATTTTCGACTTGGCCGCATCTAAACAAACAGGCCCATAGATTAGAAGTCGAGGAGATGAGCATCATGTCCAGCAAAACCTTTCGTATCGCGGCAGCCACAATTTCGCTTTGGGTTGCCGGTGCACAAACTTGGTCCGCGCCGAATTCCGCAGCCGCCGAGGCCAACGGAGCGACAATCACAGTTACCGCCACGAGCAAGAAAGATGCGCCGCCGGCGGTGCAGCAGGGCGACGTCCAGCTTTCTCAAGGCAAAGAACGCAAACAGATCGCGCGTTGGGTGAAAGCCGAGAACCACTATCTGGCAATCTTGATCGACGATTCGCTCGATAGCGAGGTCGCATCGCAATGGAATGACCTGAGACAGTTCATCACGGCGCAGCCCGCAAACACCTCGGTTGCTATCGGGTACGCGACAAACGGTACCGTTCGCCTCGCCCAGGATTTCACCACAGACCATGAACTTGCCGCGAAGGCCCTGCGCATCCCGTTGGGAACGCCTGCTGCGTATTCCAGCCCGTACCTTTCGGTGATCGACTGGATGAAGCGGTGGCCATCGACGGGTGATCGTCGCTCACTCTTATTGATTTCCTCCGGCATCGATTATTTTCGCTCCGGCTTTGGTCCGATTTATCCGGACGTGGACTCGGCGATTTCCATCGCCGAGAAAGGCAACATCAATCTTTGGAGCATCTACTATCCAGGTTCCGGTCATCGCAGTCGCTCATTCTTTCTTGCGAACAACGCGCAGAATAACCTGAGCAAACTCTGCGATGAAACGGGCGGCGAATCATATTATCTGGGCACCAGCGCTCCGGTATCATTCAAACCGTATTTCGATGAAATGCTGGTCCATTTCAACAATCAGTATTTGCTATCGTTCGCGGGAGACGGCGGGCCGAAGGGAAAGTTCGTTACGATCCGGCTGAAGACTGAGTTACCGCAGACGGAATTCATGCACGCCAACCAGGCATGGCTCCCGCCCGCGAAGTAATCGTTCGCTGCGGCTTCGGAAAAGCGTCTCGCCATCGCGGGGCGCTTTTTCTTTTTGAGCTCTTGTGCCCGCCACCGCCAGCGGCTACACTACGCGCCGCAGGGCGCTTCGTCCATTGATTTGCCCTGTATTCAATCGGTTTAAACGATCTTACGGAGCGGCGCATGCGCATCTGGGACCATATTTTTCGGCACTTATCGAATTCAGCGACAACTCGATTCGCCGCGTCTCTGTTTTTATCGATAACGTTTGTTCCTCTTGCGCATGCAGATTCCGGCGTCATTCTGCGCGAAGGCTGGAAAGTGCAATCGTCCGCGAAGGTGTCCGCGACGCCGGAACAAATTTCCTCGGTCGGATTTTCCACCGAAGGTTGGTACTCAACCACCGCTCCCCAAACGGTGTTCGCCGTGCTCGTGGAAAACGGCGTCTACAAAGATCCGTTTTACGGCATGAATCTTCGCTCCATCCCCGGCGTCGAATACAAGATCGGAGGACAGTTCGCCAACGACGAGATGCCGGACAACAGCCCGTACGCCGTGCCGTGGTGGTATCGCAAGGAATTTCCCGTTCCCGCGTCTGATAAAGGGAAGCGAGTCTGGCTCGCGTTCCGCGGGATCAATTATCGAGCTGACATCTGGATCAACGGAAAGAAGCTCGCCGGTTCGGACTCCGTCGCGGGCGCATTTCGGCGCTACGAATTTGATGTTACGGACTTTGTCCACGTTGGCGGCAAGAATGTGGTTGCAGTTGCCGTGTCCGCTCCGCACGCCGCCGAGCTCGGCATTACGTGGGTCGATTGGAATCCGACGCCGCCAGATAAGGACATGGGGCTTTGGCAGGAAGTCGTTCTCTCTTCTTCGGGTTCTGTGACGGTCCGCCACGCAACGGTTGAAACCACGCTCGACCTTCCGGCTGACGCCGCTCATCTCACAGTGCGCGCCGAGGCTACGAATGTTTCTGCCGCCGCCATCAAAGGAGTCCTCCGCGGCGTACTGCATGGCGCGGCAACGCCCGTTGAGTTTTCGCAACCGGTAGAACTCGCACCTGCCGAGAAAAAAGAAATTGTCTTCACTCCGGAAAATTCGAAATCCTTGAACCTCGCCAAGCCCAAACTTTGGTGGCCCTACCAAATGGGCGAACCGTATTTACATCACCTTCGTCTCGAATTCGTCGAGGCAAATTCGGTAATTTCCGACGTGCAAGAAAAATTTGTCGGGCTGGTACAAACCGAATCCGAGCTTACGCCCGAGGGCTATCGCCTTCTGAAAGTGAATGGCAAACCCGTTCTGGTCCGCGGTGGTGGTTGGGCGCCGGACATGTTGCTGCGCGTGGACGAATCGCGCCGGGAAGCCGAGTTTCGTTACGTAAAGGAAATGGGTCTCAATACGATTCGTCTGGAAGGAAAACTCGAGGACGAATCCTTCCTGGACCGCGCGGACCGCGACGGCATTCTCGTCATGGCCGGCTGGTGCTGCTGCGATGCCTGGGAAAAATGGGGCAAGTGGAGCGAGGAAACAAAGCAGGTGTCAGTCTCATCTCTGCGCGACCAGATGTTGCGACTTCGCTCGCATCCCAGCTTGCTCGTGTGGCTCAACGGCAGCGACAATCCGCCGCCGCACGACCGCGAGATGGCCTATCTCGACATCGAGAAAGAAACGCACTGGAACAAGCCGGTCATTTCTTCGGCAACAGCAAAAGAGACCGACGTCACGGGCAAAACCGGCGTGAAAATGAGTGGCCCTTACGAATACGTTCCCGCGAACTATTGGACCATCGACACGAAAAATGGCGGCGCTTACGGGTTCAACACGGAAACTAGCCCTGGGCCCGCTGTTCCTCCGCTCGAAGAGTTGAAGACATTCCTTCCCGAAGACAAGCTCTGGCCGATAAACGATTTTTGGAATTTTCATTCGGGTGGCGGACAATTCAAAAATATTGGCATCTATTCCACCGCACTCGAAAAGCGCTATGGCGAAGCGAAGAGCGCCGCGGACTTTGCCTGGAAGTCACAAGCGATGTCGTATGAAGGCCAGCGTGCGATGTTCGAAGCCTATGGCCGCAACAAATACAAATCGACCGGCGTAATCCAATGGATGCTGAACAATGCCTGGCCCGGACTGATCTGGCATCTCTACAGTTACGACTTGCGTCCCGCCGCGGGCTACTTCGGTTCAAAAAAAGCGCTCGAACCGCTTCACGTGCAATTTGCCCTTGATGATCGGATGGTCGCGGTTGTCAACAGCACGCAGATGCCGCACGACGGTCTCAAAGTCGTCGCGAAGGTCTACGATTTTTCGATGAACGAAAAATTTTCTCGCGAAGCGGGTTTGGATGTCGCCACGGACGGCGTCGTGCGCCCTTTTGCCATCCCCGAGCCAGCGGGCATCTCTCCGACGTACTTCCTTGCGCTACAGCTTTTTTCGTCGACTGGCCAACTCGTAAGTCGCAACTTTTACTGGCTTTCGACCCAACCCGACGTGCTGAACTTCGAAAAAACGGAGTGGTATTACACGCCGCAAACGGCGTTTTCCGATTTCACGGCGCTTCAGACGCTGCCTCCAGCGACCGTCAAAGCTACAGTCAAACCGCTACCCGGCAACGAACGAGATGCCGAGTATCACGTGACGCTGAAAAATGCGGGCACCGGTCTCGCGTTCCTCGTGCATTTGCGATTGGTGAAAGGCGCCGAGAAGACCGATATCCTTCCGATTTTCTGGGAAGACAACTACATTTCGTTATTGCCGGGAGAGAGCCGGGAAGTTCGCGTGCACGTCCGCAAGGCCGATCTCGGCGCCGCACGTCCGGAACTTTTGCTCGACGGATTCAACCTCGCGCCGGAGACAATTCACATCGCCCACTAGCATGCGCCGACTAGCATGCAATTGAGCGACTATCGCTTGTAACGAACCTTGTCCGCCTGGTCGTACGCTTCGCGAAATCCGTCAAGCAGCCGACCCTTCACCCGCGGACCATCCGTCTTCGCCAGGCCGGACCACAGCGTCTGGCCGGACTTCCTGTCTTGCAGCGTCACGCGCGTATAACCGTTCGGTGCAGCTTCGGGCAACTCCGCCGGGCGCACGCTGGTCTTTTTTGGATCGAACACGGGCATTTCCCCGCTTGCGACCACTCGGACGTAGCCGCTTCCGGTAAGCACAATCGTGAGGTCCGCTTTCGCTGCGGACTCTACCGGTTCGAAGCGGCCCCAGCGGTTCAATTCCAGGTACGCGACGTTCGAGAGTTCCGCGAAGCCGGATTGATTGTCTACATAAACGGTCCGCGCTGCGAAGATCGAATTTGGCAGGGTTGTGTTCGCCGCATTCGCTGCTGTCGCAAGTATCAGAGCGAGTGCCGCGATCGAAATCCACAAGAGCCGTTTGAAATTCATGGGCTCCTCCTCAGATGACGGGATGGGCTGAGTCTAGGCGCGGCTTCGCGCGCAGGGAACTGTCCATTCGTTCCAAAAGAGTTCAGGTGCCCGGCAGGTCTACTGTTTGTGTGAGTACGTTCGAGTTGAAAAAAGTATCAGTCGTCCGCCGACGGCAGCGCGACCGCGCGCGTTGATTCGCGGATCACCAGTTCGGGACTGGTGCGGTGGTGCGTAATCTTCCAATCCCGTTTTTCTTGTGAGGCGTTGATGCCTTCCATGATTTCGTTGACGGCCAGATTGCCCATCATCTCCAGCGGCTGCCGCACGGTAGTCAAAGACGGCACCGACATTGCCGACATCGCCACGTCGTCGAATCCTGCGACCGAGCACTGTTCCGGCACTTTCATTCCGGCCTTTGTCAGTGCGCGAATCGCGCCCATTGCGGTCAAATCGTCAAATGCCATCAGCGCCGTAAACTTCTTCTTCCGCTGCAGCAACTCTTCTGTCAATCGGAATCCGCCTTCGAATCCCGAATTCGGGTCCTGCCAGTCGGGCAATTGCATTACGAGGCCCGGATCGATTTCCAATCCAGCTGAATTTGCGAACCGCTGAATTCCTTTCCAGCGTGGCGCGGAATCGATCAGCATCTTCGGCCCGCGGATAAAGGCGATTTTGCGATGACCAAGCTGATGCAAATGTTCGAGTGCGAGCCGTCCGCCGGCTTCGTTGTCAACCATCACCGAACTGACGGTGTCGCCTGGCAATTCCCACCCGATCGTTGCCACCGGAATATTTCGCCGGTTGAAATCCGCCAGCAGGTGAATGTCGACGAACATCCAGTTCGCCACGACGATTAACGCCTCGACGTGGCGTTCAAGCAGCATCTCGAGCGCGCGTTCGAAACGGTTCCGCTGATTGTGTGCGTCGGCAAGGATCGGCACATAGGACGCCTGATACAGCGAATTCTCAATGCCGCGCAAAATCGGCGTGCAATAGGGGTCCGTGATGTCGATGAGCATTACTCCGACGCTGTGTGTCCGCTTGCTGCGCAAAAACCGCGCCATCGCATTCGGCCGGTAGCCGAGCTTGCGCGCGGCGTCTTCGATTTTTTTCTTTGTGCCGGGAGCGATGTACTGCGCAAGAGGCGCGTTGTTCAAGACGATCGATACGGTCGCCGGCGAAAATCCGCTGGCCTTCGCAACGTCCCGCATCGTCACGCTGATGCTCTTACTGTTTGTTCGTTTCACGCCGGCGTCTCTGTGGCCAGCATCATCCGGCATCTTAGGCTCCTATTGCAATGACGGCGTCGTGGTCCTCGTCGGCCGACAGATTATTCGGCTATTCGGCTGGGGCTTCAAACGACAGCTCTTTCCGGAACCAGTTTGTCTTCCAGATGCCGAACGCGATTCCAATCGCCATCCAAACCGTCCCGAGTATTAGTGCCCGCGCGCTCAAGTTCCACCACAGTCCCAGGCAAATTACTGCGCCAACGAGCGGCACTACAAAATTTGGTGCGAATCCCAGGACCGTCTTCTTCCCATGTACGAAGTAGCGCATGAACGCTGCGACATTTACGCCCGCGAAGGCGATCAACGCCCCAAAATTGAGCAGGCCAATGCCCTGTTCGAATGTCAGGAAGAACGCTCCAATCAGGACAATTCCACCGATCAAGATCACGTTGTTCTTCGGAATTCGATGCTTTTCGTCCACCACTCCAAAGAACGATTTTGGCAACGCATTGCTCCGGCCCATGCCGTAAAGCAATCTGGCGGCCCCGATCTGCGCCCCCATGCCGGAGCCGAAGTTCGCCACCAGAAGCGTTAGTCCAACTATTTGAAATAGAGGCGCCCAGGTCCTCGCCGCCGCATAAACATAAGCCAGGTCCTGATTCGGGAACGGCTGCGATGCCGGCCAAATCAGCTGCGCGATGTAGACTTCCGATGCGGACAATATCCCGATGACGAGACAAGTCATCACCGTCGCAATCAGAATGTTGCGTTTCGGATTTTCAGCCTCTTCCGACAGCGTGGATATCGCGTCAAATCCGATGTAGGTCAGCACAGCCAGCGATGTGCAGCCGAACAAATTTCCCGTCGTAAACGTCGCCGGGTCGTAAAACGGCCGCGTGAAAAATCCAGGATCGTTGTGCGGGTGCCCGACGATGTAGCGAATGGCGGAGACGAATACAACAACTACTACGAAGCTCATGGCCGTTGTGAGTCCGGCGTTCACGCGCGCGGATGTCTTGATGCCCTGAAGATTCAATAGCGTGAACACAACCGCAAAGAAAATCTTCCAGCCCCACACCGGAATTCCCGGCGCAAACTCATGTGCCTGCCCCGCACACCACACCGTGCAAATCAGCGGATTCACGATGTAGTCCATCACCATGCTCCATCCGGTGATGTACCCCGCCGCCGGGTGTATTTCCCGCGCCACGTAAGTGAACGCCGACCCAGCGCTCGGGTAAATCTGCGCCATACGTCCGTAGCTGATTGCCGTCGCCATCATCGCCACCATCGCAATGAGCACCGCCGTCACAACATGCCCGCGCCCTCGGTCGCTCAACGCGCCAAATGCGGACATCGGCGCCACCGGCTGCAGCACAATCATTCCGTACAGAATCAAATCCCACAGCGTCAGCGATCGGCGCAGCCCGATCTTCGTCCCGGTCGTCTCGTTGCTCAAGCGAATCTCCTCCGCTGTAAGTCGTCTTTCCGGCGAACTCGTTTATTGAATCGTTTTAAGTCCGATGATTGTGCAAGAACCCGCCGCGCGTCCGCAAGCGCAAACTTCTTTCCCGTGCATCCACCCGCACCCACGGTTTTCCACAACCTGTCCTTCCGTACAGCAGCGTAGATTCTAGCAGGACGGTATCGTTTCTCTCACAAGTACCACCGAATAGGAGAAACCGTTTGTCGGGATTCAGGGTCTAATAAGTGTAGATACCGCCCCCGGCCAGAAAGTCATTATGGGCGAAGCCTCGGACCAATCCTCGCGCATCAACGCGACCCCTGCCTTTTGGCAGGTCGTGGCATTCCTGTCTATTTTCCTGCTCGCCTTCTGGATTCGGCCGATTCCGCTCGACGCGGACGCCGCCCTCCAGGGCTACCTGCAGATCGTCACCGGCTTGCTTGCGTTCGTGTTTTCCGCCGTGGCCCTCGTCCGCTTCCAAGGCACGCAAGATCGCATTTCGCTGATCCTTGGTTCCGGTTTCCTGCTTTCGGGCTCCGTGCTGGTCGGTTCCAGCCTCTTTTTTTTCGACGTCACCAACCAGCAGGTTTTGAAAGTTCACTGGGCGCCGGTCGCACTGTGGCTCGGGCGCATGATTTTGGCGCTGCTCCTTGTTGTGGCGCTTCTGGTGGAAAAGTTCCTCCCTCGCTCTCGCCACACGAAGGGCGAAATCGCTGGCGCGCTTTTTACGGTCGTCACGTTGACCTATGTCATTACCGTTTCCATGCGCCGGCTGCCGACCGAGCTTTCGCCGCACCAGTTGGCATTTGTACCAAGCCCGCAGCAGCTCTTGCCTGCGGCAATCTTTCTCATCGCGCTGATTTGGTATCGGCGCCGGTTGACGTTTGACGCTTCCGCATTCGATCGCTCCGTCTATGCGGCCACATGGCTTAACTTTGCCGCGCAACTCGCCGCCTCTCAATCGGCTCGTCTTCTGGACGCGCCTTTTGTGCTTTCCCAAGGCCTCAGCGTAATCGGCTACGCTGTCGCTCTTGGCGGCGCACTGCTCGACAACGCTCGCCTCTTCGAACAGGTTCGCCATCTTGCCGTCAGCGATCCGCTCACCGGCCTCGCCAACTATCGCCGACTTCTCGATGTCCTCGAAAACGAAACCGAGCGCACCAACCGGACAGGGCGCCCGTTCGCGCTGCTCCTGCTGGACCTGGACGGATTGAAAACCATCAACGACACGCATGGCCACCTCGTGGGCAGCCGTGCCATCTGTCGCGTCGCGGACACTCTCCGCGTCAACTGCCGCGCAATCGATTTAGCCGCCCGTTACGGTGGCGACGAATTTGCCCTCGTTCTCCCGGAGACCGAACAGGAAGAAGCCGAACGCGTAGTCAACCGCATTCACACTGTCATGGCGCAAGACAAGGAATTGCCCGCGCTGTCGGCCAGTATCGGCATTTCGGTTTATCGTGGCGAAGGCGAACGCATCGAGCGCCTTCTTTCCGAAGCCGACAAGCATCTCTACGCGGAAAAGGCGAAGCGCAACCGCCGCCTCGCCTCTCTTCCAACGCCTCGTCGTCGCGTACCGCGCGGCGGATGAACATCGGCCGAATTCAGAACTGCCAATGCGCTTCGATTAGTGCGTCTGTGAATTTCCCGTCATGTACGGTGCAAGCTGATCCATGATCTGCGCCTTATCACCGACGACCACGATTGTCATCTCTTCCGGTTTGATGTATTTCACCGTCATTGCCTGCACGTCTTTCGGCGTCACGGCGTTCACCTTCTGCACGTAAGTCGAAAGATACGCGTCGCCGAGTCCTTGCAGGTTCACGTAGCGAAGTTGCCCAATCAATGCCCCCCGCGAGGAGTTTTGCAGTACAAAAATTCCCGAAAGAAAACTCTGGATGCCTTTCAACTCCGCGTTGGACGGCGGCTCTTTCTGGAGCCGCTCGATTTCGCCAAAAATTTCTTTCAGCGATGGCCCCGTAAATTTCGTCGTTACGTCGGCCACTTCCACCCAATACGCGTCGTGATAGCGCCGCGAAATCTGGCTCGAGGGGGAATACGTGTAACCTTTCTGTTCGCGAATGTTCGAAGTAATGCGCGAACCGAACGAGCCGCCGAGCAGAGAGTTTGTCACGAGCAGCGGAATACTGTCTTCGCTCGTCGCGTTCGCTACCGGCAGTCCAACGTACAAAGTTGACTGCGGCGCCTTCGGCCGGTCGGTCAAATCCAGCGTGTGATTCGGTTTCACCTGTGGCACATCCGGCGCAGGCGCGGGTCCCTTCGACCATGTTCCAAATGCCGCCGTAATCGCCTTCTTCACTGCTGCCGTGTTGAACTTGCCGGCCACGTAAAGATGCGTCCGTTGAGCACCGAAGTTCGTGTCGTAATATTTCTTCACGTCAGCGAGCGTCGCCTTTTGAATGCTGTCTTCTGTCGCAAACACTGTTCCGTACGGGTGGTTGCCGTAGAGCAATTTCCGAAATCGCATCAGCGCCATATTCTGCGGCGTCGATTTTTGAATCGTCAGTTGCCGCAGCATGTCGTTCTTGATGCGCGCTACTTCGCT
>DATGIS010000120.1:0-25669 GCA_035295625.1 Candidatus Acidiferrum sp. | reverse complement strand
ATGCTTTCTTGCCGTCGCGTTGACCGCGTCGGTCTTTAAGGTTCAACTGCCGGGAATCCAGGCGACGATGTCGGCAAATTTCCTGTTTATTCTTGTCGGCATTCTGGATCTGTCGTATCCGGAGACGCTGTTGATGGGATGTCTGGGCGGGTTGGTGCAGACTCTTTGGCAATCAAAGCCGCGTCCCCGGCCGATCCAAGTTTTATTTAATTTTGCGAATCTCGCGCTTTCCATCACCGCGGCTGACCTGGTTTTCCATAGCAACGTTGCGTTCAACTTTGGAATGCGGTGGCCATTGTTGCTGGCGGCTGCTTCGACAACGTACTTCGCGATGAACACAATGTCCGTCTCCGGAACGATTGCGATGACGGAGCGGCGGAATCCGGTTTCCGTCTGGAAAGAATGCTACCTGTGGTCGTTTCCGTATTACATGCTCGGAGCATTGATTGCGGGTGGCGTGAGCGTCATCAATCGCTTTTTGGGTTGGCAAGTCGCAATCCTTGTCCTGCCAATTGTTTATTGGATTTATCGTTCTTATCGCGTGTATCTGGATCGGTTGGAAGGCGAGAAAAAGCACAGCGAAGAAATCGCGGACCTGCACCTCAGAACAATTGAAGCGCTTTCGCTGGCCATTGAAGCCAAAGACCACAATACACACGATCACCTGAAGCGCGTGCAGCGCTATGCGTTGCGAATCGGTGAAGACCTCAACCTTGATGACTCGACGCTGAATGCGATCCGCGCGGCGGCTATGCTGCATGACATTGGCAAGCTTGCGGTACCGGAGCAAATTCTTTCGAAGCCGGGAAGGCTCACGCCGGAAGAATTTGAAAAGATGAAGATTCACCCGATCGTCGGTGCGGAAATACTGGATCGCGTGCAATTCCCGTATCCGGTCGTGCCGATTGTGCGGTCGCATCATGAAAAGTGGGACGGCAGCGGATATCCGGATGCGCTTTCGGGCGAATCGATTCCGATCGGAGCGCGAATTCTGTCGGTGGTGGATTGTTTCGACGCGTTGACTTCCGAGCGGCCGTATCGGCGCGCCATGTCTCCACAAGACGCGATGGCGCATTTGGTGGCCGAGAGCGGACGAAGCTATGACCCGCGCGTGGTGCAATGCATCGAGCGGCGATATGAAGCGCTGGAGCAGGAAGTGTTTTCGGCCGGCGATGACGACAATTTGTCCGACATGTTTTCGCAGGTCGATCGGCCTGCGGCGCCGTCGGCTGGTTTTGCGGAAATTCCTGACGACGCGGAAGTACGTGCTGCATCGTTCCTTTCGTCCATCGTGTCCGCTCGCCAGGAAGCGCAACTGCTGTTTGAGTTGGCGCAGACGCTGGGCAACTCATTGAGCTTGCGCGAAACGCTTTCCGTTGTGGCGGTGCGGCTAAAAGAAATGATCCCGCACGATTCGATTGTGTTTTACGTCTGCGAAGAAGAGACGCTGGTTCCGCGCTACGTGCACGGCGTGGACTATGAACTGTTCAACTCGCTGCGAATTCCGCTTGGCCAGGGAATCGCAGGTTGGGTGGCAAAAACGGAAAAGCCCATTGTCAACGGCGATCCGATGGCGGAAACGAAGTATCTCGGCGACCTGGCGCGCGTTTCGATTTTACAATCGGCACTCTCGGTTCCACTGCGTGGGCGAAATGGCGTTGCCGGCGTGCTGACGCTGTACCTTCGCGCCAAACAAGGATTTTCGAAGGACCATTTGCGTTTGCTGCTGGCGGCGAGTTCGAAGTTGGGCCTCTCCGTTGAGAATGCACTCAGATTCGAGACGGCGCAGGATTCGGCGAGCACGGACTTCCTTACCGAATTGCCGAACGCGCGATCGATTTGCCTGCAACTCGACAAGGAAATTGCGCGGGCGCGCCGCAATGGCACTCCGCTGGCTGTTTTAATGAGCGATCTGAATGGGTTCAAGAATGTGAACGATAATTTCGGGCACCTTGTGGGCAACACGCTGCTGCAAGCGATTGCGAGAAACGTAAAGAGCGCGTGCCGAGAGTACGACCAAGTTGGACGGCTCGGCGGCGACGAATTTGTTTTTATTTTGCCGGACATGACGAGCGACGCTGTGCGCGAACTTATTCCGAGGCTCGAAGCTGCGGTGCAGGATGCCGGCATGGCGGTGTGCCAGAGCAAGGTAGTTACCGTGAGTATCGGCGGGGCGTACTTTCCCGCGGATGGAGCGACGGCGGAAGAACTTCTGTCCGAAGCCGATCGCAGAATGTACGGCTTCAAAGAAAATCACTACCGACAATTGGGAGAATCGCCGCGCTTGCAAGCGCAGGACGCGCTCTAGGGCGCACGGGCGCTGCGTTGAGCGAAGGATTGCGACGATGCGGACACTTGTTCAAAAATTTGCCTGGCGTCTCGTGCTGCTTGTTGCAATCACGTTGATCGGTGGATTTTTGGCAGCGACGCTGATTCGCTTCGCTCCCGGATACAGCGTGGATGAACGAGAACTGGATCCGCGGTTGAATCAGGCCAGCAAGGAAGCAATTCGCAACGATCGGCAATTGCATTCCGGATTGCTCGCCTACTACGGGCAATATCTTGCTCGCGCCGTTCACGGAGATCTGGGAGTGTCGCAAGGATTGGAACAGCCGGTGGCGACGCTGATCAAGGAGCGCCTGCCCGTAACGGCCAAGTCTGTTTTCGCGGCGATGGTTCTCTGCTGGTGCAGTGCGTTTGCGCTCGCGTTTGCCGGATTGTTCTATGGCGGATTTTTGCTGGACGCTTCCGGCACGATTGCGAGCGGATTGCTAATCGCGTTGCCGACGGGTGTTGTTGCGATGCTCGCTGTCTATGTTCACGCGCCGGTCTTTGTGGCCATTGCAGTGATCATTTTTCCAAAAGTGTTCCGCTATCTACGAAATTTGCTCGACCATGCCTATGCTCAGCCGTACGTCACCGCCGCGAGAGCGCGCGGAATTAGCGACACACTGATTATCTTCCGGCACGTCCTTCCACTCGTTGGCGCGCCGGTTCTTGCGCTGGCGGGTGTGTCTCTGAGCATGGCGTTTGGCGCTGCAATACCGGTGGAGGCGCTGTGTGATTCGCCCGGCGTCGGGCAACTGGCATGGCAGGCCGCTATGAATCGGGATCTGCCGCTGATCATAAATCTGACGCTGATCTTGACAATGATCACGGTCGCGTTCAATTCGGCTCTCGATTTTCGGCAGGAGACGGCCCAATGAGCGCGGCCAGAATCGCGCGCGCCGCCGCTCTCGGGATTTTGTGTTCGGTCCTTGCCGTTTGTCTGTTTGCAGACCGCTTCACGAGTTATTCGTATGCGACGCAATTTCGCGAACTGCCCAACGCGGCGCCCTCGTCGCTGCACCTTCTGGGAACGGACGGTCTCGGCCGCGACCTGTTTACGCGCTTGCTATACGGGACCCGCGTTTCATTGTTGCTGGCGCCGGCAGCGGCGATCATCGCAACATTTCTCGCGGCCGTGCTCGGATGCATTGCAGGTTTTAGCGGTGGCTGGCTGGAGAAGGCAATTCTTGCCGCTGCAGACGTCTCGATGGCGCTGCCGCTTTTGTTGTTGTTGCTGGCACTTCGCGCGGTTCTTCCACTGAGCATTTCCCCGTTCGTTTCGATCGTTGCCACCTTTGTTCTGCTTGGGTTCCTGGGTTGGCCCGCCTCGCTTCGCGTGATCTGGGCAACCGCCCGGGCGCTTCGCAATTCAGATTTCATCGTGCTGGCGAGAGCGACGGGCTGTTCGCGATTTCGGCTATTGTCCCGCCACGTTTTTCCCAATTTGCGCCCCGTCTTGCTCGCACAATTCTGGATTTCGATTCCGCTTTTTGTTCTTACGGAAGCGACTCTCAGCATGTTGGGATTGGGCGTGATGGAGCCGATGGCCTCATGGGGAAATCTTTTGAAAGGACTCGAAGATTTTTCCGCAGTGCGGGCCAATCCTTGGAGCTTGTCACCCTTGCTTTTGTTGGTTGTGGTCGTAATCAGCTTTCAATTGGTTTTGCCGCAGCGAGAGGAGTTGGCCTGATGTTTCGAGCATCGAGACTCATTGCACTCTTTTGTTTGGCTTTGATGGCCGCGACAACGCGCGCTCAATCGGGCGGAGAACTCCATTTTTGTCTGCATGGCGAGCCGAAGACATTCAATCCGGTACTTGTCGAAGATGAAGCGTCAGAGAACGTGCGGTACCTGACCGGCGGCGTGCTGATTCGCTTGAACCGTCAAACGCAAGCGCTTGAACCGGCGCTGGCCACGTCCTGGAAAATTTCTCCGGACCGTAAGACGATCACTTTTCAGATTCGCCCTGGAATCTATTTTTCGGATGGCACGCCGTTTACTTCCGACGACGTGGCCTACACGATGCGCTTGCTCCTTGATCCCAATACTCACTCGCCGACGGGAGATTCCTTCGAAGTAGGCGCAGGTAAGACCGAAATCAAAACTCCTTCGCCGGAAGTTGTGGCTATCACATTTCCCGGGCCGATCGCGGGCCTCGAGCGACTCTTCGACCAGGTGGCAATTCTTTCTGTTCATTCGCCGAAAAAAGAAATGGCCGTTCTTGGACCGTTTTATGTTTCCGAATACAAGGCTGGCTCCTACGTTCTGCTTCGCAAGAATTCGAACTACTGGAAGCACGATGCGCAGGGCCACGCTCTGCCGTATCTCGATTCCATTCAGCTCGACATCCAGCGAAATCGAGACATCGAATTAGTCCGTTTCCGCCGTGGAGAGCTGCAGTTGATCAATCGGCTCGATCCGGAGCTGTACGAACGTCTGAAGGCTGAAGACCCCTCTCTGACACGCACAGCGGGTACGGGCCTTGACGCCGAAGAGTTCTGGTTCAATCAATCGACGTCGGCTCCGATGCCCGACTACAAAAGGGCGTGGTTTCGCACGACGGAGTTTCGCAAGGCCGTTTCGTTGGCGATCAATCGCGCAGACATCTCTCGCATCGTCTACAGGGGCTTCGCCAAGCCGGCGTTTGGTCCGGTTTCCCCCTCCAACCGGTTTTGGTTTAACGCGGCACTCGAAGAACCGAAATACGACCCACAGGGCGCTCTGCGACTCTTCACGAAGGCAGGCTTTCGCTTTCAGCAGGAAACATTGAAAGATGCCGCTGGGAATCGTGTCGAGTTCACACTAGTCACGAACTCCGGCAATACCGCCCGCGAAAAAATGGCGGCGATGATCCAGCAGGACCTCTCGCAGGTTGGAATCAAAGTGAATGTCGTGACGTTCGATTTTCCGTCGCTTATCGAACGCATGACGCGCACGTTCGACTACGATGCATGCCTGCTCGGTCTGGTGAATACCGACCTCGATCCAAACGGACAGATGAACGTGTGGCTCAGCTCCGGAGAAAATCATCAATGGAATCCGAGCCAAAAATCGCCCGCGACCGCCTGGGAAGCGGAAATCGATCAGTTGATGCGGGGGCAAGCGACCGCTGCCACGGAAAAAGAACGGAAAGCAAAGTTCGATCGCGTGCAGCAGATTGTTTCGGAACAGCAGCCGTTCATTTATCTCATCAACAAAGATGTTTTGACGGCAGTCTCGCCGGCAGTTGCCGGTGCGGCGCCGGTGGTCTTGAACCCGCCGGCATTTTGGAACGCGGAAACCTTGCGTGTTCAAAATAGCTCACAATTGGGAGCCCAGAAGTGACTCTGGAGAGTCCACTTCTTTTGGCGCGAGTTTCGGTCGATTATCCGAATAGGCCGGGCGTATTGAAAGATCTACGGCTCGAAATCGGACGCGGCGAAATCGTGGGGCTCGTCGGCGAAAGCGGATCCGGCAAAAGCACGTTCGCAATGGCCATTTTGCGTTTGCTTGATCGCAAGAAAGCCGTCGTGCACGGTAAAGTTCAGTTTGAAGGCGAAGATTTGCTTTCGTATTCAGAAAAGCAATTGCGCAGTGTGCGCGGCCGGAAAATCAGCGTTGTGTTGCAAAGCCCTTTGACGTCTCTGAATCCAGCGCTTCGAATCGGGACACAACTCCGCGAAGCATGGAGGGCTCACGGCGATTCCAATGCCGACGTGGCTATCGCTGCGATTCGCGAAGCGCTGCGCAACGTCAGCCTGCCGAACGACGACGAGTTTCTCTCAAGACAGGTCTCGCAACTCAGCGTGGGCCAGGGCCAGCGCGTCACGATTGCGATGGCAATTCTTCACCGGCCAGCTTTGTTGATCGCAGATGAAGCGACGAGCGCACTGGACACGATTACGCAGTCCGAGGTGCTTGCGTTATTCAAGCGGCTCAGCATGGAGATGGGCACGGCGATCTTGTTCATCTCGCACGATTTGCTTTCCGTCGCTGCGCTCTGCCGACGCATTGCGATCTTGAATCAAGGCGAAATCGTGGAATGTGATTCACCCGAGAAGATCTTTCATCGAGCAAGCCATCCTTACACGCGGCGACTTGTTGCTGCGTTACCCCAGAGACCGCCAAGCGGCCAGAACGAAGCAGCGCGAGAGCCTGCGGCGGATGAACTACTCGCGACGCACTCCTCCCGGTAAGTCGCGCTCGACCAATCCCGACCCACGGATGTCGCAAAAGCGCCTCTTGCCCGCGCAAAAACACCGCCCGTCACAGCGTCTGGTATTCGCGGTCACTGCAACGAACATGCTTTCAGTTCTACATAAGAGCCGTCGAAGAGAGAACCACAGGCAAATCCTGGCAGCCCAGCCAAAAGCGGGCGGGCAAGTTCTCTCAAGCTGTGATGCGGCGCGCATAAATTGCGGAACATGACGCGATTGCCTGCGCGGCCGTTGCTCTCCGCCTGTGAGCGCGAGCAAGGCAGCTTCGATACCTGCGAATCAGCAGGCGCAACGAAAAGAGATAGAAAGACTGAGGAGGGCATCATGAGGACTCTACGGAATCCAGAAGGAATCTTTGAGAACCTGTTCGACTTTCACCGGGAATTCAACGAGATGTTCAACCGCACGCTCGGCCTGAGGCCGTGGACGCGCGAGTGGCCGGAGTTCAAGAAGGAGCTGGCGTTCACTCCTGCCGTCGAAGCGTACCTCGACAAGGAAGCCAAGAAGTATGTTTGCAAGATCACGATTCCTGGAATCGAGCCGAAGGATCTGCAGATTCACGCACAAGGCAATCTGTTGATGATTCGCGGCGAGCGGAAGTTCGAGCGCAAGGCGAAGGAAACCGAACTCTTCGAAGAAGAGATCGGGTATGGCGTGTTTGAGCGGACATTGACTCTGCCCGAAGGCGTACTCGCAGAGAAACTCGCCGCCGAATACGTAAATGGCGTGTTGGAGATCACCGCTCCGGTGGCGGTTGCTGCGCTGCCGCGCAAGATCGAAGTGAAGACGGTGACCCCGCTCGTCAAGCAAATTGCAGCATAGGTCAGAAGGAAAAAAAACGGCCCGCGGCGTTACGTCGCGGGCCGTTTTTTTTGCCAATTAAGACCGTCGCGGACGGGCCCCCGGCTCCCATGCGTCCAAACGACTTAGAGCTGACGAGAACGAGGACTTTGATTCGCGGTCGTGCGAGAATGGCAGCAGAGGAACCGGTGGGCGCGGGAACCACAAAGTCCTACGTGAATCCCAACGAAGCGGAACTGATTCGCCGCGTCAACAGCGGTGACAAGGACGCCTTCTATGCGCTCGTCCAGCCATACGAGCGGGCCGTCTATACTGCCGCCATGTCCATTCTGAACAATCAGGCGGATGCGGAAGAGGTTTCTCAGGAGGCGGTCCTTAAGGCATTTTCGAATCTAAGCAAGTTTCGAGGCGAGTCGAAGTTCAGTACTTGGCTGGTTAGCATCACGATCAACGAAGCCCGCCTCAAGCTCCGCAAAGACCGCCGCCATCTCTACGAATCCGTCGACGAGCCCAAATCCGATGGCGACGGCGACTACATTCCGAAGGATTTTGCGGATTGGCACGAAGTGCCGTCTGAAGCTTTGGCAAGGACGGAATTACGCGATGCTCTGAAGCGTGCCCTGGCGGCGCTCCCGCCAAAATACCGAGAAGTGCTTGTGCTTAGGGACATCCAGCACTTCAGCATTGAAGAAACTGCGCAAGCTCTGGGAATTTCTGCGGGAAATGTTAAAACGCGGCTCCTGCGGGCTCGTTTGCAGATGCGCGACGCCTTGGCTCCCGGCTTCGATGGTAGTTGGGTCAGCGGCAAGCAGGAATATGAGAAGGTGCGGCCTTGGTAGGGTTGGATTTGGTGACGGAGAAACTTTTTGGCGATGTGGGTATCCAATGTCTGTGATTGACATCAGCTGCATTGAGGTCTGGAGGGAAATCTCCAATTACGTCGACAACGACGTGGACGCCGAGCTTCGCGCCCGGTTGGAAGCGCATTTCAAGGTGTGCGCCCATTGCAAGGCGGTTGTTGATGGGACTCGCAACGTCGTCAGGCTCATTGGGGATGGCGTTGAATACAGTGTGCCGGAAGGTTTTGGCAAGCGGTTGTACAGCAAGATAAAGAACATTTAGGTACGCGGACTCAGGCGGATCGTTGTTCCAGTTGGTCGACGAACGAGTCGATCGGCCCCGCGAGTTTGTCCCCCACTTCCGCCATAAGCAGCGCGGCGATCAACCCCGTGAAAACGTCCATCGTGTAGTGGGCCCTTAACACCAGCACCGTCGCAATCTCGAACAGAACTACCGTGGCAGCCAGCGCGGTCAACCAGTGTTTTTTCAATCGAGCGACCTCTGTCGCTGCAAAAACCGCGATAGCCGTGTGTCCTGAAAAAAAGAAATCGCCAGCGACCGAATAGGTAACCAGCAACGAAGGAAAGCCCGGATAGTGCCAAATCATGTTCGGCGGCGCGGGCAGCGCGCAAAACGCTTGAACTACCTGTCGTGTCAACATCAGCAAAAACAATCCAAGAAATGGCCGAACGCTTTCGCCAAACAGCCAGCGCAGCAACAGAAATAGCGCGAGCAAGTCGATGAGTGCCGAACTTGAAATCAGCAGCGCGTTCGCCGCGCGTGGGTGCGAAAGGAAGTATGTGTTCAACGGCGAGGTCAACTGGTGCAGCCCATCGCCGATACCGCTCGACGGCAGGGGACGCGCGCCAAGCAACGACTGTGTGTAGAACCAAATCAGCAGCGCAATTGCAGTTAGAAGAATCCTTCGAATCGGCCGGCTGCTCTTCGAAAAAATCATTTGCCTGCGCCGGTCAGTTCAAACGCCAGTTCTCGCAGGCGCCGCAAATCCAGCTTTCCCGTGCCCAAATAGGGAAGCGCTTCGATTCGCAGAAAATTGTCCGCGCGCGGCTTCCACAACGCGGGTAGATCGGCCTTTGCAAATCCTTCGAGCGTCGCGGCCAGATTTTCTTCCGAAAGGGTTGTGAGCACGATCAATCGTTCGCCCTTCTTTTCGTCTGGCACAGCCGTCACGGCAAAGACTTGCTCTGTCGCTTGCGCGATCTCCTGCAGTTTTTCTTCGACCTTGATGTGCGGCACCATTTCGCCGCCAATCTTGCTGAACCGGCTCAGCCGATCGGTAATCCGGAGGAATCCGTCCTCGTCCACCGCCGCGATATCGCCGGTGTTGTACCAGCCGTCTTTTAAAACTTCCGCCGTCTTTTCCGGCCGCTTCAAGTACCCCTGCATGATATTTGGCCCGCGAACGAGCAACAGCCCGGGCTCGCCGACGTCGCGCAGTTCGCCCGTCTCGGGATCGACAATTCGAATTGCGATTCCTGGTAATGGATGGCCAATCGTCCCGCGCTTCGCGCCGACTTGGCGGAATTGCGCCGCACGAAAGTCAAAAGTGTTGACAGCTACGACTGGAGAACACTCCGTGCATCCGTATCCCTCAAGTGGCCGAATCCCAAACTGATCTTCAAACGCGATCGAAATGCGGTCCGGCAGCTTCTCGGCGCCAGCCATCACGATTCGCAGACTCCCAAAATCTTCAGCCGTGCAGCGCCGCGTGTAGGCGTTTAAGAATGTCGGCGTCGCCAGGAGCATTGTCACCGAATGTTGGCTTACGAGCGCGCCAATCGCCCGCGAATCGAGCGGGCTCGGATGAAAAACCGCGCCGATTCCCGACGCAGCCGGCAGACAAAGTGTTCCCGTAAATCCGAACGAATGAAAAAAGGGAAGTATTCCCAAAATTCGATCGGATTTGTGCAGCATGAAAATTTGCAGCAATTGCGCGACGTTCGAAGCAAGATTGTAGTGCGACAAGACTACGCCCTTTGGCTCGCCCGTCGATCCGCTGGAAAAAATCACGGTCGCTGTGTCATCCAGCGTTGTTTTCCGCGCAGCTCCGCAGAATTTTTGCAGCGCTCCTGTTGGCAAGAATAGCGCGCCGAACAGTGCGGCTAGCTTTTCGCCAAATCTCGGGTTCGCCGCCAAATCCTCTGCGTAGATCACTTCGCCAGGAGGCTCAACTTTTACTTTCTCCAGGAACAATTTCGACGTCACGACTGTTTTCAGTTCGCACTGCTTTGCGCACGATTCCAGCGCCTCACGTGAGACCGTGTAGTTCAAATTTACTGGGACTTTGCCCATCAGCATCGCTGCGTAGTTCACCAGCGGGCCGGGAATCGATGGCGGCAGGAACAAGCCGACCATCGCCTGGTCTTTCCAGTGCTTCCGCAAGCGCCGCGCCAGAAAAATCGACTTCGTCAGCGCCGAAAAATAACTCAGCCGCGGCGTCCGCCCATCCGCCATCGCGAACCGGAGTGGG
Source organism: Candidatus Acidiferrum sp. (assembly GCA_035295625.1). GTDB lineage: Bacteria > Acidobacteriota > Terriglobia > Acidiferrales > UBA7541 > Acidiferrum. Next base: position 15,013 of record DATGIS010000120.1, on the reverse strand, counting down.
TGCCGCCGCGCCGTGTGAATGAATGCTCGCGAAATCGTCTGCAAACGATCCTTGCGCGCGGCAAACGCGTCTACTCCCAGTTCTTGCACGTTGCGGCGTACTTCTTTTGCGGCCGTCGTCCCAGCTAACGGCGTGCCGAACGTCACATGCACGGGATACGGAATCTTGCGCGGAAACTTCCAGAGAAACTTGCCGCCCGCGAAACTGAAAATCGATCCCCACACGCCGTCGATATGGACAGGAATAATCGGCGCGTCCACACCCTTCATGATTCGTTCGAGGCCGCGCCGGAAAGGAAGCATTTGCCCGATTCGCGTCATCTGTCCTTCAGGAAAAATGCATAGCAGCTCGCCGTTCTTCAGCGCGTCCGTCGCCGCTCTCAACGAATGAATCAGTTCTCGTGGCCCCTGGTTTGACGCGATTGGAATCACACCCATAATTTTCGCGAACGGCTTGACCAGCCAGTGCTCGTACGATCCCTTGAACATTAGAAATCGAATCGGCCGGTCCGTGCTCGCAATCAATAAAACTCCGTCGACCATCGACGAGTGGTTCGGGCACAGCATCGCTCCGCCTCGCGCCGGAACATTCTCTCCGCCCTTCGTATGAATGCGGTAAAGGGTATGCGTTGCAAACCAAAGCAGCAGCCGCAACAACGAATCTGGTAGCAAGTAGACGACATATGCCGCCGCTACCAAGGAAAGAAAGGCAGTCCAGATGAAAAACGTCGCGAGGTTGACGTTGAAAAACGCCGTCAGCACGTAGTAGATGGCAGAGGCAGCTAGAACACCCACGAATGAGAGAAAATTGGCAAACGCGATGACACTGCCTTTATGACTCTCTTCCGGCCGATGCTGAATCAGCGCATTGATCGGGACGACAAAGAAGCCGCCCGCAAATCCCAGGCCGCCGAGAAATGCCATGACTTGCGGAAAGCTCAAACCGTGCGCAGAGATCAAAAAACCGAATGCGGTCATCCCTACCGCGCCCAGCGGCACGAGGCCATATTCGATCTTTCCGCCGGAAAGATACCCGGCTGCGAAACTCCCAATTCCAATGCCAATGGCGAGGGCGCCCTGAAGATAGCCGCCATGCGTTTCATCGAGATGGAGAATGTCGCGACCGTAAAACACGACAACAAATTGCAACAACGCGCCCAAAAACCAAAAATACGTGTTGCCTACCACCGCCAGGTGGAGGGCTCTGTCTTTCAAAACTATGCGCGCCTGAGTGCCGAGATCTCCAAGTAGGTTCCATCTGAATTTCTTTTGCACATCTAGGGCCGGGACCTTCGATATTCCAAAACTGGCGCCGAGCCCGACGAGCGAGAAAATACCAAAAAGAACGCTTGCTAGGGACTCGCGTCCACGAAACATCTGGGCGAAAATCGGGCCTAGTACTGCTCCCAAAATTACTGCCAGAAATGTTGTAAGCTCCAAGATGCCGTTGCCCCATGAAAGCGATTCCTCAGGGAGCAATTCTGGTAGTAACCCGTACTTTGATGGTCCGAAGAATGCCGCTTGGGTGCTCGCCAGAAAAATCACCGCGAAAGCCATCGTCCGACTGCCGTGTGTAAAGGCGTATAAGCCGAACAACATCGCGGCTATTTCAAATACCTTCGTCCCTATCGTGACTGAGCGCTTGCTGTAGCGGTCTGCGAGGTAGCCCCCGGTCATCGAAAACAACAGGAAAGGCACGGCAAAGAGATTTCCAACAATGAAAACGAGAAAGTCTTTTTGCTCTTGCGTCGGGTTTTGGCCAAGCACAAGAAAGATCACGAAGAACTTCAACCCGTTGTCATTAAACGCGCCCTGGAATTGCGTGACAATCAAGCTCCAGAAACCAAGGCGCCAGCGGCGGCCTTCTTCGGCCATGCGAATTCCTCCGTGCTTGCAATGATGCCTAGAGCGTAGCTGGTATCCTCCCCCAGCGGCACGCGGAAAACATCAGTTTTTCGCAAGAACTAACAACCACTTCGCTGCGCTCTTGCTTGCTTTCGCCGATTACCGGAAAATAGTTCTCTTATGGCGGTGTGCCCAGTAGTCGCTGTGTCTGCAGCTCCGCGCCCAACGGAGTCAAAATTCGCATGGCGGATAAATTGACGAACAACAAACGCCTCGTTGCCTATTTTTCGATGGAGATCGCGCTCGAGAATTCCATGCCGTCCTACTCGGGCGGCCTGGGAGTTCTAGCCGGCGACACCATCCGCGCTGCGGCGGATCTCAAGTTGCCGATGGTCGCCATCTCTTTGCTTTACCGCAAAGGCTACTTCACGCAAGTCCTCTCCGAAGATGGCGTTCAATCGGAAGAGCCTGTCGAGTGGCGAGTGGAAGATTTTCTCAAGGAAGAAAAAGCGCGCATCAGCGTGCCTCTCGAAAACCGTCGCGTCGAACTTCGCGCCTGGCGCTATGATGCCGTCGGCGCGCGCGGCTACGTCGTTCCGGTCTATTTTCTTGACGCTGACCTTCCTTCCAATGAGGAGCGCGATCGCAATCTGACGGGCAGCCTCTATGGAGGCGATTCCTATTACCGCCTCTGCCAGGAAGTTTTGCTGGGCATCGGCGGCGTCCGCATGCTGCGCGGACTCGGCTACGAAGACATCTCTCGCTATCACATGAACGAAGGCCACGCCGCACTTTTGACGCTCGAACTTCTCGGCGAAGAAGCCGCTAAAGCCGGCCGCAAGTCCGTGATCGGCGACGACATCGAAAAAGTTCGCAATAGGTGCGTTTTCACCACCCATACGCCTGTGCCCGCCGGCCACGACCGTTTTCCGATCGAACTCTTGACTCGCGCCTTTCCTGCGCAAACCGAATTCTTCGATCTTAAGGACGCTTCTTCCGCCGACCTCATCAAACGCGTCCTTCAGGCCGAAACAAATTTCCCGGCCCTGCAGGACGCCGCCCGTCACGGCGCCTCCGTCAACATGACGCATCTCGCGCTGGGGCTGAGCAATTTCGTAAACGGAGTCGCCAAAAAGCACGGCGAAGTCTCCCGTCGCATGTTCCCGGAATTTCTGATTGAAGCTATCACCAACGGCGTTCACGCCGGCACTTGGGCTGCTCCCGCATTTCAGCAACTCTTTGATCGCTACATTCCGAGCTGGCGCGAAGACAATTACAGCCTTCGTGGCGCTCTCGGCCTTCCCGCCGAAGAGGTATGGGCCGCGCACCTCATCTCCAAACACGATCTTTTCGAGACCGTTCGCCGCAAAACCGGCCTCAAGCTCGATCCCGACGTCTTCACCATCGGCTTCGCACGCCGTGCTACTGGCTATAAACGGGCGGACCTGATTCTTTCCGATCTCGACCGCCTCCGCGAAATCGCCAAGCACTCTGGAAAATTCCAGATCATTTACGCCGGCAAAGCGCACCCGAACGACAGCGGCGGCAAGGAACTCATCAGGAAAATTTTCAAAGCGAAAAAAGCACTCAAGAAAGCCGTTCACACCGTCTTTCTCGACAACTACAACATGGAAGTTGGGGGAAAAATTACGGCAGGGGTCGACCTTTGGCTCAACACACCGCAATTTCCCCTCGAAGCGAGCGGCACCAGCGGCATGAAAGCTGCGCTCAACGGCGTGCCGAGCTTAAGCATTCTCGACGGCTGGTGGGTGGAAGGTCACATCGAGGGTGTCACTGGCTGGTCCATCGGCGAACTGCACCGCGGCACCGAGGTTTCGACGGATAATGCCGGCGAAGCCGAATCGCTCTATCACAAACTCGAGCACGTCATTCTGCCGCTCTATTACAACGACCGCCAAAAATTTCTCGAAGTCATGCTCCATGCGATCGCCATCAACGGCTCCTTCTTCAACACCCAGCGCATGGTCCAGCAATACGTCACCGACGCCTATCTCCGTTAGCGTATTTTGATTCTGTTGTAGGGCTTCTTTCCGGAGAGGCTCGTCCTGCCTACCGTGGTTCGGCTTTACTGCTTTTCAGTTCGGATCGCCCGGTTTTCTCTTCGTCCCGCGCAACTCCGCGTCCATATCCTTAATATTCGACTTCGCAAAATAATCGAAAAAGTCCCACTTCCCATACTTCTCTGTCACTTCCGGGAGCACCGCCGCAACCAAATCGTCGCCGCCCTTCTTTTCGGCCTCTGCCGCTTTCACCCAGCTTCGCAAATCGCCCAAATAGCCCGCAAATGCCGCTACGTCATCTAACGTTCCCACATCGCCATGCCCTGGCACTTCCGTTCCCGCAAACTTCGTTCGAAACGCCGCATCGACCGTAAGAGTCTTGCTCCAGTCGGTCGTCGTTGCATCGATCAAATTCGGCAGTGTCGCCCGCCAGAACAAATCCCCCCAAAACGTTACGTTCGCATCCGGAATCCTGACTACGGAATCCCCGCCCGTGTGTCCCAGTAAGTGCGTGACTTCGATTTTGCGCGAGCCTAAAAAAATCGTGAGCGCACCTTCGTAAGCCTCATTGGGTGAGCCGAGACTTTCCACTTCCGTCTTTTGCTCCGGCTTTATGTCTTTGCCAAAGAATTTCAGATTCTCCGTGTGGATCCACTCCCGCACATTCTTATGAGCAATCACAACCGCGCCCGCATCCTGAAAAATCTTGTTCCCCGCCACATGGTCCAGATGATAGTGCGTATTCACAACGAACCGGATCGGCCGCCCGGTCAATTTTCGAATCTCGGAAAGCAATGCCCGCGCTGCCTTCTCATTTTCAAAAGTGTCGATCACCAGGACGCCGTCGTCGCCAATCACGAATCCGGCATTCGCGCCCGCATCTCCTTTCGCATCGTCAATCGCCGCATACACGCCGTGTCCCAGCGGTTTCAAAGTGAAAGGCAGTGTCTCTTGTGTTTCTGCCGAAACCGCGACGGCCGTCGCGGCGAAAAGAAGAACGCCAAATATCCGTCGGATACTCATGGCCCAGAATCCTATCGCATTTCGCGAGGTTCGGTGACTACCGGAGCCGGTTTTTGTAAACGGCCATTCCCACCGCCGCATCCATCCCCAGTTTTTCCAGCGCAACGATCTCGCGCTGCGTCTTAATTCCACCCGCGGCGATGATCGAATGCTCCGTCGCCTTTCGCAGCGATCGAAACCATTTCAGATTCGCGCCTGTCATCGTTCCTTCGCGATCCACATCCGTGCAAAGAAACGCTGTGCAATACGGCGCCAATTCAGCCATCACTTCTGGCGCTCTGCGCGCCAGCGACTTTTTCCACCCGCGCACGGTAATCTTCCCCCGCCAGGTATCCAGCGCAATCACCACACGCTTTCGCGAAACCATTCTCCTGAATTCTTTCAACAACCTCCAATTGATTTCGCTTTCCGCAAAAACCGCGCTCCCCAAAATCACCTGTTCCGCGCCAAGTTTCACCAATCGCTTCGCTCGCACCACGGTTCGAATTCCGCCGCCAACGCGCACCTTCATCTTGTATTTAGTCTTTGCGCGGCGGCACAACTCTTCGACCAATTCGTTGTTCTCGCCTCTCCGCATCGCCGCATCCAGATCAATCACATGCAGCCATTCATAATCCTTGAATCGCTCCAACTGCCCAAACACATCCGCCACCGCCAACTCGCGCCGCAGCCCATGCACCAACTGCACCGCCTGCCCATCCTGCAAATCGATGCACGGAATCAACACGGAAATCGCACCTCGACACTTCGCGCCGCCAAGAATTCCTTCAGCTTCCGGATCGACTGCACACCATCATGAAAAATTGAAGCTGCCAACGCCGCGTCCGCAAGTCCCGCAGTAAATATCTCTACAAAGTCTTCCGGTTTTTTCGCGCCTCCCGAGGCAATCACGGGCACGCTCACCTGCCCGGAAATCGCCGCCGTCAAAGCCACATCAAACCCGCTCTGCGTCCCGTCCTTGTCCATTGACGTCAGCAAAATCTCTCCGGCCCCCGCTTCTACTCCTCGCCGAGCCCAAGTCAGTGCATCGAGTCTCGCCGAGTCGCGCCCTCCGCGCACCCGCACATCCCAATGCTCTCCTTCGCGCTTCGCATCAATTGCCAACACCACGGCCTGCGCGCCAAACTCCCGCGACACCTCGGAAATCAGCTCCGGACGCTCCACTGCTGCCGTATTCACAGTCACCTTGTCAGCGCCAGCTTCCACTACGGCTCGTGCGTCATCCAATGTTCGAATCCCGCCCCCCGCCGTCAGCGGAATCGCCAGTTGTTCCGCCACGCGCCGGATCGTCTCCAAAAAAGTCGGCCGCCTATCGCGCGATGCCGCAATATCCAGCACCACCAACTCGTCTGCTCCCTCCGCGTTGTACCGCGCCGCCAATTCCGCCGGATCTCCCGCGTCGCGCAGCCCCACAAAATTCACGCCTTTCACGACGCGCTCGCCGTCCACGTCGAGGCAGGGAATAATCCGCCGCGCCAGCCTCATGCCGCTATCCCCAAAAAATTCTCAAGCAACTTCGCCCCCGCACTTCCGCTCTTTTCCGGATGGAACTGAACCGCGCACATTTGCCCGACTTCCACGACCGCGCCAAACTCCACGCCGTACTCGCATGCCGCAACGGTCTCGCCGTTCGCCGCACCCGCCGCAAACGTATGCGCAAAATAAAAATAGTCGTCACCGTTAAGCCCGGTGAGCAATCGCGATTCGCGCCGCACGTTCAACCGGTTCCATCCCATGTGTGGCAATTTCACGCTGCCCGGCAGGGCGCGAATCTTCCCCGGCAAAATCCCAAGCCCCGCCAAATCCGGCGCCTCTTCGCTCGATTGATAAAGCGCCTGCAAACCAAGGCAAATTCCGAGAAACGGTCTCCCGCGGAGCAACGCGTCCACCAGCGGCGCTCGCAATCCACCGGCGTCCAGTGCACGAATCAGTGAGGCGTAGTGTCCCTGCCCGGGCAAAACAATCGCGCTCGCGGCCGCCAGGGCCTCCACTGTTGCGACTCGTTCCGTCGTCGCGCCCAACTTTCGCAACGCGCGCTCCACCGACGGCACATTTCCCCCGCCGTAATCCAGAATGGCCACCTTCATAGCAGCTCTTTCGTACTCGGCAGGACATTCTTCAATCGCTTGTCCCGCGCCACCGCAAATCGCAACGCTCGCGCAAACGCTTTGAACATCGCCTCCACCTGGTGATGCGAAGACCGCCCGTACAAACAGCGCAAGTGCACATTTGCCCGCGCCGCTGACGCAAATCCGCCAAAAAAATCTTCCAGCAACTCCACTTGAAATTCCCCCACCTGCTCAGCCTTGATTTTCGCGTTCACCACGCAATATGGCCGCCCGCTCAAATCGACCGCCGCCGCGGCCAATGTTTCATCCATCGGCATCAGGAAATATCCCGCGCGCAAAATTCCTTTTTTGTTTCCAATTGCCTCCGCCACCGCTTCGCCCAAAGCAATCCCTACATCCTCGACGGTATGGTGCTGGTCCACGTCCAGATCGCCCTTCACCGCAATCGTCAAATCGAACGCGCCGTGCCGCGCCACCAGATCCAGCATGTGATCGAAGAATCGAATCCCCGTCGTGATTTTCGCTTTTCCGCGGCCATCCAAATCAATCCGAAGCCGAATATCTGTCTCCGCCGTCTTTCGGTGAATCGTCCCCACGCGCTTCATCTAACGGTTCTCCCACAATCTCTGAATCTCGCGCACCAGCGTTTCCATCTCTCGTCGAGTCCCAATCCCAATCCGCACAAATCCCGGCGCGATCACCTTGCTCCGGTCGCGCAACAGAATCCCTTTCTTCTCCAGTCGGGCAAACAGCGTCGGTCCACTCGCGCCGAAATCTGCCAACAGAAAATTCCCCGCGCTTGGAAATTCCCGCGCTCCCAACTCGCGCAACTCTTTTGAGAACCACTCTCGAGTCTGCAATATCTCTCGAACGTGTGCCCGCATCGTTTTCCGATCGCCAACCGCCGCAACCGCTCCCGCCAGCCCTGCCAGATTGATCGGATACGGCGGCATCGCGCGCCGCACCAGTTCGAGCGAATCCCGCCGCGCAATCACTCCGCCCAATCGCAAGCTCGCCAGTCCCGCCGCCTTCGAGAATGTCCGCGCCACGAAAAGATTCGGAAACTTGCGAATCCACGGCACCGTCGTCAGCCCGGAATACTCCGCATATGCTTCGTCAAACACGACCGCCGTTCGCGGCGCCGCTTTCAAAATCTTCCGCAACCCAGCGAAGGGAACCAGCGTGCCCGTCGGGTTGTTTGGATTCGCCAAAAAGAAAACGCGCGGTTTATTCCTCAGCGCGTGCAGCACGTCGTCCAGCGGAAACCGCATCTCCTCGTTGTACCGGCAGACATCAATTCGCGCCCCATAAATCTCCGCGTAATACCGGTACATCGGAAACGTCGGCTCACAAATCAGAATTCGCGATCCCTTGTCCACAAACGCATCGAAAAAAACGCGCAGCGCGTCGTCGCCGCCATTGGTCAGAACCAATTCCTCTTGCGCTACGCCAAAATACCGCGCCAGTTTTGCGGTTCCCTCCAGCACCTCCGGATACATCGCAAGTTTCTTCTCGCTCAATCGCGCCAGTGCCCGTCGCACGGCCGGCGAACAACCCGCCGTGTTCTCATTGAAATCGAGCCGAATCTTGCCCCAGCGCCCTTCCGCTGGTGGCTCGTACGTCTTCCGCTCCAGAATCTCCCGCCGCACCGGCAGTTTCGTCTTCATCGACGCACCTCGACTGCCTTCGCATGCGCATGCAAACCTTCCGCTTTCGCAAGCGTCAACACATCGTCCGCCAATTTCTTAAATCCTTTTGCGCTCACATTCTGCACGCTGATGCACTTCACAAAATCCGCCGCGGATAGCCCGCCGCGCCGCCGTGCCCAGCCACCCGTTGGCAGCACGTGATTGCTCCCGCTCGCATAATCTCCAAGCGGCTGCGCCGCCAGCGGCCCGAGAAACACCGTTCCAGCCGCCCGCACTCGCGTCAACATTTCCTCCGGCCGGTCCGGCAAACTCAAATGTTCCGGCGCCAGTCGGTTGATAAACGCAAACGCCACTTCGACAGTGTCGGTAACCAAAATCGCACCGCTCGTTTCCGTCGAAATGGACGCAAAGCCCGGCGGCAATTCGCCCAACAGCCATTTAACTTCCCGCTGAACTTCCCGCGCCAGTTGCTCCGAAGTCGTCACAAAAAAACTTCCCGCATCTTTCGCGTGCTCCGCCTGCGCCAGTAAATCCGCAGCAATCCATCGCGCGTTTCCCCGGTCCGCATAAACCACCGCCTCGGTCGGCCCTGCCGGCAAATCAATCGCGCAATCGCTCGACACAATCTGCTTTGCCGCCGTCACAAACTGATTGCCCGGCCCAAAAATCTTTTCCACGCGCGGCACGTTCTTCGTTCCGTACGCCAACGCGCCAATCGCCTGCGCCCCGCCGATTGTCGCGATTCTTTGCACACCCAAAATCGCCGCCGCGGCAAGCAACGCCTCATTCGGTCGCGGACATGCCACCACAATTTCCTTCACGCCCGCCACCTGCGCTGGCGCCACCGCCATAATCAGCGTCGAAAGCAGCGCAAACTTCCCGCCCGGCACGTAACACCCGATCCGCTCAATCGCTTCCACGCGCTGCGAAATCCGCACACCACTGTCCGTTTCCATGCTCCACGGCTTCGGCAATTGTTGCTTCGCCACCCGCCGCACATTTCGCACTGCGTGCTCAATCGCGCGCACCAACTCCTTATCCGCGGTGCTCCTTGCCGCACGAATCTCTTTCTCCGTAATCCAAAATCCCTCAGCAGCCAAGTCAATTCCATCCAGCTTCTTAGTCCACTCAGTCAGCGCCTTGTCTCCGCGCTTTCTCACGTCCGCCACAATCTCCGCCGCCACGCGCTCCGCTTCTGCGTCCCGCGTCTCACGCGCCGCAAAAATCTTCTTCTCGGTCGCCGCCGTCAGTTTTCGGATCTTCATCAGAGCACTATCTTGTTCAACGGATATTCCACGATTCCCTGCGCCTTCGCCGCTTTCAATTTTGGCAAAATTTGCCGCACCACCGTTTCTTCAATAATCGTATTGATAGCCACCCAATCCGGATCGCTCAGCGCAGAAATCGTCGGCTTCTTCAACGCCGGAAGCACGTTCAACACACCCTCTAAATCGTTCCGGTGAACATTCAGCAACAATCCGACCTTGCTCGCAGCCGCAATCGCGCCCTGCAACATCAAAATCAAATTCTCCACCTTCTCGCGTTTCGCCGCATCCCCCGCCGCTTTCCGGTTCATAATAAAAACCGTCGCCGACTCCAGCACGGTATCCACGACCCGCAACCGATTCGCGCGCAGCGACGATCCCGTCTCCGTCACTTCCACAATCGCATCCGCCAGTTGCGGCACTTTCACCTCCGTCGCTCCCCACGAAAATTCCACTCGCGCTTTGACTCCAAATCTCTCCAGGTATTTCTCGGTGATCCGCACCACTTCCGTCGCAATCACTTTTCCTTCGAGATCCCGCGCATCTCGAATCGGTGAATCCTCGGGCACTGCCAGCACCCATCGCACTCGCGCCAGTCTCTGTTTCGCATACACCAGCTCCGCCAGCTCTTCGACGTCCGCGCCCGTCTCCACCACCCAGTCGTGCCCCGTAATCCCTGCGTCCAGTGCTCCTGTCTCGACGTATCGCGCCATCTCCTGCGCCCGTACCATCAAACATTCGATTTCCGGATCGTCAATCGTCGGCACATAACTCCGCGACCCCAAAGTGATCTTCCACCCGGCCCGCGCAAACAACTCAATCGTCGCGTCCTGCAAGCTCCCCTTCGGAATCCCCAGCTTCAACTTTCCCTCGCTCATTGCTTTCCCTCCGGCCCGTAAACCCGCTCCGGCGCGAACGTCTTCCGCTCCGTCACACGTGCTTCGCCCCGTTCGTCCAATACCCGAAAAAAGCAGCTCCGGTATCCTTCATGGCAGACTCCTGGCCCCACCGCATCCACGCGCGCCAGAATCGTGTCCGCATCGCAGTCAATGCGCAGCTCGCGCACCTTCAGCACGTGGCCGCTCGATTCGCCCTTTTTCCAAAGCTTGTTCCGCGACCGGCTGAAAAACACCACCTCACCCGTCCGCTGCGTTTCCGCCAGCGCCGTCTCATTCATGAATCCCAGCATCAACACATCGCCGGTCGTAAAATCCTGCACAATCGCCGGAATCAATCCGCCGCTCTTTCCATACGCGAGTTCCACTTCTGCCTCCTGAATTCTTTTTCCATCAAAAAGCCGGCCAAAAACACAAAACCCGCTGGGCTTTATCTCGCCAGCGGGCTAATGGGTGCTTTGTCTTTCGAAATCTCTAGGCACACTCCACAGCACGCGGCTTTTCGCCGTGATGATGATGCCCGTGCGTGTGGTGGTTTAGAATCATGAATCAGCAGAGTAAAGGAAACTCGCGCGCCGTGTCAATTGCTATGCGTGAATGAGAAATCTTTTACGCCCGCGGCCCCGACTTGCCGCCCTTCACATTCATTGTCGTCAACAACTCCACCGCGACTCCAAACTTTTTATTTCCCACGTCTTCCACGCGAACTACTCGCGCGACATACTCGCAATTCATCGGATCGTGCGCCGACGTATACGGAAAAGTCACGAACACGCGCATCCCAACGTAGTATTTCGCCGTCCGCGTCAAAAAGTAGATGCCTTCGCGTGACGCGTTCACGCTCGTTGGAATATCCTCGAAGTGTTCGTCTCGCGGATCGGACGGCCGCACCTTCACCGGTCGCGCAATCTTTGCTCGACGGCTTCGCCTCTTATCCGAGCGCTTTTCCTCGACGAGCACGGGCACTTCAGTGGGGTTCTTGCTTTCCATCGGTACTTCCCACTATCTTCGGTAAACCGTGTAACGTCAACGGGGTGCGGCGTATCAGATACCCCGAAACACTTAAGAAACTGGCCTCTGGAGAGGGCACCCATGACCGACAAACTCAAGAAAGATAACGCCGCTTGGCGCCAACAACTCACGCAGAATCAATACTTTGTAACCCGCCAAAAGGGCACTGAGCCACCCTTCACGGGCGAATATGAAGACACCGAAACAGCGGGCACCTACAAGTGTGTCTGCTGCGGTCAGCCGCTTTTCCGCTCCGAATCCAAGTTCCACTCCGGCTCCGGCTGGCCCAGTTTTTATGCCCCCACCGGCGAAGAAGCGGTCGAAACCGAAACTGACATGAGCCACGGCATGCGCCGCGTCGAAGTGAAATGCAGCAAGTGCGATGCGCACCTGGGACACGTCTTCGACGATGGGCCCAAGCCGACAGGCCTTCGCTACTGCATTAATTCAGTTGCTTTGGATTTGGAAGAAGACTAACCCTTAGAAGCTACGATCACGCGGCGGGGCAGGAGCAGGCGACCAGTTCCGCCGCCGGATCACGTTCCCACACACCCAGCAAAAGCACCTTCGATCCATTCGGATAGCGAAACACGTAGTAAACGCTCTCGGGGCCTTCTACTTCGAAAAACCCAGGCCTCCGCGGATCGGGCCGCGATGGCGCTTCCGTCGCCAGCAAGAGGCGCAGTTCCGCAACCTGCTCAGGTGTATGATTCCTGAGGTCTTCCAATACCGGCGGTAGTTTGTGCAAGTTCATCTTTTTGTTTCCGTTCCGCCACATGCAGCTCTTCGTTCCCTCTGCTATAAAGACGAATCAGCTCGAAAAATGTTTCATCCAAAAGTACAGAAAGTTCGGGGTCCGCAACCGGCAGTATTTCCTCTGGCAGGGCCAAGATAAACGCCGGATTACAGTCTAAATTGGACTGTTCCCCCCGGCGTATAGTGTTCGTTAAATTTGTCCCAATCAGTAACGCGTATCTTGCATAGTGACTCCGGCATCAAATTCATATCAGGTTGGTTCGACCTCGTGTTTCGCCTGCGTTAGTACTGAAATCGGTACTTGCGCGAACGCGGTGTTCTTGCGATAGTTTCGCAACCACTACATTCGTCGGAGTCCCAGTGAAAAAAGCGGCAGACAAATCTACCAATAGCGAAAAGAAAACTTTCGATACCGACAAGCGCAGAAAGCACCACCATTGGCTCGTTACTCTCGCCTATGCAGACGGCGAGAAATTCGGCCGCGTCTACACCGACAAGGAAAAGGCAACGCGCTTCGCCAACCGCCAGCGCAAATCGCCGATGGTCAAATCTGCCCGCGTCGCGCAGGTCTCCTGATTACTGTTATCGTTGCTCCAGAACTGTCTTTGATGTGGACTTGTGACTTCTCGCGAACGCGTGTTATAAAAGAAGGGTCAACCGGGCGGCCTTAGTATAGTGGTAGTACGGAACCTTGCCAAGGTTCAGGTGTCGGTTCGATTCCGATAGGCCGCTCCATTATCCCCTCACATTCAGTCTTCTCTAATTGCGGGCTGTGCCGACTCAAGTCTTCGTCTGAGCTTCCGTCTGCCTGATTTTTTTCCGAAATCCAAGGCTCAGCGAAACGTTGCAACGGCGTACTAAGGTAGAACCAGTGCCGCTCCATAAATGTCAGGAAGTGACCGGTCGATTGCGATTACAGGTCTTCCGTCGCCTGTCAGCGCGATGAACGCACAGCGACTAGCTCCGCGCTCAAGCTCGTGCTCAAACGAAGCTACTTTCACGAGCTTTCCGGAAGCGACCTCGATTTTGTAAAGTGGCTCCCCGCTCTCCAGCAAATCCTGAAAGTAAACACTCCTGCCGTCCGCCGTCCAAGCTGGCACTCCCAGAAGCCTCCCCTTGGCCAGCCGCTTCCAGGTTTTTCGATGCGTATCGTAGACCGCAATTCCATGATGCTCATCCGAAACTGCTGCAATCCATCGATTGTCCGGCGACCAACGAGGCAAGTACATCCCCTCCGAATCGGGCACCGATTCCATCTTTCGCGTTTCCCAATCCACCGTCACGAGCCTATCGACGGCATTCGTTTGCCCGTTTCCATTCCCGTCGGTTTTCGCCATCACCAGAACCCGTCCGTCCCCCGACCAATCCGGGTCTCTCAAGTTATCCTCTCCCGGCGCAATCGCTTCAGGGCGCCCTCCCTCTTGTCGGATAACGTAAACGTTTGTCTTTTCCGGAGACTCATGGCCGCTGAACGCCACAAATTTCCCGTCGGGAGACCACCTTGGGAACGCGACCTGAATCCCCGGCGTTGGCAATTCCCGGAGTTCCGAGCCATCCAATTTGCTTCTCCATAGGGAGCCATTTGAAATGCGCTCGTACGCCACCCAATGCCCATCGCGCGAAAATCCGGGCATGATCGCTCCCATGCCTGGCAGAAGCTGCGAAACCGAATTTGTCGCGAGTTGCATCGCTTGCAGTTCTACGCGAAACCCGGCTTCGCCATAGAAGTAAACGCGGTCTCCACTCCTTCCAATCAAAGGAGCTGTGCTGCCCGTTGCGTCTGACGCCAGTAGAAACGGGCCCGCCGGGCTGCGTCGCCACCATGATCCCTTTTCCCGCAGCGCGAAGAGTCGCGAGCCTTTCTCGCTGTGGTCTGCAAACAGAAAGTACCGGCCGTCCGGTGTCCAGCTTCCACTACTCACGCGCGTCAGCTTCCAACTTGGGTCAATAATGTTGCGCAGCCCATTCCCATCCGCGCGGATTTCCCAAATGGACCGCGTATCCTTCTCCGCGTCCGACAGCGTCAACCGAATTCTCGTTCCGTCGGGCGACCACGCAGGGTCGTCAACATCCAGCGGGAAAGTGGCCAGTCTCTTTTTCCCGGAGCCGTCGGCTTTGCCGATCCACAACTCTTTCCCGATGTGGTATGCGATCGATTTTCCGTCCGGAGACCACACCGCGCTGCCGGATATCATGTCGTCGAGCTTGATCGGCGGGCCTCCGGTCACCGGCCACGACCACAGCTGAGATGGTTGTCCTCGCGCTTCAAAGCCGGTCATTAAGTAACGCGATCCGTCCGGTGAAACGTCCCAGATCAACGAATTTGCAAACGGAGCGGCCATTTTTTGTGCGTCACCGCCGCCGACCGGAACTTGCATCAGGTCGTAGTGATCGCCGGCTCGGGCCACATAGAACAGTCGTGCACCGTCCGTCGCGGGCCGAACAAGAAAGTCTTGCCGCGAAGTGAAGGTCACTTGAT
>DATGIS010000119.1:0-62968 GCA_035295625.1 Candidatus Acidiferrum sp. | reverse complement strand
CTTGCGAACGACTTCTTCGAGGCGTGCAAGAGAGCGCTCAAATTCGGGCTTCTTTGCGGGTTCCGGTTTTTTTGCCGCTGGATTATTCACGCAGGCGCTCTGTCTTTTGAATTTTGTTTCGAGACGCTTATTTCTGGCACCGATTGCAAAAATAGGTTGATCTGCCGCCCTGTTCGATTCGCTGAATCAGCTCGCCACATCGCCGGCAGGGTCGGTCTTCCAGGTCATACGCCCGCAAAATCTTTTCCAGTCCCTGAAACCACCACTTTGGGTCGCGAAAATCCGGCGCCGGATGCAGACAACATTCTAAGGCACGGCGAAGAACAGACACAATTGCTTTGTGAAGCTTCGCGGCTTCTTTTCTGGTGAGCGAATTGGCCGGGCGACGTGGATTGAGTTGCGCATGCCACATAGATTCGCAGGAATAGATATTGCCAATGCCCGCGACGCGCGACTGGTCGAGCAGAAATTCTTTGAGCGGTCGGCGGGATTTGCCGAGAAGCGACGCGAAATTCCGTGGCGTGAATTCCGGCGATAGGGCATCGACGCCGAGAGATGCGAGGCCGCTAGCGTTTTCACGCGAATCATGGAAAAGGACGCGGCCGAAATGGCGACGATCCGCGAACCCTAGAACGCCGCGATTGAATTCCAGGGCGACGTCCACGTGCACGTTGTGTGGAGGGCGATTCGCTTTAGCGAGAAGCTCTCGGGCGGAAGAAAACCAAAGCAGCTGTCCATCGAGGCGAAAATGCAAGACGAGGAGGCCACGGTCGAGTTCGAGGAGCAGGTACTTTCCGTGTCGCGACACCGCGCGGATCGTTCGCCCTTCGGCGGATGTTGCGACGAAAGCCGGTTTTTGCGGCTTGGTGGCAATCGGATGAAAAACATGGACGCAGCGGATCTTCTTGCCGCGGACCATTGGGCGAAGCGTTTGTGCGACAGATTCGACTTCCGGGAGTTCGGGCATCGGGTGCGTGCGCTCAGGAAGCGGGTTTCAGCGTGAGGGTATGCCGTTTCGTTCGCGCTTCGGCGGCGTCCGAAAAAGGCTGAAAGATCGGCTTGCCTTCGAACCAGTAGGAAAACTGATCCGAATAGTGGCTGCTGCCGAGTTGGCCGCTCTGGCCGCCAGGAACGAGAAGGATGGAATCGTCCCAATCGGCAAGGTTGGCGACGAAACGCATAGCGGGGCCGTGACGGTGATAGGCGGCGCGAGGACTGAAGCCCGTGCCCGCCTGCGGTCTGTCCGGTTCGCTGAACAAAAACTTCAAGAGACCGGCCCGGCCAATAGGGTGCTGCATCTGCAGAGCGTTGAAATTCTTCCACTGCCAATCGTCAACGCGGGATTTCCCGCTCTGCGATTCGAGCTTGTGAACCGACGCGTCCGCGGCAGCCACGAGCAATTCGTCATAACTCTTGAACGAAGCCGGCAGCCACTTCGACGAACGATCCGTGAGAGTCTTTTGCAAGAACGCGTTCTTGCGCCAGTGATAAAGGTCGATGTCCTTGCCAAGAACCGGTTCGAGAATCAGGCGAAGCGCCTCCTGCCGCGTGAAGCCGAGGAACGGCGCCACCGGCGAATCGATCGAGGCGATGCCGTTCCAATCTTTTGTCGCGGCGATGAGTTGTTTGGTGCGGTCGTCTTTCGGTGCGACAGCACGGGCAGCGGCGACAAGTTGTTCGCCAACGAATGCGTCAGGAAAGCTGTAGGTATCGGTTTGCACTTTGAGCATGTCCGTGGGACGAAGGTCGTGCTTATCGTGCAAGAGATCGTAGATGCGCGCGGTGCGATAGGGTTCTTCCCAATCGTCGGTGAGATACGGCTTGTACTTGGGGCCGACAACGCGCGCATTCGCAGTGACGATCAATCCGGACGCGGGATTCAGAATTTGCGGAAGCTGATCGAATGGAATGTAGCCAGTCCACTCGTAGTCGTCGGTGTCGCCGGGCACGGGAACTTCGCCAAAGCCCTTCTTTCGAAGTGGAACGCGTGCGCCCATGACGTAGCCAATGTTTCCGTCAATGTCGGCGTAGACGACATTCTGCGCGGGGCCCCAAACTTTCTTCAGAATGTCGCGGAACTGATTCCAGTTCTGTGCCTTGCCAAGATAGAAGTAACTGTTGGAGAGGCCGCCCGGTTCGGTCGCGGTCCAGCGAAGAGCGTAGGCCTTGTCGCCTTCGCGGCGAACAATAGGACCATGGCGCGTGACGACCACACGAACATGTTCGTCGGACTGGCCCTTTACCTGAATTGTTTCGTCGACAATCTCCGCTTTTTTCCATTCTCCCTTGACGCGGTACTCACCGCTGTTTGATGGATTGAATGTTTCGCTATAAAGGTCCTCGACGTCCGCGCCGTTGTTGGTGAAACCCCACGCGATGCGATCGTTGTGACCGATGACGACGAGCGGGCCACCGGGAAGCGTGAAACCTTTGACGTTCCAGCCGGGGGCCGTGAGATGTGCTTCGTACCAAATCGGCGGGATAGTGAGTTCGAGGTGCGTGTCATTCGCCAGAAGTGGTTTGCCGGTTGCGGTGTACGCGCCGCTGACAACCCAATTGTTGCTGCCAAGAGCGCGGCGAATGTCGAGTTGCGATTCGCGAATCCAGGATTCAACGGCGGGCGCGAGCGCGGATGTCAGGTCTGCGAAATTTGGAGATGACGGAGCCGTGGTACCCGCTTTTAAGACGGTGTCGGGAACCATGTCGTCGTCATCGTCTTCGTCGTCGGGATTGCGGCCGGATTGTTGCGAGCCCGGGTCGTTGGCGTTTGGGTCGCCGACTACGAAGTGGTCCATCGCGGCGTCCTGGGAAAAAAGATCTTTGGCGCGATCGTTGCCGACACGTTCGACGACTTTTGCGCGGTCGAGGTCGGACTCCCAAGTATTTGTGAGGGTCTGATACATGTAGCCGGCGATGACGAGAGAATCGGCCGACTTCCACGGAGTGGGCTTGTATTTGAGCAGTTTGAACTCGAGGGGAAGATTGCTCCGATGCTGATCGAGGAATGCGTTGACCCCGCGCGCATAGGCTTCCAATGTTTCGCGGGATTCGTTGTCAAGCGTCGTGGTTTCGCGGTCGGCGGCGGCACCGATTCGAAGCGTACGGAATTGCGTGTCGATCTTTACGAGGTCAGGTCCAAAGATTTCCGAGAGCTGGCCGCGACCGACTCGGCGGAGCAGATCCATCTGCCACAAGCGATCTTGCGCCATCACGTAGCCTTGCGCTTCGACGAGATCGCTGAGCGAGCCGGCGCGAATATGAGGAACGCCCCAAATGTCGCGTTCGACGGTGACTGCTGACTTCAGGCCGGGAAGAAACAGAGTTCCATCGACTTGCGGGAGCGCGCGATAGACAAACCACCAAATCCCAAAACCGCCGATCAAGAGAACGATTGTGAGCAACCAACCAACGATGCGCAGCATGCGTAGCAAGTAAGCTCCGGGTCGCAAAGGCGAGAAAACGAGTTTAGAGGACGCGGTTCGGTCGTGCAACCAAGCAGAGTCGTGTGCGAGAGAACTGCAGGCAGGGAAGTGCTGCTACAATTTGCGGAGGAGAACAATCCGCGAATGTTCTTTGTCCGTCTGATTGGGGTGATCGCGCTCGCCGCTTTGAATGGCTTTTTTGCCGCGACGGAATTTTCTCTCGTGGCCGTGCGAATTTCGCGAGTCCGGCAACTGGTTGCGCGTGGCAACAGCAGCGCGAAAATCATTGAAGAGTTGCTGCACGACCTGCACCGGGTCGTGTCCGGCGTACAACTGGGGATTACGATCGCCAGCCTGGCGCTCGGAGCACTGGGGGAAGCGACGCTTGCCGTATTTTTTCAGAGCGTCTGGCCGGGAACTGTGGCAAGCAAGTCCGCGCTGTTGGCGCACGCACTGGCGCTTTCCTGTGCGTTTATCCTTCTCAGCATCCTCCACGTGGTAATCGGCGAACTGGTGCCGAAGACGGTGAGCCTTGCGCGCGCCGAGCGAGTGGCACTTCTGGTAGCGCGGCCGTTTCGCTGGTTTTTGAGGACGTTTCGCTGGGCGATTGATTTCCTCGAGGGAATGTCGGGATTGATCGTTCGGGCGCTCGGAATCACGACGCCGGGCGGCCATGGCGTTGCCCATTCGACGGAAGAATTGCAGGTGCAGATTCAGCAGGCGCGAGAGCGGGGATTGCTCGCGGCCGGCGAAGAAAAGTTTATTTTGAGTGCGATCGAGCTTGGCCAGGTGCAAGTGCGCGAGATTATGGTGTCGCGGCCGGACATGCATGTCTTGCCGATAGATGCTCCGATCGATCAAGTAATGCGCGTTTTTGCGACGACGCAAAGATCGCGAATTCCCGTGTATCGCGGAACCATCGACCAAATGCTGGGATTCGTGCATGTGAAAGACGTGATGTGGGCGCTGTTGGACCGGGAGAAACGTTTGCAGGAGCGCGCTCCGGCTCCGCCGTTCGATTTGCGGAGAGTGCTGCGGGAACTCTTGATCGTCCCTGAGACTAAGC
The DNA here is from genome assembly GCA_035295625.1 of Candidatus Acidiferrum sp. Lineage (GTDB taxonomy): Bacteria > Acidobacteriota > Terriglobia > Acidiferrales > UBA7541 > Acidiferrum. The sequence goes on along the minus strand of DATGIS010000119.1, from coordinate 58,480 downwards.
CCGCCTCGGAATTGCTGAACGAGTTTCGCACCAAGCACACTTCCATGGCCGTCGTTGTGGACGAGTTCGGCAGCATACTCGGCCTGTTGACGATGGAAGACATTCTGGAGCAACTTGTTGGCGAAATTCACGACGAGTTTGACGTGGTCGAAAGGCCGCTGACGCTGGCCGATGGAGCGGTTGTCTTTGACGCCGCTCTTAGCGTGCGCGACCTCGATACGCAATACAACATCGCGCTACCCGAAGATCCGGCCTACGCCACTGTCGGTGGATTCGTGCTCGACCAACTCGGTTTCATTCCCAAGGGCGGAGAGAGCTTCGACTTTGGCAATTTTCAGTTCAAGGTGGTCGAGATGGATGGACGGCGCGTGGCGCGAGTCAAAATTCAACTTCTGCGGCACGACGAGAATCTGGGAGGGAGCCCGACTTCCGGCGACACCGCTCGCAACGTGGAATCGAAATCGGCGCTTCGCGGTTCCTAATTTCCCCATAATTTTGTGCAGGCCATCGCCATTCGGCGCCCATACTCGCGGCCTATCTGCGCGGACACTTTGTCAGTCGCGCTTTCAGAGATGTGCACTCAAGACGATTTGGGGCAGCCGGCAGAGTATAAGCATGGACAAGATCAAGTGGCATGAGCGTTGAGTTTTGTGAGGCTCCCTCACAGAATGAAGATGTGATTCCGCAAAAGCACCGGATCGCCGACTACCTGCGGCCCAAAACGCTAACGATGTTGTTGCTCGGGTTTTCATCCGGCCTTCCCTTTTATTTGGTCGGCAATACGTTCGGCTACTGGCTGCGCGATGAACACACCTCCCTGACTGCGATCGGTTTTCTTTCCTGGGTGGGCATTGCCTATTCCCTGAAATTTCTTTGGGCGCCCTTGATTGATCGCGTGGACTTGCCTTTGTTTAAGCGACTTGGGCACCGGCGAGGCTGGATGTTGTTTTCGCAGATCGTCGTCGGGATGGCGCTTTGCGCCATGGGTGGCGCTGGCACGAAAATGGGGCTTGGCCGCCTTGGCGCTCTTGCGCTTGTCGTCGCATTTGCTTCATCGACGCAGGACATTGTGGTTGATGCCTGGCGAATTGAATCGGCGGAGGACGGAGAGGAGCAAGGGCTCTTCGCGTCAGCCTATCAGTTCAGTTACCGTCTGGCGCTCCTCACTGCGGATTCCCTGATCCTTATCGTGGCCGCGACGGTGGGCTGGCGTATGTCGTATGGCATCTACGGCGTGGGTATGACCATTGGGATGATTGCGACCTGGTTTGCAAAAGAACCTGAGCGCACGAATGTGGTCGTGCATAAAAATGAGCACGAAACGCCGCTTTGGAAGCGTTTTTTCGACGCCGTTGTGGGACCGTTCATCGCTTTCTTCCGCGTACATGGCTGGCTCGCGCTGCTGATGTTAGCGGCCATCAGCCTATACCGAATACCGGACTTCATGATGGGCCCGATGGCCAATCCCTACTATCACGATCTCGGCCTTGCGAAGCAAACCGTCGGCGCGATCCGGGGCTCCATCGGACTCATTGCTACGTTTGCAGGCATCGCCGCGGGCGGATACTGCTCGTTAAAGCTCGGCTACATGCGCGCGCTCATCATCGGGGGTATTTTACAGGCGGCCGCGACTGCCGCATTTGCGACTCTTGCGTTCGCGGGTTTGAGTATTCGCCTCTTCGCTCTCGTTATGGCAGGCGACAACTTCAGCCTAAGCTTTGCAGGCGTTGCGCTTGTGGCGTACATGTCGAGTCTCACCAGTTTGGGATACACCGCTACGCAATATGCGCTTTTGAGTTCAACCTATGCATGGCTGGGAAAGATCTTAAAAGGGTTTTCCGGCGCGACGGTCGAAAGCCTGAGCGCCACACACGGCCTCATTCACGGCTATGGCATTTTCTTTATCGCGTGCGGACTGACCGGCGTACCTGCCATCCTTTTGTTCGCGGCACTCGGTTATTGGCACAGGCGGAAGCAACCGGCCCCAGCTGCTACTTAGGAAAAGAACTTACTTCGTAGCGAGAACGACTGGCGTGCCCCGGCCAAGTGCCAGCGAGCGGGCTGCGCTTCCCTTATTAATTCCAATTTCAACAAATCCGCTGGAGCCGACGTAAGCGATGGGCTCGCCGGCGGCGCCATGTGCGAACGTATCAACCAATTTCGCCACCTTGTGACTGCCCAGCTGCATCTGGAAATTGCCGTTTTGTTGTGCATTTTGCGCGAGATGTTCGGCGCGGAAGTTCGTAATCAAATTTCCGAACGCATCCACTCGCAGCACGACACCCTTCATGCCGCCATCCGCAGCCTTTGGCTTGGGCATGGAGAATTTCTTATAGTCGGTAATTTCGTCGCCCATGCTCGCCGTTTGCCAGCCTTTGGTCAGCCAGGCGGCGACCGGGGCAAACACGTCCCGGCCATGAAACGTCTTGCTGAGTGGGCTCAAATAATAGTGTTCGACGTTGGCGTGTCGCACGACCACATTCTCTTCGCGTTCGAAAATCATGGAAAGGACGCCATTGTCCGGTGCGATGAAATACTGGCTCTGTGCGCTGGCAAGGAGTGGACGACGTTCGGTGCCGACACTAGGGTCGACGACCACCACGTGAACCGTCTTCGGCGGAAAATAGGAGTAAGCCGAGCCGATAGCCATGGCGCCATCGAGCAAATCATATGCAGTCACGTTGTGCGTGATGTCCACGATGGTGACGTCCGGATTGATTTTGAGGATGACGCCTTTCATCGTGCCGACAAGATGATCGTTGGTGCCGTAGTCGGTCGTCAGAGTGATGATGGGATTCGCCACCGGGTTCCGCCTTTGAGAATTTTCTGTCGCGCGCATGGTCCTGCAACCTCTCGGGTTCGCGCACGAGATACCCACGCCATATCTCGCGTGTACGTTTCCAGCCACTTCAGACGCTATCGAAGCGAGGGGGGCGCGTCAATGAACCACGCGTTTGCTGCTGTGCAAAGGACAAATAGGCCGTGGAGAGAGTTTTGCGCTACGGTTTGGACGGGCTTTCTAGCGCTTCATCCACAGGAATTGAGATAACGACCACAGCAATGCCAATCGCGACCAACTTGAAATGGCCAGTGCCGGCCGGAGGCCTCGGCGCTCTTCCCGATTGGTTTGCGTAAGCCGCCGCGCAAGCGACGTGCCCGTGAGAGTGATGGTAGTCCGCATCGCGAGGATATTCGGGATAGTCCGTCAGGACGGGTTTCCAGTCGTCGCGGTAATCGACTCCTTCTTCCGCAGTTACCTCGTAGCTCTTCGATTCTTCAATTTCCTTGGTTTCCCGCCCTGACGTAACGGTCGCAGAACTCTTTGTAGGCCTCACAGAGATTTGGCAATGAGATGGGGAACTGATCTGGCCCATCGCGGGTTGAGAGGTCACAGGAATGACGCGAATGTCCAGGCTGTAAATCGAGAGGTCTTCAGAGTGCCCCGGAGTCGCGTAAGTAACGGTACCGTGCTCCAGTTCGACGATGGTTTTAGTACCTGCTTGAAATGCCCTCATCGCGCTGTTGTCAGCAAGAGCCAAACGAACTCCGCCGCACTGAACCCGAACCTGCCCACCGTCTCCCGTGACAAGGCGTTCTCCCGCGAAGACCGTCGTTCCTTCGCTCAAGTGAGTCCCGCCCACGGTGGCGTTCTGCGCGAGCGTCGCTGTACAAAATTGAGACACTTCCTGCGCAGAGGCGGCCGTAATCCCAAAAAGGCAAAGAATCACTGCGGCTGAAATCGTCGAAAAGGCTCGCATAGTGATTCAAGTGTGAGTTGTCACGACGAGCAGCCACAACGGTTTTCTGGCCGGAAGTTGTCCTGAAACTAAGCCCTAAAGTGTGCCGAATCAGCTACTAACCAACACAGGGCGGTTCATTGCGGGACCTGCCGCAATGAAACACTCTTAGAAAACGCTTATTTTTGTCCCAACCCTATTGGCTTCGCAGGAAGGCTTTGTGAGCACAACAACGTCGCAGCAGGAAGTCTTTGTTCGCAACAGGAGCGTCGTGAGCCGGAAGATTGAAGAAGAGACGCTGGTCGTGCCAATTCGGGGCGGCGTTGGCGACCTGGACTCAATTTACTCGTTCAATTCACTCGGGGCGGAGCTCTGGGAACTTCTCGAAAAGGAAATGAGTGTGGAAGACATGACCCGCTGGGTGGTGGACCAGTACGAGGTCACGTTCGAACGAGCCCAGACGGATATAGACGAATTCTTGAAGGAACTTCTGGCGATGGGCTTGGTATTTCCGGCCGGTCCCCACGTCCCTAGTCACGCCTAGCCGAAACACGAGAGATCGAGGAAGCGATTGGAAGTCACGAACTACAACCGGTTTAGCGCCCACCTTCACCAGAAGTTTGCGGGGAAGAGGACTCCGGTCGAGGTCTCGATCGAGGTCACCCGGCGGTGCCCCCTCGAGTGCCTCCATTGTTACAACAATCTGGCCATGGCCGATCAGGAGGCCAGAAAAGCCGAGCTGACCTTCGAAGAGCACTGCAAGCTTCTCGATGAATTGGTCGAAGCTGGATGCTTGTGGGTTCTCTACACGGGCGGCGAGGTTTTCGGCCGCAAAGATTTCCCGGACATATATAAGGAAGCGAAGAAGCGCGGCTTCCTCGTTACAATCTTTACGAACGGCACGTTAATCACACCCAAGATTGCGGACATGTTGGCCGAATGGCGGCCGTTTGCAATCGAAATCACCCTTTACGGCGCCACCAAAGAAACGTATGAAGCGCTGACGCAGATTCCGGGTTCGTACGACCGTTGCCGCAAGGGAATCGACCTTTTGCTGGACCGCCGCCTCCCTCTCAAGCTGAAAACGGTACCAACGACCGTCAACCGGCATGAAATCTATGAGATGAAGCGAATGGCCGAGGAAGAGTTCGGCGTCGAGTTCAAATTTGACCCGCTCGTCAACCCGCGCATCGACTGTTCCGCGAGCCCCCTCGCAGTACGGCTCTCGCCCGAAGAAGTAGTGGCTCTCGACTTCCATGAAACGAAGCGCCGCGAAGAGTACCGGCGTCTGGCCACTCACGACCTGCAGGGAACCTCGCACGAAGATCGGAACCCCGACCACGTTTACTTCTGCGGGGGTGGCCTTCGCTCGTGTGCAATCGACCCTTACGGAAACATGAGCATCTGCGTGATTTCGCAGCAGGAGACGTACTCCTGGCGGACTGGCTCGTTTCAAGACGGCTGGAACTCCTTTTTGTTGAACACGCGCACGAAGGCAAAAACTCGCGCCACGCGTTGCGATGACTGCAGGCTGCAATCGCTTTGCAGCATGTGCCCTGCAAATGGCGAATTGGAAGCCGGCGACCCTGAGTCGCCCGTCGACTTTCTTTGCCAGGTGGCCCATCTCCGCGCCTATGCACTGGGCGTAGACGTGCCCGAGCACGGCGATTGTCCCTGCTGCGATGGTGGAACGTTTCACGCGGACCTGATTCGGTCGGCGGACCGCATTACCGGAAAGCAAATCGACGTTGGCAGTTGGACGCCCGCACTTCGTTCCACGGCCCTTTTGCCCGTTTTGCAGTCTCAGAATTTCGGCGAAGCCGCCGGTTGCGGTTCCTGCGGTGTGCAGCACGGATAGGGAAAGAGAAATAGACCAGTGCAAGAGCAAGACAACCTGAAGAAATCGCCAGAACGGGAAGACTACAACCCGCCGAAAGTGACCGCAGTAAGTCTGCGTCCCGAAGAAGCCGTGCTTGGCCATTGTAAGATTGCGGGTTCGGCCGGACCCGTTGCAGGTTCATGCACAAATCTCTCGTGCCGCACGATTGGGTCGTGAGTCCGAACATGAACTCTCACTTCCTTAGCGAATCCGCTTCTACGATTACAAACTCGCCGGCCCCGCGAATTGCATATTCGGTCGGAGGAATTTCTTTCGGCATGTCCAGCAACGATCCGGATTTGCAATTGGCGCTGGATGGAAGCGTCCTGGAGTTCGAGACCGCAGCCGGTACGAGATGCGATGTGGAAGTAAATGTCTCTTGGACCGACGGCATTCCGTTGCCGAATGGCAAAGCTGCCTTCGATTCAGGCGGCTTGTGGTCCGCGTATTCGGAACACGGTGGAACCGGCTTCTATTTTCAGACGGACTTTTTGGGCGCGGAGCCTTATAAATACGCGTGGTTCAGCAGCGACTATTCCCGCGGCCGTGTCTTGCTGCTCCGTCGTTATTTTGCGACTGACGTTCCGGTCTATCCCCTCGAATACCCTCTCGATGAACTTTTGATGATTCACCGAATCTCCCGCGGCGAGGGCATCGAGGTTCATGGCTGCGGCGTCGTGACGGCGGACGGAACCGGCCGACTCTTCATCGGACATTCTGGCGCGGGAAAGAGCACCAGTTCCCGATTGTGGCTGAAGCAGCCCGGTGCACGCGTTTTGAGCGACGACCGAATCATCGTGCGCATGCATGATGGCGTCACTTACATGTACGGAACTCCGTGGCATGGCGACGCGGGGCTCGCGGCACAAGCAAGCTCGCCGATTCACCAGATTTTTCTGCTGCAACACGGAGCCGAGAACGAAATTATTCCGCTGCAAAGCGGACAAGCGGCTGCCGAGATTTTTACGCGCGTGTTCGTGCCGCACCACAGCGCGGTTTCGCTCCGGGAGACTTTGTCTTTTGTTGAAAAGATGGTCTCCGCTCTGCCGGTTGCGCGGTTCCGGTTTCGTCCCGACGATTCAGCGATCGAGGAGATTTTGCGTGCAGCTTGAGAAGACGCAGCTCAGAAATTCGAAGGGATTCCTCGCCATGTGCGAGGCCGTGCTCGAACAGGGCTATCACGTCCGCATGAGCGCGCATGGCGAGAGCATGGCGCCCAATATTCAGGATGGCGACGTCGTCGAAATTTCCCGCGCGATTGGAAGAAACAATCGCAAAGGAGACATCGTCCTTGCAAAAACTTCGGATGGGTTGAAGCTGCACCGGATTGCCGAGACATTTGAGGATGGCCGAGCCGCAGTCACACGCGGCGATTCAGGGTTGGAATGTGATCTTCCGGCATCCGAGTTTCTCGGAACCGCGGTTTCAATTGAGCGACAGGGAATTGGCCATTCGGCGTTCGGCGCGTTCGCTCGCCTAAGCCATTTTTGCAATTCCATGGCGCGGAGATTCAAAGCCGCCGCCGGACGAAGATTGAAAGCGCGCAAATTGTTTATGACCGCTTTTCTAATCGCCTCCATTGGCATTGGAATCGCGGGATCTGCGGTGCCCGCTGCTGCGCAGGCTGATCTTGCGGTCACAGCGGACACGGTAGCGCCAAACCCCGTTGCGCCCGGCGGAACAATCACCTACACCGTCACTGTAATCAACAACGGCCCGAACACCGCGACGACGCCAACGGTCACGATGGCGATTCCCGCCAACACTACATTTGTCTCCTTCACGAGAACTGGCGGTAACGGAACCTGGAATTGCTCCGGCGTAGCTGCGGGTGGCACCGGTACTCTTGCTTGCACGCGAAGCGCGAATATGGCGAACGCGAGCACAGCGACGTTCTCAATCATCGTCGCCGTCAACACCAACACTCCGGGAAATACGGTTATCGCGCAGACGGTTTCGATTGCATCTTCGACGACGGACCCAACACCGGCCAACAACTCCGCTTCCGTTAACGTGACGGTCAATTCTGCTGACCTGGGGCTCACCCAAACTGTCAGCCCGAGCGTCGTGGCCCCCGGCTCGAACGTCACCTACACCTTGACTCTCACCAACAACGGAGCGAACGGCGCCGCGAATGCGGTCGTCTATCAGCAGACGCCTCCCAACACCACGTTCGTCTCCGTTACCGTCACGCCGGACGCGGGAGGCTCATGGAGTTGCAACACGCCCGTGTCCACGGGGCAGATTCTTTGTACCGACGCGAATAACTTTCCGAGTGGCGCAGTCGCAAAATTCACCATCGTAGTGAACGTAAACAACACGACTGCATTTGGAACGGTCATCCTCAATTCGGCCGACACGACTTCCACTACCGCAGATCCGAATCCCACAAATAATGCATCCACTTCCTCCCTGCTTGTCGAGAACGCCGCTGACGCGGACCTTGCAGTAACCATGATCGCGTCGCCGACGCCGGTTTTCATCTCTTCCAACCTTACTTATACGATGGTCGTGCAAAATCTGGGACTGGTAGATGCGGCCAACGCGAAGATTGTTGACACACTGCCGACCGGAACGACGGCATCGAGCTTCACCACCACACAGGGCTCTTGCTCCGGAACAACGACGGTCACTTGTAATTTTGGAACGGTCACCAACGGCAGCAGCGTTACCGTCACGGTCAGCCTGACAACGCCCAACAACCCAGGAACACTTACCAACTCAGCGACCGTCAGTTCCACGACGACGGATCCGGTGGCCAGCAACAATAGTGCTACGACCATGACCGTTGTACAGCCGCTTGTCTGCGCATCGCCTGGCAAAGATGGCGCTGGTGGCACCATCACTGGCATCGTGAATGCCTATTACCCGCCGTCTGCCGCGGGTACCGCAGCTGCGGGGGCTACGTCGGTCAAACTAGGTGCCGCTGCCGCCGGCGGCGCACAGACTGCGATCGCCATCAACGATCTTCTTCTTATCATTCAGATGCAGGATGCTGCGATCAACTCCACCAACACGAGTTCTTACGGCCATGGCACGCCGGGAGAACCCGCCACGGGCTGGACCAATCTGAACAACTCCGGAAACTTTGAATTCGTAACTGCAACGAATGCAGTGCCGGTGACAGGCGGGACGCTGAACTTTACGGCGTCCGGTCCGACCGGCGGCCTCTTAAACACTTACACGAGCGCAGCGTACAACGCGGGTGTTCAAGGCCAGAGGACATATCAAGTCATTCGCGTGCCGCAATACACATCGGCCACGCTGAGTTCTGGCTTAACCGCGATGAGCTGGAACGGCGCGACCGGAGGCGTTCTCGCCGTCGATGTGGCAACACAACTCACGCTTGGCGGCACCGTCGTAGTAGATGGACTGGGCTTTCGTGGCGGAGGCGGCCAGATTCTCACCGGCGGCACAGGCGCGGCCACCGATTACGTTACGCTTGCTGCCAATGGAGCCAATGCTTCGAAGGGCGAAGGTATCGCGGGAACGCCTGAATTTGTAGTCAATGGTGCCATCACCACTCAGGCGCAGACTGCCACCGACACGGGGGTCGAAGGTTACCCCAACGGTAGTTATGCACGCGGCGCGCCGGGAAATGCGGGAGGTGGCGCCACGGACGCGGACCCTGCCGCCAATGACCAAAATAGCGGCGGCGGTGGCGGTGGCAACGGCGGAAGCGGCGGTCAGGGCGGCTTCGGGTGGAATAGTGCCGGCATCGTCGGTGGATTTGGCGGTTCTGCGTTCCCAGGAACGAGCAGTTCCATGATTTTGGGCGGTGGCGGCGGTGCGGGCACCACCAACAACGGCAGTTGGTGGAGCGACGCGACCCAGACCGGTAACAACAGTTGCGGTGCAAATTGCACGGGAATTTACAGCAGTGGCGCACCGGGTGGCGGAATCGTCATTATGCACGCCGGCTCGATCACCGGTACGGGCACGATCACCGCAAATGGCGCGACAGCATTGGATGAAGAGAATGATGGCGCTGGCGGTGGCGGAGCTGGAGGATCGATTCGCGTCCTTGCGAACAGCGGCGGCTTGGGCGGTCTAACGGTAATCGCCACCGGAGGAAACGGCGGAGATACGTGGCCTTCCCAAGCTCCAGGCACCCCATTCCCCGGAGCAAGACACGGGGCTGGTGGCGGCGGAGGAGGCGGCGCGATTTTTCTTTCCGGCGCAGCGGCAGCCGCAATTGTGACGGGAGGTTCCCCAGGCGCCTCGACGACGGCGCTCGATCCTTATGGCGCGACGGTCGGCGCGGCGGGCTTCACAAACACGACTTACACAATTACGCAGACTCCCGGCACGCAACCCGGCGCGTATTGCGCTTCCGCGGATCTTTCGGTAACCAATGCCGGTTCGCCTTCCGTGATCGTTGCCGGCAACAACATTACCTACACCCAAGTCGTGACCAACAACGGACCGTCCGCGTCCGTGAATGCAGTATTCAGCGAAGCGATTCCGGCTAATACCAATTTCCAGTCGATTACCGTGCCTTCCGGTTGGTCGTGCACCACGCCCGCTGTCGGCGCTTCCGGGAATATTTCCTGCACCAATCCCTTCATCGCCAACGCGGGGTCCAGCACGTTTACAGTCGCCGTCCAGGTGAATGGCGGCACACCAAACCAGACGCAGATTACCGACACGGCTTCCGTAACCTCCGGAACCGCCGACCCGCAACTCAGCAACAACTCGGCGACCGTGACGACAATCGTTACTGCCGCCGGCGGAGCAGATTTGACGGTGAACGACACCGGCTCGCCGAATCCGGTCGCTGCGGGCCAGAACGTCACATTTTCCCATCTCGTTACAAACGCGGGACCGTCCTCGGCTTCGACCATCAGCTATTCGGAAAGTGTCCCCGCTAATACCACATTCGTTTCGCTCAGCACTCCAGCTGGCTGGTCGTGTTCAACACCGGCAGTGGGCGCGACCGGGACCATCACGTGCACGATTTCGACTCTGGCAGCGGGAGGATCTGCGACCTTCCAGCCAGTGTTCAAAGTCGGTGCAGCCGTTACGTCAGGCACCGTTATCACTGACACAGCTTCGATCAATTCCGTTACTGCCGACCCCAATCCAAACAGCAATACTGCGAGCGCAACAGTCACGGTCGCAGGAGCCACACAAACGGATCTCGCGGTTTCAACTTCTGCTTCGCCGAATCCTGTCCTGGCCGGCAACAACATCACGTTTACGCAGACCGTGACCAACAACGGTCCGCTTGCCGCAGCAACGGACCAATTCACGGAAACCGTTCCAGCCAACACGACATTCGTTTCTCTTGGCCAACCCGCTGGATGGGTTTGCACTACGCCTGCCGTCGGCGGGACGGGCGCGATTACCTGCAATGCCGTCACAATGGCGGCCAATACGACGGCGAGTTTTCCACTCGTCGTGAAAGTCACGGCGGGCACTGCGTCTGGCACAGTCATTTCGAACAACCCGGCGGTAAGTTCCGTAACCGGCGACCCAATCTCTTCGAACAACAGCGCGTCGGCCTCCACCGTAGTCGCTTCTCCGTCACAAGCGGACCTTTCGATATTGAAGACCGCGTCGCCGCAGCCTGTCGATCAGGGAACGAACCTTGTCTACACACTTCAAATTCGAAACAACGGGCCCGCAACGGCGTTAGGCGTCACCGTAAGTGACCCTTTGCCGGCACAGGTGTCGTACAACTCTGTTTCGACGACGCAAGGAACCTGTTCGCAAAGCGGCGGAACGGTCAGCTGCTCGCTCGGCTCTATCAATGTCGGCGGACTCGCGATTGTTACGATTAACGTCACAGCGTCAACGTTCAGTTCCGCGACGACCGCAACAAACACCGCGACCGTCAGCGCTACCACTGGCGATCCAAATCTTACGAACAACAGTTCCACGGTAGTGACGACGATTCAGGCGCCAACCGCCGTGCAGCTTGTGTCGTTCCGCGTAATCCCGCAAGAAAATGGCACCGCGCTCATCGAGTGGAAAACGCGGGAAGAAGTGCGGAACCTCGGGTTCAACGTATATCGCGAAGACCAGGCTGGGCAGCACAAATTAAACGCATCGTTGATTGCCGGCTCCGCGCTTGTTTTGCGTGGCGGACGGCCACAGCACGCCGCAAAAACGTATCAGTGGCTTGATCCAGCGCCATTTCAAGCGGGTGCCAACTACTGGCTCGAAGACGTCGATCTGAACGGTTCGAAGATTCAACACGGGCCCGCGCAGATCGAATCCGCGCTGGTCACATCAGCAACTGTTTCGGCCGCTCCGTTGCTCGTGCACTTGAACGAATTGCGCCCATCCACGCCGGGCATCGTCGCTGCGCCTGTCGTGCGTTCGAGCGTTTTGCCAACCGTGGACGCGGCATTGTCGCGGGTCCGCAATTCCTCTGTCGCCGGATTACCCGCGGTAAAAATTTCGGTCAAGCAAGAAGGCTGGTATCGCGTTACGCAGCCGCAACTGATCGCGGCCGGTATGGATCCGAGAGCGAACGCTCGCACGCTTCAATTGTTCGCCGAAGGCGTTGAGCAGCCCATCTTGATTCAGGGCGCGGACACGGGGAGTTTTGGACCGAACGCAGCGATTGAATTTTATGGAACTGGGGTGGACACGCCATTCACAGACACACGTGCGTATTTGCTCGTCTGGGGCAATCAACTCGGAAAGAGAATTGAGATGGCACCGGTGGCCCGCAGCGTTCAGGAAGCGACCAGTTTCCCGGCCGCCGCGACGATCCAAGACCGTACTACTTACTTTGCCGCGCTGCTCAACGGCGAAGATCAAGATAATTTCTTCGGCGCAATCGTAACCAGCGCGCCGGTCGAGCAAGATCTCCAGATCTCACACCTTGTCGCCGCGGGAAGCGCGGCTTCGCTCGATGTGACACTGCAAGGCGTGACTGATCAGCAGACGCACAGCGTCTCGGTAACGCTCAATGGCACATTCGTCGGAAGCGTCAATTTTTCCAATCAGGCGAATTGCAAGTCGACGTTTGTCTTCAATCCAAGCTTGCTGATCGACGGCACGAACGCCGTGATGTTGACCGCGCAAGATGGCGACAACGACGTCAGCCTGGTGCAAAGCATCGTGCTGCACTATCCACGCGCATTTGTGGCTGATTCCAATCTGCTGAGTCTCGATGCTGCGCCCGGCGAGCACGTGACCGTCACGGGTTTCACAAATTCGTCGATCCGCGTGTTCGACGTCACTGATCCGCTTTCCGTGGAACAAGTTCAGGGACGCGTGAACCTCTCAGCGCAGGGAGCGTCGGTTGATTTCGTCGTTCCCGGAGCTGCCTGGTCCGGCCAGCCGCACGTTTTGCTCGCGCTTTCCGCGGTTCAGGTTGCCGCTCCGTCCGCAGTCGCGTTCCGCCCTTCACCCGCGTTGCTCGACAGGGAAGAAGGAGCGGACGTAGTCATCATCACGCATCCGGATTTCGCGGCAAGCCTGGAGCCCTTGGTGCAACTGCGTCGGAGTCAGGGTCATCGCGTAAAAGTCGTCAGCATTGATGAGATTTATGACGCATTTCATTACAGCGAACGCTCGCCGTTTGCCGTGCGCGCCTTCTTGCAGCACGCCGTCACATCCTGGCGAATCAAGCCGCAATCGATTTTGCTGGTGGGAGACGCGTCGCTCGATCCGAGAAATTATCTCGGTTTCGGATATTTTGATTTTGTGCCTACACGCTTGATTGATACCGCGGCGCTGAAGACCGCGTCGGACGATTGGTTCACGGATTTCACACAAACCGGTTTCGGCACAATTCCAATTGGACGATTGCCGGTACGCACGGCTGCCGACGCGAATCTGGTCGTCGCAAAAATTGTTAGCTACGAAAGCGGCCAATACGCCGGTGATTGGACGACGCAGGGATTGGTCGTCGCCGACGGCAATATCGGCGCGGACTTTTCGACGACCGCGAACGCCGTCGCTGGAACGCTGCAAAAATCCTTCAGCGTCACCAAGATTCTGAGCAACGATCTCTCCCAGGTTGCCGCAAAACAGCAGATTCTCGATTCCATCAACCGCGGCCAGGTCTTGGTTGACTATCTCGGACACGGCTCCGTCGAACAGTGGTCCTTCAACGACTTGCTCGACAATCAAGACGCCACTACATTGCAGAACGGAAACCGTTTGCCCGTTTTCCTGATGATGGATTGCCTCAACGGCTTCTTCCAGGACGTCTACACGCAGAGCCTTGCCGAAAGCCTCTTGCTTGCTCCCAACGGCGGCGGCGTGGCCGTGTGGGCTTCATCCGGATTCACCGATGCGGGGCCGCAGGCGGGCATGAATCAAAGCCTGATACAAATTCTCGCGGTGCAACCAACGCTGCCCTTGGGCCAGGCAATTCTGCTGGCGAAATCGCAAACTGCCGACCGCGACGTTCGCCGCACCTGGATTCTCTTCGGCGATCCTTCGATGAAGCTTGGTGCCACTTCAAAGCCTGCTGCTCCGAAGGCTTTTCCGCGCCAGGTTTCTACGATCCCGCATCGTGACCTCCGCCAGTAGTGCCGGATTCCGGCGCCCGCGACGACAAACCGCGCACAATTAATTGTTGTTTATTCGAAGACAAAGGAATTTCTGGAGCGGGCGATGGGAATCGAACCCACGTCCGAAGCTTGGGAAGCTTCTATACTGCCATTGTACGACGCCCGCTCTTTGCAACTACGCCCTGATTATACATAACCTTCCGATGTCGCGCATAGGCTGGCGGCTCGGCCCTTGCCCGCTAGCTGAAATAAAAAACGCCGCACGGCATAATCCGCGCGGCGTTTTTCTGTAAATCGCCAGAATTCGGTCTTAGTGCTTTTCAACCACGATCACTCCGAAACTGCCGGGCTTCATCTTCCCACGGCGCTCGCCCGCTGCGGGCGCATCAAATTCCGCAGATGGCAGAAACACCGTGTGCTTCTTCAAGTCGAGCCCCATGGTCCGCGCGCTCTTTTTCGTCACGACATTTTCCACGACGGTGTACTTGTCCGCGCTGTCTTCATGCACCACTGTAAGGTGGCCATCGCCCGTCGAAGCGAACGCATATTTCGTCTCTGGGTCGAACCCATTCGCGTCGACGCCTTCTCCAATCGGCACGGTCGCAACGACTTTCCCTGAATCTGCATCCACGATCGCCATCATCTTGTTGTCGCAACCGACGAACAGACGGCGGCTTTGCGTGTCCATCGCGAGGCCCGATGGTTCCTGGCACGGAGCCAGCGGCCAGCGGTGGAGCACAGTCAGCTTCTGAGCGTCGAGATGCACTAACTCAGACTTGTCTTCGATATTTACGTAAATCGTTCCTTTGCCGTCGGCTGCCGGAAATTCCGGCTTTCCGCCGAGCGCGATCGTTCCCAGCGAGGTTCCATCCGCGGCACTCAAAACGCTGGCGTCCTGACTCCGCCCATTGAACGTGAACACGCGCTTTGTCACCGGCTCATACAGGATTGCATCGGGATTCGTGCCGGTTGGGTACGTGCCGATCGCTTTTAGTGTCTTCAGATCAAAAAACGTCGTGTTGTTTGCGCGGCCGTTGCTCGTGAATCCCCGTCCCAAATCGGGAGCTACCGCGATTCCGTGTACGCCTGCCGTATCGGGAATGTCACCAACGATCGCATAGGTATCCGCGTCGAGCACCACAACATGCGATCCGTGCGAGACGTAAACGCGTCGCGCGCCGCTGTCTACGCCCACATAGTCCCAACCTTCTTCACCGGGAATCGAAATCGTTTTCGCCACGGTATATCCGGACGCGCTCGGTTTTGCCGCTGGTCGAGCGTTCAGCAGCGTCGCGCCGGCGACCGCCAAAATTCCCAAGCCCAAACTCGCAAGCAATTTCTTGTTCATCCGCAATCTCCCCGCACTTGATTTCCAATTTTCTAAATCAACCAGAAGAGGACACCGGTCCACGATACCGCTTTCTTTCTATTCTTTCCAAGATGAATGGAAGCTAAATACGGAAGCTAAATTCTGCGCGCCTCTTTACGAATTCCTGTTTTCTCGAGGAACCCGACGACGCTGTATGATGCTCCCATGCGAATTCTCCTTGTCGAAGACGACGTCCGCATCGCGCGATTCGTTGCAAAAGGACTGCGGGAACAGGCTTATGCCGTCGACGTTGCAACTACCGGTGACGACGCTCTCTATCAGGCAGCAATCAACACCTATGACCTCATCCTTCTCGACGTGATGATCCCCGTGCTGGATGGCTTCGCCGTCTGCCGTGAGCTTCGCAAATCTGGGCAGCGCGTTCCCATCCTGATGTTGACTGCAAGAGACGCCGTCGACGACAGAATTAGCGGCCTGGATAGCGGGGCGGACGACTATTTAACTAAGCCATTCGAATTCGGTGAATTGCTCGCTCGCATGCGAGCCTTGCTGCGGCGAACCGGGGAATTGCGGCCGGCAAAAATCGCTGTCGCCGATCTTGTTGTGGATACTGTCGGGCAAAACGTATCTCGCGCGGGGAAACCAATCGTCTGCACTGCGAAAGAATACTCCCTCATCGAGTTTTTAGTGCGCAATGCGGGGAAGGTCGTCGGCCGCGCGGAAATCGCCGAACACGTGTGGGACGAAGATTTCGACCCGTTTTCAAATTTAATCGAAGTTTATATCAACCGCGTGCGCCGCAAAATCGATGCCGCCCCAAACAAACCACTGCTGCACACGCGTCGCGGCTCGGGTTATCTCCTGTCGCCGGACCATGAGGGCAAGATCGAATCCCCGCGCGGGAATTCCTCGGCCAAGAAACATCATGGTTAATTCGCTTCGCGCTCGGCTGACGTTTTGGCATGCCGCCGCTGTTGCGGGCGTGCTCCTCGTGCTCGCGATCGCCACTTACTTCCTTCTCCGTGAAAACTCCATCCACCGAATCGACGCTTCTCTTGAAGACATCTCGAGCGCTTTTCTTGCAACCGTTCAAGCGGAACTCCGCGATTCGCACGGTGCCGAAGATTTCAAGGACGCTGTCCGTGAAGCGATTCAGGAGCATAGCTATCGCGAAACCACGTTTTCCGTCTTCGATTCGCAAAGAACTTTGATTCTGGCTTCGCCCGTCAGCCCCGCTCTTCTCGATTCGGAAATGCCGAGGTATACCGAGCTGCGCGAGCGTGCGACTGCTGTTTCGAATCGTCGTCGGCGACCGTTCCGAACGCTCACCGCTTCCGGCCGGTTGTATCGCGGCTTCGCTCGAACGTTCGTCGCGGACGGAAAAACGTACGTAGTGGTCGCGCTTCAATCCATGCGGAGCGAGCAGGAGTTCGTCGCCGCACTGGGTCAAACCTATGCGCTCGTGATCCCACTCGCCGTTCTGCTTGCGGGCCTCGGTGGCTATTTTCTTGCGCGTCGCAGCCTTTCTCCGGTTGCTACGATGAGCGACCAGGCCGAACGCATCGGCGCGACAAATCTGCAGGACCGTCTCGCCGTCAAGAACGCGAACGACGAGCTCGGCCGTCTCGCCGCCAGCTTCAACCGCGTGCTCGATCGCCTCGAAGAATCCTTCGCGCTGCAGCGAAAGTTTGTCGCCGACGCATCGCACGAACTCCGCACGCCGGTAGCGATTCTCACCGGCGAAGCGGAAGTCGCGCTCGCGAAATCGGACCGCGATCCAAAGGAATATCGGGAGTCGTTGGAAATTCTGCGCAAAGAGGCTCTGCGCCTGAAAAAAATTGTCGAAGATCTCTTCACATTAACCCGCGCCGATATTGGTCAGCTGCCGCTTTCGAAATCGCAGTTTTATCTCGACGAACTCGTTGCCGACTGCTCGCACAACTGTCGCACTCTGGCGCAGGCGAAAAATATCGCGCTTCATTGCGCGCCTTCCGCGGAGCTGCCCGTCCTCGCGGACGAGGGCTTACTGCGCCGCTTGTTTCTCAACCTGCTCGACAACGCCATCAAGTACACGCCCGCTGGCGGCAAGATTTCCGTTGCCTGCGAACGCGTCGGCAATCACTATCTGATTACTTTCGGCGACACTGGTCCGGGCATTTCTCAGGAATTGCAGTCGCGCGTCTTCGAAAGGTTCTTTCGTGCCGACCAGTCCCGCACCGCATCGGACAGTGCTAGCGGCGGCGCCGGCCTTGGGCTCGCCATCTGCCGCTGGATTGCCGAAGCGCATCAAGGTTCCATCGCGCTGACACGTTCCGATGCCACTGGCAGCACATTCACGGTTTCGATTCCTGCACCCGATGCATCTCCCGAAGCCGAAAGGGGTTAATCCCGTATTTAGGTTTCCGCCCGTATCCTTGTGATTGACATAGATTCATAGTCGTACGAGGTACGTTGAATGAGCTGTCAGGCCGTTTTGCTTCGTCGGCTTTGTGTCGGTTCCGCCGGAATCATCTTCGTTTGTTCGCTTGCGAACGCGCAAACGCAAACGCCGGTGCCGGTCGACTCCGCCGCGTCCACAATAAGAGTAGATTTGCAGGATGCCTTGCAGCGAGCGCGCAAGAATAGCACGGTCTTTCAATCCGCCTTGACCGACGCGGCCGTTTCCAAAGAAGACAAAAATCAGGCGCGCGACGTCTTGCTCCCGAGCGTCGCCTATAACAATTCCGCAGTCTATTCGCAAGGCAACGGCCCCGGGAATCAAGTTCGCTTTGTCGCAAACAACGGCGTTCACGAGTACATCAGCCAGGCAAATATCCATGAAGTCTTGGACGTCGCATCATTCGCCCAATACCGTGCGACGGCAGCGGCAGCAAGCGCGGCGAAGGCCCGCGCCGAAATTGCTTCGCGCGGTCTTGTCGTCACAGTCGTACAGTCCTATTACGCGGCTCTGTCCGCGCAAAAAAAACTCGAGTCCGCCTCACGCGCCTCTGCGCAAGGCGACGAATTTCTCAAACTCACGCAAAATCTGGAGCACGGCGGCGAAGTGGCGCATGCGGACGTCATCAAGGCCGAGCTGCAGGCCAATGATCGCCGCCGCCAGATGCAGGAAGCGCGCCTGGCCCTGCTGAACGCGCGGCTGGATCTATCCGTCCTGATTTTTCCGAACTTTTCCGACAACTTCGAATTGGCCGACGATCTCCATTCACCGCAGTCGTTGCCGGCTCTGCCTGAGGTTCAGCAGCGAGCAGCGCGTGACAATCCGGACCTGCGCGCGGCTTTGGCCTCCGTACGCCAGGCCGGAGATACCGTTCTTGCGTCGCGCGCTGGGTATCTCCCCTCCTTGAGCCTCGATTATTTCTACGGAATCGACGCGAACCACTTCGCCACCAGCACGAGCGGAATTTCCAATCTCGGTTCTGCTGCGATTGCAACGTTGAGTATCCCGGTCTGGAATTGGGGTGCCACGCAAAGCCGCGTCAAGCAAGCCGAACTGCACAGAACGCAAGCCCAGCGTGAACTTTCCCTCGCGCAACGCAAATTGCTCGCCGAGATTCAATCTCTCTACGCCGAAGCGGACACCGCTTCGAGCGAACTGGCAAGCCTCGATCGTTCTGCCCAACTTGGCGCCGAAAGCCTCCGCCTCGCCATGCTCCGCTACAAGAACGGCGAAACGAACATTCTGGAAGTGGTCGATGCGCAGAATACCGCCGCCGCAAGCGACGCCGCTTTTCAGGATGGCGCTGTCCGCTATCGCGTCGCCCTCGCCAATTTACAGACGCTAACTGGAGAACTTACTACGCCATGATGCCGTGCCAGACTCCATGCCGAAACCGTGTCCTGTCTTTTCTCGGATGTGCTTTTCTTTTCGCGGGAAGCTCTCTCATCGTCGGGTGTGGCACTTCGGAAAAAGAACCGACGCCCGTCGTCAGCGTTCAAGTTGAGCCAGTGCAAAAAGGCCTCATCGAGCAGATTGTCACAGGCGAGGGCGTCGTTTTCCCGCTGCAGCAATCCGTCGTCACTCCAAAAATCACCTCTACGATCAAAAAATTCCTTGTTCAGCGCGGCAGCCATGTCAAGAAGGGCCAATTGCTTGCAATTTTGGAGAATGCCGATCTCTCCGCGGCGGCCCAGCAGAGCAAGGGCGAATTCGAGCAAGCGGAAGCGGGATATACGACCACTACTTCAGCGGGCCTGCCGCAGGAAGTCCAGAAAGCGGAACTCGACGCGGCCGCGGCCAAAGCTGCTTTCGACGCGCAACAAAAAGTCTTCGATAGCCGCAAAGAGCTCTTCGATCAGGGCGCAATTCCGCGCCGCGACCTCGATTCTGCCGAAGTTGCTCTCGCGCAGGCGCGCACACAGTCAGAAGTCGCCCAGCGCCAGCTCGCTGATCTTCGCCGCATTGGCCATAGCCAAAGCCTGAAGTCTGCGGAAGGCCAGCTCACCGCCGCGAAAGGGAAGTTCCTCGGTGCTTCCGCTCTGCTGAGCTACTCGGAAATTCGCAGCCCGATCGATGGCGTCGTCACAGACCGTCCTCAATACGAAGGCGAATTGGCAACCGCCAATCAACCTCTCCTCACGGTTATGGATATTTCCAGCCTTGTCGTGAAGTCGCACATCGCGCAATCCGACGCGGTGCAGCTCAAGCTTGGAAATCCAGCCGAGATTCTCGTTCCCGGCTTGGAAACGCCGATCTCCGCGAAAGTCACGCTCGTCAGCCCCGCTCTCGATCCCGGCAGCACCACCATCGAAGTATGGGTGCAATCCCTCAAAGCAAACGCCGCATTGAAGCCCGGAATGACCGCGCAAATTTCCGTGAACGCGCGCTCGGCCAAAGACGCTCTCACCGTTCCCGCCACCGCCGTCTTCAAAAACGACGACGGCGCCGAATATGTCGTCGCCGCCACCGCCGACAATCACGCCGCAATCAAGCCCGTGCAAATCGGCATTCGCGGCAAAGACCGCGTGCAAATCACAAGCGGCGTTTCCGCGTCCGACAAAATAATTATTTCCGGCGGCTACGCGCTCCCCGACAAAACGCAAATCAAAATCGAAACGCCGCAGCCCGCCGACGCCGAAAAAGCTTCTCCCGACTCGAAATCTTCTTCCGCACCGGAGAAGGACTGACGCGCAATGTCGCTTCTCTCCGGTTCCACTCCATCAGGTAGTTCTGACCGCACGCAAGCGCCGTGGTTTCAGCGGTTCGCTCGCCCCGTTCTTTTTCTGATTGTCAGCGTCGCGGTCGTCGGCGGGTATCGCGCGCTCACCATGCCCGTCTCGGTTTTTCCGTCCACTGATTTTCCACGCATCGTCATCGGCGTCGACAACGGTGTCATGCCGATCGATCAAATGCTCGTCACCATCACGCGCCCCATCGAAGAAGCCGTCAACAGTGTCCCCGGCCTGCAAACGGTTCAGTCCATCACCAGTCGCGGCTCGGCTGAAGTCGATCTGTTCTTCGACTGGAACTCCGACATGATTCTCACCCTGCAGCGTGTCGATGCCGTCGTCGCTCGCCTGCAAACCGAACTTCCAGCCACCGCCAAAGTCGAAACGCACCGTCTCACCTTCGCCGTGTTTCCCGTCATCGGCTACAGCCTCACGTCGGAAAAAATTCCGCCCGATAAGCTCTGGGAAATCGCGAACTACGACATCAAGCCGCGCATGAACCGGCTCAACGGCGTCGCAAGCGTCATCATTCAAGGCGGTCGCGTTCCCGAATTTCAAGTTACGCCCGATCCCGCTCGCCTCGTCGCTTCCGGTATCACCGTCACGGACATTCTTGAAGCCATCCGCCGCACCAACGTCATCGAATCGCCTGGCCTCATCGAAAGTGACCATCACCTCGTGCTCGGTCTCGTCAGCGGTCAGGTTCGAACGACACAAGAGATCGGTCAAATCTCCGTCAAGAATTCTGCAGCAGGCGTCCCGATTCGAATCGCCGACATCGCCACCGTCGCGCCGTCCACTGCTCCCGTCTATACCATCGTCACTTCCAACGGAAAACCCGCAATTCTCCTCAACGTAAATCGTCAGCCCGAAAGCAACACACTCGACGTCGCCAGCGAAGTCCACGGCCTCGTCACCGAACTGAAATCTTCGCTTCCGCCCGATGTCCATCTCGAACCCTTCTACGATCAATCGACCATCGTCCACGATTCCATCGCCAGCGTCCGCGACGCTGTCTTCCTCGGCATTTTGCTTTCTTCCGTCATTCTCGTCTTATTCCTCCGCGACTGGGGCACATCCCTCATCGCCGGTCTCGTCATTCCCGTCACGCTTCTCATCACGTTCGTCATTCTTAGCGTCTCCGGCCAAAGCTTTAACCTGATGACTCTCGGCGGTCTCGCCGCTGCCGTCGGTCTCGTCATCGACGACGCCATCGTCGTCCTCGAAAATATCGTCACGCATCGCGATCGCGGCCAGGACCGCCTCGAATCTGTTCAGAGCGCTCTTCGCGAACTCATCATTCCGCTTACCGGTTCGACCATCACGCCCATCGTCGTTTTTGTTCCACTGATCACCATGAACGGTGTCTACGGCAGTTTCTTCCGCGCGCTCGCCATCACCATGTCCGTCGCGCTTTTCACTTCGCTTTTCCTTGCGCTCACCTGGACACCCACGCTTAGCCAGTATCTCGTTCAACGCAAAAATTCTGCTGATGGCGAACTTAAATCCTCCGCCGAAGACCACGAGCACTCCGGCTTCTTCGGCCGCATCGTCGAACTCTACGCGCGCGTCATGCAATCCGTCATCAAACGTCCCATCCTTCTGCTCATCGGTTCTGTCGTCATCGTTTTGCTCAGCTTCGTCTCTTACCGCCTCCTGCAAATCGAACTCCTGCCAGAAATGGACGAGGGCGGCTTCATCCTCGATTACTTCACGCCGCCCGGCAGTTCCCTCGCCGAATCGAATCGCATTCTTCTTCACATTGAAGAAATGCTTCGCGCCACGCCGGAAGTCGAAACGACTTCCCGCCGCACCGGCCTTCAACTCGGTCTTGCCGCCGTCACCGAATCGAATCGCGGCGACTTCACCGTCAAATTGACATCGAAGCGCAGCCGTGCCGTCGACGAAATCATCGCCGGCCTGCGTGAGCAAATCGCCACCGAAGAGCCCGCCACCAAAGTCGAATTCGTTCAGCTTCTCTCCGACATGATCGGCGACCTCACCAGCCAGCCCGAACCGGTCGTCATCAAACTCTTCGGCCAGGATGGAAAGCTCCTCAACGACACCGCCGCTCGCGT
The DNA here is from genome assembly GCA_035295625.1 of Candidatus Acidiferrum sp. GTDB lineage: Bacteria > Acidobacteriota > Terriglobia > Acidiferrales > UBA7541 > Acidiferrum. The sequence goes on along the minus strand of DATGIS010000119.1, from coordinate 35,813 downwards.
CGCGGACTCCATCAGCAAAGTTCACGGCGTTGTGGACGTTCTCGGCGTCGACGACACCATCAGCGGCCCCGCTGTCACGTATCAGGTCAATCCGATGGTCGCGGCTCGTGCCGGTTTCACGCCAGAAGAAGTCAGCACCGACGCTCTGGCCGTTCTCGAAGGCGCTCCCGCTTCTACGCCCGTCATCCTCAACGACCGCGCCTACACCATCCGCGTCCGTTTTCCCGAAGTTGCCCGCTCCTCCCTCGACCGCATGTCCGACACGCTCCTTGTCAGCAGTACCGGCAAAACCGCAACACTCGGCGCTCTCGCCACGATGAAGCAGACTCCCGGCGAGACCGAAATTCGCCGCGAAAATCTTCAGCGCCTCGTCACCGTCACTGGCCGCTTCGAAGGCATCGACCTCGGCAGCGGAATCCCGGCCGTCCAAAAAGCCGTCAACGATCTCCACCTGCCTTCCTCGATTCGTGTCGAGTACGGCGGCCAGTATCAGGAGCAGCAGCGCTCCTTCCGCGAACTCCTCAAAGTCTTGGTCCTCGCGCTTTTGCTCCTCTTCGCGGTTTTGCTTTTCGAATTTCGCACGTTCTCCGCACCCACCGCGATTCTCGCTTCCGCCGTCCTCTCAACCTTCGGCGGCTTCGTCGCGCTTCTCATCACGCGCACCACCTTCAACGTCGCTTCATTTATGGGAATGATTATGGTCATCGGCGTCGTCGCAAAAAACGGCATCTTGTTGCTCGACGCCGAATCTCACTTCCGCGATAGCGGCATGTCATTGCAGGACGCAATGCTTCAGGCAGGTCGTCGCCGTCTTCGCCCCATCGCCATGACCGCTCTCGCCACCGTCGCTGGCATGTTGCCGCTCGCCCTCGGCATCGGAGCCGGTTCGCAAATGCTTCAGCCGCTCGCCATTTCCGTCATCGGCGGTCTGCTCAGCTCTATGGTTTTTTCGCTGATTTTTACGCCCGCGATTCACTTCGAAATGCAGACCCGCTCCCGGTAGCGTAGGCACTCTTGCCTGCGTCCTACGACCAAGGCCGCCTCACGATACGCCAGTCGCAAATGCTGCAGCCGCTCCCGGTAGCGTAGGCACTCTTGCCTGCGCTCTTACGACCGCAGCCCAGGTGCGAAGCAACAATCAGTGCCGGATTCCCGCTTCGAACAAACACGCCATCTCTTCGCCCTACGCCCCCAACAAATTCGGGAAAATCCGCGTGTACCCAAACTCCTGCGCCCACAACGTCAGCGGTATCGCCGCCAAGTCGTCCGCTTCCGGCACCGCATTCCCATCCTTCGTCAAATCAATCGTCCGCAAGTGCCGCTTGCACGTGTCGCACGCTTCCACGCGAATGTGCGGAAACTGTTCCGCCACAAACACGGGCAGTTTGTCCTCGCGTTCTTCGCCGCACGACGGGCACAGAATTCTCCGGAAGCTCCACTCATGCCCGCAAAATCCGCATTGCAGCCACCGTTTTCCGCCGTCTCCTTCCGGCCGCAACACACCCAGCAGGGGCAGGGAATCGCATTTCGGGCAAACATAAGGCGTCGCATCCAGTTCCGGCTCAGGCATGGCGTCGCTTACAAACTCCGCATACCCTTGCAGAAATCCGCGCGCGAGAAATTCGTGTAGCGGATCGAGCCGCACCCGCGGCTCTTCGCCTGCGCCATCCTGTTCTTTTCCGCCCTGCGTCCAATATTGGTTAAGCGAAGCGATCCACGATTCCGCGCCCTGCCGCGACACTTTTCCCGCTGTCTTGGCCAGTGGGCCGGGTGCGTGCGCCTCCACCACCGCCAGAAAATCGGGGTAACTCGGCAGCAGCGCGTCGAAATTCAATTCCGAGCGCAACTCGCCGTTCGCCGGCACAAAGGATTGCCCGCTGGAATACGCGCTCAGCTTGGAAAGAAGTTCTCTCTGAAACCGCACAATCTGCTCGTAGAAAGCCAGCGGCGCCCGCGCGAACGAATACCGTACCGCCAGTTCGCTGGCTCGCTCGATTCGTCTCTCGTATTCTCTGAGTTTTTTCGAAGGTGGCTTCATTTGCGCGGCGCGGATGATTTTCCGCCCACGATCTCATCGTACCAGCCGGGGTGATACCGCTTCGCAAATTCCAGCGAAACATCGCCACGTATTACGCTGCCAAACGCTCCGCGCTCCGCGAACACGCTCATATAAATGTGAATCAGAAAGTTTGCAATCGTCACCAGCGCCGCCACCGGATGCAAAAACACCGCCGTGTACCGCAGCCAGCGCATATTCCACGAAATGCTCTCCGGAAACCACAAAACGATTCCTGTCAGCAACAGCACAATCGCGCCGTAAAAAAAACTCCAGAAGAGCGCCTTCTGCCCCGCGTTATACCGCCCCGCTGGCGGCATCTTGTCGTCTTCGTTCTGAATGTAATGGCCCAGCGACCGCCACCACTCTTTGTCCACTTCCGCCGCCTTCATCTGCGGCGCCCACAACGAATACATCCGCATCACCGCAATAAAAAACACCAGCCCGATCCACGGGTGAAGCGTTCGCGAAGTCTGCCCGCCGCCCAGCACTGCCGCTATCCAGAACAACCACGGCGACCAGAACGCCAACCCCGTCAGCAGCAAATAAATGTACGAGAACGCCGCAAGCCAGTGATTCAGCCGCTCCGCGAACGCATACCGCAGCACTCGGCCATGAGGCAAAACTTGATCCATGTGGGTCATGGCTTCGCTCCTTCCTGCGGCACGTCATCGCGGTCCTTTGGCCCAAATCGCAGGTAGTGCACGAACAATCCGATCACCCCGCCGACCATCGCCAGATTCCCGAGCCACTTTAGCGGCCCCTTCCACAATTTCACCATCAGCGGAATCGTCGGATTGCTCGGCAGCCCGCCGTAAAGTTCCGGCTGCGTCGCGTCATGCAACACATAAATCACGCCTGTGCCGCCTACGCCCTTCGGGTCGTAAACTCCGGCGTTCGGAAAGTTGTAGTTGTCCTTCAACTGCTTCGCGCGCTGCTCCGCCAGCACCAGCATGTCTTCTTTGCTTCCGAAGTGCAGGCATCCCGTCGGGCACGCCTTGATGCACGCAGGCTCCAGCCCTTCGCTCACGCGATCCGTGCACAGCGTGCACTTGTAGACTCGCTTTGTCTCTTTGTTGAATTTTGGAATGTTGAATGGGCACCCGCTGATGCAATACCCGCAGCCGATGCACTTGTCCTGCTGGAAATCCACGATCCCGTTCGTATATTGCACGATCGCGCCGTCCGAAGGGCACGCCGCCAGACATCCTGGCTCCGCGCAATGCATGCACTGATTCTTCCGCATCAACCACATCAGCGAGCCGTCGTCCTTTTCGTGCTCGTTGAACAGAATCAAATTCCAGTAATTCCACCGCGTCTCCGGCATCGTTTGATACGTGTTGTCAAACGTAGTCGGCGAAAACGGCATGTCGTTCCATTCTACGCATGCCACCTCGCACGCCTTGCATCCGATGCACGTCGTCGTGTCCACCAGCTTCGCAACCGTATATTGCCGTTGTGTGTCCTCGCCCGGAATGCTTCCGGCGTGGCCTGAGATTTTTTGTACGCGCAATGTCGCTTGGCTCATCGCTCAGACCTTCGTCACTTTCACAAGGAAGCCCTTGAACTCCGGCGTAAACGCGTTCGGATCGATCACTGGAGGCGAAAGCAGGTTTGTGGGTGTCCTCTTCGTCTTGCCCTCATCCTCGGCGATTCCACGGAATCCCCAGTGAATCGGAATCCCGATCTGATACGTCGTCTTGCCGTTGATTTGCATCGGCTTGATTCGCTTCGTGACCATCGCTTTCGCAAGGTACTCGCCGCGCGCGCTTTCCACTTTCAAAAGGTCGCCTCCGGCAATCCCTCGCTCCCGCGCCATCTCTTCCGGTATCTCAATAAACGGCTCTGGCACAAGCTGCACGTTCATCGGATTGTTTTTGGTCCAGTAGTGATAGTGCTCCGTCAGCCGGTAAGTCGTGCACACGATGTCGAATCCGTCTTTCGCGCTTCCGAATTTATCCAGCGGCGTCTTCGTGAATTTCTTCGCCACCGGATTGTGTGTCTGCTTCGGGTGAATCAGGTTGTCGGTTGGGCTTTCCACCGGCTCATAGAAAGTGGGGAAGGGGCCGTCGGCAAACGCTCCCAGCGGCGCGAACAATCGCCCCACGCCTTCCGCATTCATGATGAAAGGGCCCATGTGGTCCGCCGGTTTCGAATCCGCCTTGAAATCCGGAACGTCGTTGCCGACCCATTTCTGCGTCGCTTCGCTCCACCACACTTGCCGCCGCCCGGCATCCCACGGTTTTCCGTCCACGTCGCACGACGCACGGTTATAAAGCACGCGCCGGTTCGCTGGCCACGACCACGCCCAGTTTTGGTGCACGCCCATGCCGGAAGGGTCGCTCGCATCACGCCTCATCGTCAGGTTTCCCGCCTCGGTATACGCTCCGCAGTAAATCCAATTACCGCACGCCGTCGTGCCGTCATCCTTCAGCCACGCAAATCCCGGCAACTGATTTCCTGCTTTCAGTTGAACCTTTGTCGCCGGATCTTCCGCGTCCACCGCCGTCTTCCCGTTGATCTCCTTCAGAACTTCCGCAAGCGACGGGCTCGCCGGATTCGTATAGCCCCACGTCAGCTTCAGAATCGGATCGGGAAACTTTCCGCCATCCTTTTTATAGAGGTCCCGCACCTTCAGGAAAATCTGCGCCACGATGTCCTGGTCCAGCCTGCAACCGGCTGGAGTCGGCAACGCCGTGTTTTTCCATTGCAGCCACCGCGCCGAATTCGTGAACGTCCCGTCTTTTTCCGCAAACCCCGCGCACGGCAGTCGGTATACCGTCGTTTGAATTTTCGGGATCTCTTCCTTCGAGTTTCCCGCCTTCTCTGTCCAGAATTCGCTCGTCTCGTCTTCGTAAATCTCTCCGACCACCAGCCAGTCTGCTTTCTTCAAAGCTTCGATGTTCTTCTTCGAATCCGGCCCGATCGCCACGCCATTCATGCCGAACGCAAATATTCCTTTAACGATTCCGTTGTACATGTTGTCCCACATCTGTACCCAGGAATAGTTCCGGTCCACTTTCGGCAGATAGTCGTAAGCCCAGCCGTTCTGCTTTGTCGCCGCGTCGCCGTAAAACGCCTTCATCATGCTCACTGCGAATTTCGGCGTATTTCCGTAGTAGTTGAACGAGTCCCAATTCGCGGGCTTCGATGGCTTCGGCGTAATCCGCTTCATCCAGCCGTCGAAACTTCCGTCCGTCGGCGTCGGCACCTTCAAATAGCCCGGCAGGTTGTCGAAAATTCCAGCCATGTCCGTCGCGCCCTGAATATTCGAATGGCCGCGCAGCGCGTTCACTCCGCCGCCCGCCCTGCCCACGTTGCCGAGCAACAGCTGCACCATCGCCGCCGTTCGTATAATCTGCGTTCCAAACGAATGGTGCGTCCATCCCACCGCGTAAATGATCGTCGCGACCTTTTTCATGTCGCCTTTTTCGCGAATGGATGTAAAAAGATCCGCTAATTCAAGGAATTTCGCCTGCGGGATGCCCGTGACTTTTTCCACCATCTCCGGGGTGTACCGCGAGTAGTGCTGCTTCATCAGTTGAAATACGCACCGCGGATTCTGCAGCGTCGGGTCGAAGTCCGGTTTTTCCGGCATCGGCGGCAGCGGAGGAGCCACGCCCGGTTTCGGCGGCGCCGCGGCCGCAAGCTGTCCTTTGTAATTCCAGCTCGCCCGGTCGTACGTCTGCGCCTTCTCGTCGAATCCGGAAAATACTCCTTCATCTTCCGGCAATTTAAAGTTATCGCCGACGATGAATCCCGCATTCGTGTAATTAACAACGTAGTCCTTCGCAATGCGATCCTTCTCAATCGCGTAGCGAATCAATCCGCCCAAAAACGCGATATCCGATCCCGCGCGAATCTGCGCAAACTTGTCCGCCACGCTCGCTGTTCGCGTGAACCGCGGATCCACCACGATCATTTTTGCGTTTCGATTGCGCTTCGCTTCAATCGCCCACTTGAACCCGCACGGATGATTCTCCGCCGGATTCCCGCCCATGATCAGCATCATGTCGGTGTTCTTGATGTCCACCCAACCGTTGGTCATAGCCCCGCGTCCGAACGTTGGTCCCAAACTTGAGACCGTGGGGCCGTGTCAAACTCTGGCCTGGTTTTCTAAATGGACGACTCCCAGGCTCCTCATCGATTTCACTACCAGATAATTAAACTCGTTCGTGTCCGTGCAGCCGCCCGTCCATGCAATCGATTCGCAACGATTTACTCGATTGCCCTTTGCATCCACTTCGATAAACGAATCGTCGCGCGTTTTCTTGACCTTCGCCGCAATCTCATTCAGCGCCTGGTCCCACGAAATATCTTCCCACTCCGTTCCGCCCGGCCTCCGCACTTGCGGCTTGATGATGCGCCGCTCATTCATGATGTCTTGTTCGAGCGACGATCCCTTCGGGCACAGTGTCCCGCGATTGATCGGATGATCCGGATCGCCCTCCACGTGCACCACTTGCGGCGTCACATTTTTCGCGCGGTCGCCAATCGTGTAAATAATTACGCCGCAGCTCACCGAGCAATAGGGACACGTCGACCGCGTCTCATTCGCTCTTGCAATTTTTAAGGATCGAAGCTCGGCAAAGGCGGGTTTTAGATCGAACCCAAATACCGCGGCTGCCGCGCCGCCTACGGTCGCTATCTTGAAGAAATCCCTGCGTGACGCCTGCATTTCGCCTCCCCTGAAGCGAGACTTAAGACGCGCGGACCTCGTTAATATTCGTTTACCAAATCAAAGTCAAGTGAAAGTCGGATGAATGGCCGGTCACCGGTGACACTTGGCTCCGCAGCTTGGATGCATGGGGATCGGAGCACGGATACAGTTTTTTTTTGATTCCAAACGAAGACCCCGGCGGATACTTCTCGCCGGGGCCGCTCTTTCTAAGTTATTGCTTCCTCTGGTCTTACTGGTCGTCGTCTCCGTCATTGTCGTTGTCGCTGACTCCGACATTCGTGCTCGCATCCAGGATCGGCTCCGACGAACGAATGCTCACCCGCCCAATCGTCCGGTAGTCGCCCAATCCATTCTTCGGTTTCGGTGTGTGGTATCCCGCGAACAGGATATTCAGCCGATGGTCTCCATCCAAAGCTCCGCTCGGAGCGTAAACCCTTCCGGAGAAAAAGCCCATCGCGTCGCCAACCACGGGCTTGCTCGCAGGGACGGTCAACGGCGAACCGGTCGTTGAAGGCACTCCATTTCCATCAACGGTCAGTGTGAAAGGCGCCGTCGATACCACCGGATTGTTGATTCCGTTCACCACGGTCCAGTGAATCAAGTCCGTCGATTCGGCGTACCCGATGTATTGAAACGCGTCGGAATCTCCGCTCACGCAGCCGCCGCCGGAATAAAGCAATCCGAACCGGTGTCCGCCGAGTTTCAGAATCGTTCCTGCCGTTGCAAGCCACCGCGTGCCGGCCAAGGAAACCGTCGTCGGATCGTTCAAACCTTGCAGGATCCCGTCATCCTTGAAGTTGATGCCGTCGGTCGTTTCAGCCAGCCGCAAATACGTGATGTCATCATTCACGCCGGTCCCGAATGGATTGCTCGCGTAGTATCCCGCCCAGAATGTGTTGCACTGTTGCGACGCCGGCAACGCCGTCGTGCCGGTGTTGTCGCCGCTCAGAATTTTTTGCTCGTAAATAATCTGCAGCGGCCAGCTTCCCGGCACCACGCCGAGAATCCCGTCCGGATTCACCAGACCCGTCGTGTGAAACGCATTTTCCGCCTGGCTCGAAGTCGCATCCGTCGGCCCATCATTCAGCGCGGGCGCGCCGTTCAACGGCAATGCCGCTGTCGGCGAAAGTTCGTGAATGTACAAATCATCCGAGTCGATGTGATTGTTCGCGCGGCTCAGCGTGTAAAGGTAGGTGTGACCCGCAATCTTGATAATGAATTGGTGTCCCTGCCCGTCATCGTCGCCATTGTCGCTATTGTTTGGCGAAGGAGAATTGTCTTTGTCTCCGTCCGGATCTTTCTGCGCTTGATTCGGGCAAGTGGTGCGCAATTCCAGAACTTTCTGCTGGAAAACCCACGATTGTCCCGCATCGTCCGAAAATGCCGCTGCGACCGCTTCATCAATATCTTTCGGACGGTAATCGAAATATCCCTGCAAATGTTTTCCGTGTCCAGAAACGACAGGGAAGTAGTACGGCTGCATTCTTTCCGTGCCGGGATTTCCAATCTGATTCCCATTCTTGTCGCAATATCCCGACGACTTCAGACCGACTGCCGCTCCGGATTGCTCCAACGTCCATCCGCCACCGGTAATGCTCGTCTCCGTCGGCGCGCTGATTCGTGTCCACGTCAGATGTCCGCCATCCGCGTGAATTCCCAGCGTGCTCACCGCGAATGTTGCCGCCACAACTGCCATTCTTAAAATCTGCTTCACGTAGCCCTCTCTTTTTCTCCGTCCGATTTCGATTGAAAAAGTTGTTCCGACACGATGTCAGGAAGGCTCGGCCGCTGAATGAATCCAATGTGAATTTCCTGTTACCTCCGTGTCTCTATGGAATTTCTTATTTGGTTCCTCCAAAAAATTTGCGTTCACCCACTCCACAAATATTTGCATTTCACGGTACAATTAAGGGCTATGCTTTCAGTCAATAACGTGTCTATGCGGTACGGCGCCCGGGTCCTTTTCGAGGACGTGACCACGACTTTTTCGGCGGGCCGCCGCTACGCCATCACCGGGCCCAACGGCGCCGGTAAGTCCACTCTTATGAAGATCTTGACGGGCGAAATCGAGCCGACGAGCGGCAACGTCACCCGCCCCAAGCGCATGGGCGTCCTCCGCCAGGATCAATTCGCGTTTGACGAGTTTCGCGTCATCGACACCGTCATCATGGGCCACGCCATTCTTTGGGCGACGCTGCAGGAACGCGACGCGCTGCACGCCAAGCCCCACGAAGAACTCACCGACGCCGACGGCATGCGTCTCGGTGAACTTGAAGGAATCGTCGGCGAAGAAGGCGGCTACACCGCCGAAACCGACGCCGCAATTCTCCTCGACGGCCTCGACATTCCTTCCGAGTTGCACGAACGCAAGATGCGCGAACTGCAGGGCGGCCAGAAAGTCCGGGTGCTGTTGGCGCAAGCGCTCTTCGGCAATCCCACCGCGCTCCTCCTGGACGAGCCGACCAACTATCTCGACCTCGATTCCGTTCACTGGCTGCAGGATTACCTCACATCGTACGAAGGCATCCTGATCGTCATCTCGCACGACCGTCACTTCCTCAACGAAGTCTGCACGCATGTTGCGGACATCGACTACGAATCCGTCATTACGTACGTCGGCGGCTACGACGACATGGTGCTTGCGAAGACTTCCGTGCGCGCGCGGATCGAATCCGAAAACAAGGTGCGAGAAAAGAAGATCGCGCAGTTGCAGGATTTCATCGCGCGTTTTTCCGCCGGCACGCGTTCCGCGCAAGCCACTTCGCGAAAAAAAGAAGTCGAGCGCTTGCAAACGACCGAACTCGCCCGGTCCAACATTCAACGCCCATTTATTAAATTCGATTTGAACAAACCGTCGGGCCGGCACCCGCTCGAATTCAAGGGCGTGAAAAAATCCTACGGCGATCTAAAGGTGATCAACGGCTTTTCCGCCAACGTCGACCGCAACGAAAAAATCGGCCTGCTCGGCCGCAACGGCGTGGGAAAGACGACGTTGATTCGTTCGCTCGTACGCAATGCCCCGGGACTCATCGATGAATCCGACCGGCACTTTGGCGTCGACGGCGGCACCGTCCGCTGGGGCCATGAAACCAGCGTCGGCTATTTCGCGCAGGAACACGACCTCGACAAAACTTCCAACACGACCGTCATCGAATGGCTCGCGCAATTCGATCCGCTGGCGGGGCAGCAAACGTTGCGAGGGCTGCTGGGCCAAATGCTGTTCAGCGGCGACGACGCCACCAAGCCCATCAAGGCGCTCTCGGGAGGCGAAACGGCGCGCATTCTTTTCTGCCGGCTGATGCTGCTCAAGCCGAACGTTCTGATCTTCGACGAGCCGACGAACCACCTCGATCTCGAATCGATCAACGCGCTGAACATCGCGTTGCAAAAATACGAAGGCACCGTTTTCCTCGTCACCCATGACCACGATTTGCTCGACGAAGTGGCCACGCGCATCTGGGCGTTCGATCACGGCCACATCGACGACTTCAAGGGGCCGTACGCGGACTTCTTGACCGACCAGAAACGCAAAGCAGCGCAAGCCGCCGGCGCGCGGCGGTAGACGCATTGTTGAAGTGCGGCGGACCAACGTCCCGCTCCTACACTCCCCGGAATGACAAGATGTCTGCATCGAGTTGCCGTTAGGCCCCCATGCCTGCCAAAACGCCGCGCATGTAGGCGATGCTTTCGATGACGCCGGGCATCGGATCTTTTTCGTTGATTTCGTACTCCAAATCGACAAAACCGGCATATTTAATTGACTCGAGTGCGTCGAAGATTTTTTTCACCGGCATTTTGCCCTGTCCGACGGCAACCTGGCTTTCTTTGTCCGTAAAACTCGTCAGGTCTTTCATGTGCAGGTTGAAGACGCGCGGTCCGACTTCGTGAATCGCGTGCACCACGTCCACGCCGGCGCGGACGGTGTGGCCAACGTCGATGCAGCATCCCATTCTCGGATCCATCGTTTTCATGGCTTTCAAGACATCGAGCGGGGACGGCCACAATTTGTCTTCGGGCCCATGATTGTGCAGCGCGAACTTGATGTCGTATTCCTTTACGAATTTCTCGATGCGGGGCAGGGTAGCGGGTGCGGGGTCGCCGGCCACGATCACGCCGATTCCGGCGCGCTTCGCATATTCAAACTTTCCGCGGATGTCTGCGTCGTCGTCTTTGTCGAAATAGATTGTGCCGGCCGCGTGCAGCTTGATTCCAGCCGAAACGTAATCTCCCAGCGCCTTGATCTCGGCCACGGCATCCATCGGCAGATGGTCTTTCGTATCCTTGGCGTTCAAGTCGCCGATGTTCAGCTTCTGCAAAAATTCAATCGCCTGCGCGCGAGTGAAATTCCGAAAAGTGTAACTGGCAATACCCAATCGGATCGGAGTTGGCTCCGGCGTGCCAAGGGATTTTTCCGAACGAAACAATTTGTTCGCCACGGTTGCGGTGGCCGCCGCGCCGGCTCCCACTTTCACAAACTCGCGGCGTGACAAGGCACTTTTATTAGACATGAGGTTCCCAGCCTTTTTCATATTCGCGGCTCCAGAGCTTCATGGCGTCCGCGTCATTCAAAATCTTTCCGTTGGACGTATCGAGGTGCAACTCACGTTGCGAGATCCAGGCAATGTTGGAGAGCTGCAGCATCGTCACCGCGACGTTTCCGACGTCTATCGGGGCGTTCAACTTCGCGCCTTTGCGCACGCCATCGATGAAATTTGCAAAGTGGGCGTCGGTCATTGAGTCGCGGCCGACCAGATCAGCGGACGATTCCTGCTCACCGGCTTTTACTTCGGACTTCTTCTTTCCGTTCAGGTCGTAAATTTCATATCCGCCGCGATCCACGACGACCGTGCCAGTCGTGCCCAGGATGGCGGAGCCGCGATCGCGGCCGTAGTAGCGCATGCCCTGGCAGCTTTTGCCCTCCCAGGTGAGCATCTTGTCTTCGTATTCAAAGCTGGTGACGAGCGTGTCATAAAACTGCCAGTCATCCTGAAATTGATAGCGACCGCCGGAGGCGGTCACGCGCTTCGGGAAATCAACGCCGAGCGCCCAACGGCAAACGTCGACTTCGTGTGTTCCGTTGTTCAAGGATTCGCCCGTGCCGTAAATGCGGAACCAGTGCCAGTTATAAGGATGCACGTTGTCGCGATAGGCGCGCCGCGGCGCGGGCCCTTGCCACAAATCCCAATCGAGCTCCGCGGGAACCGAGGCTTCCTTTCCGACGCCAATGGACTTCCGTGTGTTGCTGTACCAGGCCTTCGCTAGATACGGCCGGCCAATTTCGCCGGCGCGAATTTTTGCAATGACCTCGATGGTGTGGCGCGAAGAACGCTGTTGTGTGCCCATCTGGACGAGCTTGCCGTATTTTTTTTGTGCCGCGAGGAGCAGTTCGCCTTCCGCGGGATTGTGGCTGCACGGTTTTTCCACGTAGACGTGCTTGCCGGCCTGCAATCCGGCAATCGCCATGGGCGTATGCCAGTGGTCGGGCGAGGCGATTGTGATTGCATCGACGTCTTTGTTTTCCAGCGCTTTCCGAAAGTCCTTGAGCGCTATCGCGCTTTCGCCCATCTCTTTTGCCGTTGCGTCGGCGAACTTGCGGAGAATGCGTGCGTCGACGTCGCAAACATGCGTGATCCGCGCCGACTTCGAGTTCACTTTCAAGGAAGATAGATGGGCATAACCGCGCGAATTCAAGCCAATAACGGCAAAGTTCAGCCGCTCATTCGCGCCGACAATTCGCGCATAGCCCTTCGCAGTAGCTGCAAGAGCGGTCTGCGCGGCCATTCCCGCCGCGAGACCGCCCAAGAATTCACGCCGCTTCACCATAGTCGGAATCCTCTTTGCATGAGATTGCTGCAATATCCGCACCCATCATACTCCGGCCGAATTTGCCGGAGTGGAGAGAACGTTGGGTTTGGTGGATGAGTCTTGCACGACGGGGCGAACCGGTTTGAGCGGTCCGTGGCCCGTGGGAAGAAGGACGCTGTTGGTTTGGTGGCACAGATCTTGGTTGGAGGAAAGGATGCGAGCGGTCTCCTCGCGCCAGTGGTGGTGGAAGCCACCATCGACGAGCTCGTGCTTGACCGAAGGAAGAGAGTGCAAGAGAAGCTGGCAGTTGTAGCAGAGGGCGAGGGCATCCTGGCGAGAGAGGCGGCCAGTGATTTGGTGGAGGAAGATTTTGCCGAGAGCGAGATTGATGGCGGTGGCGGACTGAAAGTTGCCGATGGAGTTGAGGATATCGGCAGCGAGAAGTTCGCCGTCGGAGATGCCACGCATCTCGCGACTGAGATGGAAATGGCAGAGGGAAGCGTGGCCGGAATAAACGGGGGCAGCGCAGCGTTTGCCGTCGGCGCGAAGACGCTGGCAGCGACCATCGGAAACGGGAGTCGATGGCTCCGGATGGGGAGCCGCAGTTTGTGTAGACATCGGAAATCTCCTTTTTCGGGAGGGGTACCCCCCTCCCCCTAAAACTCGTAAGTATTCATTCCAGAGGAGTTAGCTCTGGGGTACCCCCCTCTCCTTGTTGGAGGGAAGGGCTGCAACAACGCGAAACGCCCTGCTCCGAAAGCGGCAGCAGGGCGAATTACGGGTAATAGTACCACATAAATTACTATTAATCAAGCGTAAATAAGTACAGCTGGCCGAAAACAGTGCGTAGGGACAGTAATAGTATTCGGCCGTTGCCGGCGGGAGACGGTTGGTGTGGAGTAACGAATAAATTTGCAAGGGCGCGGCCGGCAAAACCGGTTCGCCATCGATCGAATGGTTGACTCCCAAAGGCTGGCGTTGTCAAGGACTCGACGATTTGTAGGTTCACAAGAGAATGTGGGTTAGACGACGAGGTTTGAAGGAGATGTGGCGCGGACGGCACAGCCCGCAACAAAAGACGCTCCGGGGTGTTTATACGCTTGTAGGATGGAATGGAGAAGGAACGCCGCAGAACCGTCCAGCTTCTTCGGCGGCAACCAGATCGCATCAAAAAGAGGCAATTCCCGCAGCGGTTCAGGAACGCGGGGGAAAGGCACGACGATGAGACTCAATTGGAAACTGGGGTTGGGAATGATGGTGCTGGCTGGCACGTTTTTCGCGGGGGCGCCGTCGGCATTCAGCCAGATTTCGGTGGGCATACAAATTGGAGCGCCACCGCCACCGCGAGTTTATGCGGTTCGTCCGGCTTGCCCCGGACCAGAGGCGGAATATACGTGGATCGAAGGCTACTGGTATCCGGTGCGCGGACATTATGTGTGGCACGGCGGATACTGGACGCGTCCTCCGTATGAAGGAGCGCGCTGGGTTGGGCCACGTCACGACGGCGAGCGGTTTTATGCCGGCTACTGGGATGGCCCGCGAGGGCACTTTGAGCACGACCATCATTGGGACCGGGATCGGGACCGCGACCGCGGACGTTGGCGCGACAACGATGACCACGACAACGGGAAGCATCGCGGACGCGATAAAGACGATCACGACCACCGTTAAATTGTTGGCGAGTCGTTAAGAAATATCGAATTCAAAATTGCCAGAGCGGGGAAGTCTTGCGTCACTCGACGTAGGGCTGACCGGCTTTGGCAATTTGTATTTTGTGGTCGGTGAAATTGTCGTGCATGAAGGGAATCTCGATTTTTGGCATGTGGCAAGTGGTGCAGTTTTTTGCAGCGGTTGGACAAGGCTTGCCCGAATGTTGGGCGTCGGCGGTTTGCGTCGCAGCGGATCGATGGCAGCTCAAGCAAACGGCATCGTAGGAACTTGCGTCGGTGCTGACTTCTTTGTGGGGATCGTGGCATGCGGCGCAACGGAGGCGGGCGTCGCCCTGGCCCCAGCATTTGCTGGCCTCGAGCCGGTAGGGCTGCATGCGCACGTTAGCAACGCCGATGACGCCGGCCAACCTGACATCCCACCACGTGCCATGGCAGGCGCCGCAGAAATCCACGGCATCCGGCGGCGCGAGCCGGGCGGGATTAAAAATGAAGTCACCCTTAGGTGAAGAAATTCCCGCCGCGGCGTTTGCCTGCATCGCGGCAACGTGCCTGGCTCCCGGACCGTGGCAGGCTTCGCAGCCGACGCCTTGGACGATTTTTGTTTCGTCAAAGCGGTTGGCGACGACGGCCTGAGTGGAGTGGCACGCGAAGCAGCGGCGAACCTCGCTGTCGGGGACGAGGCGCTCCATTGCGGCGGACAACGTTTGAGAGGAAGAGATGATGCGAGCCGGAGTGACGTCGAGAATGTGGGCCTTCCTGAAGAAGGAGACGCGGGCTTCGTGAAAAGATCCGTCCGGCGATTTGAACAAATAGGATTGGGCGACGCGGCCGGTTCCGAAGGCCCAGGCGAGCTCGGCGGAGCGCTTTTCCGGTCCTTTTGATACCGAGTAGAGTACGCCGTTCGGGGAGTTTCGCATTTCATATTGAAAACCATCCCGCGAGAAATCGAGGGGGAGCGCGCTGGTCAGGAGTTTGGACTCGCCGGCGCGGAGAAGTCCCTTGGCCATTGAAGTTTGAAATTGAGAGTTTGCGATCGTGCGGTGACATCCAACACAGGCAGCGGATCCCGCGAATTCGTCGAAAGACTTGGCGCTTTTGGTGGGCCAGAATCCGGGCTCCATCAGATGATCGTCGGTGGAGAGTTGCGCGGGAAGGGGAGAGGCGACAGGGAAGAGTGCGGCGGCGAGGCAAGCGAGCCGGATTATGGCGCGGAGAAATTCATGGGGCCGAAGAAACACGACTGCAACTATATCACTGCGGCGGAGTGACTATTTCCTGGCGTGCGGATTGGTGCTGGCGGAATTTCGAATGACGAGCTCGGGCTCGACGGCGATTTCGGGAGTGTATTCGGAACGGCCTTCGATCCAGTCGAGCAAGGTTTTTGCGGCGATGCGGCCCATTTTTTTTAGAGGCTGACGCACGGTGGTAAGAGTGGGGCGGGAAAAACTTGCGATGTTGATGTCGTCGAAGCCGACGACGGAAATGTCTTCGGGGACGCGCTTGCCGGCTTCTTGGAAGGCGCGCATGGCGCCGATGGCGGAAATGTCGTTGTAAGCGAAGAGCGCGGTGAAGGCAACGTTGCGCGCGAGAAGTTGTTTGCCGAAGGGGTAGCCGAGTTCGGGCGTGGAATCCTTGCCTTCGAGTTGGACGACGAGTTCGGGACGCATCGTAAGGCCCATTTCCTGCGCAACGGCGCAGATGGCTTCCCAGCGGACGAGTGAATCGGAACTCTCAACCTGACCTTTTAAGAACGCGATTTTTTCGTGGCCGAGCGACTTCAAATGATGCAAAGCGAGTTCGGCGGCTTTGCGATGGTCGAGCGTGATATTGGTGACGTCGGCGACATATTTGTGGCCGGCGACGGCGACGGTGGGAAGCGCGGGCTTTTCAGAGATGGAAGTGTCCACGGTGATGAAGCCTTCGACGCCGCGCGAAATCAAGAGATCGGAATAGCTCTGCAACTGTTTTTTATCGTGGCGATGGGCGACGGTCAGGAAGAAGAAGTCGCGCTCGCTGAGAAATTCCTCGATTCCGCTGACGACGCTCGATCCGTAGCCGTCGCCAATTTCCTGGAGAATCACGCCAATCGTGAAAGTTCGCTGAACGCGGAGCGAACGGGCAAGCATGTTGGGGCGATAGTTGAGTTCGCGCGCGGCGGCGAGAATTCGCTGGCGCGTGGAGTCGGGGATGGAGCGAGAAGCGGCGGAATTGTTGAGCACGGCGGAAACTGTGCCGGGAGTGAGGCCAACGTGGCGCGCAACTTCCTTGAGGGTCACGACGTTTTCTTTGGACGCTTTTGCGCGTTTCGAATTGGGAGTCACGGCTGGCCCTTGTGCTGCGGAATTGTACTTGAAATGGAGTGGGCGGAGTACTGGATGTGGGGTGGAGGGGTGTCTCGGGGAAGCTGCAAATGGGATTTTGGGCGAAAGAGTCGCTGGAAGGCAAAAAATATTCTGAAGGGTGGGCTATTAAAATATGGAATTGAAAAAGACAAAAAATTCGGGCGTGAACGTTAACGTAGCTGTAAAGCACTGCTATAGAACACTTTGGAGAATGGGATGTTCGGGAGGGCGGCTATGGAAAAGCGTAGAAGGGGTGGTCGGAAAAAAGGTATCGATACCATATCATAGAATAACGATATTTTCTGCTTGACAGGATTCCGGGATAAGAGCTTAATCCCAAGCAATATAGAGTGGAACTGTATAGCACCTGGGGTAGGTAGCGATACAGAACCACGTGACCAAACGAAATTTGTGAGACGGTTTTTTGGGCCGACGCAGGTGTGGTTTGGTTCGGGGCAAACGGCAGTTACAAACTTGTTCGAAGGGGTTGCGCATGAAATTGAATCAACAAAAACGAAAGCAGAGTGTTGGCTGGCAAACGATGCTGGCAGCGCTCGCGCTTGTCGTTGCGGTGGTTTTGAGTAGTGCAAGTGTCACGATGGCGCAGAACTACAACGGCAGCATCAACGGAACGGTAACGGATCCGTCGGGTGCGGCGGTAGCTGGCGCGTCGGTGACGGCGACAAACGTCGGAACGAACGCGAGCTACAGCGCGGTGACGACCGACTTGGGGGCGTACTCGATTCCGAACATTCCTATCGGCACGTATCAAGTACGTGTGAAGGCGGGGAACTTCAAGGAGTACCTCGCGAAAAACGTCGAAGTGCACACGTCGAGCGTGACGGAACTGAACGCTCCGCTCGCGATGGGCGCGGCGACGGAAACGGTTACGGTGGAAGCGTCGGATGTGCAAGTGCAGACGACTTCGGCGGCGGTCGGCGAAGTAATTGAAGGGCAACAAGTCCGCGAACTTCCGCTGAACGGCGAAAACTTCATGCAGTTGGTGACGCTGTCACCTGGAGTTTCGGCGGCGCAAACGTTTAACGGCAAGGACAAGGGACTCGGCGGGGGAAGCGATTTTTCGGTGAACGGCAACCCTTACACCAACAATTTGTTCTTGGTGGACGGCGTCAACAACAATGACGTCGGTTCGAACCGCACAATTCTCGTTTATCCTTCGGTGGACGCGATTGCGGAATTCAAGATGTTGCGTAACTCGTACGGCGCGGAATATGGGCAGGCGTCGGGCGCGATTATCAGCATCAACACCCGGTCCGGCGAAAACCAACTCCATGGCGGCGTGTTTTATTCCGGCCGCAACGATGCGCTGGATGCGGCCACCTGGTTTGCAAACCATAACGCGACGGGCAAAGGCGAACTTCGGCGGAATGACTTCGGCTACCATGTCGCCGGCCCAATCAAGAAGGACAAACTCTTCTTCTGGTTCAACCAGGAGTGGAACTATGAAATACGCGGCCAGTCGTTTGCGGCATGCGTACCGACGGCTGCGGAAAAGAACGGCGATTTCAGCAAAGGCATAAGCTGCGGGGCGTCAACGCCGAATTTTGCGGGGCTCGATCCGTCAGAATTGTCCGGCCCCTTGACGCTGAAGTCTGTCGATCCAGCCGGCAACCTGCTGGCAAACTTTTATCCTGATCCAACGCGCGCCACGGACGCCAACGGCAACAACTGGGCGGCGAGCGAGCCAAATAAGCAAAACTGGCGCGAAGTCAATGTTCGCGGCGATTACGACATCACGAAGAAGCACCGGATTACATTCCGGTACACGCGCGATTCGTGGGACAACCCAGCGCCGAACGGCGGCTCGTTCTGGGGCGATTCGTTCTTTACGAACGTCACGTCAGACTGGTCGCAGCCTTCACGCAGCGTCATGGCAGGCTTGCGCTCTCAGTTGAGCGACACGCTAATCAATGACGTGCATTTCGGCTGGGGCTGGAACGCGATCATCACCACGCTGAACGGCAACAACAAACAGATCGTCTCGCAGCTCGAGACGGCGCTTCCCAACGTTTGGGGCACGACCAAGGATGCCGGCGCTCTCCCGGAAGTCGGATGGGGCGGATGGGGCGGACTTACTCCTTACGGTTCTTCGCAAACGATCTGGAACATTGCGCCTTACGGAAACCACGAAGACCTCTATACGATTCAGGACAATCTTTCGAAGATCCACGGCAACCACATCTTCAAGTTGGGCGCGTTCTACAGCACGAACGCCAAAATCGAAAGCAACAACGGCGGTACCGACCGTCCTTCGGTCACTCCGTTTGACGGGGGAGTCTGTGTGAATTCCGCGTCGACACCTGCTTGCAGCGGAATTCGAACTGGCAATCCGTTGGCGAACATCCTTTTGCCGGGGACCGGCGTTCCGACCCCGCAGACGTTGTCCGTCTCTGAAAACAGTATCGATGCGGTTGCCAGAGTTCACTGGCATGACTTCGAGTGGTACTTTGCGGACACCTGGAAGATTCGGCGCAACGTGACCCTGGAACTCGGGTTGCGGTGGTCGTTCTACCGCGAGCCTTACGTGGAAGGAAACCGGCAATCCGGATGGAGCATGGCCGCGTGGAGCGCTTCGGAAGCCGCGTCACATCCGAATGATGCCTGCAACGGCGTAATCATCGTTCCTGGGACGACTCCTTGTCAGGATGCTGCCGCAGCGTTGAATGGCCTCTTGTTCCTTTCTAACGGGACACCCGGCGTGAATTCGGCGCTCGTACATAACAACAATCACGCCATTGCACCTCGCATTGGCGTTGCGTGGGACGTGAAGGGCGACGGCAAGACGGCGATTCGATTCGGCGTCGGGCAGTTCTATCAGCGCGAAGCAGTCGGCATCGATGAGAGGCTTTCCGGAAACGCGCCTTTCGTGATCAATGCGACCGTCAATCGGCCGCTTGATACGGCTCCTCCGTTGTCGAGCAGCCTTGCGGTATCTCCCAGCGCGGGCAAAGATCCGCGCGGAGTGGTACCGAATAGCTGGCAATGGAACGTGTCGATCGAACGGGAACTGGCGCATAATACCGTGCTGGAACTCGGTTACGTAGGCAATTCGGGCATTCACCTGACGTCAATGGCGCAGGGCAACCCGGTGGCACCAGCGGATTATCTGCAATCGGCATTTGCTAATGACACCGCCACGCTGAACTCCTTCCGCGGCGCAACCAACTTCGGTGCGATCAACGATTTCGCGCGGAACGGGAAGGCAAGTTACCACTCGTTGCAGGCTCTGTTCAGGACGCGGACGAGCAATAACTCCCAGTTCCAGGCGGCGTACACCTACTCACATTCCATCGGGAACGTGGAGTTGGACAACTCCTCCGGCGGCGTGAACCAGGAAGCGACGACCGATTTAAGCAACGGAAGACTGGACAAGGGCAACACGAACATTAATCGGCCCCACATTTTCGTGGCCAATGAAGTGTTCTTCCTTCCGAAGTTCGCCAATCACGGCGCGTTCGCGCAGAACACAATTGGCGGCTGGGAACTCAACAGCATTATTACAGTCGAGACCGGCGCATCGCTCAGCGTGTTTACAAGCGGCGCGAGCGCTGTAGCGAATGCGCCCGGATTCAACCTCAACTCCCTGATCGGCACGGGCTACAACAACAACAACCGGCCGCTGACGACCGGCGTCAACTGCGATTCCGGCGTCAATGGGAGCCAGATCCTGAACCCGGCGGCGTTCACGCTTGTTGGGTACCATCTCGGAACCACTGACCCCAACATGGCGGCGCGCGGAGTTTGCTTTGGTCCTAAGTCCAGGGTATTTGACCTTCAGTTGGTCAAGAACTGGTACTTCAAAGAGCGCTTCCGGCTAAAGTTCAGTCTCGATGCGTTCAACCTCTTTAACCATGCAAACTTCAGCACGAATGGCTTGCAGACGGGATACAACGGCAACGGACTATCCTGCGGCGCACCATGCTCTCCGACGAATAACGTAGTCGTGTCGGGCGGAGGTGGCGGCTTCGGCCAGACGTTCGGGCTGATTGCCGGACACGAAAGCCGAGAACTGCAGTACGGACTAAAGCTAACGTTCTAGCGCACGCTTCCTTTTTTTCGGGCGCCTGTAACTACAGGCGACAAGCGTTCGTACACCCCGACGGCGGGGCTTGTAAAAACAAGCCCCGCCGTTTACTTTTGAGGTTACGCGATCGACATGAATTTCCACGGGTTCCGCAAAACACCACGACTCAATTCAAGAATAGCGAAAGTCTTCCCGACCATTTGGATTGGGCTTGCGCTTTCGTGTTTGTTGCTGGTTGGTGGGTGGCCGGCAGGGGCACAAACGAAGCCAAAAGCGGCGCCACAAACGGTGCGTCCGGCGGCCAAGGAAAATGCGGGCAGAAGCTCGGCGGACGAGGAACTGGCGCGACGGATTTCCGAAGCGAAATCCGCGCGGGAATCGGGCGACCTGCCGCGAGTCGCGTCTGCAAACAAGCAGGTGGTGGCGCTGGCGCTTAAGGAGCTAGGGCACTTCCGTCTGCTGCAGGGAGCGAACGCGCAGGCCGTGGAACTGCTGAACCGGTCGCTCGATTTCGAAGAATCGAGCGAGGCAAGGCTTGAACTGGCTCTTGGCGAGCTTGCGCTGATGCGCTCAGACGAAGCGCTGAGAGATGCGTCGCCGGTGCTGCGAAAGGATGCGAAAAACGCGCTGGCGTTGACGATCGTAGGCCGAGCGTGGATGCAGAAACGGGAGTACGGGAAGGCGGCGGAGGCACTGGGTCGCGCGATGGAGATTGCTCCGGACGTGGAGACGGGCTATTCGTTGGGAATTTCCGAGCTTTCCTCAGGAGGCGCGAACGCCAAGGAACGGGCAGAGAAGGTATTCGAACAAATCGTGAAAATGAACGGCGAAGATGCATCGCTGCACGTGCTCTTTGGCAGAGCGTACCGCGATGCGAAAGAGATGCCGGCAGCGATTCGGGAGTTTGAAAAGGCTGTCGCGATCGATACGAAGACGCCGCATGCGCACTATTTTCTAGCGCTCGCGCGGCTGTCGGTCAACGAATGGAAGCCGACGCCGGAGATACGAGCGGAGTTTCTGAAGGAACTGCAGTTTCATCCGCGCGACTACCTTGGGAACTACCTGACTGGATTCCTGGATTCGAACGACAGGTCGTACGCCGAATCGAACAAATATTTGAAGATAGCGGCTGAGATATCTCCGGAGACGCCAGAGCCGTGGCTGTATCTGGGAGTGAATGCCTATGCCGAAGGCGACATGGCCAATGCGGAAGTGTATTTCCGGAAGGCTGTGGAACAGACGGGGAAGGATGAATCGCGATCGAACTACCAAATTCGGCGCGCTTACGTAAGTCTAGGAAGAATTCTGTCGAATTCTGGCCGGACCGAAGAGGGTGAGCAATTCGCGGCGAAGGCGCGGGAACTGCAGAAAAAGTCGATGGAACTGACACAGCAGGAGATTTCGGCGGTGATCACGGAAGGCGGCGGAACGATGGGTGCGGTGGTGCCGCTGAAACCGGATGAAGCGGTGGAAAGCGCGGCGCTGCGAGCTGGCGGAGCGGATTTGTTCGGGCGACTCGATCCGAATGTAGTGTCGCACTCGGGATTGACGACGGAGCAGCACAAAGCGTTGGATGTAGCGGAGACCCGGCTGAGACAGATTCTCGGGCTGAGTTTCAATGATCTGGCGACTGCAGAAGCCGTCGGCGGGCAGTACCTGGCGGCGCTGGGGCACTACGAAGATGCGGAGCGGTGGGACGCGACGATTCCGGGACTGCAGCGAAATATCGGTTTGTCGGCGTTTCGCGCGGGGAATACGGGCGAGACGGTGAGGGGATTGTCTGCGGCGCTGGCGCAAGATCCATCAGATGCTGCTGCCAGGGCGATACTGGGGTCAACGTATTTCTCAACGGACGACTATGCGAATGCCGCCAAGACAATTGCGCCGCTCGGCGAACGTGCGATGCACGATCCCGTAGTGGGTTATGCATGGGCGGCTTCGCTGGCCCGCCTTGGAGACCTAAAGCAAGCGGCAAAGATTCTTGCCGAGGTGGAGAAGTTGCAACTTCCGCCGCAGACACGCGTGTTGGTGGGGAAACTTTGGGTGGATGTGGAAGATTATGCCCGGGCGGTGAGTGCGTTTGAAATGGCGTTGCAGGCGGATTCGAAGTTGCCGCATGTGCATTACTCGGAAGGATTGGCGTATTTGCGCTGGCAGCACGTTCCGGAAGCGATTCAACAATTCAATACCCAGTTGCAGCTGACTCCCGGTGATGGTGACGCGATGAGTGGGTTGGGGCTCGCGCTGCTGGAGCAGGGGAAACGCGAGGAAGCAAAAAAACTGTTCGCGACGGTAACGGAAAATCATCCGGATAATGGGAATGCGCAGTATCAGCTCGGAAAACTTTTGCTCGATGATGGGAATGTGAAAGAGGCGGTGACGCATCTGGAGAATGCGGCGAAGGCGATGCCGCAGGCGGATTTTGTGCACTATCAACTGCAGGCGGCGTACAGGAAAGATAATCGCGTAGAAGATGCGCAGCGAGAGATGGAAATTTACAAAGAAGTGAAAGCGCGGAACCGCGCGGCGACGGTGCCACAGGCTTCCGCCTTGCCGCAGTGAAGCAGAGAACATTCACTCAGCAGACAGACGTGAGGACTCGTTGAGAAGGAAGCTACGTTCGAAAGTGCTGCAGTGTGTAGCGATCGCGTTGTCGTTGGCGACCGCGGTGACTGCGCAGGAGGCGCGGCCGCAGCCGGCTCCACCGCCGCCGGGGGCGAAATCGGCGAAGTGCGTGGGGAAGGCGATTCCACAATTGGTGGACGTGACGGAGAAGGCGGGGATTAAGTTTACGCACGCGTCGGCGCCGGAGAGCAAGTACGTGGTGGAGTCGATGAGCGGGGGCGTGTTGCTGCTCGACTACGATCGCGATGGGTGGCTAGACATTTATTTTACGAATGCGCCGACGGTGGATATGGCGATCAAAGGACAGAAAGCGCGCGGGGCGCTCTATCACAACAATCATGATGGGACGTTTACGGACGTGACGGAGAAGGCGGGAATTGCGACGCCATGTTTTGCGATGGGCGGGGCGGTGGGCGATTACAAGAACAATGGGTGGCCAGACGTTTACGTGACTTGCCTCGGCGGAAATGTCTTGTACCGAAATAATGGAGACGGGACGTTTACGGATGTGACGAAGCAGGCGGGCGCTGCGGACGGGCGATGGAGTACAGGAGCAGCGTTCGGCGATTATGATGGCGATGGATTTTTGGATCTGATGGTGACGAACTACGTGGATTTTCATTTAAATGATTTACCGGGATTTGGGAGTGCGCCGAACTGTAAATACCGCGGTTTGGACGTGCAGTGCGGGCCGCGGGGATTGAAAGGCGCGGGGGATTCGCTGTTCCACAACAACGGAGATGGAACGTTTACGGACGTATCGAAGAGCGCCGGAGTGAGCGATCCTTCGGGGTATTACGGATTGTCGGTGATTTTTTCGGATTTCAACAACACGGGACGGCCGGACATTTACGTGGCGAATGATTCGACGCCAAAGTTTTTGTATAAGAATTTGGGGAATGGGAAATTTCAGGAGATTGGGCTGGAGTCGGGCACGGCGGTAAGCGAGGACGGGTCAGAGCAGGCGTCGATGGGAATTGCGGTAGGGGATTATTTGCATAACGGATTGCCATCGCTGAGCGTGACAAATTTTTCGGATGAGAATGCGAATTTGTTTCGGAACGAAGGAAAGTGGAATTTCAACGACGTATCGTACAAGGCGGGGACGGCGATGCCGTCGTTGCCGTATGTGAAGTGGGGAACGGCGTTTGTGGATTTGGACAATGATGGGTGGCTGGATTTGATCGCCGTGAATGGACACGTGTATCCGCAGGTGGATACGTTGCCATCGGGCGCGCGATACAAAGAGCCGAAAGTGTTGAACATGAATTTGGGCGACGGAACTTTTTGCGATGCGAGCGATGAGGCGGGGGCGGCGTTGAAGGAGCCGCGAGTGTCGCGCGGGCTCGCAGTGGGCGATTTGTTTAATGACGGGAACATGGATGTGGTGGTGGAGGATTTAACTGGCGCGCCGATGATTTTGCGAAACATGGGTTTAGAAGCGGGAGTGCCGGTGCGGCATTGGGTTAGTTTTGAATTGGCGGGAACGAAGAGCAACCGTCTGGCGATTGGCGCGCGGGTGAAAATCGTCGCCGGAGGAATGACGCAGACGGACGAGACTCATAGCGGCGGGAGTTATCTTTCACAGAATGATTTGCGCGTGCATTTTGGATTGGGCGCGGTGAAGAAAATTGATAGTGTGGAGATACGCTGGCCGTCAGGGAAGGTCGAGACGATTAAAGATTTAGACGCGGACAAGTTTTATTCGGTGTTGGAGGGGCAGGGAATCGTTCCGCGGGAGAAAATTTTGCCGACGAGCCTGGTGCCGAAGTCTTAAGTCGATTTTGGCGCGTCGGACTTAGTTTCTTCCGGTTTTTTCTGATCGGGTTTATCTGCCGGTTTGGCTTCCGGATGTTTTACTTCGCCATAGCGCGCAGCGAGCCAGGCGCGGACTTCCTTCGGATTGTAATTGAAAGGACCCATTCCGCCGCGGTAGGCGATGCGGCCGGACTCGTCGACGATGTAGAGACGCTCGGGCCAGGCGGCGTATGCGTCATTGGCGGCGTTGGACATGTCGTCGATGCCGAAGGGAAGAGTGAAGTTGTAGCGTTTCGTGAAGTCATTGCCGATGGCGATGCGCTGTTCGAGCGTTTTAGGCTGCGCGTAGCAGACGTCCTCCTTTACGTTGGATTTCATTTGCCACTCGTCGGTGGGATGGGCTTCGCGAATATAGATGGTCAGAAAATCGGCGTGGTCTTTGTAGTCGTTAAAGATTTGGACGATGTCGCCAACCTGGCGACGAAAGGGCGGTCAAGTAAAACTGCCGAATACGAGGACCAGCGGCTTGCCGGTGGTGCGTTCGCGAATGTGGAAGCGATCGGAGCCGTTGAGCGCGACGAGACGGGCGTCTGGGGCGGAGTCGCCGACTTTCAGAGTACCGCGATGCATGTGGGGCAGCGCGTAGCGGACCATGTAGAGCGCGTCTTTCGGGCCGCCGGCCATCACGCTAAGGCCGATGAAAGCGAGGACCACGAGCGCGCCGAGGCTGATGCCGATCCACATGAATACCTTCTTCTTCCGCACGAGGGGAAGCTCCTTGCCCAGTTGCCGATTCTTGATACAAAAGCCTCACCCCCGAGGGGGTGAGTTACAACAATATGGCGCGAGAGATTACCAGCGCAGCCGGCTGCGAGACATAGTGTTTTTGCACTATTCGTGCACTTTGCCGACGAGTTCGCCCTTCAGAGCCTGGTAGCGAGCTAGAGCTTTTTCGATCACATTGAGGGCTGCGTAGGCGGGGAGAATCTCTTCGACCTGGACCTGTTTGCCCTCGAGTTGTTTGTAGTCCTGGAAGAAGCGACGCAGGACGAGGAGACGGTGGGAGGGGAGATCGCGCGCTTCGATGTAGTCGCTGAATTCGGGGTCGCGGGTGGCGACGGCGATAATTTTGTCGTCGCTGGCGCCGGAGTCGATCATGGTCATGACGCCGATGGCCCGGGCTTTGATGAGAGCGAGGGGTTGAACGGGTTCCTGACAAAGGACGAGGACATCGAGAGGATCGTTGTCTTCGGCGTAGGTCTGTGGAATGAAGCCGTAGTTTGCGGGATAGAAAACGGCGGAATGGATGATGCGATCGACCTTGAGGAGGCCGGTTTCCTTGTCGAGCTCATATTTGACATTGGAGCCGAGGGGGATTTCGATGACGGCCT
Organism: Candidatus Acidiferrum sp.; assembly: GCA_035295625.1. Taxonomy (GTDB): domain Bacteria; phylum Acidobacteriota; class Terriglobia; order Acidiferrales; family UBA7541; genus Acidiferrum. The sequence goes on along the minus strand of DATGIS010000119.1, from coordinate 9,440 downwards.
GGAAGTCGCGGGGGACTTCGGCGCCTGGAGAGACGTCGTGCCATGCGTGAAGCAAAGGAGCCTTCCTTGAGCGAGAATAAGAACTGATATTATCGCCCGAGAGTGTGTAACGAGGCCAGCGGTGCGTTATCGTGGGAGCGGCCGACTTGAGGGAACGACCATAATTTCATGACCATTCACGTGGGACTGATCGGCGGCGGAAACATCAGCGAGACGCATGCGCGGGCCGCGATGTCTATTCCGGGCGTGCAGGTTTCCGCCATCTACGGCAGCAATTTTGCGAGAGTGACGCGCCTTTGCGGCGAATGTGGCGCGACCGCATATTCGAATTTCGACGAGTTTCTGTCGCATAAGCCGATGGAGTTTGTGGCGATCGGGAGCCCGTCGGGTTTACACGCTGAGCAGGGAATTGCCGCGGCGCGGCGTGGATTGCATGTACTTACCGAGAAGCCGCTGGAGATTTCAATTCGAAAGGGGCAGGAACTGATCGCGGCGGCGAAGGATGCTGAAGTGAAGCTGGGAGTATTTTTTCAAGACCGCTTCAAGCCGGATATCCTTCAGCTGAAGGAATGGATGGACGCCAAAATTTTGGGCACGCCGATCCTGGCGGATGCGCGAGTAAAGTGGTTTCGCCCAGCAACCTATTACAGCGATTCGCGCTGGCGAGGAACACTGGCACTGGATGGCGGCGGCGCCTTAATCAACCAGGCGATACATACAGTCGATCTGTTGCTCTGGCTATTTGGCGACGTGACGAGCGTGCAGGCGCAAAAGAAAACCGCTCTGCACAGGATTGAGGCAGAAGACACGCTCGTGGCATTGCTGGAGTTTGCAAACGGAGCGATGGGAGTGCTCCAAGCTACGACATCGACGTATCCCGGATACCCACGACGCGTTGAGCTCACTGGAAGCGAGGGGACGGTCATTCTTGAACACGACCGGTTGATCGCGGCAGATTTGCGGAATCCACCCAGAGACTTTCGAAGCTTGGGCGACGACAAAAATGCCAGCGCGAATTCGGCGGCAGTGAGTGATACTCGCGGGCATCGTGCTGTGCTGGAGGACTTTGTCGATGCCATCCAAAGCGGCAGAGAGCCACGGTGCTCTGGCACGGAGGGACTCCGCAGCGTGGCGCTGGTTGAAACGATTTATGACGCTTGCCGATGGGGCAAGCGCGTGGACTTGGAACGGTAATTTGCGACTCGAATCGTTCGTGATGGAGCATCTGGGATTGGAGGCGGAAGGTGGATGCGAAGGTTTTGCGAGACAAGCAGGAAGTGGGGAAGGTTGCTGCGGAGCGTGCGGCGCAATCCTTGCAAAGAATTCTTGCGAGACAGGAATTCGCGCGAATCATCGCCGCCACTGGAGCGTCGCAATTTGAGTTTCTGGATGCGCTTACGAGTAGCCCCGGGATTGACTGGAAGCGAGTGGAACTCTTCCATCTGGACGAATATGTCGGCTTGCCGATCACTCATCCGGCGAGCTTTCGGAAATATTTGCTGGAGCGCCTAGTTCGAAAGACGGAAATCACGCGACACCATTTGCTCGACGGGGAACGAAATGCACGGGAAGTGATTCGAGAAGTGGGCAGCGAATTGACGTCGGAGCCGGTGAATCTCGCGTTTGTCGGTATTGGCGAAAATGGGCATTTGGCGTTCAACGATCCGCCTGCGGATTTTGAAACGGAAGAGCCGTATCTTGTTGTGGAGCTCGATGAGGCTTGCCGCCGGCAGCAGGTGAACGAAGGCTGGTTTTCGTCGATCGCGGAAGTGCCCGCGCGCGCGATTTCCATGTCGATCCGGCAAATCTTGAAAGCCGAAGAGATCATTGCGGTCGTACCGGACGCGCGCAAGGCGCAAGCGGTCAAGTCGTGCCTGGAAGGCGAAATCAGCGCGATGGCGCCCGCGTCCATTTTGCGAACTCATCCAAAGACGACTATTTATCTTGATACGGAATCCGCCGCGCTGCTGAGCCATGCGGTTGGTCGATCTGTTTAGCGGTAGACTTCACGCAGATTGAGATCGCGGGGGATAGCGAGGCAACCGGTTCCGTATGGCATCCATGCCTGAGGGCATTTCCTTCCAAGCGCCGAAAATTCGCAATCTCCGCTGGTGGATCGGTGGATTGCTGTTTGCGTCGACGGTCATCAACTATATTGACCGGCAGACGCTATCGCTACTTGCGCCCTATCTGAAGCACGACTTCCATTGGACCAACACCGACTACGCGAATCTGCTGATCGCATTTCGAATTGCCTACTCGTTTGGGCAGTCGATTTGCGGGCGATTCATTGACCGCGTCGGAACTCGTCGCGGCCTCACGCTATCTGTTATCTGGTATTCGATCGCGTCAATTTGTACCGCCTTCGCTCGCGGTTTCTTTGGATTCGCGGTCGTTCGGTTTCTGCTCGGCGCGGGCGAATCCGCAAACTGGCCCGGCGCCACGAAAGCGGTTTCCGAGTGGTTTCCAAGACGCGACCGTGCCCTGGCGGCAGCCCTTTTCGATAGCGGGTCATCCATTGGCGGGGCCATCGCTCCTTTCTTGATCCTTCCGATCTATTTTCGGTGGGGATGGAGAGTCGCGTTTGTGATTCCCGGATTGCTTGGATTTGGCTGGCTATTTTTTTGGCGAAGGTTCTACCGCCTGCCGCAGGACCATCCGCGCATCACGGCGGAGGAGCGCGAATTAGTCTTGTCGGAAAATGCCGCGAGCGCGCAGATGCCAGCGAAGTCTCGCCTTCGCTGGCGAGACCTGCTGAAGTTGCCGCAAACATGGGGAACGATCGTCGCGAAAGCGTTGACCGATCCGGTGTGGTTCTTTGTTACCGACTGGTTCCCGATCTACCTTGTAGCCAAAGGAATCTCGCTGAAGTCAGGGCTTATCGCAATCTGGGTCCCGTTCATTGCGGCAGATCTTGGGAATTTTTTTGGAGGCGCGGCCTCCGGCTTCCTAATTAAACGCGGCTGGTCGTTGGGTATGGCGCGCAAGGCGGTGGTTGTATTTGGCGGATTTGGCGTGACGCTGCTGATTCCGACCATATTTACAGTCAACCTCGGGCTCATCACCTTGCTTTTTGCGCTGGCGACATTTTGTTACGCGGCGTTTTCGACGATCGCAAATGTTCTGCCATCGGATTTGTATACAAGCGAGTCGGTCGCTTCTGTGAGTGGTTTGAGCGGAACGGGAGCCGGGATCGGGACCATCATTGCGTTCAAATTGATTGGCTATTTTTCCGATTCGCTGCAAGCGCGGAGCACGCACTCGTTCGACGCAATCGTCATCACAGCGGGACTTGTCCCGTTTGTAGGAATGATTCTGGTTCTGCTTCTTGTGCGGAACACCCGCGCGACGGCGCGAGGATTGGTCCGTCCCTTATAAGAAACGGATGCAGTGGAAAGAGGCGACGAGTGCAGCGGAACTGTCGCTCCCCTTTCCGAGTGCCGGGCGAAAATCAGTTATCCCGACGAGCGAGGAACGCAAGCACTCTGCGCCACGCGTCGGCGCAGGACGCAGCGTGTTCCTCGTACTTTATATCGAAGAAGCTGTGAGGCGCGCCGGGATAGACGGTGAAATCGTGGGCGACGCCGCTCAGTGTGAGCGCGGCGTCGAATGCAGAAACGTCTTTGTCGGCGATACCGTGGTCCGCGCCGCCAAAGAGGCCCAGGATGGGCGCGGAGAGCTCGGAGGCATGCTGCAGCGGGCCAGTGGCGCCGTTTGGATAGAGCGACAGCGCACCATAAAAGCCAATCACTCCCGCGAAGCCAAAGCGCGCAGCGGAAGCGAAAAACGCTTGCCGCCCGCCGAAACAGAAGCCTAGCGCGAACACGTTTTTGCAGTTCCCGCGGTCGGGCGAACGAAGGTAGTTAGCGGCCGAAAGAATGTCGGCGTCGATGGTTTGGCGCGAGACTCGGACGATGTGTTCCATAGGATTGAAGGAATCGTCCCGGGGACGTGTGCCGGCGGTGCGGCCAAAATAGTCGATGGCCAAAGCGGTGTGGCCTTGTTCAGCGACATGGACGGTGAGTCGTTCGTAGAAGGGGTGCAGGCCGCGAATGTCCGGCAAGATAACGACACTCGAGCCGCTCGGCTTGTCCGGCGTAGCGAGGAATGCGGCGTACTCCGCGGCGTCGCTCGACGCGAGTGTGATTCTTCTCGACGAAGCGGCTGCGATGGGTTTGGTGAAGATAGGCGGTGCGGAAGTGGTGTCATGGCACATGGTGACGGTCTCCTGAGTTGAGTTCGGCGGGCTGCAGCGTTGCGGTTAGGAGCACACACGCCACAGCGGGTTCGCCGGGAGAGGCTGACTCGCTCCCCGCTTATAATTATACCATAAGATAAACACTAAGTCAAGCGGTAACAAACGGGGCGCCGATGTCGCGGTCGCGTTGACTTGGCCGCGTGCGGGACGTATGGTGCTTGGGTTCGCGACTAGTGAAAATCCGGATCCGGGAGTCTTTCCATGTTCAAACTGAGATACCAAGCGCTGAGAGCGGTGTTGCTGATTTTTTGCGCATTGACGGCGGGCCAGCTGTTACTGCGCGCGGCCGTGGCGCAAGGAGACGAGGAAAAGCCTACGTTCGATGAAGTAAAGTCCCGGTACACAAAGTATGAATTCCGGATACCGATGCGCGACGGCGTGCGTCTATTTACGTCGGTCTATGTCCCGAAAGACGCGGGCGCGGGGAAACCCTATCCATTTTTGATTCAGCGGACGCCGTACAGCGTCGGTCCGTACGGTACGGACAATTACCGGAAACACCTCGGACCCGCACCAGTCTTCGAGAAAGATGGATTTATTTTCGTTTATCAGGATGTGCGAGGGCGGTTCATGAGCGAGGGGACTTTCGTCGAAATGACGCCGCACAAGGACGCGAAAAAGTCGGCGAAGGATGTGGACGAAAGCACGGACGCGTACGACACGATCGATTGGCTTTTGAAGAATGTTCCGGGCAACAACGGAAAGGCGGGATTGTACGGGATTTCCTATCCGGGATTTTTCGTGGCCGCGAGCATGATTGATTCGCATCCCGCGTTGAAGGCGTGTTCGCCGCAAGCTCCGATGGCAGACCTCTACACGGGCGACGATGCGTACCACAATGGCGCATTTATGCTGGCGGCGAATTTTGGTTTTTATACGTTTTTCAAGCCGCACGCGCAACCGCAACTGCCGCCGGCGCGATTTCCGGAATTTGAGTTTGGGACAAACGATGGATACGAATTCTTTTTGAAACTTGGGCCGCTCGGCAATGCGAAAGTCAAATATCTGACGGAGCCGCAATCGTATTGGGACGATCAGGCGAACCACACCGTGTACGACGACTACTGGCGGGCGCACAATATAGCGGCGCACATGAAAAACGTGCGATGCGCGGTGATGACGGTGGGCGGGCTGTTCGATGCGGAAGACATCATGGGGCCGTACCGGATTTTCCGCGCGGTGGGCGAAGGGAATCCGGGCACGCCAAACGTTCTGGTAGAAGGACCATGGTTTCATGGGGGATGGTCTGTACCTGGTGGTGGCGATCATCTGGGTGCGGTGAATTTTGCGGCGAAGAATTCGGATTATTTCAATGAAGAGATCCTGTTTCCATTTTTTCGGCAACACTTGAAGGACGGCGTTGAAGCGAAGACAGCTAAAGTGACGATCTTCGAGACGGGAACGAACGTGTGGCGACGATACGATTCCTGGCCTCCGAAAAATGTCGAAGGGAAGAAGTTGTATTTTGCACCGAACGGGCGGCTTTCGTTTGAGGCGCCGAAAGAATCGGGTTTCGATGAGTATGTAAGCGATCCGTCACGGCCGGTGCCGTTTATCGAGGGATTCGACACCGAGGTACCGCGGGAATACATGTCGGCGGACCAACGATTTGCGGCAAAACGGCCGGATGTTTTGGTGTACGAGACGGAGCCGTTGGACGAAGATGTGACAGTGGCGGGAGAAGTGATGCCGCGGCTGTTCGTGTCTTCGTCGGGCACGGATTCGGATTTTGATGTGAAACTGATTGACGTGTATCCGATGAACTTTCCCGATCCGAAGCCAAATCCGAAGGATCTTCATATGGGCGGCTATGAACAATTGGTACGGGGCGAGCCGTTCCGGGCGAAGTTCCGGAATAGTTTCGAGAAGCCGGAGGCTTTGACGCCGAATCAGCCAACGGCTCTGAATTTCTCGTTGCCGAGCGTGAACCACACTTTCCGGCGCGGACACCGAATCATGGTGCAGATTCAGAGCACGTGGTTTCCGCTCACGGACCGGAATCCGCAGAAGTTTGAAGATATTTCGAAGGCGAGCGCGGCGGATTTTCAGAAGGCGACAGAGCGGGTGTATCGCGGCGGCACGCAAGCGTCGAGTCTGATCTTGCCTGTGTTGAAGTAGAACTCAGAGCAGCTCCCTCAGGAAGTCGTACTCGGAGCGGTCTCGGCAACCTTGGGGATGCTCAGCTTGTCTTTCAACCTCAGAAAGAATTTCTCAATCACGTAGTAAGACAGCGACGCAACTCCGATGCTGAGAACCAAACCACCAAGAACCTTGCCCCATATCGGACCCTGAACAACGATATCCCGCAAAGGCTGCGGTAGAAATTTGAAGCTAGCGTTTTGATACAAATACAGAGAATAGGAAATGGCGCCGAAGAACTTGGCCGGCCGACTATTGAGCCAACGCCACAAAGCGGACTCACTGAAGGCGATCAATTGGACGAGCAACGCGACGGTGCATGTGATTTCCACCGGGAATCCGACGATTTGAGAGTACAAAGGACCGAGGCGATCGCCGATTTGCGTGTCGGCAACAAGAAGAAAGACCGGCAGTAACGAAAAGTAAGTGCGACCGCAAATCGTGGCGACGAAGCGGTCACAGGCTTTCCGCTTCAACAAGATGGAGAGCAGACAGCCGGCAAAGAGTGCATCCACGCGGCAATCGAAAGCGTATTGGAGGTAGTTGCGCGGCGCGTGGAAAAGAAACTTTAGAATTGGACGGTAAACCCAGATCAAGGCGATTGCAGTGATTAGAAAAACAGTGATTCTTGACAGGTTGTTGTGCGCACGCTTGAAAACCCAAGGCCAGAGCAGATAGAACTGCTCCTCATTTGCCAAGGACCAGGTATGAAGCATAAAAGTGTCTGCGCCGGGAACCAGCGAGTAGTAGTAGTTGCTGACGTAAAAGAAGGAAGCGATCGCCGCGCCCCATGCGATTGTGCGATGGCCGAGGATTCGTACGCCGATGGAAAACAGCCAAAAACCGTAGAACGCGGGGAAAATCCGCAAAGAGCGCCGCAGATAAAAGCCGCTGAGCGAGACGGTACCTGTGGCGCTTGATTCCTTCAAGAGGAGCCACGTAATCAGAAATCCGCTAAGCACAAAAAAGATCAATACGCCGAGATAGCCCGGCGGCGGATGAAAGCCAAACTCAATTCCGAAGTGATAGAAGACGACAAGAAGAGCCGCAATACCGCGAAGGCCGTCTAACGAAGGCAAATGTTTACGATTTAGCTTGGCATAAAAGGCATCGACGACGGGGCTTTCGGCTGAGCTGTTTCCAATTGTCTGTTCCACTAGCAAAGTTTACAGGTTGCCGCACAGCAGCACTAAGGCACAGCCGAAGCAGGTTTCCTGAGAAGAACGTCCTGACCCATGGGAATCGTGCCAGCCGCTAAGCCGATTTTGTCTTCCAGGCGCCGACGATGGCGCCCATGAGGCAAAGGCCGACGAGCACGTAGCCTTCGTTGATCAGGAAAAGATTGAGCGGGCGCAGTTCGTACATCGAAGTCGTGTAGGTCACGGGGCCAACGAGACCGATCCAGAGCAAAACGCCCAGGGAAGCTCCCCGCGCGGCAGTAGAGGCGTTCCGCCAGGCGCAGAGTTGGGCGAGAACAAACGCGATCAGCAGATTGAGGACGAAGGTCATGATGTAGGGAAACGCAGCTGTGGCACCCTTCATCGCGTCAATTTGCTCTTGCGGAATGCGTTCGAGCGCCATCCATGGCTTGTTGAAGAGCACGGCATACCAGACGGCGCCGAGAATCCAGTAGGCAAGGGCCGCGACGAATACCGCGAGATAGTTGGTTTTCATTTTGCCTCCACCAATCGAAAGTTCGCCGTGCACGCGGGCGGGATTCTATCCCAGAAAGTCACTCGCTGGGCGGAATTGTGGATCGCGCGCGGGCGACGGGAGCCTAGGCGCGGGCTTTGCCAATCATTTGTTCCCAGACACCTTTTGATTTCAGGATGAGCTCGATCAGTTCGCGCGCGGCGCCTTTGCCGCCGTCGGCTTTCGTCGTGTAGTGAGCGATGTCTTTGACTTCTTGTGCCGCGTTGCCAACGGCGACGGCGAGGCCGGCGAGTTTCATGACGGGAATATCCGGGAGATCGTCGCCAAGGAATGCGACGGCGGTTGCGGGAACGCCCGCCTTGACGAGGACTTCTTCGAACGCGGCGATTTTGTGGGGCTGCTTTTCGTAGACAAATTCGACGCCCATTTCGCGCATGCGACGGCGAAGCGCAGCGCTCTCGCGCCCGGTAATCACCCCGAGACGAAGTCCGGCAGTGCGGCCGAGCGTCATCCCCTGGCCGTCGTGCGCGTCGAACGTTTTGATTTCGAGTGCGGTGCCGTCGGATTGAGAAAGCAGCGTGACAGAGCCGTCGGTGATGGTCCCGTCCACGTCCATGAGAACGACTTGAATTTGAGCGGCGCGCTTTTTGAGAGCGGGCGGGATTTTTGCGGAGCGGGACGCCAATGTTGCCTCCAAAGACAGAAAATCTCTCAAACGAGTTGCAGGCCCCACAGGTCGTGGAGGTGAACGACGCCGAGGACGCGACGCGCGTCATCCACGACTACGACGCTGGTGATGCGGCGCTTTTCCATGAGCGTGAGGGCTTCGCTCGCGAGGATGTTCGGTTTTACGGTTTGAGGACTAGGGTTCAGGCACTGCGCGGCTGTCATGCCGAGCGTAGCGCCGCCGTGCTTCTCCATAAGGCGGCGCAAGTCGCCGTCGGTGAGAATTCCCGCAAGCGTGCCGTCCGAGTTGACGACCGTGGTCATGCCGAGCTTTTTTGCGGACATTTCATGGAATGTGTCCGGCATGGGTGTTTGTGGCAAAACTTTGGGAAGGGCATCGCCGGCGTGCATGACTTTATCCACACGGAGCAGGCGTTTGCCGAGGCTGCCCGCGGGATGAAGCGCGGCGAAATCATCGTGTCGGAAATCGCGACGCTCGAGGAGCGAAACGGCGAGAGCGTCGCCAATGGCCATGGCGACGGTAGTGCTGGCGGTCGGAGCGAGGTTGAGGGAGCAGGCTTCCTCGTTGACGCTGGCGTCGAGAACGACGTCGCTCGCTTGCGCGATCGTCGATTTCGAGTTGCCTGTCAACGCGACGAGAGGAATCTCGAGCCGCTTCAGCGCGTCGAGCAGCGCGATGATTTCGCGCGTTTCGCCTCCGTAG
>DATGIS010000118.1:0-15719 GCA_035295625.1 Candidatus Acidiferrum sp. | reverse complement strand
GGCTTGTCTTTTTTCTGCGTGAAATGCACTTGCCAGGCTCTGCGCCCTTTCCACTCGCCAAGCCCTTCGCAACGGAGGTCGAAATCGGAGGCGAGCGCGGGATGGAATAAAAGATTCATTGCCGGAAGACCAAGAGAGGCGATGCCGGCTGGAAATTGCGCGGGATCGGTGCTGCCGTTCCTGAATTCTTCGAGCAAAAAGGTGCCCTGGTTGTTTTGGGTAACGCCAACGACGTAGTTGAATTTCCGCGTCTCGGGAGTCTTGCGTTCGCCGGCCGGAGTGAAGGCGTAGTGTTCGACCGATTCCACGGCAGTGAATTTTTCGAGTGTGCTGACAAATTCCTTCATTCGCTCGCCAACGTTTGCCAGAACGCTTTCCTGCGGGCAGGCAACCTGAGAGCCTGCGCGCGGAATTGTCTGCTCAAGGTCGTGTGGGCTCCAAAAGTCTCGTGCGGCGCTGGATGGGGCAGGCGATGGGGACTCTGGAGGCGAGGTTTCTGTCTTTGGATCAGCGGCCGGAGGAAGCGAGAATTCGGCTTTCGGCTCGGCGGCCGCGGGCTGCGGTTCGGGTGCTGTTCCCAAGGCAGGCTGGGGCTGCTTCGATTGCGGGCGCGGCTTCATGATAACCAGCAGAGATTTTTGCGGAGCGTCGGCGGTTATATCTGCGCGCAATCGCAAAGTTAAATATCCGGGGGCGCTCACTTCGGCGAAATATTTTCCAGGCGGTATACGCGAAAAAGAGAATTCGCCGGAAGTGTCAGTGACATCGGCGAGAAGTTCGTAGCCTTCCTCGGGAAGAACGTGGACGGTGGCCGCGCCTTGGAACGGAGAAGCATCTTCGAGGCACAACTTCAGTGTGAGCGAGGTGGCCGCAGGTTTTTGCAGCGGATACTGTGGGGACTGGTGCCGAAGCGCGGGACTGCCCCAGATTTTTGGCGCGAACGGTGCCGATGCGACGAAGGCGAGCAGCAAAAGCCATGACAGCACTCGATACGCATGGAGTGTTTCGTTCGGCGGTCGAGGTCCCGGATTGAATTTTGTTTGGTGCATTGCAAATGCGAACGAATTCCAACGATGAGGGCGATGAGAGGCGAATTGTACCACCCCTGAAATACATTCGGCGTCCTCTGTCGCACCGGAAGAGGTAGAATCGCGTGGCTTAGGAGGGAGTACGATGGAAAAAGATCTGGCGCTGCTACTAATTCGGGTTGGGAGCGCGGCGGCATTTTTGTTTCACGGAAGCGCAATTTTGTTCGGAGCGTTTGGTGGGCCGGGGCCGGCGGGGTTTGCGGGATTCCTGCACACATCCTTGCTGATTGGATACCTGGTTGGCCTGGCGCAGTTTTGCGGCGGGTTGGCGATGCTGACGGGAATTTTTGCGCGGATTGGAGCGCTGTGCATCGCGATTGTGATGGTCGGCGCGATTCAGATAGTGCATTGGAAGCACGGATTCGATGTTGGCGCGGGCGGGTATGAATATGCGCTGACGCAATTGCTGATTGCGCTGGCGATTCTGGCGGCAGGGGCAGGGAAGTTTTCGCTGGCGCCGAAGAAGATTGCGAACTGGTGAGAAGGAGACCGCGAGAATGCGAAAATGGGCGGCGATGATTTTGGTGTGGGGGATGATGATTGCGACGGCTGGTTCGATGCTGGCGCAAGAGAAAAAGGGGACCGAGAAGATGGTGGCGAAGGGAACGTTTGACGTGAAGATGGCGCCGATTGATACGGCGCACAAGGATGAAAAGGCGATCGCGCGATATTCGCTGGACAAGGTGTATCACGGAGATCTGGATGCGACGGGCGCGGGAGAGATGATTGCGTCAATGGGAACGGTGAAAGGCTCGGGGACGTACGTGGCGATGGAGATTGTGAACGGAACGCTGGCGGGAAAGAAGGGCACGTTTGCACTGGCGCATATCGGAACGCAGCAGGGCGGGCAGCAGAACTTGTCGATTCGCGTGGTGCCGGATTCGGGAACGGGGGAGCTGGTGGGGCTCGCGGGAGAGTTGAAGATTATTATCGCGCCGGATGGGAAGCATTCATACGAATTCGAATACGAGATTCACAAATAATTCATGGAGCGAGGGCGCGGGATTCAGTCAGAATCTGGCGCGGGGTGCGAAGAATGATGCGGACAGTTAAATTTTGGCACGTCTTGTTGTGGGCTGTGACTCTCGCGGCCGCGTTTTCGGCGGGATTTGCAGAACCAATAACGGCACAGGCGAAGAATCCGTACGCGGGTGACGCGAAGATGGCGAAGCTCGGCGAATTCGAGTTTCGTGCGAACTGCGCGTTTTGCCATGGGTTGGGCGCGCGAGGCGGCGGACGCGGACCGGATTTGACGCGGACTCCGAAAAAGCACGGCGAGAGCGATGCGGAAATTTTCAATACGATCAACAACGGAGTGCCAGGGACGGCGATGCCACCGAATGGCGCGACGCAGCAGGGCGTGGGAATGACGGAAGAAGAAGTGTGGCAGGTGGTGACGTACATTCGCAGCGTGGAGAAGAAATCGGACGCAAAGAGTTTGGGAAATGCGGAGCACGGGAAGCAATTGTTTTATGGCGCGGCGGCGTGCGGAACGTGCCACATGGTGAACGGAAAAGGCGGGCGGCTGGGGCCGGATTTGAGCAGCGCGGCGACGGGAAGATCGACAGAATATCTGACGGAGTCGTTGCGAGCGCCGAGCAAGCGGCTGGCGCAGGGAATTTCCGAAGCGATGAAGGAATTTTCGCAGGAGTATGAAACGGCGAACGTGACGGCGGCAGACGGGACGAAGTATGCCGGCGTCGTGCTGAATGAAGATGCGTTCACGGTGCAGATTCTGGATACGCGGGAGAATTTGCATTCGTGGGAGAAGAGTTCGCTGAAATCGTATGAGAAGTCGCGGCAATCTTTGATGCCGGCGTATGACGAGAAAGTATTGCCGGAAAAAGATTTGCAGGATTTGCTGGCGTTCTTGGCGGCGGCGAGCGGAGGTGGCAAGTGAATCGCCGTGCTGGGATTTTTGTTGTGATGATGTTGTGCGCGGGAGGCGCCGCGAAGGCTCAAGTGACGGCCGAGCGGCTCTTGAATTCGCAGAAAGAGCCGCAGAATTGGCTGATGTACAGTGGCGACTATGCGGGGCGGCGCTATTCGACGCTGGACCAAATCAATTTGGGCAATTCGAACGGACTGGTACCGAAGTGGGCCTATCAGACGATGGCCGGCGGAAAATTTGAGACGACGCCGCTCGTGGTGGACGGCGTTTTGTATGGCACAGGACAGGACGATCGCGCGTTCGCGCTGGATGCGAAAACGGGGCGGCCGATTTGGCAATATCAGCGCGCGTTGCCGGGAGACATTCGCCCGTGTTGCGGACGCGTGAATCGCGGGCTCGCAATTCTGGGCGACAAAGTTTTTATGGGCACGCTGGATTCGCACGTGATCGCGCTCGATACGAAAACGGGCAACGTGGTGTGGGATGTGACGGCGGTCGACTACACGAAAGGTTACAGCTTCACGCTCGCGCCGCTGGTGATCAAGAACTTGGTGCTCGTTGGAGTGAGCGGCGGCGAATACGGCATTCGTGGATTTATCGACGCGTACGATGCTGCGACGGGCGAACGGAAATGGCGGTTCTATACAATTCCGGCCGCGGGAGAGCCGGGCAGCGAGACATGGGAAGGCGAATCGTGGAAGATTGGCGGATCGCCGGCGTGGATTACCGGAACGTTTGATCCGGAGACGAACACGACATTTTGGACGACCGGAAATCCGGCGCCTTCGAATCGCGGCATCGGACGTGCGGGCGACAATTTGTATTCGAATTCATTGCTCGCGCTCGATCCGGATACGGGAAAATTAAAATGGTATTTCCAATTCACGCAGCACGACGAGCATGACTACGACGCGACGCAAGTGCCGGTAATGATCGACGACGGCGGCAAGAAGTTGATCGCGCAGGCAAACCGCAACGGATTTTTTTACGTAGTCGACCGGACGAATGGGAAGTTGCTACTCGCGGAGAGCTACGCGAAGGTTTCGTGGAGCAGAGAAAAGGACGCGAGCGGACGGCCGATCGCCGCTAAAGACTCTTCGCCGACACCGGACGGCAATCGCGTGTGTCCGGGAGCGGCGGGCGCAACGAACTGGATGTCTCCGACGTACGATCCGCAGACGAAACTCTTCTACGTAACGGCACGCGAACAGTGCGATGTATTTTCGACGGCGCCGCAGCCCTACGACGCGGGCCATGCCTATTACGGCTCGGCATATTTTCCGAACGATGAATCGGCGCCATTTTACGGAGCGTTGCGCGCGCTCGATTTGAAAACGGGCAAGATCGTGTGGGAATGGAAACACGTCTCACCGACGTGGTCGGGCGTGCTTTCAACGGCAGGCGGAATTGTGTTTACGGGCGATGCGGAAGGAAATTTTATCGCGCTCGATGCGAAGAGCGGAAAAGCGCTCTGGCATTTCCAGTGCGGCGCGAGCGTGTACTCTTCGCCGATGACGTATTCGGTGGAAGGCAAACAGTACGTTGTAGTTGCAGCCGGCTCCGCGCTCTACGCCTTCGGCTTGCAGTAGGAAATGTCCATCCAAAAAATTGTCGGCTTTCATCTGGATGAGCGCGGCGACTGGGTCGCGGAGCTGGAGTGCGGTCATGGACAACACGTCCGGCACAGGCCGCCTTGGGAAGACCGGCTTTGGGTCACGACGCCTGAGGGCAGGGCGGAACACCTCGGCCACAACTTGAATTGCAAGAAATGCGAAGAATCGCTAGAGAGTTAGGGAGCTAAACGAAGTACGCTTCGCGACGCTCTAGTGATTGCCTGCCGCTTCTGCAAGCCAACGATCCAGAATTGGCGCATTCGCCGAGTCGATCTCTTCAAATCGAATGCCGGCTCCCATGTGTTCGACCGCATAAACAATTTGCGCTTTCGCTTCGAATAGCGCGCCGCCCGCGGCGATTGATAGACGAATGGGCGTGCCATTCGGCAAAGGATTCATCATGTCCACGTAGCATCCTCCTTTGCTGATTTCGCTCACGCGCATCTTGAGGCGGGTGTCGGTGGTGGGATCGCGCAGCTCGCCATTGGCGATAAATGTGAAGCGGGGAGAACGGCGGCGCTCATCACTCATGGGCGAATAACCTTTCGCTGATCGTAGCCCGAGCGGGCGGCGAGGGACGGCAAGCCCGAATGGCCGAAGTGTATCTTATTTTGGCGATTACTTCGAAGCGCCCGTTGAACCGGCGGCGCCGCCGATAGCCTCGCCGTTGACGACGAGCTCAACGCGGCGATTTTTCTGGCGGCCTTCGGTTGTGTCATTTGAAGCGACGGGCTGCGTTTTGCCGAATCCGCGGGAGGTCATCGAGCTGGCCGGCACGCCTTGTTCGGCGAGGAAGTCGAGTACTGAACCAGCGCGCTGTTCGGAAAGGCGCTGATTGAAATCGTCGCCGCCGACGCTATCCGTGTGGCCTTCGATCTGAAGTGTCAGGCCGCGGTGAGCGAGCACGATGCCGGAAATCTTTGCAAGCTTTTCGCGCGCAGCGGGGCGCAGCGTGTAGCTGCCCGTATCGAAGAGAACGTCCGACATGTTGACGATGAGGCCGCGGGCGGAGTCGTTCGTTTGCAGCACAGCGTTGAGTTGCGCGAGAAGTTGGGCGCGAAGTTCGGCCTTTTCGGATTCCGCTTTTGCCGCGGCTGCACGGGCTAATTCGGCGGCGGCTCGCGCTTTTTCCGTTTCGGCTTCCGCGGCGCGTTTTTGTTCGAGCGCTGCTTGTTGATCGGCTAATGCGGCGGCACGTGCTTTTTCGGCTTCTTCTTTTGCCTTGGCGGCATCGGCGGCGGATTTTTCCGCCTCCGCTTTCAATCTTTCCGCATCGGCTCTGGCGGTTTCGGCAGCCTGGCGGGCTTGTTCGGCATCGGCGCGGCGTTTGGCTTCATCGGCTGCATCTTGCCGAGCTTTTGCCTCGCGAGCTTCCGCGGCAGCCTTGTCCGCGGCGGCTTTCGCTTGCGCCACTTCCTCGGCTTTTTGCTTTACCGCGATGACGCGCGCCTCTTCGGATGTTTGCACCGAGTCGCGCGCCGCTGCTACTACCGTTTTCTTGTCGCGCTTCTGGCGGTAGAGATCTTCCGCGGATTGCAGTTGTTGCGCAGCCTTGGCAAGCGAAGGTCCTGCATATTTTTCTGCGCCTGCGTTTCGAGCAATGCGAACGGCGTTACGCGCCTGGAAGAGTTCGACGGGTGTTTTGCGATCGATGCCGAAAATGGCGTTTTCGATTTTTGTGTTGGAAGAAGAGTAGACGCCGCGCGCAAGAAGTTCGTAGCGCGCTTCAATGGTCTCTCCACCCGTAGCCGCATCGAGAGAATTTTCCGCCACAACCTCATCGCCGGGCTGCGTGACCGCGAAATACGGTTCGGCCGTGACAATCATGCCGAACGTCTGCATATCTGAAATCGCTTTGACCTGCCCCTGGCCATTCTTGATTTGCACTTCACCGAGATTGACAGCGCGGCCTTGCGGCGAGACGGCCCACAGCACGTAGGTCAGATACTCGAGGCCAAATTTTGTCGCTTCTTCAAAGCCTTCAAACTTGGCCTCGATTTCCACGCGAGCGCCTTTGTTTTCGACTTTGGCTTCTCCCCCGGCCTGTTGCATCAGGTCGGTGCCATGGAAGGCAATCTTCAGCGTGGTGCCGCTGCGGCGGTAGTTGATGGCTTTTGTTGTCCGGGAGACGGGCGCGGGCGCTGGCGCCACAGTTTGGCTGGATACGCGCGAGGCGACGAAGCCGAGGAGTCCCATGAGTGCGATGCACAGCGCGGCAAGGCGCAGATTGAATTTTGTTCGAGCCGTGTACGGCGAAGGAGTTGTGGCGCGTCGAAGCATGTCAAAGCCATCCCGCTGCGGCTGGTGGCCGCGGCAATTGAAAAGTGCCTGCCCTGATTTCTTTCAGGATAACAAGAGAAAACCTGCGTTTTTCGCGCCGATTCGCAACGTTTGCGCAACTGATTACACCTGTACTTCAAGCCAAGCGTGGATCGCTTCACGGCTAAATCCACAGAGTCGACGCAGAAGAGTCGTTGACTGCCTCACCGTCCCACAAATACAATCTGCCCGCGTTGGCCGTACTGGAAATTTCTTCCAAAGGACACGTCCATGAAACTTGCTCTATTCGCCTCGATTCTCCTGGCCACTCTCGCCGTTCCCGCGCCTGGGGACAAGCCGTCGGTCACCGGAAAATGGATGGTCCATCTGTCCGTGGAAGGTCACGAAAATGACCAGGAATGTTCGTTTACACAAAACAAGACGGAATTGACCGGGGCCTGCAAAGGCGAGAAAAGCGATTTAAAAGTCGCCGGCAGCGTGGATGACGCCAAGGTTGTTTGGAAGTACGACTCCGAATACCAGGGGACCCCGATCACTTTGACTTTTACCGGAACCTTCGATGCGGGCAAGATCACCGGAAGAGTTGACGTGGATCCTTACAACGTGTCCGGCGATTTCACCGCGACTCCCGCCAAAGAAGGCAGTCCAGCCCCAAAGTAGGCCACGCAGTTAGCGCCCCCGCCGGGCCCTGACGAAGTTTTATTACTTGGCCAGCAGTTCTTTCCAGCGTCTCCAGGCGTCTTCGCGGGCGCGTTTGTTCGGCTCGCTCGCGTCGGGAGCTTCGCCCGCGCGCATGAAGCCGTGGCCCGCGCCATCGTATGTGATCGGCTCGTATTTTTTGCCGGCGGCTTTCATGTTCGCGGTGGTGTCAGGAATTGTGGCGCCGATGCGGGAATCGCTGCCGGCGTAAAAGCCGTACACGGGCGCTTTAATCTTTGCCATCGAATCCTTGTCCGGTCCGGAGCCGTAAAAGACGAATGCCGCTGCGAGATCGGCTCGATTCGTGGCGAAGCGAAACGTCTGCGAACCACCCCAGCAAAACCCGGCAACGAAAAGCTTGCCGTTCGAAGCGGGGAGTTTCAGGCCGTAATCGGCGGCGGCGTTCAGGTCCGCGGTAACCTGGTCCGCGTTCAATTTGCTGACCGCCTCGATCGCCGAATCCACGTTGAAGTCTTTCGTGCGCCCCCCGTTTGCCGCCATGCCGGAGAGCAGGTCAGGGGCGACCGCGATGTAGCCCGCGGCGGCAACTTCGTCGGCCAGTTCCTGCGCCCAATCGCTAAGCCCGAAAATCTCGTGAATCACCAGGACGACGGGCCGCTTCTCCTTCGATTCCGGGTAGACGATCATCGTTTCGACGTCCCGCCCGTTGTGTTTCACGGTAACCCATTCGCGGTGGCGGGGGGATTTGGCGAGCATCTCTTTTGCCCAGTCCTGCGCGGCGGCGAATTCGGCGGTGAAAAGCAGTGCGATAGCGGCGAGAAGAACGCGTTTCATTGGGGCTCCTCAGAGGAACGGGGGAAATGCTATTGGCTTCTGGCAGAACGTGCAAGGGCAAATCGGAAGTGGGATCCGGCTAAGGCGTGCAGGAAGCGGGAAGCGTTACTTGCTGACCCACGGCTAGCAGGTGCGGGTTCGTAAGCATCGGATTTGCCTGCGCGATGCAGGGCCAATACGAAGCGCGGCCATAGGCGGCCAGCGCGAGTTTCGAAAGGGAATCGCCCCCCTGGACCGTGACCGTGTGTGCGGGCACTGTGCGTCGGGCTGACAAGTTTTTCGCAGGCAGCGTCAGAGCCGTCCCGGGCACGAGCCGCGTCGGGTCGGGCAGGTCTGGGTTGACTGCCATGAGTTCCAGCCAGCGGGTGCCGCGTCCCAGGTGCTGGCGGGAAAGAGTCCACAGGGTGTCGCCCGGTTGAACGATGACGCGCGAATCACCGGAGGGCGTGCGGCTCGAGTTGACCGCGGAGGCGCTTGGCGACGCGGCGATAGATGGCGCTGAAGGGCGAACCGTCGGAACTACTGGCGCGGTCGGCTGCGCCGATCGGCGTCCCACGAATGGGTCAATGCGCTGCGCGCGCGCCGAAGGAAGAACTGGCGCGTGCGGCGACGAACCGCGCGAGAGCGGCAGCGCCGGTTTGCTTGGATCGAAATTTCTCGCAGGCGGTTGCGGCTGGCGTAGTGGCATCGGCTTTAGCTCGGGAACCGGCGCGACGATCTTCGGACTTGCGAACTGCGGCCGGTTTGCCGGCAGGTGGAATGGCGAAACTTTCTTGGCCGCTTGATAGCGCCGCGCGACGTCACCGAGTGGTTCCTGCGGCAAGGCCGAATTTGCGTCGAGAGATTGTGTGGACGGTTGCGCGACCGCCGGCAACGGCTGCGAGTTTTGTTTTGCGGCTGCGGCTCGCGACCGATCGTCCGGCGTCAGAATCTTTTCGCGGCGCAAATCCTCATTCGTATAAACGTGACGGCCGCTCGCTTGTTGCTTCCGAGCGCGAGCTTGCCGTGCGGCATCCGCGACGTCCTGCGAATCTTGTTGGGAATCCGAAGACTGTGCGCGAAGTTGCGGCGCGTTGACGAGAAGAATTGAGCTGGCGAAAATCGCGACTGCAAATCGCGCGAACGCGAAAGGCTTCACGCCGAGCGGCGCGAGTTGGCTGCGAGTTGAGAGGGTACGAAACATTTTGGCAACCAAGCCAGGAATCCTACGCCAGGATCCAACCGGGGACAGTTCGTTGGCGGGAATCGTATGAAAAATGGCTGTTTTTGGCAATGAGATTCGCTGAGAAAACGGTTTGGAACCTTGGTACTGGAAGTTGCCGCTGTCATGCCTCGAGAGTTAGCGCTTCCTGGAGAGTAACTCTCTCAACTAGAATCATGTCCGCGCCCGGCCGGCGAAAGCTAAATTCGCCAAACTATTTCTCATCCGGTTCGGTAAGCAAAGCGCCCAGCCGGTCGAAGCGCCGTTCCCACAAAATGCGGCGGTCGTTGATCCACTTTTCCACGAGCGCAAATCCTTTCGGCTCGATCTGGCACGTGCGGACACGGCCCGTTTTTTCCGTGCGAACGAGATTGCTCTCTTCGAGAATCTGCAAGTGCTGCACGACCGCGGCGAGCGTCATGTCGAGCGGTTCAGCAAGCGTCGAAACCGAAACCGGGCCGCGGCTCAGTTTTTCGAGTATCGCCCTGCGCGTCGGATCGCCAAGTGCGTGGAAGGCACGGTCGATGGCAATTTGATAGCTTTGCATGGGCGCCTCAGTTCGCGAGGGTGCGCGCGAGTTGATCAATTAATTTCGTCCACCCCTCTTCCCGCATCTTCGGACCATCTGAATTCTCGAAAAACGCCGCCTGCTCCGTAAAAAGCATATTCGTTCCTGCTTCGGTCGCGCTGAACTCAAACGTCGCATGTGACGAAGAGAACGTATGCCCGCCCATCGTCATCGTGTAGGCAATCACGATCCGGTGATTCGGGATGATCACCAGATAATTTGTTTCGTTCGTGCAAGGCGGGAATTCCCCAAACTGCAGGAGTTTCATCTCCTTCCCACCCACTCGAAAATCCATTTCATGGGACAGTATTTTCGCCCCCTCGTCTGGAGCGAACCATTTGCGCTTTTTTTCGATGTCCGAAAACGCCCCAAACACCCGCTGGGGAGGAACAGGGAAGTTGCGTTCGATTACGATCGTTGCATGTGTCGCGCGTTGGAGTTCCATCAGTCGTTTCCTTTCAAACCGTCGGCCCATAGT
Organism: Candidatus Acidiferrum sp.; assembly: GCA_035295625.1. Classification (GTDB taxonomy): domain Bacteria; phylum Acidobacteriota; class Terriglobia; order Acidiferrales; family UBA7541; genus Acidiferrum. Next base: position 5,106 of record DATGIS010000118.1, on the reverse strand, counting down.
AGCGAATCACGTTCCCGTTCTTGAACGCTCGCGTCTTCTGCAGCTTCAACGGCAAACGTTTCTGAAGCGTCTCGAACGGCGTCTTCCCTTTGCCCAGCAGGATCGGGCTAACCACGATTTGCAGCTCATCAATGAGCCGTGCTTCCGCAAGTTGCGTAACGATGGTTCCGCTACCGAGGATGCACATGCCCGTGCCTTCCTGTTGCTTTAGTTTGTGAATCTCACCAGCTAAATCAGATTTGATCAGCTTTGTGTTCTGCCACGTGGCTTCCTTCAGCGTCCGCGAGAAGACGATTTTCGGCGAGCTGTTCATCCCCTCCGCGACAACGGGATTCTGCTGCTTCGCCATCGGCGTCGGCCAGTAGCGAATCATCATTTCGTACGTAATGCGGCCAAAGAGCAGCGTACCTCCTCCCGAAGCATTGCCGGAGACGAACTCCAGCCACTCCGGGTCCGACTTGTGGGCCCAGCTCATGTCGCCGGCAGAGTCGGCGAAGAAGCCGTCCAGGGAAGTGGTCAGGAAAGCTATCAAGGGTCGCATACGAGTCCTCCGTTTCGAACGTATCGAATGAAATGCAAATAAGTTAAGCATCAACTAAAGTATCAGGCAGGCCGAATCTATTGTCAAGCAAAAACTTTAGTATCTCTCGAGCCTCTCCGCGCGCTTACTCGCCTTGCGCCACCGCGCCAGCTTCCGGTACGCTGAATAATTCTTTCACGCGCAAAGGAGCCGCAGGGTCCTCAGAGAATGGCTGAAGAAAAGCTTCCGACACGGGCACAGGATTTTTCCGAGTGGTACAACCAACTCGTTTTGAAAGCGCAGCTGGCGGACTACGCGCCGGTGCGCGGTTGCATGATTGTCCGCCCGTACGGCTGGGCGCTTTGGGAAAACATTCAAGGCGCGCTCGATCGCCGCTTCAAGGCGACCGGCCATCAGAACGTCGCGTTTCCTTTGCTCATCCCCAAAAGCTTCATCGAAAAAGAGAAGCACCACGTCGAGGGATTTTCGCCCGAACTGGCCGTCGTAACCATCGGCGGCGGCGAAGAATTGGCCGAGCCGCTCATCCTGCGTCCCACTTCCGAAACCATCATCGGCCACATGTGGTCGAAGTGGATTCAGAGCTACCGCGATTTGCCCGTGCTGATGAACCAGTGGAATTCCGTCGTGCGCTGGGAACTCCGCACGAAACTCTTTCTCCGCACGCTCGAGTTTTACTGGCAGGAAGGCCACACCGCTCACGCCACGCAGCAGGAAGCTGAAGAAGAGACTCTGCGAATGTTGGACACCTACACCGACTTTGCCGTGAACGATGCCGCGATTCCCGTCATCCCCGGCAAGAAATCCGACGCGGAAAAATTCGCCGGCGCGGATATCACCTACTCCATCGAAGCGATGATGGGCGACGGCAAGGCTCTCCAGGCGGGAACGTCGCACTTCCTTGGCCAGAATTTCGCTCAGGCGTTTGAAGTCAAATATCTCGACCACACGGGCGTACAACAGCATTGCTGGACGACGTCGTGGGGCCTTTCCACCCGCTTCATCGGCGCCATCATTATGGTCCATGGCGATGACCAGGGACTCATCATGCCGCCGAAGCTCGCGCCGTATCAGGTCGTCATTGTGCCCATCTTCAAGAACGACGAAGAAAAGGCCGTCGTGCTGCAAGTGGCAAAAGACATCAAGGCACAACTCGTAAAGGCGAATGTCCGCGTCACCCTCGACGAACGCGAAGGCCAAAGCCCCGGCTGGAAATTTAACGATTGGGAGATGCGCGGCGTGCCTTTGCGCATCGAGCTCGGCCCGAAAGACGTCGCGAAACAATCCGCAGTGCTGGCGCGCCGGGACCGTCCCGGCAAAGAGGGCAAAGTGTTCGCCTCGCTCGCGGATTTGCCCGCAACCGTGGAAAAACTCCTCGCGGAAATTCAAGAGTCGCTCTTCGCCAGGGCTCTGGCGTTCCGCCGCTCGAACACTCACAACGCGCAGACCTACGACGAGTTCAAGAAGGCCGTCGAAAACGGCTTCGCCTATTCCGGCTGGTGCGGCAGCGGCGATTGCGAAGGCAAGATCAAAGAAGAAACGCGCGCCACCATGCGTTGCATTCCGCTGGACCAGGACGCCGTCCTGGGTGCGGGTGGCGGCGCTGCCTCCGGCAAGTGCGTCTACTGCGGCAACGCGGCGAAAAACCGCGCGATCTTTGCCCGAGCGTACTAATCAACCTTCTACGATTCATGCGGATCTCCTCGAGATCCCCAATTTGCTCCTGTGGAGGCGGCGCTACTCCACCGTCTCCCTCTATGGCTCGTAGTAACAGCGACGAAACAGCTGTCCTTCGGCCTTGTCGACACGCATAAGTGTGGGTGCTAGCCTCCAATGGTGGAGAAGATTGTGGGCAAGAGATCGGCCATTTCAGGGCACCGGCGAGCGGAACGTGGCGAGGGAAAGCTTAAAGCAATCCTCGTGACGGTGGTCTTGGTGTTTGGCATTTACGCCGCGATTAAAGTCGTCCCGCCCTACGTCCAGGAATATCAGCTATCCGATAAGATGCAGGAAACCGCCCGCTTCGCCAGCGTCACTCGTAGCAGCCCCGACCAGATTAAAGACACCATCTTTAAAGAGATGCAGGACCTCGACATCCCCGCCACAAGAGACCAGTTGGTGGTTACCTCGGATGCCGGAAAAGTCTCGATCAGCCTCGACTACAAAGTTCCCATCGACTTGATGGTCTACAAATTCGAGCTGCACTTCACGCCATCAAGCGCGAACAAAGACATTATCTAGCCGAAATGATCGAAAATGTTCGAAGCGTGCGAACTGCCGCTTTCCAGACGAGCGTAGATAAGAGACAATAAAACTTCAGCCCGATGGAGAGAGCTTGCGCATCCGCGTCCAAAAAGGATTCTGGACATCCCCGTTTGGCCTGACCCTGCTGGGAATCGTTTTCGTCGTATTCTTTGTCAGCACCTCTGTCTTCGCCTGGTATTACATCAAATACTCCCGCATGATCGATGCCCGCCTGTCCGGGCACGTCCTGCAAAACACCACCCAGATTTTCTCCGCACCAGAGCAAATTTCTACAGGGCAAGCCTGGGGCCCGGAAGACCTGACGCAATATCTGCAGCGCGTCGGCTACCGTCCCCAAGCCGATGACTCCTCGCTCGGGCAATACACCGTCGAGGGCAATACCGTGGATGTCCGCCCGTCGAAGCTCTCTTACTTCGCGGGAGGCAACGCCCTCGCCGTCCAGTTTGCCGGCAAGTCGATCAAGTCCATCCGCCCGCTGAATGGCGGCGCCGAACTCGGTGCAGCCGACATCGAGCCCGAGCTCATTACAAACCTCTTTGACAGCGCGCGCGAAAAACGCCGTGCCGTGCGTTACGAGGACTTGCCTCCGACTCTTGTAAACGCGATTCTCTCCGCAGAAGACAAGCGCTTCTTCGAGCATCCCGGTTTCGACTTCATTCGTATCTTTGGCGCGGCGTGGAACGACTTGCGCCACGGCACCCACCTCCAGGGCGCGAGCACCATCACAATGCAGGTCGCGCGAACCTTCTTTCTTTCCACCGACCGCAACTGGCGCCGCAAGCTTGCCGAAGCCATGCTCTCGTTCGAACTCGAGCAGCGCTTCAACAAACAGCAAATTTTTGAAATGTACGCCAATGAAGTTTATCTGGGCAATCGCGGCAGCTTCGGCATTCGCGGCTTTTCTCAGGCCAGCGTCGCGTACTTCGGCAAGGATTTGCGCCAGTTGACGCTTCCTGAATGTGCCTTCCTCGCGGGCATTATCCGTGCTCCCAACTATTACTCCTCGGCGGACCGCCATCCTGAGCGCGCCTTGCAGGCTCGCGACCGCGTGCTGCCCCAAATGCTCGACAACAAACACATCACCGAAGCGGATATTCAGGACGCCAAGCGTTTGCCCCTGAAGATTATTCGCACTTCGGTCTCCGGCAGCGAAGCTCCCTATTTCGTCGACATGGTGAAAGACCACCTGCTCGACAAATATTCCGAAAACGAGCTGCTCGGCGAAAATTTCCGCGTCTACACCACGATTGACCCCGCGTTGCAGCGCGCTGCAGTGGCTGCACTCGAAGCCGGCGCCAAGAATGTCGACACGCTTTTGGCAAAGCGATACGACAAGTGGAAGCGCGAAGCCGCGAAAAAGGGCAGCAATGAACCCGTGCCGCAAGTGCAAGCGGCAATGGTCGCCATTGACCCGCACACCGGCGAAATCAAAGCGCTCATTGGCGGACGCGACTACGGCCAGAGCCAGTTGAATCACGCCATTGCCCACCGTCAGCCGGGTTCGGTCTTCAAACCATTCGTCTACGCCGCCGCATTTACAAACGCGGTGGACGGCGTGCAGCCCGTTGTCACGCCGGTGACCACCGTGGACGACGAGCCGACCACCTTCGAATTTGAAGGCCAGGAATATACGCCGAACAACTATGGCGAAAAATTCATGGGCCGCGTCACCGTGCGCGACGCTCTGACCAACTCCCTGAACGTCGCAACAGTGAAAGTCGCCGAAATGATCGGCTACGGCCGCGTCGTGCAAATCGCCCGGCAAATGGGACTCGGAAACAACATTCGCGCAACGCCCGCCGTGGCGCTTGGCGCGTACGAAATGACCCCGGTGGACGTGGCTGCGGGCTACACCGCATTTGGGCAGGGCGGTGTTCGCGCCGAACCCGCGTTTTTACGCGAGGTCGTCAGCGCAAACGGCACGATGCTTGAAAAGGTGACGCCGCAAACTCGCTCCGTCCTTGATCCCCGCGTCGCGTATCTCGTCACCAGTGTCATGAAAGACGTCCTGAATCGCGGCACAGGCGCTAGCGTTCGAGCGCGCGGCTTCACGTTGCCTGCCGCCGGAAAAACCGGAACTTCGCGCGACGGCTGGTTCGCCGGATTTACCTCGAACCTTGTCTGCGTCATTTGGATCGGATTCGACGACAACCGCGACTTGGGTTTGCCTGGCGGCACAGCTGCCGCGCCCATCTGGGCCGACTTCATGATGAAGGCCACGACGCTCCCGGGATATCGCAACGTAAAGGATTTTGATCCGCCGGAGGGCGTGCAAACGACCGTGATCGATCCGGAGTCGCTCG
>DATGIS010000117.1:0-22628 GCA_035295625.1 Candidatus Acidiferrum sp. | reverse complement strand
CTTCTGCATGAAATGCTTGTAGCCGCCCTTTTCCGCCATGATGGGGTCCCAGGCGACGTGGTGCGGCTTGCGCTCGACCGGCTTGCCGTCATGATCCATGACTTTGACGCCGGATTTGGTGAGAACGGCGATGTCGCCGTCCTGGAGGAAAAAGATGTTGCGAGTGTGTTCGAGCAACGCGGGAATATCGCTGGCGACGAAGTATTCGTTTTCGCCGAGGCCAATAACGGCGGGAGGTCCGAGGCGTGCGGCGACGATCTTGTGAGGGTCACGGGCAGACATGAAAACGAGCGCATAGATGCCGCGCAATTGATTGAGTGATTTGCGGACGGCTTCTTCGAGAGGAATGCCGCCCTGGGAATTTTTTTCGACCAGATGGGCGACAATTTCAGTGTCCGTCTCGGTCACGAACCTGTGGCCTTCTTTTTGCAGCTGCTCCTTTAACTCCAAATAGTTTTCGATGATGCCGTTGTGGACGACAACGATGTCGCCGGTGCAATCGCGGTGTGGATGGGCGTTTTCTTCCGTTGGACGGCCATGGGTGGCCCAACGTGTGTGGCCGATGCCGTAGGTGCCTTCGAGGGGATGCTTCTGGATGACTTCTTCGAGATTGCGAAGTTTGCCGGAAGCGCGGCGGAGGTCGAGCTTGCCGTCAGCGCCGACCACCGCAATGCCAGCGGAGTCATAACCGCGATATTCGAGTTTGCGCAGCCCTTCGATGATGACCGGGACAACTTTTTTTGGGCCGATGTAGCCGACGATCCCGCACATGAAGAGAGGCTCCTAAGTAGACAAAAAAGCGTAACACGGGGCTGCGAAGGCTGGGCAAATCGAAAGAAGTGATGTCACGAATCGTGCACAAAGAGGCGTATGCCTGAAGCAAACGCCACAGGGATTACTCGACGATTTCGAAGCGAAATTCTTCGATTACGGGATTGGTGAGGACTTCTTTGGAGATGCGTTCGGTTTGGGCTTGCGCGTCTTCGCGGGTAAGGCCATCGAGATTAAGGACGAAGAATTTGCCCTGGCGGACGTCTTTGACGGAGTTGTAGCCGAGGCCCGTGAGGGCGTGCTGAATGGTTTGACCTTGCGGATCGAGAACGGTGCGCTTTGGCATGACCCAAACGTGTGCTTTCATGCGGAAATTATAGCATTCCAGAGACCAGAGACCAGAGACCAGAGACCAGAGACGAGAGAAAGGCCTCACCCCTGAAGGGGTGAGCTACAGGACTGAGAGTTCTCGACGGTTGAGAACGAAAGAGAAAAGAGGACAGAAGATTCAGAAGGCGAAAGCGTGGGCGAAGCTGGCGTCGACTAGAGATGCAAGCTCGGAGGCGGAGAGGCCCATGCGGTGGGCGTGTTTGTATTCGGCCGTGAGGTCGGTGTGGAACATAGTGGGGTCGTCAGTGGAAAGGGTGATGGGGATTCCGTGGCGTAGCAACTTGGGGAGGGGGTGAGATTCGATCGTAGCGTTTTCCTGGGCGAGCTGGCGCGCGAGGGCGCCGGTGAGGACATTGCTGCCGGGGCAGAGCTCGAGGGGGATGCGGCGATCGGCGAGGAGATCCATGAGCGAAGAATCGTGGATGGCGGCGATGCCATGACCGATGCGTTCGACATCAAGAAGTTCGACGGCTTCGCGGATTTTTTCGGGGCCGCCGATTTCGCCGGCATGCATGAGCCGATGAAGACCGAGCGCCGATGCAGCGTCGAAGACGGAGCGAAAGTCTGCGGTCGCGACGCTGAGTTCGTCGCCACCTATACCGAACGCGACGATTTTTTTTGAAGCGGAGTTGCGCGCAGCGTAGACGACTTGCATGGCGGCGTCAGGGCCAAATTGACGGACGGCATCGAATATCCAAAAAAGCCTGAGGCCGCGAGTCTCGAAAGGCTCTGCGGCGCGAAGGATAGCTTCAAAATTTCGTTCGGGGCGCTGACTGCGACGAAGCATGACGCCAACGGAAAGAGTGACTTCGGCATAGACGACGTTTTGCGCAAGGAGTTGTTCGCCGAGATCCTCGACGATAAGCGCGTAGTCTTCTGGATTGCGAAGGTAAGAAGTGACCCATTTAAAGGCGTCAAGGAAGCCAAGAAAATCCGTGTAGGCGTACCGGCGGCGGACTTCGTCTTCACTAATTTGTTGGCCGTGGCGAGCCGTGAGTTGCGAGACGACTGCGGGACGGATGCTGCCTTCAAGATGCAGATGCAACTCGGCTTTTGGGAGAGACAGAATGTGTTCGGGGAAATCGTTGCCTGTCATGAAAAGAGCTTAGTGAGGAAGTTGCGGCTGCCCGGCGTTTTTCCAGGCAGTGAGCCAGAACGAGCCAACATCCGTGGAAGCATCGGAAAGCTGGCGGATGAGGATGGCGGCGGCCTGATTGTAAAAGCGATCGTAATATTCGTCGGTATAGGCGTTGAGGCCGCGGCGGGAATTGCGGTCGGCAAAGAGAACAGTTTCGAGCCAACTGTGCGAACGGAGGCAAGCTTCGAAGGCATAGTCCGTGGGATCGGCGATGAACATGGCATCGTTCGGACGCATGGGAAAGAAAGATGCATAGCGATCAACAAGAGAGGAGCCGAAGCGTTCGTTGACGCCAAGCTGACCGGTGAGCTTGCCATCGTTGTTGTCGGTGGTGTTGAACGGGTCATGCGCGGCGGCAACGTAATTGGCGAGGATGGCCGCGTTGAGGCGGGCCTCATCCCATTTTCCAGCACGCATGGCGTTGGTGAGTTTTTCGCTGTAAACGCCGATTTGCCATGGCAGCAGGCCGTTAGCCTCGAGTTTTGCGCGACCAAATTTCAAGACAGCGGCTTTGTAGTCGCGGGGGATCGCGTCGAAGGGGAAGCGGCCGTATTTTTCGAGCAGCAAATATTGCGTGCGCTTTTCGGTGGGAGCTTTTTGCGCGGAGGCGAGTGGATCGTTCACATGCTGAAGCAAATAGCCGCGGCTGCTCTCGAAGAACGGCCGCATTTCCGGCGGAAGAGTTTCGATGGCGCGGTTGACCACGAGTTTGTTGGCGTTATCGCCCCAAGCGTGGGCCTGCGAAGGGACGAAGAGAGAAAGCAGCGCTCCCGTCAAGAGAAGCACAGCGGGGTTTCCAAGTTTGGGGACGCGAACGGTCCGATGCACGACGCAGTAGCCTCGCTCTACTTTGCGGAAGGCAGATTGAGCGTACTGCGCTTCCGGCTGTACAGAAAATAGATCACCAGTCCGATCGCAAGCCAACCGAAGAATCGGAGCCAATTCATGATAGGCAGTCCAGCCATCAGGAGCAAGCAGGTGAGGATGGTGAGAATGGGAGCAATTGGTCCGCCGGGAGCGCGGAAGGCGCGGTGGCGCTCCGGCTCGCGATAACGAAGGATTAAAACGCCAGCGGCGACCAGGGCAAATGCGAATAGGGTGCCGATGTTGGCGAGATCTCCCAGTGTGCCAATGTCGAGAAGCCCAGCGGGAACACCTACGACGAAGCCCGCGACCCAGGTGGAAAAATCAGGGGTCAGATATTTGCGATGAACGCGGCTGAAAATTTTTGGGAAGAGGCCGTCGCGGGACATGGCGAACCAAACGCGAGCCTGGCCAATTTGGAAAACGAGAAGGGAAGAGATCATGCCCATGAGCGCGCCAATCAGCACGATGAGCCGAAGATTCGAAACGTGAAGTTTCTTGAGCGTGTTGACGACGGGAGCGGCGTCGTCGAGAAGCGTGTCCCACTTGACGAGGCCAGTCAAGACGACGACCACGCCGATGTAGAGAATCGTGCAGACGACCAATGTCGCGATGATGCCGCGCGGCAAATCGCGTTGGGGACTCTTGCATTCTTCGGCGGCAGTAGAGACGGAATCAAAACCGATATACGTGAAGAAAACAATGGAGCCGCCAGTGAGGATGCCCGGCCAGCCGTTTGGCGAAAAGGGATGCCAGTTGGACGTGTGGATGAAACGCGATGCGAAGGTGACGAAGGCGAGGATCGCGATGATTTTGATCAGCACCATGATGTTGTTGGTCTCGGCGGATTCACGAATGCCGCGAACGAGAATTACGGTAAGCAACATAACGATGATGAAGGCAGGCCAGTTGAAGCCGAAATGCCAGCCGGGGCCGTAAATCATATTGCCTTGCAGATCGGGAAGACCGGAAGGGAGATAGGCGGGCGAAATCCATTTGGGATCGGGATGCAAACCGAACCAGTCGAGGAGATCGACAAGATGGGCGGAAAAGCCGACGCTGACGGCCATATTGCTTACGGCGTATTCGAGGATCAAGTCCCAGCCAATAATCCAGGCGATGATTTCGCCCATGGTGGCGTAGGTATACGTGTAGGCGCTGCCTGCGATGGGGATCATCGCGGCGAGTTCGGCGTAACAGACAGAGGCGAAACCGCAGGCGATAGCGACGAGAACGAAAGAAATTGCGATTGCGGGACCAGCACCGGGACGGCCGAAGGACGCATTGTGATGAAGAAGATATTGGAGGAGCGGCGCGTTGAGGATGGACGACGTCTGAAATTTCTGGCCGGCGATGGCGGTGCCAACGATGGTGAAGATGCCGGACCCGATGACCGCGCCGATGCCGAGAGACGTAAGACTCAGCCAGCCGAGGGATTTTTTGAGGCGAAATTCGGCGCCTTCACAATCGGAAATAAGTTGGTCGATATTTTTTCGGCGAAATAGGGATGAAGGCACTCAAACTCTCCGGGCGCATCCGGGCGATGCGACGAATCCCCTGCCGGAAGCGATGTAAAGTGCGTGACACACTCTATCGTGAGCGGGGGCGACGCGCAACTTTCGGATGCAGTTAGGCAGGTTGGAGTTGGGCGTAACGCTCGATGAATTTCTTTGTGCCGCGACCGGGGAAGCTCACAGAGACGCGGCGGTCGTCGTCCTCGCCTTCGACGCCGACGACAGTGCCGACACCGTATTCAGGATGGCGGACTTTTCGGCCGAGCATGGGGTCTGCCGGCGGGCGGCGCGAAGTAGAGCGGCCGAAGCTGGGCGTTTCCGAACGTTGGCGCGGCGCGGAAGAACGTTGCGTTGCCGCAGGGCCGCCACGGACGCGGCGGACGAACTCCTCCGCGGAATAAGAATATTCGGGATCTGGCTCGTAGCGACGCGTTTGTCCGATTTCCGCGAGAGAGCCGCCGACGGTGTTCACAAGTTCGCTGGGAATTTCCGAAAGAAATCGTGACGGCTGCGAGGCGCGGAGCTGCTGTTCATTGCCGAAGATGCGGCGGTAGACGGCGCGCGTAAGGGTGAGCGTTTTGCGAGCGCGGGTCATGCCAACGTAAACGAGACGACGTTCCTCTTCGACACCCTTTTCTTCGTTGATGGAGCGACCATGGGGGCAGATGCCCTCTTCCATGCCGGTGAGGAAAACGTGATCGAATTCGAGGCCCTTGGTGCTGTGAAGCGTGATGAGGGTGACACCGGGTTTGTCTTCGAAGGAATCCGCGTCGCTCACGAGGGCGGCGGCGTCGAGAAAATCCGTGAAGGTTTCGCCGGCATCCATGCTTTCGGCAACGGCGCGGGTGAGTTCTTCGAGGTTTTCGATGCGGGCGACGTCTTCCGGCGTGTTGCGATCCTTGAGCATGGCCATGTAACCGGTTTCGTCGAGTACGTAGTGCAGAAAGTCGGCGGGCTCGCGCTCCTTGAGCGCTTCCTGGAGGCGGAGGATGAGTTCGTAGAAAGCACGAACGGGAGTCGTGGCGCGGCCAGCAGAGCCGCCAGCGAGAAACATTTCAATCGTGGACCAAAGCGTGGTGCTGTTGGTGCGGGCGGAGTCGCGAAGGGTGTCGAGCGTGGTCTTGCCGATGCCGCGCGGGGGAACGTTGAGAACTCGGAGCAGCGAGATGTCGTCTTCGGGATGCATGGCGAGACGTACATAGGCCAGAGTGTCTTTGACTTCGGCGCGGTTGTAAAAGCTGAAGCCGCCAACGAGCTTGTAGCGAAGGCCGCGGCGGCGGAAAACTTCTTCGAACGCGCGCGATTGAAAGTTGGTGCGGTATTCGACGGCGCAGGTCTGGGCGGAATCGTCATCGAGAATTTTCTGGAGTTCGCCGGCGACAAATTCGGCTTCGGCCTGAGCGTCGCGCGCTTCGAAGTAACGCAGGTTTGCGCCGGCAGACGATTCGGCTTTGAGAGTCTTGCCAAGGCGATCTGGATTGTTTTTTACGACGGCGCCAGCGGCGTCGAGAATATTTTGCGTGGAGCGATAGTTGCGCTCGAGACGAATCACGCGGGCGGCGGGAAAATCACGAGAGAAGCTGAGAAGAATTGAAACATCCGCGCCCCGCCAGCGATAAATGGATTGGTCTTCGTCGCCGACAACGCAAATATTTTGTTTCGGGCCGGTCAGAAGGCGAAGGAGTTCGTACTGGACGCGGTTGGTGTCCTGGTATTCGTCGACGTGAATGTATTGAAATCGTTGCTGCCAGCGTTCTCGGACTTGAGGAGCTTCGCGGAGCAGGCGCGCGGAGCGAAGCAGAAGGTCGTCGAAATCGAGGGCGTTGCTTTGCGCAAGAAGCTTTTCGTAGGCTTCGAAGATGTCGGCGACCTTGCGGCCGTCTGAACTGAAGGCTTCGGCGCGAATCTGGCCGGCGGTTTGGCCGTGATTTTTGGCGTGGCTGATTTTGCTCAGGACATTTCGCGGAGTTAGCGCTTCGTCGCTGATATTGAGGCGCGTCATGGTGAGTTTCACGGCGGCGAGTTGATCGTCGTCGTCGAAAATGGCGAAGTTGTAAGGCAGGCCGGCCGCGGCAGCTTCGCGGCGCAATAGGCGCGCGCAGAGAGAGTGAAACGTAGAAAGCCAGGGGCGGTCCGGCGGGATTCCGGCGCGGAGGAGGAGGTCGGAGACACGCGTCTGCATTTCCTCGGCTGCTTTGTTGGTGAACGTGACGGCAAGAATGTTTTCGGCAGCAATGCCGTTCGAAATCAGGTTCGCCATGCGAAAGGTGATGGCGCGCGTCTTGCCGGTGCCAGCGCCGGCGAGAATGAGCAGCGGGCCTTCCGTGGTTTCGGCAGCGAGACGCTGCTCGGGGTTCAACTGTTCGAGGAGAGAGAGCATTCGATCCGTTCGAAAATGACAGCGTAATTTGATTGCACAACGATGGTAACGGACCAAAACGAGGCGCGCAAATTCGCGGTGTGAATAGAAGTTTTCTCGATGATGAGAGAAATGTAATTAATGGGAATTTGCGCGGCTCAAGTCGATGTCGAAATACATCAAGCCCCGATTTTTTTCGAGTGCGACAAGTTCCGGAACATACAGCCGGGCATTGGCGAGAAGTTCCGTTTGGCCTTGCAGGTCGAAATAGAGAAGGCCTTCGGTGGAGCTATGCGGCGCAATGACTCCGTCGCGCACGCTGGCCTCTTCTGCGGCTTTGGAGAGTTCGATCCAGTTCTTGTCATGACCAACTTTGCTGGACGATGGGAGCGGGATCGGAAGGCGCGGGCGGCGACTGGGATCTTTTGTTTTCGCTGTGAAGACAACGTCGGCAACATCGGCAGATGTGAGCGAGGGAAGCTCCTGACGGCTGTCGTCTTCGAGAGTAAGAGAGAGGCGAATGCGGCTGAGGTTGACGCGTATGCTCTCCGCGGAATCGTTGCGGAAGGTGACGCGAATTGCGACGATGCCGGACAAGAATGGATTCTTTTTTGGGAAAGCCGCCTTGTATTGGTCGATGCTCGTAAGCGGTTCCGCAGCGATGGTCATACCTTCGTGGGAATCGAGAGCAGAGGCGCGTATCGGTGGCGTCTGGTTCTGCTGCCGTGCCGGTGTTGAGAAGATTGTGAGCCCAAGGGCACAGACGATGGCGAAGGCGGCATTTCTCATGCGTTTATAATAGACTTTTTCAATCACGACGCCTTCGATTCCTGGTGGGAGTGCAGGGTTGCCCTGTGCAGGGTGCAGTATGGGAACGAGGCAGACCGGAGCCCGTGTTCGTGTATTTCCTCTATAGCTTGCTGCTGGCGATTGCTGCGGTTCTGCTTGCGCCCTATTGGATTATTAAGGGAATCAGCCAGAAAAAATACTTGTCGAACCTTGGAGAGCGGCTGGGCTTTTCATTTCCCGGGTTGGAGAAGCTGCCCGAGGAGCGCCCGGGCGCGATTTGGCTGCACGCGGTTTCCGTTGGGGAGGCGCTTTCCAGCGTTGCGCTGGCGAAGAAGCTGAAGGAGCGATATCCGGAACGGCCACTGATTGTTTCCACTACCACGATCACGGGCCAGGCGATTGCACGGGAACGAATGCCTTTCGCGGATGGTGTGATTTATTTTCCGCTCGATTGGGCGCTCTGCGTGAAGCGTGCGCTCGCCGCAGTGAAGCCAGCCATTGTGATCGTTTTGGAAACCGAGATTTGGCCGAATTACTTGCGGGAAGCGGGGCACCAAGGCGTGCCAGTTGTGTTCGTGAGCGGGCGCATTTCCGACCGGAGTTTTGCGAGGTATGAGAGGTGGCTGGGCCGGGCCGGATTCTTCTTGCGTCCCCTGATGCGGAAAGCGCTTGGTTTTGCCGCGGCGTTTCTGATGCAGAGCGACAAGGATGCTGAGCGCGTGCGCGCGCTGGGTGCACCGGCCGAGCGTGTGACTGCAAGTGGAAATCTGAAGTACGACCAGGAATTGCCGAAAATGACGCCGCTGGCGGACTGGTTGGAGAAGGAAGTCGCTGAGCAGGGGCGGCGTCCGCTGATCGTTGCGGGCAGCGTTGTGGCGAACGAAGAGCCGCTGGCAATTATTGCGTTCGGCGTTTTGCAGGGAGAGCATCGAAATGCATTGTTGGTGCTGGCTCCGCGCAAGCCGGAGCGGTTCGATGCCGCTGCGCAATACATAGAGGATTCGCATCAACAATTTATTCGACGTTCGCAGATTGGCGTGGCGCCGCCGTCCGGGGCTCAGACCAGCAACGCATTGTCGCGGTTGCCGCAGGGCGTCACGGTGATCTTGCTAGACAGTATTGGGGAGCTGGCTTCGCTCTATCGGATTGCCGATGGCGTGTTCGTTGGAGGATCGCTAGTAGAGTCGGGCGGGCACAACATTCTGGAACCGGCGGCTTTCGGGAAAGTGCCTGTGTTCGGCACTTCAATGGAAAATTTCGCCGAGATGGCCGAACGATTTATCGCAGCAGAAGCGGCAGTGCGAGTCGAGAGCCCCGAGGATGCGGGCGTAACATGGATTGAATTGCTGCGAGCGCCGGAGCGAATGACGCGAATGGGGTCGACGGCGAAACGGCTGGTGGAAGAAAGCCGAGGCGCAACCGATCGGGCGATGGCGGAGATCGAACGGCAGTTGGCAAAGCAGCAGCGCAACTGAATGAATTTGCCGTTGCCAATTCGTGTTGCGCTCTGGCCGCTGTCGTTGTTGTATGGAGTTGCCGCGCGCGTTCGAGCGGTTGTTTACGAAAAGGGATATTTGAAGCGGCGATTGAATGCTCCCGTCATCAGTGTGGGAAATCTGACGGTGGGCGGGACAGGCAAGTCGCCGATGGTTTTGTACCTTGCGGAGAAGTTTTTGCGAGAAGGGAAACGAGTCGGGATTTTGACGCGTGGTTATCGCGGGGAGAGCGGCACGAGCGACGAAGTCGAAATGTTGCGGCAGCGATTGGGTGATCGCGTGGTGTTTGGAGTTGGCGCTGATCGATATGCACAGGGCAGCCGCATTGAGCGCGAACTGAAGGTTGACGTGTTTCTTCTCGATGATGGGTTTCAGCATCAACAATTGCATCGCGATGTTGACATTGTTTTGTGGGATGGCTCGAAAAAGTTTGGCCGGCAGTGGCTACTTCCGGCAGGGACTCTGCGCGAACCCATGGCTGCGATCAGCAGAGCGGATATTTTGGTTATCACGAGAAAGAGTGGGGCTCCCAGTAATGACGGTGGCCACGAAGGAAGTGCGCTTGTAGTCTGCGCACAGACGAAATTGTTGGGCTTTCGAAAAAGCGGCGGAGGGGATGCGTTGCTGTCGACGGAAATCGTTGGTCAGGAACGCTTTTTCGCTTTCTGCGGAGTGGGGAACCCGGCGGCTTTTTGGGCCGATCTGGAGCGGTGGGATTTGAACATAGTTGGAACGATGAGCTTTCGAGACCATCACCGTTATTCCGTGGAAGATGCTGCTCGACTAACGGAGGGCGCACATTGGGGGGAAGCAACGGCATTTGTGACGACAGAAAAAGATGAGCAAAACTTGCGCGACGTTGATTTTGGCGAATGGCATGTCTACATCGCGGTGATCGCGATGGAGCCGAATCCGCAGGACCAGTTCGATGCCGAGATTGCGCGCCTGCTGATCGCGCGGCGGAGCGGGGCCGCGTGAAGATATTGATCCGAGCGACGAATTGGGTAGGCGACGCGATCATGGCGCTGCCGGCGATTCGCGCTGTCAGAGACAGATTTCCGGAAGCGGCGATTGCAATTTTGGCGCGTCCTTACGTACTGGATATTTATCGGGATCAGAACGCGGCAGATGAACTGATTGCTTACGATTGGAATGGTGCGCACCGGGGCTTTGGCGGCCGGCAAATACTTGCCGCAGAACTGCGAGTGAGAAAATTCGATATTGCGTTGCTGCTTCAGAATGCTTTCGACGCAGCTTTCCTGGCTTGGCAGGCGAAGATACCTGAGCGAATTGGATACGCCAGAGACGGGCGGAGCATTCTGCTGACCAAGCCGATTGCCGTTCCCAGCGTGGGAGAAATTCCAGTGCACGAGAAGTTTTATTATCTGGAATTGCTGCGCCGGGCGGGCTGGATTGAGCGATTGCCGGCCATCGAGACGATTTCGCTGGATGTGCCCGAGGAGAAGCGCGTGCGCGCCGAGGAGGTCCTGCGTGCGGCCGGAGCTTCGTCCGGGCGGTTGCGAATCGCGGTGGGTGCGGGCGCCTCGTACGGTTCGGCGAAGTGTTGGCCGCCCGAGCGATTCGCCGAGACGCTGAACCTGCTGGCGCTGGAGCGAGGCTGCGACGTGATTTTATTTGGTACTGCGGGCGAGGCAGCAGTGTCGAACTCGATTATTGTGAACTTGAAGGGTAGTCCAATCGATTTGACGGGGAAAACGGCGATTTCTGATCTGCCGGCGCTCCTTTCGCGCTGCGACTGTTTTATCGGTAATGATTCGGGAGCGATGCACGTTGCAGGCGCGGTGGGTTTGCCGGTCGTCGCGATTTTTGGGCCGACGGACCCCGATGGTACGGCGCCGGTGACGCCGAAATGCACCGTCGTGCAACAGAAGCCGTATTGCAGTCCGTGCTTTCTGCGAAAATGCCCGACCGACCATCGTTGTATGAAAGCTGTTACGCCGCAGATGGTGCATGCGGCAGCGCTGGCTGCGATAGTGGCGGTGCCTTCTGCCTAACGCGACGACCGAGCGGGCGGCAATCTTTCTCGACCGCGATGGTACGATTCTCGACGAAGTCGGATACCTGAACCATGTCTGCCGGTATCGGATGTTACCGGAAGCCGCGGCAGCCGTGGCGCGACTTTCGGCTGCGGGATATCTCGTGTTCGTAGTCAGCAACCAGTCTGGGGTAGCGCGAGGTTATTTTCCGGAGAGCGTCGTCACGGAAGTGAACGTGATGATGACGCGCGATCTGGAGCAGGCCGGCGCGAAGCTGGCCGCGATTTATTACTGTCCCCATTCTTCCGCGGACGGTTGCGAGTGCCGAAAGCCGAAACTTGGCATGGTGCAGCGGGCTGCCGAGGAGTTCGGGATCGATCCAGCGGGTTCGTTCTATGTTGGTGACCGCCGTTCGGACATTGAATTGGGGCAAATGGCGGGTGGAAAAAGTATTCTGGTGCGGACGGGCTATGGCGAGGGTGAACTCGCGTGGCATGTGGAACGATGGGCCAAGGCGCCGGATTTCGTGGCTGCGGATTTGAATGAGGCAGTGGATTGGATCCTGAGCGGGCGGCGATGAAAAAAACAGAAGAGAAGCGGAACACTGTGGCCAGTGTGGATTTGGTTCGTCTCGCGGAAATTGTTGAGCAGTTTGGCGGGAAGAAGATCGTGCTTTATGGTGATTTTGTTGCCGATGAATTTCAATACGGCGACATTTCGCGGGTCTCGCGGGAAGCGCCTGTGCTTATCTTGAAGCATCAGGAAACCCGGCTCGTGCCGGGCGGGGGCGCAAATGCGACGAATAATCTGGCGGCGATGGGCGCGAAGGTCTTGCCCGTCGCGATTGTCGGAGACGACGCAGTTGGCGAGTCGTTGCGGGAATATTTTCAGAAGACGGGAGTAGATACCTCGGGACTCGTCACCGCGGCTGGGTGGGACACGCCGACGAAAACGAGGTTCCTTGCGGGCTGGGCGCATACGACCGCGCAGCAGGTCTTGCGTGTGGATCGGGAGCCCGCGTCGACGCCCTCGGAGAACGTCCAAGAGCAAGCGGCCGCCAAGCTTGCGGCGAAGCTGAAAAAGGCGGACGCGCTTGCGATTTCTGACTACGGGTTTGGTAGCTCGACGCCCGAAGGAGCGAAGGGCGCAATTCGCGGCGCAAAGAAAAAAATCCCAGTGACACTCGACGCACGGCATGGACTGACACGCTATGTCGGTTGCAATATTACGACCGCTACTCCAAACGAAGCGGAGTTGGAAGCGCTGCATCACACGAGTATCGGACGGAATACTGCGGAACTTGAGCGATGCGGGCGCGCGACGTTGGCCGAGATGAGATTGGAATCGTTGCTCGTGACGCGCGGGCGCGACGGAATGGCCCTTTTTGAAAAGACCGGAGCCCGCTTCACGCAGATTCCCGTACATGGGAGCGAGCAAGCCGTTGATGTGACGGGCGCAGGGGACACGGTGCTTGCGGCTTGCACGTTGGCACTGGCGAGCGGCGCGACGGCACTGGAGGCCGCACATATTGCGAATATCGCTGGGGGGATTGTTGTCATGAAACGCGGCACGGCAACGGTTTCACAAGTTGAGTTACTGGATGCGATTCGGCACGAGAGTTCGGGTTCCTGAACCGTGCGAAATGCGAGCGGAAAAATTGTGAGTCGAGAGGCCCTTCGCGATATTTCCGAACGGTTACGAAAGACTGGCGCTACGGTTGTTTTGGCAAACGGGTGCTTCGACACGCTGCATGTTGGTCATGTTCGTTATCTGGAGGGGGCAAGGCACCAAGGCGATGTCCTAATTGTGGGAGTCAATTCGGATGCCAGCGTCGGCGATCTGAAAGGACCCGGGCGGCCTATTTTGGACGAAGGCGCGCGGGCTCGGCTTGTGGCTGCATTGAAGGCGGTGGATTATGTCGTGATTTTCTCGGAGCCGACTGTGGAAGCGCTTTTGGCCGAGATTCGTCCGAATGTGCATGCGAAGGGGACGGACTATACGCAGGCCACCGTTCCGGAGCGCGCGACATCGCAGAAACTGGGAATTCGAATTGCGATTGTAGGCGACCCGAAGAATCACTCGACGCGCGGATTAATCGAAACCGTTCGCAAGGCGCCGCATGAGTGAGCCGAAGTTTCTGGTGGTGCGGCTTGGGTCGCTCGGCGACATCGTTCACACTTTTCCGGCCGTTGCAGCGCTTCGCGATACGTTTCCTAGCGCCAAAATTGTGTGGTTAACGCATCCGAGATGGAAAGACCTCGTCGCAGCGGCCGGTCTTGCGACCGAAGTCTGGGAACTGGACACGAAAACGTTCTCTTCCGTGCGCAGCACACTGAGCAGAATTCGGCGTGAATCGTTTTCTCTAGCGATCGATTACCAGGGACTTTGGAAGTCGGCGGCGATTCCATTCCTTGCTGGAGTGAAAAGACGCATAGGGTTTGGACGAGGAAGCGCTCGTGAAGGTGGCGCAGCGATGCTCTATACCGAGCGCGTGGCGGCGACTGCGGCGCATGTCGCCGATAAGAATGGAGAGCTGTCGTTAAGAGCAGGCGCATCAAAGCCAGTGTGGGCTTTTTCGATTGGCGTGCCGGAGGCCGCGCGGGCGGGCGTTCAGGCAATATTGGCGGGCAACGGCATCGAACGATACCTAGTTCTGAGCCCAGGTGGCGGGTGGATTTCGAAATGTTGGCCTCCGGAGCGATTCGGAGAGCTTGCGCGGCGTTTGTTCGAGGAGTTTGGATTGCGTACGGTTATTAATTTTGGTCCGGGTGAAGAATCTCTGTCGAATCGCGTCATAGCTGCGGCCGGCTCTTCAAGGCCATTTCCGTACAGTGGCAGCTTCGGAGAACTGCTTGCGATTTTGCGTGGCGCCACGTGCGTTGTGGCCGGCGACACGGGCCCGCTGCATCTGGCCGACGCGCTGGGGACAGCGGTTGTCGCGGTTTTTGGCCCCACCGATCCTGACCGGAACGGACCGTATCTCGGCAGGGGCGCTGCCGGACGAGCGATAGTGTTGCGCGCAAAAAACGTTGTCTCGACATATAAACGTGGCGATGAGCCGCATCCTTCCATCTTGAAAATCCACGTGGACGACGTGCTCGGCGCGATGCGAAGTTTGAGAGTGATTGGATGAAGAATTTTTCAAAATGGATTGCTCGCTGGCGGGTGCGGCTGGGGTATCCGCTGGCGATGGTCGTTCTGTTTTTTGCGCGGCCGAGTCCCCGCAGTATTGCGCTGGGCGCGGCGATCGGAGTTATCGGACTGCTATTGCGCGGCTACGCTGCAGGTTATTTGAAGAAACAAGAAGTGCTGACGGTGACGGGGCCGTACGCGTTCACGCGGAATCCACTTTATTTGGGCAGCTCGGTTCTTGCAGCGGGCGCAGCCGTGGCGATGCACTCGGCGATTTCGGCCATAGTCCTCGGAGTGTATTTTGCGATCGTCTACTACGTCGTGATGCGAAGGGAAGAGGATGAGCTTCGCGCGCATTTTTCGGATGCATTTGAGAGGTACGCAAAAGCGGTGCCGCTCTTTTTTCCGAGGCCGATTCCAGCGCGGTTCGAAACCAACGCTGGCGCATTCTCGTTCGCGCAATACCGCAAGAATCATGAGTACGAAGCGGCGATCGGATTTTTGCTGCTTCTAATGGTGTTGGTCGGAATTTTTATTCTCCGGCTTCGAACCTACTAAATCTGTCGAACCGCTCCCGCAAGAAACGAAGCAAGTCACTTCCATTGTTTTGCCGTCGGTTAGAACGTGAATCGTTCCGGATTGGTCGGTGCGAAGTATGTGGATGTTTGCGTCATTCAGCCGCTGCAAAAGCTCCGCGCTCGGATGGCCGTAGGGATTTTCCGCGCCCGCCGAAATGATCGCCAGTTGCGGATGAACGGCCGCAAGAAATTCGGCGGTGGTGGAATTCTTGCTGCCGTGATGGCCAACTTTCAAGACATCGGCGTGAAGTGTTTCGGCGGTGGTTTCGGAGAGAATCGCGGACTCCGCCTGACGCTCAGCATCGCCTGGCAGCAGAAAAGCGTGATCGTGAAAGTGCAAACGCATGACGATCGAATCATTATTTTTTGCTGAAGCCGCAGTTTCTCCGGAGTTCTGTTCCGGCCACAGGACTTCGCCAACCGCTCCGTCCCAGTCGAAACGTTCACCGCGTGATTCGTACAGGACAGGAATTCCGCGCGCGCGCGCCGAGGATTCCAGAGTGCTGAGCGCCGGCGTTTGGACATCACGACCAATCCACAAAGCACCGACAGAAAAGTTATCGAGGATCGCGGGGAGACCACCGAGGTGATCCTGATGCGCGTGCGTAAGGGCGACGACATCGAGCGTTTTGATGCGCCGCGACCAGAGATACGGCGAAACAGCCTCTTCGCCGGGATCTGGCGCCCGCTGGGAGTCCGCTGCTCCATAGTTTGGCGCCTGGCCACCGCCATCAATCAGCAGGGTGCGTCCGGCGGGCGAGACGACGAGAAGCGAGTCGCCCTGGCCGACGTCGAGGACCGTGAGTTCGAGTTTTCCTCGAGCGAATTTCGGAGTGAAGGGGCACGTTGCGATGAGGATAGTGGTGCCAAGCAACGCGACGAGCGTAACTCCGCGAGCGAGTCGTGCTCGCGGCCACCCGGTTCTCAATTGAATGCTGAGGATCAAAAGGAGAAGAAAAAACGCGACCATGATCGCCGCGGGCGGGCCGGGAATCCGGTAGCTCCCATGAGGCACGCGAGAAAACCACGCGACAATGTGAATCAGACACTCTGTCAACGCGGCGAGTACCGGCGTGATCCACAGTGCCAACGAGCGAATCGCCAGCCCTATCAACAGAAGGAGAAAGCCAAACGGAACCAACACGCCGGTCAATGGCACGGCTGCAAGATTTGCGAACGAGCCCAGTAAGGTGACGCGATGGAAATAAAATGCCATTACGGGAGACATTCCGATCTGCAAAACCAGGGTGAGGAAGACGAGTTCCCAGATTCGAAACACACCTCGCAGAAAATAAACGAAACCTGTGCCGATCACTCTAGCGGCGGGCGCGGAAGTCGTAGTTCCGAGCCACGATGCAATCGAACGCAGATCGATCCGAAATTGAGTAACCGTCGGAGGATGTGACGCGTCGCGAGTGACATCGCGCCACCCGCGCAGGCCTCGAACAAATGGCTCAACTGTTTTTCCGAGCCACGGAACTGCGATTCCTGCTATACAACCGATTGAGAGGAACGACAGTTGAAAGCTGGAGTCGCGCAGTTCGAGAGGCTGGGCGATCAGTATGATCAAGGCGGCGATTGCAGCCGAATTTAGAAGCTCCATCCGGCGGAAGAAATAGCCTCCTGCGAGCAGCACGAATGCCATCAAGGCAGCGCGGATGACTGGCGGACGTTGCTCAATGACTGCGACGTAGCAGGCGAGTGCGAGGATGAGGACCAGCGTGGTCCAACCAACGGAGAACGCAAGCTTTCTGCCCAGCCAATAGAGAAAGACGGCAAAAGCCCCCACGTGCAGACCCGCAACGACGAGTACGTGAAAGACGCCCGTTTTCTGGAATGAGACGGATTCCTCGCGATCGACGAAAGAACGATCGCCGAGGAGCATTGCGCGAAGGACTCCTGCGATTTGCGGCTGCGAGGGGAATAGACCTGTCAATTCATTTCGTAATGTGCTTCGTGTGCGGGCCAGAAGAGTTCGAATTGAAAATGACGCGTCGCGCTTTTTTTCAATCAACGCGGCGGATCGAAGGGTGCCAGTCAGGTCGATGCCCTGCTGCTGCAAGTAAGCGCGCCGGTCGAAAGCGCCCTCGTCGCGGAAGGATTGCGGAATCCGGGCCTTTGCAAGAAATGCGACGGCGTCGCCCGCGTGAAGCTTTGGCAATGGATCGGTGTCTTTGTGTGGCGCGTAGCTAAGGCGTAAGCCGCCGCGTGCGGGCAAAGTTGAGCCATCGAACTCGACATCGTCGAGAGCGACGTCAAAACTTGTACCCCATGGCAGCTCGGCCGGTTCATCCCGGAGGTGACCGTGCCAGCGGAGCGGCGTCTCGATGTCAATCTTACCGGCGGTTAAAAGAGAAGAGACTTGGATTTCCGCCGGAGGCTGAGACGCAATCCACGCGGCGGCCACCCCAAGGCAGAGCCAACCGCTGAGCGATACAGAGCCAGCAAAAGCGAACCGATCCTTGCGAAGTAAGAAAACGCTAAAGCAAGACGCGAAGATGGCGACGACGATCACGGCCCGGACCGCCCCAGGATTGGCGGCGAAACGCGCCAGGGGTGAAAAGAGGCCGAGTGCGGCACCGCCAGCAAACACGGCGGCAAGGCAAACGGCCGGGAGCTTCACGTGCGCAGCCTCAGGTGAACGAGCGTTTCGACATGATGCGTCTGCGGGAAAAGGTCAAATAATTCGATGGACGCGATTTCGTAGGGCGCTGCCTTCGGTTTCGCGCCGGCCGGCATCCGCTCGGTTTGCAGGAACACGGCGAGATCCCGCGCCAGCGTCGAGGGATCGCACGAAAGATAGACGATTTCCGGCGCGTTCAACTCCGCGAGTTTCGCCGAGGTTGCTTGACCAAGTCCCGCGCGCGGAGGATCGAGAACCACGAGGTCCGGTTTTTCATCGAATTTCTTCAGGAACTCTTCCGTGTGCAGATTATGAGAAGTAATTGTCAGGCCGGCAGCTCCGGCGTTGCTGTGCAGGTCGCGCGTCGCCGATAAATTCGCGTCCACGCTGATGACGCGTTCGAATGTCTTCGCGAGTGGCAGCGAGAAGAATCCGACACCGGCATACAGGTCCAACGCCAGTCCGCCTTTCTTGCCGGATACGACGGAGCGCAGCAGATCCTCGATCAAAAAGCGGTTGACCTGGAAGAAGGAAAGATGGCTGACGCGGAAGTCGAAGCCGCCTGCCTTGTGCATCAAATATCCGGGTCCCGAAAGTTCAAAACGGTTTTTCTTTTTGTCGAGCAAGAGAAGGCTCTCGAGTCGCGGCAGCGCCTCGCGGAAGAATTGAATGAGCGTTGTGGATGGCACCGCGAATTCATGAAACGCGATGTTTAGCGCGAGTTTTTCGTCGGCCGAATCGGCAAATGCTTCGATTTCCTCGATCTGAGCGGGCAAGGTGTTTGACCGCGTGAGGTTCTGGAGTTTTTGGAATGTTTCAGACAAGACTGGCGACAAGACGGGACATTCGTCGATGGGGAGAATCGTTGAGCTTTCCGGCAAGTAGTAGCCCAGTGCTCGAGGCATGGCGGAACGCGCCGCCCATTGAGCCCGGTTGCGATATTCGAAGGGAGCCGCGACGTGTTCGCGAATTTCCTCGCGCCATTGCACGGCGCCAAGGCGCGACAGCGTTTCCTGCAAAATTGCCTTCTTTAGCCGCGGCTGCTGCGCCGCGTCAACATGCTGATATTGGCAGCCGCCGCATTTTGTGAAGTGCGCGCAGCGAGGCTTGATCCGGGCTTCCGCCGGCCGGACTATTTCGGTTGGCGTTGCCCAAACCAATTTTTTCTTTTGGCTCTTTGCGGCAACGCGGATCTCTTCACCCGGCAGCACGAACGGCACGAATACCGTCCGGTCGCCCTCATGCGCAAGGCCATCGCCTCCATACACAAGTTTCTCAATTGATACCATAAACTCTTCCGGCATTCTGCGGACCCCATTCTGCCCCGATTTGCGAGGAAAGTGTAGCGCGAAATTTTGCGCGCTGTTCTAGTGCTGCAGATAGAACAAACTCAGGCGTGGCAGCCGGAATTCCTCCAGCAGCCTTTTATGCAAGTACTGGCGTTCCACGAGTGCGATTTGCTCCGTCCGCATCTTTCCGCGATAGAGCGCAAGCTGCCCATCCATTTCTCGACGCAGGCGGAGCAGCAGTTCCTCGCCGGCGTGTTGCAGCAGAGCCGCCTGGATCTTTTCATCCAGAATCGTCAACCGGCGCTCAAGGTCTTCCAAATCCAAGGATGCGGGCGAATCCAGTATCGCAGAAGATTGCGCCAGATACGCGGAACATTCGGTCAACCGCGCGGCCAGCTCCGGATTTGCTCCGCTGACCGCTGAAATTTCCTTTTGCAGGGCGGCGAGATTCTTCGCAAAATACGCCTTCAAGACTTCACGCGAAAACGGTTCCGGCTTTTTCGGCGCTTCGCTCGGAGCGTGCCCTCCCGCTGCTGCTTCCTTTGCTTCTTCCGCCGCTTCGAGGACCGCGTCGGTGCAATAGGCCAAACTCTTCATCGGCCGGCTGCCGCGTCGAGAGCGCGCGTGACTTTCAAACGCGCGAGCGATTCCCTTCAGGGCGGCGTCAAGCGGCACGCCCGCCTGCTGCCAGGCCTCCATAATCGCCCAATCGAGGGGCGAAACCAGCAGGTTGGCTCCTCGTTTCTTCCAGAAATATTCCTCGATTTCGGTGAAGTAGTTGAAATAGTTCCAGCCGGTCATTGACGCCGTCAATGGCCCGCTCGTTTGTCGGACCTCTTCACAGTTTCTTGCGATTGATTCTTCTCCCAGATAAGGCGCAATCCTGTCAGCGTCAGGTAGTCATCGGTGTGTTCAATGTGCTTGGAACCCTTGGCGATAAGATTCGCCTGACCGCCAGTGGCCACGACAACCACTTTTCCGCCGAGCTCCGCCTTCATGCGTTGCAGGATGCCGTCGACCATATCGACCGCTCCGTAGTAGAGTCCGGCTTGCATATTGCTGACGGTATTTGTGCCAACTACTTTGCCGGGATCTTTGATTTCGACACGCGGCAGCTTTGCGGCGCGCGCAAAAAGCGCTTCCGAGGAGATTCCAATTCCCGGCGCGATCACTCCACCAACGTACTCTCCCTTGGCAGAAATTACATCGAACGTGATCGCCGTGCCGAAATCGACCACGATGCACGGGCCGCCGTACTGATGAAATGCCGCAACCCCGTTGACGATTCGATCCGCGCCGACTTCCATCGGGTTGTCTACGAGCACCGCCATGCCGGTTTTCACTCCCGGTTCCACAAAAAGCGCCTTCTGGCCGAAATAAATCCGCGCCATTTCGCCCAGCGTCCAATTTACGGGAGGCACGACTGAGCTGATGATGATTCCGTTTACGGATTTGGGGTCGAGGTCTTTCAGCGTGAACAGATTGCGGGTGAGGACGCCGTACTCGTCAACCGTTTGCAGTCGCGCCGTTGTCAGCCGCCAATGAGCGATAAGCTCTTCGCCGCGGAACACACCCAGGACGCTGTTGGTGTTTCCGACGTCAATCGTCAGGAGCATCAGCTTGCCTCTCGTACATCGCCTGCTATTACCGTCACGACGGATCCGTCGTTCTTTTCCACGCGGAGCAAGCCTTCCGGACTAAGCCCCGCCGTCACACCAAAATAATTTTCCGCGCCGTTCGAAACGCTGACGCGCTTGCCTCGCGCATAGCTGGATACGGCTTCAAACCGTTGCGTGACGCTTGCCGTTCCTTCCCGCAGAAATCGATTGTAGTCGGTCTCGAATTCGCGCAGCAACCGCACCAGCAACTCCATGCGAGACTGGACGCGTCCCGTTTGCGCGCGGAGGGAAGTGCCAATTGCTGCGATTTCTTCCGGGAACTTTTCCTGGTTCACGTTTATACCAATTCCAACGATCACGAATCGCACTTGTGAAGGTTCCGCGTGCATCTCGGTCAAGATACCGCCGACCTTCTTGCCGGCGAGCATTAGATCGTTCGGCCACTTCAGGTCTACGGTCAGCCCCGTTTGCGTTTGAATTGCGGCTCGCACGGAAAGCCCGGCCATCATTGTAAGCAGTGGCGCTTGCACCGGCGAAATCTTCGGCCGAAGCAACAACGTTACGTAAATCCCTGTGCCGCGCTCGGAATGCCAAGCGCGCCCCGCTCGGCCACGGCCGGCGGTTTGTTCTTCGGCGATGACCACGGTTCCTTCCGGATCGTTGACGTACCCGAGTTCCATCGCCACACGGTTCGTTGAATCGGTCCGTAGAAAATGATGAATTTGTTTGCCGAAAACGCTGCCTTTCAGCCGGCGCTTGAGCATGTCCGGTGTAACGAGGTCCGGGACCTTTTCGAGAAAGTATCCCTTGCGCGGATGTCCTTTCGCTTTTACGCCAAGTTCGCGCAAACGCTGTACCCACCTCCAGACAGTCGAGCGCGAGACGCCAATCTCCCGCGCGATTCGTGCGCCGCTGATGATGATCGTCGCGTTTTCGGCGAGAAGCGTTACAAGAGCCGTAATGCGGCGGTCTGTTGTGCCAGCAACCGAAGTATTTGTCTTCGCCATTAGGGACTCTGCGTCAGAGCTTACTGGTCCACGATGCTGTCGACAAGCAAGCTGAGGTCGGCGGCGGGCGCGGAGTGCGTCAGCGAACCGGACGAAAGAAAGTCGGCGCCGGTTTCCGCATATCCGCGAGAGTTGGTTAGCGTGATTCCGCCCGAGATTTCGATGAGCACACTTGCTCGAAGACTCCTTGCAAGCGCCACTGCCTCGCGGGCTTCTGGAATGGACATGTTGTCGAGCAAAACTGAATCGACGCCGGCTTCAATGGCTTCGCGTAGTTCTTCGAGTTGGCGAACTTCGATCTGTACGGGCAGGGGAGTCCCGAGCGTGCGTGAAGGAGGCTCGGTCTCTTCGTAAGCCGTCATCGCCGCTGGTCGGGCGTGCAACGCTGTGTAGGAGTGGGCTTGTCCGAGCGCTTGTTTTACGCCACCCGCGAGCGCGATGTGGTTTTCCTTCAATAGAACCGCGTCGTACAGGCCAATGCGGTGATTCGTTCCGCCGCCCATTTTTACTGCATATTTTTCGAGGAGCCGGAGGCCGGGTGTAGTTTTGCGCGTGTCGCGAATTCTGCAGTTGGTCCCCGTGAGCTGTTCCACGAATTTGTGGGTAAGTGTCGCGATGCCGCTGAGGCGCGCTAGAAAATTCAAAGCGGTGCGTTCACCGGTGAGTATCGCGCGCGCCGCGCCATCGAGATGGAGTAAATCGTGGCCTTTGGAAACGGGGCTGCCATCCTGGGCACGAAACTCGATTTGCATCGTTGGGTCAAGCGCGCGGAACACAGCTTTTGCCAGCGGCAATCCAGCGCAAACCAAATCCTGCTTTGCGACGATGTGGGCGTGCCCGATTGCCGACGCCGGAATGGTGGCCAGCACGGTCGCGTCACCGGAACCGACATCTTCCGCAAGGGCGCGTTGCACCAAGTCTGTTACGTATTCGCTGTCCCAATTCATGCAGGCAGAGTTTGGCTCAATTGCCCAGCCCAGACAAGCTGTCGTTCAGCTTTCCCAGCTCGATCTTCTGCTCGGCAAGAGCCGCTTCCATGTCGCGAATGATCTTCTCGGGAGC
>DATGIS010000116.1:0-27657 GCA_035295625.1 Candidatus Acidiferrum sp. | reverse complement strand
GCCGGCTTCGACCTCTTCTTCCAGAGCGGCATCACCAACAATTTGCCGGCGATGATTCCTGTCACGATGCTTTACGGCACGCCCGATGACGCCGCCGCGCAAATCGCCTACATCGAAAAGCGCGGCTATCCCATCCGCTACATCGAGATGGGCGAAGAGCCCGACGGCAAGCACGCCATGCCGGAAGATTACGCCGCGCTCTACATCCAGTGGGCCAACGCAATCCACAAAGTCGATCCGAAATTAAAACTCGGCGGCCCGGTTTTTGAAGGCGTCAACAAAGACATCACGCTCTGGCCCGATGCAAAAGGCCGCATCTCCTGGATGGGCCGTTTCGTCGCCTATTTAAAAGACCACAATCATCTTTCCGATCTCGCCTTTGTTTCGTTCGAGCATTATCCTTTCGAGCCCTGCACCATCACCTGGAACGATCTCTATCGCGAGCCGCAACTCATGAAGGGAATTCTGCAAGTCTGGCGCGACGACGGCGTTCCGTCCGACGTTCCGCTCATGGTCACCGAAAATCATCTCTCCTGGCAGCTTTCCGGACCCATGACCACCATCTTCGCCGCGCTCTGGCTCGCCGACAACGTTGGCTCTTTTTTTGAAGGCGGCGGCGCCGCGTTTTATCATTCGCCGATTCAGCCGCAGGGAATTGGCAACACCTGCCTCGGCTGGTCTTCTTGGTCGAACTTTGTCTCTAACGAAAATTACGAAATCAAAGGCTACACGTCGCCCTATTACGCCGCGCGCATGATCAATCTCGAATGGGTCCAGCACCGCAGCGGCATTCACCAGATGTTTCCTGCGTCCGCCGACATCAAAGACGCTGGAGGAAATCTTCTCGTCACCGTCTATGCTGTCCATCGCCCCGACGGAAACTGGTCCGTCATGCTCGTCAACCGCGACGAACACAACGCACACACCGTCCGCGTCGCGTTCGAAAACGCCGCCGAAAAACGCTCTTCCTCTTTTTCCGGAAAAGTTTCCTGGACCAGCTTCGGTTCCGATCAATACGTCTGGATCAACGACGGCCCCAACAGCCATCCCGACCCCAATCTTCCGCCCGCCGCCCAATCCATCGACGCCACCGCCCAAACCATTTTCACTCTGCCCAAAGCCTCAATCACCGTCTTGCGGGGCAAAATCGCAGGCTTCAGCGACTAAGCTTCGTCGAAGGAAATCAGTTCGATAATCAGGCCCTCAGAATTCTATTTGGTTGTATCGAGCTAACCTGCGAAAATGCGCATCGAAGGTGAAGGCGTGATAAATTCACTTCGTAGAGTCTTGGCTGACTCCCACGTGGCCGCAGTTGCCGTAGCCATCCTTCTTATCTGGTCTTTAGACTACTTTTTCCAAGCATTGTGGTGGCCCCTCTTCCGTGTGGCCAGTTATTTGTTGACCGCGATTGCGATACTTGATGTTCCTTATTTCTCGCTCAACCGCCCCCAACTATTGGTCGATTTGTTGAATCTCTCTAGTGCATTCATTAACTTCACCGCCGCTTGGCTTTTGTCTCGCTGGGTCTATGGACAAGGGCCTTTCCGCAGCTTGAGTAACTGCCGCATCCGATTCTTCCGGAGGAATCATGTTTGAGCGATTGAAGCGACCCTTAGTCGAAAGCTTTGTTGGCGCAATCGCGCTTGGGTACCTACTTTCACAGACTATTTTATATTTCGTAGGCATCTTTTCAGTACCGCTATCGGGCTGGATTTCGCGGCGTGAATTCCCGGAGCTAGCTTCGCACTCAACTGCCCAGTCAGGCTTCCCGTTCAGAGAAGCAGCACCCCAATTGGTCAGCTTCGTTCTGCTGTCGGGAATCTGGTACATCCTGCTCCGCTGGCTTTACTTTAGCCCCCTCAAAAAAGAGACTTCCGATCCGCCAGTGAATCAAGAACGAGGCTCTTAAATGCCGGTGCGGCGCCCTTCGTCCGTTGAATCGACTTGCGCACTGCGCCGATTTCGGCTTTATCGTTGCGGCGGGTTGGCAACATCGTGATTCAGCAAACCAATATCGCGACTCCTACGAATGCATTCAGTGGTTCGCTTCACCACCGATTGTTAAGTTGACGCGAGAGAGTTCGGTCCTAACCCTCGGTAGCAAGTCCAGACCGGGCTGGTAGTTCCGTCGCGACAGTTAATTGTGGGTTCTGCACTCTCATCCGCGAAAGCAAACCGCCTGCCAGCAGGTAACAAATCCCAATCAGCCAGAACGCCGCAGTCGCCTTTCCTGTTCGGTCATTCAAATAGCCCACCACCGTCGGCCCAAAAAATCCGCCGGTGTGGCCGATCGAATTGATCAATCCAAAACTCGCCGCTGCCGCCGACTCGCTCAACAGCAGCGTTGGCATCGACCAATACACCGGGTAGTACGAATAAAAAATTCCGCCGCCGAGAACCAGCAACGTCATCGCTGCCACCGTGTTGTGTGTGTTCGCCAGCAACAAGTAGGCGGAAGCCGCGCACAGCAGCGGAACCGCGGAATGCCAACGTCTCTCTCCGGTTTTGTCGGAATGCCAGCCGTTCCACAGCATTCCTGCAATTCCGACCAAGCCTGGAATCGCCGCGATCAGCGCAACCTTCGCGCTTGGCAGCCCCGTGAGCCGCCGGATAAAAGTCGGAATCCAATAGATGCTCGCCTGCGCACCCACGACCGCCAGGAAATAAGGAAGAATCAACATCCAGACTTTCTTGTCACGGAACGCCTGCCAGATCGTGTAGTCTCTCGTCTTTTTCTTGGCCGCTGCCTCCGCCGCCAATTCCTCCTGCAGCCATTCCCGTTCGCTCTCCGTAAGCCACTTTGCTTCGCGCGGGCGGTCGGTCAAATAAAAAAACGTAATGACGCCGAGAACGACAGGAGGAATTCCCTCCACTATAAACAGCCATCGCCAACCGGTCATGCCTAGCCAGTGAAGGCTCAATAGCCATCCCGCCATCAGAGAACCGACAACGGACGCTGCTGGAAGGCCGGCGTACAGAGAACCGATCGCCTTGGCGCGATCCGGCGCCACAAACCAGTGCGTGAGATAAACAATCATCCCAGGGAAAAATCCCGCTTCTGCCGCCCCAAGCAACAACCGTGCGACATAAAACTGATTGGCCGTGTGTATGAACCCGGTGCCAATCGTCACCGCGCCCCAACTGATCATGATGCGGGTCATCCATTTTCGCGCGCTCCAACGTTCGACAATCAACGCACCCGGCACTTCGAACAGCACATATCCCACAAAAAAGATTCCCGCTCCCAATCCAAAAATCCGGTCGGTGAAGCCGAGATCGGCGCTCATCCTCAGGTTGGCGAAGGAAACGTTGACTCGGTCAACGTAGCAAACCACGTACAGCAGGAATACAAAGGGGAGGAGCCGAATCGCAGCCTTCCGCCGCGCGCTTTTTCCCGCTTCGTCTCGATCCAATTCCATCTCGAATCTTCCCTTGCAGCGTTGAGCTGGGCGTTACGAATTCTTTTCTGCAAGAAATGCAAACCGTGAAAGACGATTTTCGTTTGCGATCTTTGCCGCTATCGCCAGAAATTCCTGCTGTTCGGCGAAACCCTGCTTTCCTTCGATTTCTTCCAGCGCGCTTTTTCTTGCTTCACGCGCCTTCCAGCGCCGTTCCGCAAGTTCCGCCATGTTACGCGTCACATTCTCGCGCTTCAACAGCCGAAATCCACATTCCCCGAGGAAGCGTTCGTCGAATCCTTCCGGAACGAACAAATAGAATCCGCTCATACTCCGAATTTTAATCTCGTCGGCGGTGAGTGGCCCGGTCATCGTAGTTGGATCCGTGAATAAAAGCTCACCGCCCGCCTTCAGAAGTCTTGCCCATTCCAAAAGTGTATTTCGCCGGTCGGGAATATGGTTGATCGCATCGATGCAGGTAATCGCGTCGAAACTCGCGTCCGGAAAAGGAAGTGGTTCTCCCGCGTTTGCCATCCGAAATTGCGCTCTCTGCTCCAGGTTTCGTTCCGCAGCCAGCGAATTTGCCGCCGCAATCGCCTGCTCGTGCAGGTCGATTCCGGTTACCAAGCAACCGCATTTGGCTGCCGTTCGCAATGCCGGCCCGCCCGCGCCGCAGGCAACGTCCAGCAGCCGCGTTTCCGGCGAGAGGTCCATCCACTGCAAGAATTCGTCGTGCTCGGATGCCGTAAGCCAGCTGTTCTGGCCAATATCTTCTCCATACGCTTCTTTGCGAATTTCGGCGTACAACTCCCGCTGAAAATTTCCGTAGTTTGCGTCGTAACGGCGCGTTGTCGATTCTTTTTGAGCTCTTGCTGCCGACACTTTTCCCTCGCGTCAACCGAGGTCAAGACTCACGCACCGGCATTCTATAGCGGCCCCTGTGAGAACGGGGCACTAAAGTGCATCGGCCGGGCAATTGTCTGCCCGTTGACGCAAAGTTGGCGTGTTATAGTTTTCGCGATGCGTTCCCGCCGAGAAATTCTTTCCACGGTATTTTCCGTTTTTGTTGCTGCGTGGATCGTCGCGGCGCAAGTCTGGTACTACCGGCAATTCCTGCAACCGATTCGCTCCATCCTCGCCTCGCTGTTTCGCAGGTTCGGCCATTGAGTTCCTTGCTCTTCGTGCCATTCGCCCTGGCGCTCTTTGTGTTTCTTGCTGCCGCTCTCGGAATTCGCGCGTTGCGCTTATTTAGCATTTCATTCGACCAGCCTGCGGAGCGCCTACTTTTTTCCTCCGCACTCGGAACGATTCTGCTTCAGGTCCTGTTTTTCTTGTCTCAATTCACGGGGCGTATCCGCACAGCCTTGGTCGCGATTCTGCTTGTCACTGGTGCGGCGGCATTGTTCGGATTTGCCGAAGCGTGGAGTGATCTCCGAAAAATCTTCGCGGCCCCCTTCACCTTTTCTCCACTTGAAAAATCCTTGAGCGCTCTAATCGCCGCCGCCTTGCTTCTGCAATTTCTCGTTGCTATGGCGCCGCTCACCGCCTCCGACGCGTTGCACTACCACTTCGCCGTCCCGAAAGTGATTCTCTCTGAAGGCGCCGCGCCGAATTTTTTCCTCTCCCACAGTTTCTTCTGTGGGCAAGGCCACTCCCTCATTCTGTTTGGCCTCGCTTTCGGCAGCGAACAACTCGCGACCGGTTCGCTCTTTCTCGGAGGCGTTCTTTCCGCCTTCGCACTTTTTGTACTGGCAAAAAACTGGCTGCCGCGCGTCTGGGCTTTGCTCGCCGTCTTGCTCTTTCTTCTCTCTCCGCTCGTCGCTTGGCAAATTTCCGCCGGCGGCGCTCCGGATCTCTGGATGGCTTTTTTTGCGACGGCCGCAGTTCTTCTCGCCGCCAAGCTTCGCGAGACTAATTCCTGGAAATTCGCCGCTCTCGCGGGCGTTCTCGCCGGCGGCATCGCCGGAATCAAATACACCGGATGTTACGTCGCTGCCGCGCTCGCCCTGGCTCTGCTCGTTGAATCCCGTTCTTTACTCCGGACCGCGATTTTTTCCATCGCTGCCGTGTTCGCGGGAATTGCGCCCTATCTTCGCAATCTGCTCTGGACTGGCGATCCTTTTTTTCCATTTCTCCTGCCAAAACTGAATCCCGCCCACGTCAATGCCTACGCGCTGAGCTACTATTTGGCGGACACCGGCGCGTCCGGCCACCACACCGTTTTGCAACTCCTTCGCTATGTCACTTTTTCCTGGATCGATCCGGCAAGAGTCGGCTTCTGGCAATTCTTTGGCCCCATCGTGCTCGCGTTTCTGCCATTTCTTTTTTTTGCCGTTCGCAACACCGCTCTTTGGCGCGTCACATTGCTCGTTTGGAGTTGCGTGGGCCTCGCGCTTGGCGTCTCTTCCAGCATGCCCCGCTTCCTACTTGTGATTTATCCGGTCGTTTTGGCCGCAATCGTGGCTGGAATTTTCTCTGCGTTCGATCGACAAAGTAAACCACTCCGCCTCATCGTTTCTGCATCGCTCCTGTTTTTTGTCGCGGGCTCTGCTGCTGGATTTGTCGCCTACTCCGCCCGCGCACTTCCCGCACCGATCGGTCTCAAAACCAAGGAACAATATCTCCGGGAAGCCGCCCCGGACTATCAAGCCGCAGAATTTGTGAACCAAACTTTGGCCGGCGCGTCCCCCTCGGAAAAAGCGCTCGTCTTCTTCCGCCATGTTTACTTTCTTCAGGTTCCGTATCTCTACGGCGATCCCCAATCCAGTTGGGCCATGGATCCCGCGAAGTTTCGCACGGCGGCCGACTGGACCGCTTTTTTTCAGCGCAATTCCATTCGCTGGGTTGTTCGCACTTCAGACTCAAATGATATTTTTTCCGATTCTTTCAATTCGATGATATCCGACGGAACTCTGACGCCTTTCGCGCAAACCGCCATCGACAATTTTCAGGGCATGCGTTCTGCCGGAATTCGCGGACGGAGTACCGTCGCCGTGTTTCTCGTGAACGCTGCTTCTGGCCGATCGCTCTCCGCAGCCGTACCGCGCGGCCCCGAAAACCGCGCTCCGCTTCACTCGCGTTGACGGTGCCGTAGGCGAATGTTACGCTCCTTTTCGCTCACGCACGCATGCGCGCCGTTGACCTGATCCGAAAAAAACGCGACTCCGGGGAACACTCGAGAGAGGAAATCAACTTTCTGATTTCCGGTTATACGCGCGGCGAAATTCCCGACTATCAAATGTCCGCGTGGCTCATGGCCACCTGGATTCGCGGCCTGAACGACGCCGAGCGCGCCTCCCTCACCGAAGCGATGCTCCATTCCGGCGAAGTCGTGGACCACGCCAATCTGCCCGGGAAAAAAGTGGATAAACATTCCACGGGCGGCGTGGGTGACAAGACTTCGCTGATTCTCGCGCCGATCGTGGCGGCGGGCGGAGTGATTGTTCCGATGATCAGCGGCCGCGGACTTGGTCACACCGGCGGCACACTCGATAAGCTCGAATCCATTCCTGGCTTTAACACCGAACTCTCGCTGCTGGAATTTCGCCGCGTCCTGAAAGAATGCGGCATGTGTTTGATCGGACAGACTCCGGAAATTGTTCCGGCCGACAAGAAAATTTACGCGTTGCGCGACGCTACGTCCACCATCGAAAACATTGGCCTCATCTGCGCGTCCATCATGAGCAAGAAACTCGCCGAAGGAATTGATGCGCTCGTGCTCGATGTGAAGACCGGCTCCGGCGCGTTTATGCGGAAGGAAGAAGATGCGGTGCATCTCGCGGAAGTGATGGTGGACACCGCGAAGCGCATGGAGAAGAAAGCCGTCGCGCTGATTACGGACATGGATCAGCCGCTCGGGAAATTCGCCGGCCATTCGGACGAAGTTATCGAAAGCATCGAAGTGTTGAAGGGCCGCGGCGCAAAAGATTTGCACGAATTAAGCCTGGAACTTTCGGCGTGGATGTTTTTTCTCGGCGAGCGCACTGCGTCGGTGGACGAGGGCCGCAGACTCGCTGAGACGATGATTTCGAGCGGGCAGGCGCTAGAGAAATTCCGGCAGTGTATTCGGCTGCAGGGCGGAGATGAACGCGTCATCGACGATTACAATTTGTTGCCGCAGGCGGTTCACAAAGTAGATGTCATTTCGACTGCGGCGGGATATCTGGCGGCGACGAATTGCACAGAGTTTGGAATTGCGCTGGCGATGCTGGGCGGCGGGCGGGAAACCAAGGAAGACAGAATCGATCACGGCGTCGGGCTGCAATTTCACAAACGCATCGGCGACCGAGTGGAACACGGCGAACCGCTTGTCACAATCTACTACAATGTCGCGATGAAACTCGATGAAGCGAAATCTCGCATCTCATCGGCTTTTGTTTTCAGCGAATCGAAAGTGCCGGAGAAGAAATTGATCCGGCGATTGGTCGGCGTTTAGATTTTTCGGGCGTTCGAGAAAACTTTTCGGAAGGAGCCTGCATGGGACGAGGAATCCTCGGCATCGCCGTAATCGTGGCGGGAGCGTATTTGTTCTCGACAGACCGGCGGGCGATCAAGTTGAAGACGGTTGCGTGGGGCCTCGGATTGCAGTTGGCGCTGGGATTTTTCGTTCTGCGCGTGGGGCTCGGCGGGCGGATTTTCGGTTTTCTCGGCTTTTACGCGAATAAATTGCTCAGCTATTCGTACGCTGGTTCCGAATTTGTTTTCGGCGACATCGGCCTTCCCAAGGAATTGTCGCGACTGGGCTTTTCGTTTGCGTTCCAGGTTCTGCCAACGATTATTTTTATTGCGGCGTTTTTCGCCGTGCTTTATCACATCGGATTGATGCAGCTGATTATTCGCGGTGCGGCCTGGATCATGACGCGAGTTATGGGGGCCAGCGGCGCGGAATCGTTGAACGTGGCGGCGAGCATTTTTATGGGGCAGACGGAAGCGCCGCTGACGATTCGGCCATTCCTTCCAAAACTGACGAAATCGGAATTGATGACGGTGATGACCAGCGGCATGGCGCATATTTCCGGCGGAATGATGGCCGGCTATATTGCGGTTGGCGGAGCCGATCCGAAAAATCTGCTGACCGCCGTGATCATGACCGCGCCGGGCACGCTGCTGATGGCGAAGATGCTGGTGCCGGAAACGGAAGTGCCGCTGACGGCGGGCACCGTTGAGATGCCGCCGATGGAGAAAGAGAGAAATATTCTCGGCGCGATTGCGCGCGGCACGGGCGACGGCCTGCAACTTGCGTTGAACGTCGGCGCGATGCTCATCACGTTCATCGCTCTCCTGGCGCTGCTCAACGCGATTATGGGCGGAATACACGGGCTTCCACACATGGGCTGGTTTCCGCCGAGCTTGCAGACGATTTTCGGATGGGTTTTTGCGCCGGTGGCGTGGCTCATCGGCGTACCGTGGGAACACGCGCGGGATATCGGAAATCTACTGGGGCTGCGCATGGCCACAAACGAATTTCTGGCATTTCGCGACCTCGGTCCGATGAAGGCCACGCTCGATCCGCGGACATTCACGATTGCGACGTTCGCGCTGTGCGGATTCGCGAACTTTTCTTCGATTGGAATTCAGATTGGCGGCATCGGCGCGCTCGCGCCGGAGCGGCGCCACGACCTTGCAAAGTTCGGGATTCGCGCGATGCTTGCGGGAACGATGGCGAATCTGCTGTCCGCTTCGATCGTAGGACTTTTGACGTGAGTGTGACGAAAAGGTCTTCGGTAAGATCCTCGGGTGAATTTGAGCGCGCGGAAGCGGCCGCGAAATTCATTTTCAAGCAGACGAAACTGCGGCCGAAGATTGCGCTCGTACTCGGTTCAGGACTTGGCGCGTTTGCCGATGAATTTTCCGACGCGAAGAAAGTTCCGTACGCGAAGATTCCGAATTTTCCGCGGTCGACCGCGATCGGGCATGCCGGGCAGCTGGTTCTGGGAAAAGTGGACGGAGTGGAAGTGGCTGGGATGCAGGGGCGGGTGCATCTTTACGAAGGGTATTCGCCGCAGCAGGTCGCGTTTCCCGTGCGGGTGTTTGCGCGGATGGGCGTAAAGGCCGTGATCCTGACGAATGCGGCGGGCGGCGTGAACCTGAGCTATTCCGAAGGGGCGCTGGTGGCGATTCGGGATCACATCAATCTGCAGGGAGCGAATCCGCTGATTGGTCCGAACGATGACCGGTTTGGCGTGCGATTTCCGGACATGACGCAGGCATACGATCCGGAGTTCCGGAAGTTTGTCGCGGAGGCTGGAAAAAATCTGAAACAGAATTTGCATGAGGGAACGTACCTGGCGCTTTCCGGGCCGAATTACGAGACACCGGCGGAGATTCGCGCGTTTCGTACGCTGGGAGCGGACCTGGTGGGGATGTCCACGGTGCCGGAAGTGCTGGCGGCGCGGCACGCGGGGATTCGCGTGCTGGGGATTTCGTGCGTGACGAACATGGCGGCCGGCGTGACCGGCAAGTCGCTGACGGCGGAGGAAGTGTTTGAAGTCGGCGCACGGGTAAAGAATGATTTCATTGCCTTGCTGAAAGCGGTGATTCCGAGAATTGCGGAGGCGATTGCTTGAGCGAATATGATGCATTGATTGCGGCAGCGAAACAGGCGCGGGAAAATGCCCACGCGGCGTACTCGAATTTCCGGGTGGGCGCGGCGTTGCGCGCGACGTCCGGGCGAATCTTTGGCGGCTGCAACGTGGAGAACGCGACGTACGGTTTGACGGTTTGTGCGGAGCGGGTGGCGATTTTCAAAGCGATCAGCGAGGGCGAACGCGGTTTCGATGCGATCGCGGTTGTGACGGATACGGAAACCTTGACGCCGCCTTGTGGCGCGTGCCGGCAACTCATCTGGGAATTTTGCGGCGACGTGCCTGTGATTCTTTCCAACCTGAAAGGGAAGACGGAAACGATTCAGATGAAGGCGCTGTTTCCGAAGCCGTTCGATTCTTCCAGTTTGTAGTTCTATTACCTACCCTCACCCCCCATTTTTTTGTAAGTGTTGAAAATAAGGGACTTTAAGTCCTTTGCGCCACAAGTGTTCATTTTAAAGGTGGTTAGAGGCATGTTTTCTGTAAGTGTTCATTCTAGTGGGGTTAGCTTGGTTTGTTGAGGTTCGTAGCGGGCACTCAGCTGCCGATAGACAGCCACCGGCAACGGCATCCGGTGTCCGGCTATCGGCAACCGAGTGCTCGCTACTGGGTGGGTCGAGAGCGGAGGGAGTAGATGCGGCGGAGTTCGGCGACCCATGCGTTTGAGCCGACGGCGGAGCAAGTTTCCGAATAGATCCTGTTGGTGTTCTGGAGGAGGAGAGCGCCTGTGTAGACCAGGCTGGGGAGAATGTCCGGGGATATTCGACCGGCGACGGCGTGCTTAGCGATACGAGTGAGATAGGCATGGATATCGGTTCCGGTGCGGAGTTCGCCGGTGGGGCCGAAGAGGTCGGAGAGGTCGCCAGCGTCGAGGGCTTGCTGTTCGAGGAGGCGGCGTTCGCGGTCGGCGTGGAAAAGGCAGAGATATTCGTGACTGGGGGATTTCGGCATACGGCAAGAGCGGCCGTCGGCGAAAGGGAACTGGCAGAGAGAGACATCGGGTTTTTGAGTTTTCATAGATAGTCCAAACAAGCTCGATCCGACAGGCGGAGAGCTAAAGATAGAGTTTTGAAGGTGAATGAAGGCAGAACTGCCCAGTGATAAGGATAGCACCGGAGTCAACGGATGTCAAGAATTATTTTATGGTAATTCGAATGGGCGGATAAGGCCAATGTTAAGAATGAGTTGACGCGAAATGCAGAAAAGCCGGTGCCGGCTAGAAGCCGGCGCTACGAAAAAACGGCCGCGTTTCTGGCTACGCCGGCTCCGTGCGATGGAGCCAGTTCCAAACCAGGGCAAAGACGAAGCCGAAAAAGAAACCGATTACACCGGTTACCAAAATCAGGAACAGCGCCGTGCTCCAATGGAAAGTAGCGACAGTGAAGGGCGAGTTCAGGAAGTGAAGCCAGAAGACAAAGTTAATGAGCCACTGCGCGAAGCCAAGGGCGACGCAAATAGCCCATAAGAGATGCCACAGACCGAAAAGGGCGCCGACGGCCAAGCCAGATTTATTGGGGCTAAGGGGTTTCATGATGGACCTCCACCCAATATTGAGACGCGAAGGGAACGGACGATTCAGTGCGGGAGCGCACCGGTCCGAGTGATGCGAAAGTGGAGCCTTCGATGGCCAAGAACCCGGGTTGAGGCGAATCTGGGCCCGCTAAAGCGGTGGCCCTACTCGAAACAGTCAGTTGCCGCCGGAGGAGGCGGAGAGAAGGGATGGCGAGGATTGTTGCAAGAGAGAGAAGTCAGAGCGGATGAGGCGGTCGGAGGCTTTTTTCGTGCGGCCGCCGCGAAGTTCTTCGCGGAGACGAGCAACCAGCAAGAGGCGAGCCTGGGATTGCAAATCGGAAGCGGCGAGTGTGGCGCGGGTGTCACCGAGATTGGCGACGCCGTCGGCTGAGGAGAATTGAATGACGGGACGGCCTTGCGAGTCGAGATGAAACTCGGATTCGGATTTGAGCGGCTTCCAAGCGGTCTTCGTGAGAGCCGGTTTTAGAGTGGGATCGGATTTGACGATGGCCTGGAGTTGGGTTTCCCAGGCCTTGCGTTCGGACTTCGATAGAGGCTGCTCGAGCGGGCCTTCGGGAGTCCAGAGGGCGGCGCCAGTGGACGGATCGAAGCGGCCGCCTAGATAGTAAGTGGTGGCGACACCGCCGGCGACAAAAGGCTGGAAGACCGCGAGCGGCAGGAAATATTTTTTGGCGTGAAATACGCCGTCCATGAGGCCGTGGACCGGGCGGCTGCGTTTGATGGTGCCGGGAACCTGGGGGATGAAGAAGCGCGCGAGTTGGAGTTGGGGATCCTGTTTGTGGGCGCGTTTGCTGAACTGGACGAAAGATTTTGCAGCCTGTTTGGGCGTCATGACGCCGAGGTCGCCGAGTTTGCTACGCCAGACGGAGTCGGGATAGTAGAAGGTGACGACGTCGTGGACGAAGTCGGCGCAGTTTGTGGTGACGAGCTTGTAGGCCTGTTTGTTTTTGGCGGAATTGAATTTGGCGATGAAGCGGTCGTCGTCGGCGGCAGAAGTGGGAAGCTGGAAGCCATAGAGTGTGCGGTCGAAGGCGGAGCCGACGAGTTGATACCAGTCGGTGGAATCCGGATTGGAGGACGGCGGATCAGGGACGAAGTCGGAGAAATGGGTGCGGCGATATTGATTACGCAAGAACCAGGCGAGCTTCGGGTCGACGAAGAGCGGAATATTTTCCGGTTTATCAACGGCGTAGAGATAGGCGACGACGGGGACGGCGATCCAATCGTAGCCGGCAATGTGATGGTAGCGGGAAAGAACGACGCCGGATTCGCCGGGATTGCAGCGGCGAAGTTGCATGGGAGAAGCGGCGCAAATATTGGAAAGGTAGACGGCGGCGTGGCCGGTGCCCGCTAGAGAACCGTCAAGACTGTAGGGCTCTTCGAGGAGAATAGCGACGTCGGCGCGAGCGGGTGCGGGGAACGCGACAAGCGCGAGCAAGGCGAGACACGGACAGAGTTTGAAAATGGCACGCACGAGTTCGAGCCTTTTTCCAACATGATTATTTGAACCCGGCTGGGGGTGAAAAAGTTGCGCGACGAAGTACAGGACGAAGCAAGTAAAAACTGTACGAACGGACAGGGTGCCAGAGCACAAAAAAAGCCGGGTTGGAGGAACTCGCTGTCTCGAAGTGAGATGGCGGGAAGATGCGGTGGGGTTGCCGAAATACAGGAGTAGTGGGGAGTGGGTTGTTACGCTTTGGGGGCGATTGTCACTATCCGAAGAACGGGTGTGACTTGGCAAGAGAGAAAGAAGGATATTGACGAAGCTGGCCCAAAGTACTAGGGTAACCGCTTGCTAGTTGGGGTGTACCTGGTACGGTCCGGCTATTGTCCCATCCTGGGGCGAAAGTCAGAATCGTAACCGTGCAGAAGCCCAAAGCTTTTGCAGGGTAAATTGAAGGTGAGTCCAAGCCAGGCGTAAGCCGGAAGGTCACCAAACACAGCGCGGCCCCGCTGGAGCAGTTCAACCCGGAATTTTAATTTTTTTTGGAGCGTAGAAGTCCCCATGTCGCTACTTCATTTTCGCTGCAAAGAACGCCGGCGGACATTGCGAGTGAACTTGACGGTACCGCTAGCGGTGCACGGGGAGTTGGACGGCGGCGAAAAGTTCTGCGCGCACACGAATTCGCAATCGATCAGCCAGCATGGCGGGATGATGGAACTGAGCGAGCCGGTGATTGTGGGCCAGACGCTGAAGCTGGTGAACGAAAACAGCAACCGGAAAGCGGAAGCGAGAGTGGTTTCGGTGCTGCGGAAGCGAGACGGGAAGACGTACGTGGGAGTGGAGTTCACGTCGGCGGAGATTAATTTCTGGCATATGACTTTCCCGATGGCGGGAGCAAAGCCGCTGCGGAAGATCGTGACGGAGAAACAAGTCACGGCGTAAATTAAAACGATCTTTGGAAAGATTGCGAGCCGGTTCGAGAAATCGAGCCGGCTTTTTATTTGCGGCGGCGGGATTTCGGCTTGCGAGCGGGCGATTTGCGCGGCGGTTTGGAAGAAGCGAGGCGGTCGCGGGTTTTCCTGGGGAGTTTGGCGAAGACGAGATCGTAGGAAAGGCGGAGGAGAGAGGCGAGTTCCTGCGGGGAGACTGCGTCGGGGCGTTCGAGGGCGACCCATTTGGCGCGGGCGAGGTAGGGCGCGGAGATGAAGCCGGGGCGTTCGGTGAGTTCGGCGAAGGATTCGTCGGTGGCTTTGACGGTGAGGAAGACGCGGGCGGGTTCGAGCGGAGTGATGGCGAACATTTTGCCGCCGACTTTGAAGACGAGATCGTATCCCCACTGGATTTGTTCGGTGGCGTGGGGAAAGGTGAGGCAGAGTTCGCGAATGGACTCGGCGGTGTTCATGGAGAAATGCGGCGAGGGACGCAGCCTGAAGCGTACGTTACCACGCACGCGGAAGAGCCCGCTAGAGCGAGTTAGTTTGCAGCGTAGCGGCGGAAGAAGGAGTCCGGTTTCCACTGGGGGCGCGCGGGGTTGTTGGCGGTGTCGATGAGGAGGGCGCGAATGATTTCTTCGTAAAGCGCGGCGGCTGCGAGATCTTTGGGTTGCGCGAGATCGTCAGAAGGCGCGTGGTAGCGATTGGTGAGCCAATCTTTGAAGATTTTTTGTTCCGGCGAGCCGAGGATGAAACCGTCGTCCATCTTGACGGCGGGAATGCCTTTTACGATGAAGCTGTATTGATCGCTGCGAATGAAGCGATTGCGGAGCGGCTCCTGGTCGGGGATGGCTTTTACGCCGAGCGAGGCGGCGACGGCGGTGGCACGGTCGCCGAGGTCGGATTCTTCGAGGCCTTTCACTTCGAGATATTTGAGGGGAACGATGGGGAGAAACATATCGATGTTGACGTCGGCGATGAGGGATTTGGACGCGACGGTGGGGCGTTCGGCAAAGTAGCGCGAGCCGAGGAGACCTTTTTCTTCCCCGGTGACGAAGACGAAGAGGAGCGAACGGCGGAGCTTTTCGGGATGGGCTTTGAAGCTGGCCGCGACGTCGAGGAGGACGGCGCTGCCGGAAGCGTCGTCCATGGCTCCGTTGTAGAGGCTATCGCCGTTGATGGGCGCGCCGAAACCGAGGTGATCGAGGTGCGCGGAAAGCACGACGAATTCATTTTTGAGCGCGGGATCGGAGCCGGGAAGTTTTGCGACGAGGTTGGCGGATTCGACTTCGCTGGACTGGACCGCGACGTGGGCTTGAACCGAAGCAGCGAGGGGAAACGAGGGGAGAGGCTTGCGGTCCTTGGCGAGAGCGGCAAGTTCGGCGAACGTGTGACCGCTGCCGGCGAAAAGTTTTTCCGCGGAAGCGGGATTGAAGGCGAGCCCAAGTTTGAAACCTTGCGTTTCGTCAAATTCCGCGCCGGCGAGGTCCATGGAAGGCTGCAGGCGGTTGACGGAGATGCGAGACCAGGGAATATCCAAGGAGGCGGGATTGGGAATCGAGATGATGCCGATGACGCCGGCGGCGCGGAGGGACTTCCAGCGCTCACCGATGGTGCTGTAATGAGAAGCGAGGGCGGCGGGGAGGTCAGAAGGTGAACCGTTGATGAAGACAACGATTTTACCGGAGAGATTGTGGCCGGCGAGTTCGTCGAGATTTTTTTCGGGAATTTTCAGGCCATAGCCGACGAAGACGAGCGAGGCGGAAAGATCTTTGTCGCTGTTTTCGGAGCGGGAAGAGAAGAAGAAGTCGTCGCCGGGAGTGAGGAGTTCGGATTTGCCATCGCAGACGAGAGCGGCCGCCGAGTTTTGCTCGTTGACCTGGCGTTTGACGAATTTGATGGGCTGGTAGTAGCCGTCGACGCCGGCGGGTTCGACGCCGTTCTTGGTGAGTTGTTCGACGACATAGGCCTGGGCGCGGCGGAGACCGGCGCTGCCGGTTTCGCGGCCTTCCATATTGTCGTCGGCGAGAACTTTGACGTAATCCCACCAGGAGGCGCCGTCGAAATGGAGCTTGGGGGTTTGCGCGAACAGCGGCGACGCGGACAGGGATAGACAGATAAGAAAAAAGGCAGAAAGAATGCGGCGCATTCGAATGGACTCCCTCGAAGGATTCTTCGAGGGAAGAGTTTACTTCATGCGGCTGAATTCGACGAATTCGCGGCCCATGTAGAGGCGGTATTTGCCGGCTTCAGAGCCTGCGACGATTTGGAAGGGCATGGGGCGCTTGATTTCGGCGTCGCGCTGCGATGCCACTTGAAAGAGTTCGTTGGCGCCGAGATCGAGGAGGATGAATTTGCCGCCTTCGAGGAAACCGAAACCGTAGGC
This sequence comes from Candidatus Acidiferrum sp., assembly GCA_035295625.1. Classification (GTDB taxonomy): domain Bacteria; phylum Acidobacteriota; class Terriglobia; order Acidiferrales; family UBA7541; genus Acidiferrum. The sequence continues at coordinate 11,380 of DATGIS010000116.1, read as the reverse complement.
GCCGGGCTTGACGGTCTGACCGCCGATTTGGAGAGGGACTTCGGTGAGGAGATAGGCCTGATATTTTTGGCGGAGGCCGGAGGAGTAGCCGGAATTGTCTACCATGCCGGCGAGCATGTAGACGTCGTCGGCGAAATGGACGCCGCCGGCGTTGCGCATCTGGACAGGAGCGGATTGGCCGCGGAAGAAAACGGAGTCGGGGAAGAGCTTCGGAGTGAGGTCCGAGGCTTTGAGGATGACATCTTTGGAGTCGGCCGGAGCTGCGAGTGAGGAGGGCGGGTTCCAGAGAGCAGGTGCGACGAAGAGAAGTGCGACGACAAGAGCGAACAAACGACGAGTCATAGAGTCTCCTTTGAGATTCGAGGGCCGATGCTAGGCGAGTCGGATGTTGCGCACAAGTACAGGCGTCACATCCGGCTGAAAGTCAGGAGCCTTTTTCAACGGGATAGCCCTTTTCGATCCAGTCGGCGGCAAAGCTGGTGGGCAGAATCAAGACCTTCAGGTTGGTGAAGCCAAGATCGTGAAGGGCCGAATAGGCTGGGCGGAGATTGGGGCAACGTTCGAGAGGGCAGCAGCCGCAGTAGATGAGGATGTGGGAATTTTTTGGAAGAGCCGCTGCGAATTTCTTGAGTTCGTCGATGCCTTGCGGCGTTGAGCCGGAGCCGTGAAAGACCGCGCCGGGAATATGCGCGCCGGAATAGAGAGTGCGAACGCCGACGTAAATGATTTTGAGAGAAGGATCGGACTTGGCCTGGAGCTGTTTTGCGAAGTCGGAAGGAGAGATGGTTTCGGACGCGAGCCACGGGTCCGGGTCCGTGGGCTGAGCGGAAACGGGTCGCGACGGCTCCGATTTTGCGGGGACGAACGCGACGGTCATGTAAACGGCGAGAACGAGAAGTTGAAGCAAGCAGCCGAGTGATTTCATGAATCGATGATACGAAGCCCCGCGACGACGAGCAATAGCTTGGAAATATTACTTTTTGTTTTCGGAGCGCTGGCGTTGGAGCTTGAGGGCAGTGGTACGGAGGGTCTCCGGGACATTTTTGTTCATGGTGAGCCTTTTGAGGTCGATGGGGTTAATCATCGGCAGCAAGTGTAATGAGACGTCGAGCGGGAGCTTGGGGTTGTTGATGAGATTGCGGACGACGGCGTAGTTTTTGCGAAAGACGCGATTGGCGGCGATCAGGCGAAGAATTTCGTCGGTAAGGTTGGCCATGGCGGCGAAGGCTTCGACTTCCTGGTCAGTGAGGCGCGGGGACTGGAGGACGGCGCGCTGGACAACTTTGTTTGAGTCGCGAATGAGGGTGCGGCGAGCTTCGGAGCCGCCTTTGACGGCAAACTGAACCCGCTGCGAGACGTTCATTTTGGCGATTTGCTGAAGGAGAGTCTGGCGGCGCTGAACGTCAGGCTCGGCGTCGGCAGCAGCTTCGGCGAGGTGCGCTTCGTCCGGGGTGCCGCCGTGCATTTCGTGAAGGATATTTTTCTGATCCGCGGTGACCGAGGAGGAGTGTTCAAGAGCAGTGGCGAGCGCAAGCGAATCGCTGACACGGCCCAAATCATCGAGCAACGCCTGGATGCCAATCGTGGAGAGATGCGGGACGACAGGCACGAGCAGATTGGCGGGACAATTTTTGTTGCCGACGAGGGCTTCGCCGATGCCGGGTTTGTCGGAAAGATTTTTTGATGCATAAGCGAAGAGAGCGGGAAGAGCTTCCGGGCGTTTGATCGCCTGGATGAAAGTTTCGATGGGAATCGAAAGCAGGGCGTCTCCTGCGCGATTGGCGACCATCTCGTCGGGATCGTGCGCGAGCACGGTGAGAACTTCAACGCGGTCCGCCGCGTCCATATGCGCGCCGGTCGCACACACGGCCAGTTTGCGTTCGCGCGTGGCGCGGTCGTGACGAAGATCTTCTACAACTTCAGGGTTGAGATGCTCCACCGGATGCCTGCTTCAGGTCCTTCGCACTGAGGACCATTCTACCGGAGGAGCCAGGGGTTCCAATGGGCGGCATCATGGCGCCGTTCAATTCCAGCAACACCGCCGAGGAGTCCGATGCGGAAACGTCAAATTCATGGGACGCGGTGAAGTGGCGATTCTCGCCTGCGGCGAGGTCTACATCCAAAACGGCGTTGCCGTCAGAGAGAACGCGAACATGAGTTGCGGCAGACGTGGAGACGGAGAGTTGCAATGGGACAGCGGAGTTTGAGAGGGGAGCGGCGACGTTTGCCGCGAGAGTGGCGGAAGTGGTCTGAGGCTGCGTGAGAGTTGCCTGCGATTGTTTCGCGAGGCGGTGGGTCTTCCATTTGCGCCAAGCGTATACGCCACCCGCCACGATTCCCGCGAGGAACAAAAGAATTACAAGAACGGCAACGACGGGAATCCACTTGGGAGGAGAAGGAATGCGTTCTTCCGGCTTTACCGATGCGGACGAAGCATTTTCACCGCGGGCGAGATCGTATTCCGCAAGCAGACTTTCTTCGCTCAAGCCCAGATAACGGCCGATGGTGCGAACAAAACCGCGGCCAAACACGCCGCCCGGAAGCTTGGCCCAATCTTCATCTTCGAGGGCTTGCAGAAAGCGTTCACTGATACGCGTTGCATTGGAAACTTCCTTGAGCGTGACCTCGCGCAACTCGCGCTCGCGTTTGAGACGCTCGCCAAACGTACCTTTCGCCATTCCGTGAAAACCGTCCTCGCGCAATCTTCCGCCAACTGGCCGACAAAACGCGGCCAGAGGCTGCTGCCGGTGAAGACCGAACAGACCATGAGTTTACCGCGACGCCGGACAGAGCGGGCACCAACTTGAAGACAAGCCGCGCTGCAAGTGGGATAACGGCGTGAAATCTCTGCGAGGCACTATAGGTCGGGAGAGAAAAGCTGTCAAACAAGCTGCAGCGCAGGTCAGAACTATTTTGTAGCAGGGTGCTGGCGCACGGTAAAGCGCTTCGCCTCGGCGCTGCGCGGCGACCAATCGTCGGGAGGAAATGCGACGCGCCAGAAGCGTGGCGATGGCTGATCAAATTCGACGCCGACACCGCATTTGTGATCTACGCGCTCGCCGACATCTACGACTTTGCAGCCAACCTCTTCGCCGGTTTTTACATTTCGCAGGCGAAGATGATCGCCGATGTTGACAGATTGTTTCATGAGAATAAGCGCGCCATGTGCGTTGACGACCTGAGTTATGGATTCCTCAGCGAATGCCGCGCCCGATGGCTGGAAGCCTCCGACGACGACGTGAATGGTTAAAAGAAGGCGTTGACTGCGACGAACCGGGCCGACTTTCGGAGACCTGTTTTGAAGCGGGTCCAAGGCTGGGACTCCTTCAAGGGAGATATCGGCAAGGGCAGGCGGGAGCTTTAACGCGCCAAGTGTTCCGTTTCGAATCACATTGAACTTAGGTCTTTTTTGCTACTGCGTTGGTTCGAATGGACTTACGCGGTTGCGAGGGCGGAACAGGTCTTGCTTGAGTACTGGGTTACTTTGTCGGAGACGCCTTCGCAAGTGTAGGTGAGTGAGAGTGTCAGGAATTACCCACGAATGCATGCGAGAAAGCAGATGAAGCTCGGTTCCAAGATCAGCCACAAGATGTTCTTCGTTTTTGCGGTCACGATTCTAGTGAGCGTGTTGCTGCTTGCAGGAGTGTCGCACTACTTTCTGATGGGCAGCTTTTCCAAACTTGAAAACGAGCAAGTCGCGAAAGATGTGGAGCACGCGAAAGCCAGCCTGGACCTGCTTTTTCAATCCTTGAACACGTCAGCAGAAGACTACGCGTATTGGGATCAAGTGTATGGATTCATGAAGGATCCGTCGAATGCCACGTTCGATAAGGAATTCCAGGACGGAACGATGGCGGGCCTGGGAATCAATTTTGTACTGGTGCAAGACGCGAGGGGGAGTACGGTCTTCTACAAAGGCATCGACCACAGGAATGGCGGCCAACTGACTCTTCCAGACGGCGTTGTGGCGAAATTGACGGCCGCGTGGCCGTTACAAATGGACGCGCTGTATCAACGTCCCCAGCATGGCGTGCTTATGTTTCCAGATGGAACTTACCTGGTTGCGGCGAGAGCGATCCTGACATCCCAGCGGCAAGGCCCTCCGATGGGTGTGATGTTTATCGGAAAACGGTTTGACAAGGACGGAGCGGACACGCTGGCGCACATGTCGCTGCTGTCGATCGAGTTACGGGGGCTCGCGAGCAATTTGCCGACGGATTATCGAACTGCCTGGGGAGACTTGCAGGACAAGCGGATCGCGGTAAAAGTGACTCCCATCGACGAGAACCGAATTGAAGGATTTACGCTCTTGCACGATATTTTCGACGAACCGGCATTGATTCTGCGGGTCGATGCGCCGCGGCCAATCTATCAGCGCGGCTTGTTGAGCACGAAGTATCTGATCGCCGCGGTGGGAAGCGTAGCGCTGTTGTCGATCACGAGCATTTTGATTTTCTTCAATCGTGCGGTGCTTTCGCGGATCGGGCAACTCAGCAAGGACGTGCAGGCCGTGGGCAATCAGGGCTCGCATATTTCACGATTGACGGTCACCGGTCACGATGAAGTGGCAAGTCTGGGCACGGCGATCAACGGAATGTTGGACGACGTGCAACGCAGCCAAATGCAGTTTGATTTACTAGCCGAAAATATTCATCAGGCTTTCTGGACGAAAAATGTGCGAACGGGAAAGTTCGACTATGTCAGCCGTGCGTTTGAAGTGATATGGGGCCAGTCGCGGGATCTCTTGTACAAAAACCCGTCTTTATGGACGAAGGTTGTTCACCCGGACGACCGTCCGGCGATTGAGGCAATGGCCGAAAACGAAAAGGCTGCAAAGATGGGCGAGGTCAACTACCGGATTTGTCTGCCCGGCGGCCGAACACGTTGGATCTGGGAGCAATTCTTCCCAGTATTCGATGACAACGGAGAGTTGAGGCAGATTATCGGGCTTGCGGAAGATGTTACGAAATTCAAGATGGCCGAGCAGGCGCTGCTCAAATCGCAGGAAGAGCTAGAACTCAGGGTAGAGGCCAGGACTGCGGAGCTGGAGGCAAGCAGTGAACGAGTACGTCTGCTGCTGGAGGCGGTGCCACACGGAGTGTATGGCCTGTCGCACGACGGAGCGTGCACGTTTTCTAATCCGGCGTGTTTGGAAATGCTCGGATACCAGAGTCCAAACGAGATGCTTGGAAAGAATCTTCACGACTTGATTCACCACACAAGAGCAGACGGACGGCCCTACCCGCGCGAAGAGTGTCCGCAGGTGAAGACGCTAGTGAGTGGGACGGCGGTGAATTTCAACACGGAAGTCTACTGGCGAAAGGACGGCACTTCGTTTCCGGTGGAGGTTTGGTGCCACCCGTTCGGGAGAGATGGAAAAGCGGACGGAGCAGTGGTGACGTTCATTGATATTTCAGAGCGCAAGAGGCTCGAACTGGAATTGCGCCACAGCCAGAAGTTGGAAGCGGTGGGGCGGCTGGCAGCGGGGATCGCACACGAAATCAACACGCCAATTCAGTTCGTTGGGGACAACACCAGGTTTTTGCAGGAGTCTTTCCGCGACGTGATGAAGCTGGTGAGCCGGTACGAGGTCGTGACCGAGGCGGCGAGGACCGGAGCCGCACCGGTGGAAAGTCTGGAAGCGCTGGAAGTAGCGCGGAAAGAATGTGACTGGGAGTTTTTGGAGGAAGAGATTCCGCGCGCGACAGAACAAATGCTGGAAGGTTTGGGGCGCGTCGCGACGATCGTGCGCGGGATGAAGGAATTTTCGCACGTGGACCGTACCTTGGAAAAAACTGAAGCCGATTTGAACCGCGCGCTCGGCAGCACGCTCGTGGTAGCGCGAAACGAGCTGAAATACGTGGCGGATGTGGAGACGCATTTCGACGAATTGCCGCGAGTGAACTGCCACCTTGGGGATTTGAACCAGGTGTTCCTGAACCTGCTGATCAATTCCGCGCATGCAATTGAGGATGTTGCGAAGCGCACCGGCGGACGAGGAAAGATCGAAGTTCGAACGAAAAAAGACGGAGATTGGGTGGAAGTGGCCATTTCCGATACCGGGAGCGGTATACCGGAATCGATCCAACAAAAAATCTTCGATCCGTTTTTTACAACGAAAGAAGTAGGCAAAGGCACGGGACAAGGGCTTGCGCTTGCGAGATCAATTGTCGTGGAAAAACACGGCGGGACGCTGACGTTTGAGAGCCGGCCCGGAGCCGGAACGACTTTCTTCGTACGACTACCACTGGCGACGACGAACGAACCGCAGGAGGCGGTGACGCGATGAGGCGAATCTTATTTGTCGATGACGAGCAGGGAATTTTGGATGGATTGCGGCGAATGCTGCGGCCGCACCGGAAAGATTGGGACATGGAATTTGCGCCGGGCGCCGAAGCGGCTCTGGAAATGATGGCGGCCGCGCCATTCGACGTAATCGTGTCAGACATGCGCATGCCGGGAACGGACGGCGCGGCGCTGCTGGAAGTCGTTCGCAAGAAGTATCCGGGCATGCTGCGGATCATTTTGTCCGGCTATACGGATTTGCAGGCTTCGTTGCGGGCGGTGCCAGTGGCGCATCAGTTTTTGTTGAAGCCGTGCAATCCCGACTCGTTGCGAGCAGGGATTCTACGTTCCACTGCCTTAAGCGCGATGTTGGACAGCCGGATGCTCGCGAGCCTTGTCGGCTCCTTGCGGGACATGCCTGCGATGCGCAGCAGCTATGGCGAATTGCGCGCCTTGCTGGAACGGGGAGACGCGAGCGTCGAGGCGATTCACGCGATTGCGGAACGAGACGTTGCGATCACGGCCAAGGTATTGCAGCTGGTGAACTCGGCATTTTTCGGCGTAGCGGGCGAGATTGCCGATCTGTTTTCCGCCATAAAATGCCTCGGGGTAAACATCGTGCAGGAACTGGTGCTGAAAGTGGAGGCGTTCCGCGAGTTCCAGCCTACGGAAGAGATTTCGGCAGAATACCTTGAGGACTTGAACGAACATTCCCGGCTGACGGCGCACATCGCGAGAGACATCGCAAAGGCACGCCGTGTGACTGGTGGAGTTGAGGCCGCTGCGATGCTCCACGACGTCGGCAAGCTGGTGATTTTGGAGCGGACACCTGCGCACTTTTCGCGGGCGCTGTTGCAATCACAGGACGAAGGCGTGTCGATGCACAAGGTCGAACAAAAGCTGGCAGGGTTTTCGCATGCGGAAGTCGGCGCATATCTTTTGAGTTTGTGGGGATTGCCGAATTCGATTGTGGAAGCGGTGGCAAATCACCACGATCCGAAGCGATTGCCGCGCAGTTCGTTTGATGCGACTGCGGTGGTCTACACAGCCAATTGTCTGGCGAACGAAGTGGACAGCAAGTTGACGCGGAGCGGAATCGAGCGAGCGCCGGTCCTGGATGTTCCGTACCTGGCCCAACTTGGTGTTGGCAACGCCATTCCGCAGTTTCGCAGAATCGCAGAAGACGCGGCACTGGCCCTGCACGGAGCCGCGAAAAGGTAGGCCAAGCTCTATCGTCAATGTTTTAAACGTGTTCAGGCTCAGATTGCCTGATGGGAACGCCTGTACCACGCGCGAGTTGCGCGGGGTGGCCATCGGAGCCATACTTGCGCAGATTCGTAGAAACAGGCGAATCTGCAACGGGGAAAGTGTGCCTTTGCTCGGCGCGCTTCAGCCCGAATACGGACCCAAGGGACACGTTCGTGGAGGAAACAAAACAGTTTCCCGAGGTGGAGCGCCGGAGAAATCCGGGCCTACCAGCGGACCGCCGCCAGGCGGGCGAAGTAGCCGTGTTTCAAGAGCTGGGCAAGGCGCTAACGTCGTCGCTGCAGCTGGATCAAGTGCTGCGGACGATCATGGAAAAAATTGATGAATTTTTGCGGCCGGACAATTGGTCGCTGTTGCTGCTGGACGAAGCAAAGCAGGAACTTTATTTTGAGCTGGCGGTGGGCAAGGCTTCGCAGGCATTGAAAGATGTGCGCGTAAAAATGGGGCAGGGAATTGCCGGTTGGGTGGCGGCACACGGCGAGACCGTGGTGGTGCCGGACACTTCGAAAGACACGCGGTTTTTTTCCAAAGTGGACGAAAAGACAAAGACGGAGACACGGTCGATTGTGGCCGTGCCAGTGCGGTTTCGCGATACGTGCCTCGGCGTAATTGAGTTGATCAATTGTATTGGGCCAGAAGGATTCGATCCGCGCGATTTGAAATTATTGGAAGCGCTTTCGGATTTTGCGGCGATTGCGCTCGAAAATGCGCGGCACGTGAAGCGTATCCATGAGCTGACGATTACCGACGACTGCACGTCTCTGTACAACGCCCGGCACATGAGCGTAATCCTGGAGACGGAGATTTATCGGTCACAGCGTTACAACTATGAATTTTCGCTGATTTTTATCGATCTGGATCATTTCAAGCAGGTGAATGACACGCAGGGCCACCTCGTGGGTTCAAGACTGCTGGCGGACATCGGGAACGCGTTGAAGCAACACTGCCGTTTGATTGATTTTGCGTTCCGCTATGGCGGAGACGAGTTTGTGCTGTTGTTGCCGCAGACTTCGAAAGAGAACGCGCTGCACGTGGCGCGGCGCTTGCACACGCTGATTCGCGAGACGAAATGGCTGGCGGGCGATGGGCTGAATTTGCATTTGACGGCCAGCATGGGCGTGGCTTCGTATCCAGTGGATTCGCGGACGAAAGAAGGCTTGCTCCACCTGGCAGATGAAGCGATGTACCTCGTAAAGAATACAAACCGCGACAGCGTGGCCGCGGCGAATATCGGCATACTCCCCGAGTTACCAGAAGCGCCGGCCGCGAGTGCCGGGTCCGCTGGATAAATTTTCGCCGCGCGCTCTGCGTGGCTATACAGTCCCTCCAATTTTTGCTTAACTGAAACTTATGAAGCGGAGTGAAGCGGCGAAGTACGCGCAATGGTCCGCAGCGCTGGCGCTGTGCCTTGCAGGCATTACCGCGGCTGTGTATCTCGCGCGCGGCTGGCAGAGAATTCGGGACAGAAGGAATGCGCCACCGCCGGCACCGGCGCGGGTCGAACGGCAACTGAGCGGAATTTCGTTTTCGAAAGTGGAAGGCACAGTAACGATTTATACCGTGGAGGCGTCGCACTCGACGGATTTCAAAGGCGAATCGGCGAGCTTGCTGGAAGATGTGAAGATCACCGTTTTTGGCAAAGAGCAAAACCGGAACGACTTGCTGCATACGCGGACCTGCCGTTACACGAAAAATCCAGAGGACATTAATTGCAGCGGGCCGGTAGAGATGGATTTGATGAGCGCGGCGGACTTTGCTGCGATCCAGCGGCATCCGGAATTGGCGGCATCGCGCGTCGTTCATGTCGAAACCAAGGGAGTGACGTTCGAACGGACGACGGGCATCGCGAGGACGCCGGAGCCAATTTCGTTTCGGCTGCCAAACGGAACCGGCGAAGCGGTCGGCGTCGAATACGAGTCGAATGAAGGTGTGCTGCGGTTGCAACGGGATGTGCGTTTCCGTTTGGCGGGTGCGACTTCGAAGCAAGGCAAGAAGGCCCAGAGCGGGCCAGTGGATATTCGGGGGACGCAACTGGAGTTCGAACGGGATTCGCGAATCCTCCGGCTTTCCGGACCCATGGACGCGACGACCGGTTCGAATCAATTGAGGGCGGGAAACGTGACGGTGGAGTTGGACGAAAGCTTCCGGGCGAAAAAGATTGTGGCGAGCGCGGGCGGAGGAAGCCTGCGGCCGGAACTCCATTCACAGGACGCGAAGGGCACGCGCGTAGTGACTTCAGACACGATGATCGCGACGCTGACGCCAACGGGAAAGATTGCAGGACTCGAGGCAAAAGGAAATTTCAGTGGCTGGTCCGATGGAGCGGAAGAAAAAGAAGAATGGACCGCCAGGCAAGCTGAGGGAGACTTTTGGCCGGAAAGCGGACAGCCGAAAGACGTCAAGCTGACGGGATCGGCCAGAGTGCAGACAACGAACAAGAAGACGGGCGATGCGCGGGAACTTCTGTCCGACGCGGTGCAAATGAGTTTTTCCGGAGCGGCGACAAGCGGTAAGTCGCGTCCTGAAATGGCGGAAACACTCGCACCGGGGACGCTTACATGGACAAACGGCGCTTCGAAGACGACGGGACCAGGCGAGCAGACGAAATTGCAGGCGGACCACTTGCACCTGGATTTTGGCGATTCAGGTAAAGCGAAATTGCTGCAGGCCAATGGCAACGTACGATTGGAGCGCGGCGCGCCCGGAAAAACCATACAGACCGCGGGGGGCCAGAACGGCACGGTGCAACTCGAAGCAACCGGCGGGTGGTCGCAAATGGAATTGCACGGGGATGTGCGGTTGAAAGATGGAGAAAAATCGGCGCAATCGGATGACGCTGTGTTCGTGAAAGCAGCGCAGTCAGTGGTCTTGAGCGGGCATGCGCAAGCGCGTGACACGACGACGGAGACTCACGCGGGGAAGATTACTTTTTTGCAGAGCTCCGGCGACTTGATCGCGGAAGGAAACGTGCGCTCGACCGACTACGCGAATAAAGCGGGCGTGGTGCAGATCGGCTCGGCGCCCGCAAATATCACGTCGGATGAGTTGCAGGCGAACTCGAAGTCGGGTCGCGCGGTTTATAAGGGGCACGCGCGGCTTTGGCAAAACGAATCGACAATGGATGCGGATTCGATCGAGTTGGAGCGTGACGCGCGCACTCTGTACGCCACCGGTAAGGTCCGCGCGGTACTTTTGCAGGCGCCTTCGAACGCGGCTACCGGCCAGCCTGCAAAGAAAGCACCGCAGCTTTGGTACGTCGCCGCGGGCAGCCTGAAATATTGGGACAAAGAAAATCGCGCGCATCTGGAAAAGGACGTCACAGTACAGTCGGCGGAACAGAAAATCCGGACCACCGCGATGGACCTTTATTTTGTGCGCGGAGCCGGTGCCGGGAATGGCGGCCCGGGGGCGCAGCAGATCAGCCGGGCGGTCGGAACTGGCGGCGTTACGGTTGAACAAGGCCAGCGGCGCGCGACCGCTGACCGGGGCGAATACACTGCAACGGACGGAAAATTCGTCATGACCGGTGGAAATCCGACAATTTTTGATGCAACCGAAGGGACAACCTCCGGGCATCAATTGACCTTCTATTTAGCGGATGCTACGATCATCGTCGACTCTGAAAATGGTTCGCGCACGTTGACGAAGCACCGGGTCGAGAAATAACTGGGCCGCGTGGGCGGTTCAATTTGGCGAGGTATGCTCAAGCTCCAAGCCGTCGAACTGAGCAAGTCGTACCGCGGTCGCAAAGTCGTTGACAACGTTGAGTTGGAAATCGGGCAAGGCGAAGTCGTTGGGCTCTTGGGACCCAACGGAGCCGGAAAGACCA
>DATGIS010000115.1:0-5799 GCA_035295625.1 Candidatus Acidiferrum sp. | reverse complement strand
CTCGCCAAAATGCCGGGCGGCGCGCAGCTCGAAGCCAAAGTCGTCTTCCTCGATGCCGATCTCGACATCGCCCTTCTCAAAGTCGAAGGCGAAAATCTGCCCGCGCTTCCGCTCGCCGATGCCACTGCAACAAGACAGGGCGAAGGCGTCGTCGCCATCGGAAATCCCGGTGACGCCATGCTTTTCGCCGTCACAAAAGGAATCGTCAGCGCCGTCGGAAAATTTCCTTCCGCCGGTCCCGGCACCTGGATTCAAACCGACGCGCCCATCAATCCCGGCAACAGCGGCGGCCCGCTTCTGAACATGTATGGCGAAGTCATCGGCATCAGCACGCTCAAGCTCGTCAAAAAAAATGTTTCCGGCATCGGCTTCGCTCTCAGCGCCACCGATCTCATGACCGTCCTTCGCCGTTTCTATCCCAACGCGCAATTCGCCGCGCAGCAACAAGCCGTCGCCTCCTCTCCGGACGGGTTCGCCGAGACACCCGTCTCTTCCCAAAATTCCCCCGCTGCCGCAGCGTCCGTCGAACCGCCGCAACCCGAAGGCACGGGAACCATTTCCATCACGTCCGATCCCGACGGCGCCGAAATCTTCGTGGACGAAAAATTCTTCGGCAACGCGCCGGCAACTCTGAAACTTCCCGTCGGCACTCACTCGATCGATTTAAAAATTCCCGGCCGCCCCGATTGGCGCCGCACCCTGGAGGTCCTCAAAGGCAACAAAGTCTCGCTCAAAGCCACGTTCGATTCCGGCTCCTGAAGACATGCCAAGCCAGGGTGATTATGCTCACAACCCTTCGATTGCCGCCGCAAACGCCCTGTGCTAGCATCCGCCTCGTCAGGAGAACGGACCAGGGAACTTTTCGCGGGTTTCAGGGTTTGTACTTACAAACCCTGAGATTGAAACTGTCCTTCGCCCCCCGGTTTTTTTCGAGGGACCCAGGCCGTCAGCCGTCATCCGGCTGCGCAAACGAGGCCACGCTCTCCTCCCGTAAACGAAACACTTGCTCGCCATCGGCGCAGGCCCGCGCCACTGATTTTCTGCTCGGACCTCGCTGCTCACCGCGAGTCGGTGAACTTCACTGGAGGTCTGTATGAAAATCTATCCCACCAAGGACATCAGAAACGTTGGCATTGTCGGCCACGGCGGCACCGGAAAGACGCAACTGGTGTCGTCGTTACTTCACACCGCGGGCATGTCGCCGCGCTGGGGAAAAGTTGCGGAAGGAACAGCGGTCACCGATTGGGATGAAGAAGAAATCGCGCGGAAAATATCACTCCAAACGGGCCTCGCTTACGCGGAATGGCCCTGCACTCTTTGCGGCGGCAGCAACGTAAAAATTAATTTCGTCGACCTTCCCGGCTACGGCACGTTCATCAACGAAACGAAAGCCTCCCTCATCGCCGCGGACGCCGCTCTGATTACCGTCGACGCCCACGTCGGCTCGCAAGTCACTACGGAAAAAGTTTGGGATTTTTGCACCGAGTACGATATTCCCCGCGCTTTCGTTCTCACCTGGATGGACCGCGAACTCGCAAGTTTTGAACGGTCGATGGAATCGCTCGAGCAAGTATTCGGCCGCAACGTGGTTCCGCTGCAGCTGCCGATTGGCAGCGAGCGCGGCTTCCGCGGCGTCATCGATCTCGTCGCCATGAAAGCACACATGTATACGCCGGGCGGCGACGGCAAACCGAAAATCGAGCCGATTCCGCAAGCTCTCGAAGAAGACGCGAAGCAGGCGCACGAAAAGCTCGTGGAAATGGTCGCGGAAGGCGACGACGAATTGATGGAGGAATTTTTCCGCGAAGGCACCATTCCGATCGAGGATTTGATTCCCGGAGTACGCAAAGCCATCGTCGCCGAAAAGATCTTTCCGGTATTGATGGTCTCTTCCACGCAAAACGTCGGCACGGCCAGTCTGCTCACGTTTCTTGCGGACGCTTTTCCGCATCCCGACGAACACGCACAGGAAGGCTTTAAGGAAACCGGCGGAAAGGGCGATCGCGTCGAACGCAAATACGAAGATTCGCAGCCGCTCTCTCTCTTCGTTTTCAAAACGCTCGCCGATCCCTTTGCCGGCCGCATCAACTATTTCAAAGTAAAAAGCGGCGTCCTGAAAAACGACGCCACGCTCACCGACTTCACTCGCGGCTTGCAGGAACGTTTTCAGCACATACAAGTCGTGCAAGGAAAACAATTGACCGAAGTCGGCGAACTTCACGCCGGTGACATCGGCGCAATCGCAAAATTAAAAGAAGTTTTTACGGGCGACACTCTCGGCGACAAAGCCGCGCCGATTTTTTACAAGCCCGCGGCGATTCCCGAACCCTCCATCACCTTCGCCGTCGAACCCAAAACGCGCGCCGACGAAGATAAAATCGGCGTCGGCATCCACAAAATCATGGAAGAGGATTGCGCGCTGCGATTCATCCGCGACCCGCAGACCAAGGAATTTTTGCTCGCCGGCAGCGGCCAGCAGCACATCGAAGTCGTCGTCGCCAAACTTCACAAGCGTTATCACGTCGACCTGACGCTCAAGCCACCCAAAGTTCCCTATCGCGAAACCATTCGCGGCAAAGCCGACGCGGAAGGCAAACACAAAAAACAATCCGGCGGGCACGGCCAGTTCGGCGTCTGCCGCGTGAAATACGAACCGCTCGAACGCGGCAAAGGCATTGAGTTCGTCGACGACGTTTTCGGGGGCGCGATTCCGCGCAACTGGATCCCGTCCGTCGAAAAGGGAATTCGCGACACCGCCATCCGCGGCTACCTTGCCGGATTCCCCATGACCGATTTCCGCGCCACCGTGTACGACGGAAAATATCACGACGTCGATTCGTCGGACATGGCGTTTCAAATTGCCGGCTCGCTCTCCTTCAAGGAAGCGATGAAGCAGGCGCGTCCCGCCATCCTCGAACCCATCATGCACGTGGAAGTTTACGCGCCGGATCAATATTCCGGCGACCTCATGGGCGACCTGAGTTCGCGCCGCGGCCGCATTGCCGGCAGCGACTTGCGCGGCCACAACGTCGTCATCAAGGCGTTGGTGCCGCTCGCGGAAATGCTCAATTACGCGACCGATCTCACTTCCAAAACGCAAGCCCGCGCGACCTACTCGATGGAATATTCGCACTACGATTTCGTTCCCAACGAGCTCGCGGAAAAAGTGATCGCCGCCCACAAACCGCACGCCGAACATCTCGTCGAAGAAGAAGCGTAGCGTTCAATCGATTTGCGGCCTACTGACGAACTCGCTAGCGCCGCGAGTTGGTGTGTCGGCCCGTGTCGCGCGCTGACCTCGCACTTCCTGGGGAGGGTGTTATGTCGGTGTCTTTTTTTCGCCTCGTGTGTCTCGCGGTATCGTTGCTGACCGCTTCGGCGATCTTCGGACAGACTTCCTCACCTGTGTTTTACAACGTAGACGTTTTCGACGGATACCGGATGCTTCGCAAACAGACTGTTGAGATTAAGGACGGTGTCATTTGGGACATAAGACCTGCAGCAAAAGCTCCCGACACAGCGGGCTTAATAGACGGAACTGGAAAAACGCTGCTGCCGGGCTTGATTGATGCCCACGTTCATATGGGCCAACAGGAACTGGGGCTGGAACAAGCGGCCGCGCTCGGAGTGACAACGGAACTCGATATGTGGGGCGATCCCAAAGCGCTGGGCGCGCTACGGCAGGAGATTCAGCGAGGGGAACATCCCAACGCAGCCGATTTTAGAACCGCCGGCACCGGAGCTAGCGTGCCAGGCGGACATCCGAGCGAAATGGAGGGGCCACCTTACCCGATGTTTGGTCCAAATGATCAAGCGCAGGCGTTTGTGGATGCGCGGATTGCGGAGGGTTCGGACTACCTGAAAATTATTTACGACCATCTGCGGCCAGGGCTGACGTTTGCGCAACTGAGAGAGCTGATCGCCGCGGCTCACAGACGGAACTTTCGGACGACCGTTCACGAAACCGTGCAGAATGATGGATTGGAGGCTATGCGTGCGGGCGCGGACGGCATCGAACATATTTTTGCGGACGCGCCAATCACTCCTGAATTCGTGCGGCTTGCGGCGGAAAAGGATGTTTCGGTTACACCCACCCTCGCCACGATCTCGGCCGCAGGTGGAAAATCGTTGGGCGTGACGTTTGCTAACGATAAGAGGTTCGAACCGTATCTATTAAGTTGGAACATCTTGAGCCTGGGCGCAAAGTTTCCGGATGAGTTTGTCCGACGCACTCACTTTGAGTATGCATGCGAGGCTACAAAAGCTTTGCAAAAAGCAGGAGTGACGATCCTGGCTGGAACGGATGCACCGAGTCCGGGCAACGCCTACGGTGTGAGCATGCACATTGAATTACAGCTGTTGACCGAGTGTGGCCTGACCGCAGAAGAAGCGTTGCGAGCGGCAACGTCCTCGACTGCGCGCGAGTTTAACCTGATTGATCGAGGGAGAATCGAAGCCGGACGACGGGCAGACCTCCTGCTGATCGACGGAGATCCTTCTAAAAACATTCGAGCGACCCGAGACATCGTTGGTGTGTGGATTGCCGGGCGAAGAATCGACCGCGAAGCGGTGGCGAAATCGATATCGGCCACACGCAAGCCGACGCCGGTAAATTGAAAGACGTAGCATTGCGGCATCTGCTATGCTCCGGCGTTATGCGACGCCGTGAGTTTCTCACTCTGTCAGCAGCAAGTGTGGGAGGGGTGCTCGTTTACTCGCTCGGCGGCGAAGTTTCCCGGCTTTCCGCACGCGCGGACCAATCCATTCGTATTCCTCTGCGATTTTTTTCCGAAGCAGAAGCTCTGATTGTTGCCGCGGCCGCCTCGCAAATATTTCCGAGCGATGAAACCGGCCCCGGCGCGCGGGAAGCCGCTGTTGCGGTTTACATCGATCGACAACTGGCTGGGCCCTGGGGACGAGACCGCCATCGCTACACCCAGGAGCCGTTCGACGAGGCCGCCCCGCCCGAGTTTGGTTATCAAGGCAGCGCGACGCCGCAACAAATCTATCGGCAAGGCCTGAAAGAGTTGAAAGGCTTCGATCGCCTGGGATTTGACGAGCAGGCTCAGAAGCTGAAACAAATCGAAGCGACTTTGTTTTTTTCACTTCTCCGGCAGAACACGATTGAAGGAATGTTCTGCGATCCGATTCATGGTGGGAATGCCGGCATGTTGGGATGGCAGTTGATTGGCTTTCCTGGCCCGCGCATGAGCAACTACGACGATGTAGACAAGCACTATGGAGAGGCATTCCGCCCGAAACCCACCAGCTTGCAACAGATGAGCGGGCACAAGGTCCGTCCGAGCGAGGACGAGGAATGAAGAGCTTGCCGCCGGTGGACGTGGTGATTGTCGGCGGCGGCTGGACCGGGCTGCTCATGGCCAAGGAACTTGGCTCGCGAACTTCACTCTCCGTGGTGGTGCTGGAACGCGGAGGGCCGCGCAAAACAGAAGATTATGGCGCGGACATGGATGAACTGGACTACGCCGTTCGTTTACACATGATGCAGGACGCCTCGCAGGAAACGGTGACTCTACGGCACGATACGACGCAGCGAGCTTTTCCGCTTCGTCAGCACGGTTCATTCTTTGCTGGCGCTGGCGTCGGTGGGGCCGGCGAGCATTGGAACGGAGTTTTCCCTCGCGTGCTCCCGGATTGTTTTGAAGTGCTCTCGCGGAGCACACAAAAGTACGGCGCAGAGCGGCTGCCGGAAGATCACGCGATGCAAGACTGGGGCATCACGTACGACGAGTTGGAACCGCACTATGCGCGTGCAGAAGCACTCCTGGGGATTTCGGG
>DATGIS010000114.1:0-74814 GCA_035295625.1 Candidatus Acidiferrum sp. | reverse complement strand
CCGATGAGCGAAGTTTCGAGCGCGGTGATGTCCACTTCGCCGTCACCTTGGCCGGCGTGGCCGTCGCCGACTTCAAAGAGAGCGCCGGGCGCGTGCACGGGAATATAGAGCGTCGTGCCGGCGACGAGGTCCTTGTTATCCAGATTGCCGGCCATGATCCACGGCGGCGCGCTGTTGAAGCGGCCGGCGCTTTCCGGCGGCGCATCTCCCATGCTGCCAAAAAAAGGATGGAGCGGAATTTCGATGCCCGGCGCGAATTTTGCGATCATGCGTTTTTCGTCGAGCGGAATGATTTTGATTCTCGAGTAAGGAAAATCGTCGGGCAGGTAGCCGCGGCCCGGTCCGAAGGCGTTGTAGGCGTAGGGAATCGCCAGCTTGATGGAAAGAATTTTGACTTCGAGCACGTCGCCGGGTTGCGCGTCTTCGATATAAATCGGCCCCGTCAAAATGTGCCCGCCCGGGCCTTTGTCTTTCACCTGGTCGGTGATGTCGCGCAGCGATTGCTCGACCTCGGTTGGCGGCACGCCCGCTTCTTCCAGCCGCTTCGGACTATTCGTAATCACCGTTTGAATCTCCACCGTGTCGCCCGACTTCACGCGCAACACCGGCGTAGCCTTCGCGTCGTAATACCCCCAAGCCACCGTCTTCGGCGTCGCCTTCAGCGTGTGCGTTGTCTGCGCCATCGTGCGGGAAGAAGAACCCAACAGCATTAGAGTAGCTACTAAGATCGTTGTTGCCGCGCGTCTCATTGCTGGCCTTTCTCCTCCGTCTTGACGTTGCGCGGCAGGCGTGGAACAGGCGAATTCCATTTCGATTTCTCTTCCGCTCTGATGCGAGCCCTTTCTGCCGCTATCCGCTTTTGTTTTCGCACCTTGTCGATTTGCCGCTGGAGACGAGTTATCCAAGAAGGATTCGCTTTGAGAAAGGCTCTCAGTTCACTGGATCGAGTCTGATATGCCAGCCAACTGATTTCGTCGTCTCTAAACACTTCTGGATTCTTCTCAAAGGCGGTGACGCTCTCCCTGAACCTTTGAATCACAATCGCTCGGTGCTTTGTTTTCCACTCAATTGAGCGCTTTTTTGAGTCCGCAAGCCTTTCTAAAGCTTTCTTAAGACTAGACACTCCCCACTTATGGTTTTTCTCGCGGCTTAGCCCTTTTCTAATCATTTCCCGAGTGGTTTCGTCATCGCCTTCTTTGAGCACGTCGATTCGTTCTGGACTCATCGCTTTGTGCAGTACTGCGTCGACCGCTCTGCGATATTTCCGATTGACCCGTTTCTTTCGTTTTGCCCAAGCACACGCCATTCCTCGATCACCGTCAAATGTTTGGGTTCGGTGATCTTTATCGTACGAAAGCCGTTTCTTTTCTTGTGGTGTTAGTTTCTCTTTCATCTGTCTTTACTCAGACTCATGGATGTGTCATGTCCTCGGGTTTGACGGCGGCGTCGAATTCTTCGGAGGTGACGTAGCCGAGCTTGATGGCGGCTTCGCGGAGGCTGATGCCGGAGTGATGAGCGGCTTTGGCGACTTTGGCGGCGTTGTCGTAGCCGATTTTGGGAGCGAGCGCGGTGACGAGCATCAGGGAATTGGCCACGTAGTGGTCGATTTGGGCGCGATTCACTTCGATGCCGGCGACGCAGTGGTCGACGAAGGAGTTGCAGGCATCGGCGAGAAGTTCGACGCTGTGCAGATAGTTGAAGATCATGACCGGCTTGAAGACGTTCAATTCAAAGTTGCCTTGCGAGCCGGCGAAACCGATGGCGGCGTCATTGCCCATGACCTGAACGGCGACCATGGTGAGCGCTTCGGACTGCGTGGGATTTACTTTGCCGGGCATGATGCTGGAGCCCGGCTCATTTTCGGGAAGGGTTAGTTCGCCGAGGCCGCAGCGCGGGCCGGAAGCGAGCCAGCGAACGTCATTGGCGATTTTCATGACCGAAGCCGCCAGCGTTTTGAGCGCGCCGCTTGCGAAGACGATTTCGTCGTGCGCAGAAAGCGAAGCGAATTTGTTGGGATGCGAGCGGAAAGGAAGTCCGGTAAGTTCGGAGATTTTCCTGGCGGCGCGTTCGGCAAATTCGGGATGCGCGTTGAGGCCGGTGCCGACGGCCGTTCCGCCAATCGCCAAATCGTAGAGGCCATCGAGTGCTACGGCGATGCGGCCACCGTCGCGGTCGAGCAGACTTACCCAGCCGCCAAACTCCTGGTCGACGGTGAGCGGCGTGGCGTCCTGCAAATGGGTGCGGCCGATTTTTACGATGCCTTTGAATTCGCGGGCTTTGGCGTCGAGGACGTCGCGCAGTTTTTTTACGGCGGGCAAAAGTTTGCGCGCGGTTTCGGTTGCTGCGGCGATGTGCATCGCCGTGGGAAACGTATCGTTCGAGGATTGCGACATGTTTACGTCGTCGTTGGGATGAATCGGCTTTTTGCTGCCCATCACGCCGCCGGAAATTTCAATCGCGCGATTGGAAATCACTTCGTTGGCGTTCATGTTGGTTTGCGTGCCGCTGCCGGTCTGCCAGACGCGCAAAGGGAAGTGGCCGTTGAGTTTTCCGGAAATGACTTCTTCCGCGGCTTCCGCGATGAGTTTCGTTTTGTCCGCGGAAAGTTTTCCCAAATCCTGATTCACGAGCGCGGCCGCTTTTTTGAGGATGCCGAACGCGCGAATCAGCTCCGGCGGCATGGTGTCTTTGCCAATGGCGAAGTGGATGAGCGAGCGCGCCGTCTGCGCGCCGTAGTAGCGGTCGGTTGGGACCTCGATCGGGCCCATCGAGTCGGTTTCGGTGCGGGTAGGCCCGACATTTTCAGGCAGATGCGCGAGCTTTGTAGCTTCAGACATGGGACAGCTCCTTAGGGTTCCTGGTGCCAAGTTTAGCAGCGTAGCGACCGCGTTGAGCGAAGATGGTTGCAATGGGTGCGGCCCCCGGCAGCGTAAGAGAGGTCCCTCGGCTCCCGGTGTTCGCTCGGGCTGGAGATGCTTCTTCGGATTTGCAGGAGAGATCCCTCGCCCAAAAAGCAACGGCTCGGGACAAATGCCGTGCGTCGGGGATTTGGTTAACCATAATCACCCCCCACCCCCTTGTTTTTTGTAAGTGTTGATTCCAAAGGGACTTTAAGTCCAATGTTTTGTAAGTGTTCATTATAAAGGACTTGCAGGAGGATTTTTTGTAAGTGTTCATTCCAGAGGGGTTAGCGGAAATTGCGGTTTGGTTACACTTGAGGGGGAGAGGCCGGCGAGGGGAAAAAATCGCGGCCGGGTGAGGGAAAGCGGCCCTGCAAAACATCACAGCCTATGATATCATAAACGTCATATTTGTCAAAGTATTATTATAAGGCTTTTGTTTGCAGCGAGTTGGACGGGGATTATTGTTCGAATGAGATTTGGGGCGGCTGAAACGGGCACTGGAGGTGTCGGGGTGGAGTCCAAATAGTGCCTATGTCTCCCAAAAGGTTCTACCTGGCCGGTCTTGGCCTGATTTTGCTGGCGGTGGCGGTTGGATGGGTGCTGGGGGATGCAATCCGGTCAGATCCCTGGAGGCCGTTTTATTATTATTATTCGGTTGAAGCGAGTTTTTTGGAATTTCTGGTTATGTCGCTCGCGGGCGGAGGATTGGTTTCCATCCTGCGAGGATTGAAGTTGGCTCTCGGTTGGGATTTGCCGCGGCCAGCGCTCCCGCGGATTTTTCCTGAACTTCAATTACAAAATGTGACTCGGTGGAAGAAGCGAAGCGATGGCGCTTCGCTTGTGACGGCAAGTTGGAACGCGTTTTCGGTGTCGTGGATTTGCGTGTTGGTGACGCTCGTGACGATCTTCATGACTCTTGGCCACGGTCGGACTCCGACAGGTTTGCCAATCGAGTGGAGAGAACGAAGCCATATCCGGGCGACGGAGAGTCCGTGGGCCGAGACGACGAGCGTCTACATAGGGGATCAAGGTCAGTTCTATGTGAATGGAAAGGCGCTCAAAACGAGAGACCTAAAGGCAACGCTGAAAGAGGAACTGGAGCGACGGGCCGAGTGGACGGTTTATGTAGAAGCTGATCCTAATTCAGCGTTCCTGTATACCGCCAATGCGATCGATACGATACAGGGATTGGGTGGGAAAGTGGTTTGGATTACACCGAAGATGCGGGCGGAATGGCAGAAGCGGAATGATTCGCCGCGAGAATGAAAGTCGCGGCTCGGTTCCCGCTGCGGCGGTACGGTCTGGGAAAAGGCGGCGGATGTTAGTGCTTGAGGGCGGCGCCTTTGCGGGGAAAGAAAATTTTGCCGGGCGGGTCGACGCCAAATTTTTTCGAGTAGTTGCCCTGATTGACAGCGATGCCGATGCGGCCGCGCGAATCCTGATAGAGAAGCGAATCGCCGACGGGCACGTCCATGAAGGTTTTGCCGAAAGGAAGGACGAGGGTTTTGCCGTTGAGCTGGAAGCTGACCTTGTCGCCGACGGCGTAGCCGAGCGCGCGGAAATCGTCGCCCAGCACGTCGGTGATGAGCGAGCCGAAGGGGTCGTCGAGGCCGATGATGTCGCCGGAGATTCCTTTTTCTTCGATGATAGCGGTTTTCGGCGTGAGGCGAACGAGTTCGGTTACCTGCGGGCCGGCGATGGTGTAATCCCATCCAGCGGCGAGATGCGCGGCGGCGGGAGAAAAAATATCACGGCCATGAAACGTGGAAGAAACGGCGGGAGTGAGCATCCAGGTGGTGTTGGTGATTTCGTGGGCGGAGTCGAGGCCATCGCGATCGAGTGTCGGAGTGATGAGGCCGTTGTCGGGCACGACGAAGTATTGTCCTTTTTTCGTTTTGACGATGACGGCTTTGCGCGAAGTGCCGACGCCGGGATCGATGACGCCCAGAAAAACGGTGCCGGCGGGATAGTAGGGAGCAACGGCGGAAAGGAATCGAGCGCCTTCTTCGATTTGGAACGGCGTGACTTGATGGGTGATGTCCATGATGCGAACGTCGGGCGCGATGTTCAGGATGACGGCTTTGCAGAGCGCGACGGCGTCGTTGGCGGTGCCGAAGTCGGTGATGAAGACGATGGTGGGACGCGGAGTCGCGGGAGTGGAATTGGATTGAGGCGGCTTCGCGCAGGAAGAGACCAGCAGCGCGATTGCAAAGCATGCGGAAATGAACAGAGAGCGACGGCGCATCGGAAGATTCACCTCACAGACGAGAAATGAGCGTTCCCCTGAAAAGAAAGAGTATACGGGACGCGGGAAAAAACGCGAAGGGTGCGGCGGGAATACAAAAATGGTGCGCGCTGGTTAGCGATTGCGGTTGACGTTTGGCAAGGGGTTGTTCTAAAAGGAAGGCTCTCAGAGACGACGTTCCCAGCAAATTTAAGGAGGCATGATGATTTACTGGATTGTTGTGGGGTTGATCGCGGGCTGGCTTGCGGGACTGGTGATGAAAGGCGGCGGTTACGGAATTATCGTCGACATCATCCTGGGGATTCTTGGAGGAATTTTCGGTGGCTGGATTTTCGGGAGGCTCGGCATTTCGATGGGCGGCGGGCTGATCGGCGGGATCATCACGGCATTTATTGGCGCGGTGATTCTGGTTTGGATTACGCGATTGATCAAAAAGAAAGCGTGAACCACTGATTCAAGTCTGATTGTCAAAAGGGGCAAACGGCGCCAGCAATCCCGGGGGAAGGATTGCCGGCGCCGTTTGTTTTGGGGGGTGAGGTCAGTTGGAAGCGGACACTCCCTGATCCGCAACCGAATGCGAAACCAAAAACCATTCGACCGTTGGGCCGCGCATGAATTTCAGGCGAAGCTTCGTGTTTTCCGCACCGGCCTTGTCGCCCGCGCGTTCCTGCGCGAACGCGAGTTGCTGCAACATGAGGGGCGAATGCGCGTCTGAAGAGAGGCCATCGACGGCGCCGTCGAAATCGTCCTTCTGAAGGTGAACGAGGCCGAGCACGGAGTCGTAATCGCCGCTGACGATTAAATCGCGGGAATTGGACGCGAGTGTTTCAAGCTTCTTGATGGTGGATTGCGCGGCGTCGGAGTGTCCCAATTGAAAGTGAACGCGAACTTCGTCGCGAAGAATTTCGGCGAGGGAGGGATTGCGGTCGCCTTCGCTCATGCCGGTGACGGGCGCGGAATATTTCGCTTCGAGGGATTCGAGGCGGCGAAGTTGTTCGGCGCGATCGGGCGTCAAGAGCGCGCGGCCGAGGGAAATTTCGTAAAACGCGTACGGCTCGCCGGACTGTTCGGCGCGAAGCGCCAGGGTGTCGAGGACGCGGAAGCCTTCTTCGGGATTGTTCTCCCAGAAAAAGACCAGAGCCTTTTGATAGGAAATGTGAAAAAGATCGCGCGGATTCGTTGCGATTACTTCGGCTTTTTCATATTCCTGGCGGGCGCGGGCGAAATTGCCCATCAGTGTGGAAGTATCGCCGAGGCCGATCTGCGACGTGATGAAGAGCGGATTGATTTTCAGGGCGAGGGAATAGTGTTCGATGGAACCTTGATCGTCGCCGACAAAGCGTGAGACTTCGCCGAGCGAGTCTTCGGGATTCGGCTGCGTGGGCTGAACTTCCGCGTACTTTTTCAAATAGCGAATCGCTTTGACGGGATCGGGATTGCCCGTTTCCACCCAGGAGTAGCCGAGCATGTTGAGGGCGGGAGGAAAGTTCGGGTCGATTGTAAGAATCTTTTCCATCATGGCGCGCGAGCGGTCGTAGTCCTGCTGAAAATAGAGCCATTCCGACGTGAGATAGAGGACGTGCTTGTCGTTCGGAAATTTGGTGAGCAAATCGTTCATGGAGGCGATCGCCGGGAGAAGACTGTCGTCTTCCACACTGGTCATCCATTTGACGAGCAGTTTTTCCTCGGGCGGCGCGGATTTAGAAAGTTCGCGGGCTTTCGCGCGCGCTTCGGGATTCGGTTCCCCACGGCGGGAAGCAAAGGCGAGCACTGCGTAGGCCAAAGCAAAGTGCGGATCTTTTTGTGTGGCAAGCTTCGCGGTCGAAATGCTCTGGTCGAGGAGAACGTTTTCGTACTGATCTACTGCGTTTTCGACAAGCTTGCGTGCTTCCGGCGATTTGGAAGAGACCGCAAAGACGCCGAAGACGTTGTTGCGGGCGAGCGGCTGAACGTGAGCGGACGAAGCCGTGCGGGCGCTGGCTTCTTCGACGTGTTGAGGCGCTTGTGCGAAGGCTCCCACGGCGCACGCTGCCGGGAAAATCAGCAAAAAGAATCTCGACAAAAAGCGACTCATCGCCGCGCTCCTTCGAAAGACTGAAATGATTCCGGTGTTCACAGTAACGCGTGGCGGCGTGCGGCTTGAACTGGTCTGAAGGACAGGTGTGCGCGGTTCTTACACGGAGTGGCGGATACGAAACAGGAAGAAAGGGTGCGTAACGGTTACTTGTCGCGGGGCGCGGCGGAGGCAATACTTTGTCTATTCTTTGTGAAAGGCGAGCGGATCATGCACGCAAGATATTCCGCAAGACTATTCCGGGTGGTGGCGACGGCGGCTGTGGCGGCGTGTTGCGCGCTTTCGGCCCTCGCGGCAATCAAGAACATGGCGATTGTTACGTCGGCGTCGAGCAAGCTCAGCGACGTGCCGATGACGGATCTGGTGAAATTCTGCAAAGGAACGGCCAAGACGTGGCCGGACGGAAGGAATTTTTCGATCGTCATCAAGAACCCGGACGCACCGGAAATGCGGGGCGTGGTGCTGAAGCTCTTTGGCGCGACGGGCGCGGAAGCGAAATCCACAATCGCCAAGTTAAATGAGACGCGGACCACCGTGAAGGTTGTGGACAGCGACGACGAGTTATTGAGGGCCGTGGAATCGACGCAAGGAGCGATTGGCGTCGTGGACGTTTATTCGATCAATAGTTCGGTAAAGGTTTTGCGCGTCGACGGCAAGCTGCCGTTTGACGTGGGCTACGCGCTGAAGGGCAACTGAGCGGCGCGGTAGTTGTTCCCCGGAATAAATTCCTCGAAAACTTAAATTGCATCAGGATTGTTGTGGCGGCGGTGTGCGCATGGTCCGGAGTGCAGTGAGGCCGAGCAGCAGCGCGGCGAAGGCGAGCACTGTCCAGAGCAGCGCCGGATGACGTTCGGAGAAGGGGCGCGGATCTTCGTAGCCGGAATTTTCCTGCTCGGGGCCAAGCGAATCCGCAAAAGCCTCTTCCGTGGCACTGATGTGAAGCGTGCGTTCCAGATCATACTGTGGCGACATGGCTTTTTCGTTTCCGTATGCGATGCGGTAGCTGTGCCCTTCCGCGGGGCGGAACAAGACCAGGCGCGGAATCATTGAGGCGGAAAGCGCGGCGTTGGAGAGAGGAGTGTCGCTGCCGTTCAAGATCTCGACACGCCAAAAGCGAATTCCCGGGTAGCTGTAGACAGGAACGCGCAGCGATTCTTCGAGGCGCGAGTCCAACATGTAGCGATAGACTTCGCCACCTCCACCGACGTTCCATTGCTTGCCGTCCGCGCTCGTCGAAATCCGCACGCCACGGAAGAATTCCTGCTGGCTGGTCGTGATATCGAGGGAGCTTATGGGAACGTTGGCGTTGCCGAGATCGATCGTCCAAATCGTTGTCCCGGCCGGCGTTCCGGAGTCAGGTGCGCGGGAAGACTGGAGTGAAATCCATTGTTCGGGAATGACGTCCCGCTGCGACAGAGAAGACGGAAAGACGGCGGCGCCGGTCACAGGAAACTGGTTTGCGGTTTCGCGGATTTGCACGCGTAGGTAGCGAGCGTTGTTTTCCGAATAGTGGACGATCTGATTGCCTTCGAGCCCCTCTTTGCGGAAGCGGGAAATCGGCGCGCGGGCTTTGACGATGCGCCAGGTGCGTGCGTCGTCGCTGGCGTCGACTTCGACCCACAGAATAAAGTCGGACTCCGGCGTGTCGAGCCGGACTGCATTGTGAAATTTCGGCGCGGCGCCGAGGTCGAGAACGAGTTGCGTGTACTGGCCGGGGACGAAGCTGTTTTCGCGAATGGTAGCCGCCCAGGCATTTGTCTTTGTTACGCCGACTGTAGTGCGAACCACGTACGGCGTTTCGTTGCTCGCGTCATCCAGGATGCGAATGTCGGAAATCGAAGGATTCGCATGGGCGAGGAGATCCGGCCCGAGTGGAACGTAGTTGAGCGCTCCAGTGTGCGCGGAAGAAATGTCGCGGGTGTAGTGCCAGGCATGCCATGCATCGGGCAGCGAACCCGCGGAGGACACGGCTGCTCCCAGCAAGAAAAGTGACCAACCGACAATCCGGAGGCGATTGAACTGGTTCATGTCGATCTGCCCTTCGCCGCGCGGCGAGTGTAGAGGAAGGAGACGACCATCAGCACCGAACCGAGCACGAAGAACGAAAGGATACGGTACGCGCGGTCGAGCGATGCGAGGTCGTACAGAAAGACTTTGACCACGACGAGACCGAACAACGTCAATGCCTGCCAGCGGAGCAACGCCGATTTTTGCTGAACGCCGACAAGAATCAGGGCGGTGGCGTAAAT
Source organism: Candidatus Acidiferrum sp. (assembly GCA_035295625.1). Classification (GTDB taxonomy): domain Bacteria; phylum Acidobacteriota; class Terriglobia; order Acidiferrales; family UBA7541; genus Acidiferrum. Next base: position 65,343 of record DATGIS010000114.1, on the reverse strand, counting down.
GGTCCAAAGCACGGAAAGCGAAAGGTGTCGCGCGAGGTCGGCTTCCATTCCCGTGGCGCCTCTGCCGAAGTAGTCCCAAAATTCGAGCGACAACGCGATGAGCGCGAATATATTAATCAATACCGAAAAAATCCCAAGCTGTGTCTTTTCCTGATTGCCGGTTTCACCGAGATTTTCGCGGGCCGACCACAGCGCCACGCCAAAGCAGGCGATGAGCAAGACGTACGCGCCGAAACGCTGGTTCAACAGGAAGTCTCCCGCAGGGGGCGGAAACGCCAGGACGCGGACCGCGGCAATCGCGAGGAGTAGGTAGCCGAACTGGCGAAGAAATCCGCTCAGCGCGCGGAATCCGGACCAGACGAGAATGGCGCCTTCGACAGAGAAGCAGAAAGTAATCCACTTGCCGTTCAGCCGAATGGGAATCGCAAGCGTGGCGAAGGTCAAACCCAATCCCGCGAAGATGTAGCGGGCGAGCGGGCTGCCGCGTTCGTGCTTTGCGGGAATGACGCGCGCCACGGCAATGTGCCCGGCGCCGAGCGCAAGAATGAGAAGCGTGAACGGCCAGCGGTCATCGGGCCAGAAAAGCGCGTACAACGCGGCGACGTATGCGAATGCATTCACCGTCGTCACGAGAATGTCTATTTCGGTGAGCACGCCTTCTTTGATTGAGCGCAAAACGGGCAGGGTCCAGAACAACAAGAAGAAAAGTGTGGCGAACGCCGTGGTGCGTTCGAGCGGCGCCAACGCGGCGCGGTGATAAAACTCGTTGTACCAGCCCCAGTAATAAATCTCCGTGGCGATAAAGCAGACGGGCGCGAGCGAGTACCAGTCTTTGCGCTCGCCCATGATGAGCATGCCCGCGCCGAGGATCAGCAAGTAAGTGAACAGGACGATTTGGTGGTCTTGTCCGGTGCTGACAAGGGCTGGGGTCGCATAGCCGCCAAGCAGACAAAGAATCGCTATGCGCTGCGAATCGCGACCGAGGGCAATGGCCGCCATCGTCGAGGTAATTACGATCATGCCGACGAAGCCAGTACTCTGCGGATATAAGTGGTAATACTGGCAGCCGGCCCACACGGAAAGAAAAAGTGTCGCTTCTCCGAGCGCGACGATGCCTTCCGAAAAATACGAATAGCCGCGGCCGAGCAGCCAACTGCTCCACGGCATCATCAATGCGCCCAGCGAAATACCTATGGCGATGCGTCCCGACTCACCAATCCATCGGTTGTCGAAAGCCAGCTTCAAGAAGTACGCCACGGCGATGAGTAGCGCGACGATACCGATGCGGTTGAACCAGCGCCCGGCGATCACGGTTTCGAGGTCGCCGGAATCCGAATCTTTCGGCAGGGAGGTGTGCAACGGTGGCGGCGCGAAGCCGGCGAGCGGCTGGGGCTGCGTAGGGGTAGCCAAGCGAGGTGGCGGTGGCTGCTGAGGCGAAGCAGGTGAAAACGGGGCAACCGGTTGTAGCGGAACAGGTGCAGCAGGCGGAATTGCAGGTGCTGGTGGCGCGGGTTCGGCGGCAGATGTAACCGCTGGCGTCGCTGACATCACGCCGGATTTCTCCAGGCGGGCGAGCCGCTGCTCCAGCGCATAAATGCGTGCCGTCAAATCCTGAGGAGTGTGCCGCTGTTGCGCGGCCTCGAGACGCTTTAATCCAAAGTACGCAATTGTGCCGAGGATCGGTCCCACGAGGAGGAGCAGGACCACGACAACCAGAAGCAGCATGAGGGGTGCTTCCATGGACTGGGCGTCTGCGAGGGATTAAACCATAGTCATGTAAGCGAAACAACCGCCCTTAGGGTAGTGTTGGGCTAGCGCCAAAAAGTGTCAAAAGGCCTGTCCTAAGGGACAGGTTTTCCACAGCAGGTACAGCAAACGAATAGCGAATCAAAATGAGACAAGGCCGCTCTTGGTAAGTCTATTATTTTCAATGCGTTCAAATCGAATGAGAGCCTTATTGGCCGTACTAGGAGAGTCGTTTAGGCACTAAAATGTGACGGATGTACCATTCTAATTGGGAACCGCCTCCTGTCTAATGGGACAGGTGCAACGACTGGAACTTAGGACAGTCGGGCGCATCTAACGGAGTGGGAAAGACGTAAGGAAACGGTAGGGGGTAGGCAGTCACTACCCAGGTGGTTGGGAATAGGCCGAGGGGAAATTGAGGACAGGAATGAAGACGACAGATCAAGGGCGGAAGTGGATGTGGGGGTTTCTGGGGACTGCGGCGCTGCTTCAGATGTACTTCGTGCGGGAGCTTTTGGCGGCGTTCGCGCTGTTTGCGATTTTGTTCACGGTGATTGCAACCGTGGTTGTGGGGATTTACGTGGCCCAGAAGGGCTGGGAACTGGCTGTCGCCCGAGTTGCGGATAGCAACCATCCGGCCGTTGAGATGGCTCGGCGCAGCGTCAATTCCATGGAAGTTTTGGCACGCAAGGGAGTGAGCGCAGCGGGCGATCTCGCTCGCCGGCAGTTGCAACGTCCAGCGTCAGGCAATCCGCTGAGCAAGGCTGCCTAAGAGTTTCTGGTTTAGACCAGAGCACACCGGGACACGAGTTCGCCTGACTCCTTACAGGCGAATCCGCCGAACCCGATAAGTAGCTTGAAAGAAAAAAGGCCAACCGTCCTGAGAGAGCGGTTGGCCTTCTTCTTTGAAGTTTGTTTACTGCAACGCGATTAAAGCGAGCGCAAGGTTGAAGCGACCGGGCTGTTGGCAGCGCGAATCGCGGGCGGCAAGCCGCCGAGAACGCCCATGACCAACGCGAAGACCACGCCTCCGATCAGCAGGTCGAATGTAATCTTGAAGGCGAAGGCGAGGCTGGAAAAGGTCTGGAAATTCAGGGCCTGAGTCGTGAGTCCATTCAATGGCAGAACGGCGAGACAGCCGAGAACTCCTCCGAGGAACGAAATCAGCAGCGCTTCGACCAGGAAGGAGAAAATGACCGAACCTCCTCCGAAGCCGACTGCACGCATGGTGGCGATTTCGCGGCCGCGTTCTGCGACGGCTGAATACATCGTGTTCAGCGCACCGAAAATCGCGCCAATCGCCATGATTCCCGCCACGAGTCCACCCAGCACTTTGATCAAAATCGTCATCGACTCCGATTGCTTCGAATAATAGTCCACTTCGCGGACGACATCGAGGTCAAGCTGCGGGTCTTTGCTGACGGCATCCTTGAAATCTTTGAACGCATCGGCGGACGTCAAGTGCACGGTAGCCGACTGGAAAATATTGTCGGGGCGCTTCAGGACTTCATTCAGGATTTTCGAATCGCACCAGACTTCGGAGTCGAAGGAAGAGCCTCCCGCATCGAACACACCGACGACTTTCCAGTGGCCTCCGCCGAGGTTGAGCGTATCGCCGAGTTTCATCCCCACGTATGTCTTCGATGCGTTCTTGCCGACAACCAGTTCGGTAAGCCCTGGCTGGAACATGCGGCCTTGATCCAATTTCACGAAGGGGCGAACGGTTAGGACGTTGGGAGAAACGCCGCGAACTTGCACGTTGGCGTCGGTGCCCGTGCTGATAAGCGGAAAGGGAACCACGCCGACAACTTCCTGCGTAACCAACGGAGCGCCATTGGAGTCGTGGGCCACGCCCGGTTTGTCCTGGATGAGTTTCACGGAATCGAGCGTAATGCCGCCCATCATTTCCGTAGGCGAACCCGCTCGCAACGCAAGCACGTTGCCAGCGGAGCCTGAAGCTACCAGAGTGGCCTTGAAACCGCGAGCAAGCGAAAGCATCGCAACGAAGACACCAACCGTGCCCGCGATGCCGAGAATCGCGACAATGGTGGAAGTCCATCGCGCTCGGACGCTTCGAACGTTATAAATCAGAGGTATCGCCATTTCAGACCCTCCTCAATGCGGTGATAACTCGCATGCGCATCGCGCTGATACCTGGTAGAAGGCCGCTTGCGATTCCAACGAGAATCGCCACGACCAGGCCGGACGCGAGAATGCTCGGCGAAAGAATGAGATTCGGCAGACGGCCATTGAGCAATTTATCGAGGAGCGGAACTGTCAGCTTGGCGAGAGCCAAACCGAGCAGTCCGCCGACCAGCGCGATGGCCAGCGATTCGGCAAGGACGAAGAATAATACGGTGCGGTCGCCGTAGCCGATCGCTTTCAAGACAGCCAATTCGCCGATGCGCTCACGGACGGAAATGGCCATGGTGTTGCCGGTGACGAGCAACAGAGTGAAAAACACAACGGTGCCGATCGAGACGATCAGGAACTCAATGTTTCCAAACTGCTTCACCCAATTTGCGATGAAGGTCGACTCCGTTTGTGTTTTTGTTTCGTAGGGAGAGTTGGCAAATTGCTCGTCAATGGCCTTGGCCACCTGCACAGCGTCGTCGGGCGAATTCAGACGCAACACGTACCAGCCGACATTTCCTTTGATTCGAGCCGGTACGTTCTCCTCAAAGTAGTCCCACTTGAACCAGAACTGTGTCTCGTCGTCTTGCTCGCGTTTTCCGTGATAGATGCCCACGATGTTGAATTCCGGCGTGCTGCCGCCCCAAAGCGTGCTCTTTAAGGGAATGCGGTCACCGATTTTCCAGTGAAAGCGATCGGCGGTGCGCGCGCCGACGATTGCGCCCTGGCGGTCCTTTAGAAAGGCGGCCCACTGGTCGTCTGGCACGATCAGCTCAGACATTACCTGGCGCTGATTATCGGGATCGATGACGAACTGCGGGAAGAAATTTTTCGCGTCCTGATAAATCCCGCCAAACCAATTGTTGTGGGTAACTGCTTTGACGCCGGGGATGCGCAAAATTTTGTCGCGGTACGAAAGCGGCAGTGGGTTGATGATCGAGGTGCGGTTGATGATGATCAGGCGGTCAGCGCCGGCGATGTCCGTCCCGCGGCGGAAGGAATCCTTCACGACCGCCAGAAACGCGAAGAGCAGCAACGCTACAGCGAAGGAACCAAGAGTCAGCATCAGGCGAATTTTTTTGCGAAAAAGATTCGCCAGGATTAAGCGGCTGAATTTCATGCGACACCTCCTGCCATTGCCGCTTCACGATTCGCCGAGCCTTCCACGAGCACGCCTTTCTCGAGATGCAGCGTCGTGTGGGCACGGGCCGCGACGACCGGATCGTGCGTCACCATGAGCACCGTTTTCCCGTGCTTGGCGACGAGTTCTTCGATGAGCGCCATGATGTCAGTGGCGCTCTTGCGATCGAGGTCCCCGGTCGGTTCGTCGCAAAGAAGGAAGGTCGGGTCGGAGACGATTGCGCGGGCGATCGTCACGCGCTGCTCTTGTCCACCGGAAAGCTGGCGCGGGAAGTGATTCATGCGGTCGGCAAGACCAACGACACTGAGAGCGGTCTCGACATGCTTGCGCCGTTCGGAGGCGGAGAGCTTCGTCAGCAGGAGGGGCAGCTCGACGTTTTGAAACGCCGTCAGCACGGGAATGAGGTTATACATCTGAAAGATGAAGCCGACATGGCGCGCGCGCCATTGCGTCAGCTTGCTTGAGGACATGTGCGTGATTTCGTCGCCGTCGACGGAAATCGTGCCGGACGTTGGCACGTCCAATCCGCCAAGCAAATTCAGCAACGTCGTCTTGCCCGAGCCGCTCGGCCCCATGAACGCGACGAAATCGCCTTTTTCCACGTCCAGATTCAGGCCTTGCAGCACCTGAATGCTTTCGCCCCCGCGCTTGTACGTCTTGTTCAGGCCTCGCACCTGAACCAGGCTGTTTGCTCCACCTTTTCCGTCTACCCGAATCATCGTTGTTCGCTCCTACTGTTTGATTTCCACGCTTTGACCGTCTTTCAAACCTTCCGGACCCTTCACCACGAGCATGTCGCCGGGACTCACGCCCGCGATCACGTCCACGTCCGTCCCGCGCTCCATACCAAGCGTCACGCCGCGCCGTTCCAGCATGTCGTTTTTCACGACGAGCACGAACTGGATGTTGCCTTCCTTGTGTACCGCGTTCAGCGGAATCACGGCTTTCGCGACCATCGCGTTGGGATCTTTCTTCTTTGGCTCTTCGTCTTCGAGGAACGCCACTTTTACGCCCATGTCTGGCAGGACCTTGTCGTCCAGATGGTCGAATGAGATGCGAACTTTGACTGTCGCTTTTTGCCGGTCTGCGCTGGGAATGACGGTTCGCACGTGCGCCGCGTACTTGTCCTTGTCATCGGGATAGGCATCGAGCCGCGCTTCCACGCGCTGCTTTTCTTTCACCTTCGCGATATACGCCTCGTTTACGTCTACTTCAATTTCGTTCGACTTCATGTCCACAATCGTCGCGATGCCGGTGCGCGTAAAGCCGCCGCCGGCGGAAATCGGCGAGACCATTTCGCCCACTTGTGCGTCTTTTGAGACGATGCGTCCCGCAAACGGCGCGCGAATCGTGCAGTTGTCCACCGCCTGCTGCGCTTCCGCGATGCGCGTTTCCGCTGCGACCACCTGCTGCCGTGTAAGCGCAATCTTTGCCTTAAAGCTGTCAACCGAAGCCTTTGCGTTGTCCAGCGCCTCTTCGGTCTGTACCTTCGCGTCGACCAGCCCCTGCGTCCGCTTCAACTGGATTTCCGCGAGCTTCAGTTGCACCTGCAAGTCCGTGATACCCGCCGCTGCCGAGTCCTTGTCCGCCCTTGCCGTGGTAAGCGCTTTCTGCACGTCGGAGTCGTCCAGCGTTGCCAACAGCTGGCCCTCTTTGACATTGTTGCCTTCATCAAAGAAAACGCCCGTCACCCGGCCCGTAATCTTCGCCGCGACCGTGGCGCGCCGCCGCGGCGTCACATAGCCGCTCGCGTTCAGCGCGGTCACTTGGTCCGATCCGCCCGCCGCGCGCGCCGTTGTGACTTCCACCTGTGGTTTGCGCCCGCGAATCGCCAGAAAAGCGCCACCAAGCAGAACAATCGCGCCGATGACTGCCGATATGTACGCCAGCACCTTTCCGGCAGAGCCTTTGGAACGTGCGGAATCCTGTATTTTTAGGGAAGACAAGTCTGCGGCCGGCATGCCTGGCGAGGTGCTCCTCTAGAATTAGTTTTGGAACCGAGACGGGGTCGGCACACTGCAAAACGGGGGTAGCGGTAGAGTCCCGTCGCTAATTTCGTCCCCCATACTATACGTCAATTGGATGTAATTTCTATCAATCTCTCTATATGCCCGCGAGCCGAAATCGGCGAATTCCGGCCGGTTACCGGCGAACACCCGGTTAGGACTGTGGAGAGATTCGCGCAGCATCGTCTCGCCCGAAAAAGTTGATTGCGCGGGTCATAAAACTGATAACCTCTCGCCCCGGTACCGCCCGAGAAGTCCTTTTGGAGATCCGAATGACCCGAAAAACAGGCTACCTCTGTTCGCTCGTCGTTTCAGTGACCTTCTTCCTCCCCGGAACCACTTCTGCTCAGGAAAAGCCCAAATCCGCGCCCGAAAAGACTATTGCCATTCGCGCTGGTCATCTTATTGACGCTCGGAGTGACCGGGTTTTGGACAACGTCACCATAATAATTAAGGGTGACTCGATCATGTCCGTAACTCCCGGCGGCTCGGTGCCAGCTGGAGCCGACGTCATCGACCTCTCCAAAGCCACAGTCCTCCCCGGCTTCATGGACGTTCACACTCACGTTCTTCTCAACGGCGACATCACGGCCGAAGACTACGACGAGCAGCTCCTGAAGCAGTCCATCCCCTACCGCGCGATTCTTGGCGCCCGGAACGCCCGCATCGCCCTTGAAAATGGGTTCACCTCGATCCGCGATCTGGAAACCGAAGGCGCCATGTACGCCGACGTCGACGTAAAGAAGGCCATCGCTCGCGGCGAAGTTCCCGGCCCACGCATGCAGGTCGCGACACGCGCCATGACGCCTACCGGCATGTATCCCCTACTCGATTATTCGTGGGAGCTGCGAGTTCCGACCGGCGTGCAATATGTCGATGGCGTTGATGGCGCGCGCAAAGCCGTTCGCGAACAGGTCATGTACGGCGCTGACTGGATCAAGTATTACTCTGACCGGCGATATCACTTCGAGGCCGACGGCGTGTTGCACAGTATGGTTAATTTCACGGACGAGGAGGCCAAAGCGATCGTCGACGAAGCCCATCGCCTCGGCAAAAAAGTTGCGGCGCACGCCATCGGCAGCGATGGCATCGCGGCCGCTCTTCGCGCCGGCGTCGACACAATCGAACACGGCGACGGCCTCACCGAATCCGAAATGGACGAAATGGTGCGGCGAGGCATTTACTGGGTGCCCACGATCACCGTCGGCGCTTACGTCGCGCCCGGCCGCGGTGGTAACTGGGTGAAGATGGTCGACCTCGAAAAGGCCGCGTTCCAAAAAGCGCTGAAGAAAGGCGTAAAGATCGCACTCGGGACCGACGCCGGCGGATTCGATTGGAAGCAGCTGAACGCCGCTGAAGAATTCAAGTATTACGCCGACTACGGAATGACGCCGATGCAAGTCATTCAATCCGGCACCGTGGTCACTGCCGCGCTGCTTGGCTGGTCGGAAAAGCTCGGCACCGTCGAAGCAGGGAAGTGGGCCGACCTTGTCGCCGTCTCCGGCGATCCGCTCAAAGATATTTCCGAACTACAAAAAGTGAAGTTCGTAATGAAAGCCGGCGTCGTTTACAAAAACGACCTGCACTAGCCACACTCGAGGTTGACTAGAACTTCGGCGGCAAAAACTTGCTCGGGTCCGGCGTCATGCCTTCCCGCGTCGCCTTCGAATGGTCCTCAACGGCACCCACCGCCGCGACCAGGCATGAATAGAAGAACGCGCGGAAGCTCTGCCGAAACTCTTCCGTAATCCGCTCGCCGACGCGGCTGACTTCCTCTTCAAGCGCTTGCCGCCGCGCGTCGCACGCGGAATGATTCTGCGCTTCGAGCGCCGCCAGATTCGACGTGATGCGCTGCGACGTGTCCGACATCGTCAACGCCGCGTGCGTGTCTGCCTGCCGCCGGAACTCTGCGTACGATTGCCGCGCCGCGCTTTCCACTGCCGCCAGCGCCTCCGCCGACCTTGCTTCCATGTGCGTCGTCGTTTCGCGGGCAATGTTTCTCGACTCTTCGAGGACACGCACCAGGTGCCGGTCCGCCGCCTGCGCCGCGTTCATGTGAAACTCTTCCGCCGCCTTCAGTTGCGTGCGCTCCAGGTGCGAATTGAGCATCGGTTCCAAATCGCGCACGGCGCGTTCGGCAACCGCCTTCGCTTCTTCCAGATCCCGCCGCGCCGCAGTCGTGTGCTTCTCCACGCGCTCCAGAATTTCTTCTGCGCGAATCCGGTAGCCATCGAGCTCCGCGTCCCAGCGCACGCGCACATCTTCGATCCGCTCTTCCAGTCGCTCCAGCAACTCGCTGCGCGTCGCATGGAGCAATGTGTTGCGTTGCTGCGTCGAAGCCTCTTCCACCTGCACGATGCTGCCTTGCCGTGTCTCTTCGATTGCTGCGAGCGCTCGCTCGATCGCAGGCTGCAGCAACTTGTCGAGTGCCTCGCGCACGGCGGTCTCCGCCGCTTGTTGCATCTTGCCGCGCATCACGCGGATCAGTTGATCCTGCGTCAGCACCAGCCGTCCCGTTTTTGGAGCAACCTGCGGCGCAGCCGCCTCGGGGACTGCGGCCGGTGCCGGTATGCCATTTCTTCCGGCATCTACTTCTTCCACTTCCGCCGCTTGCTGCTCCGCTGCCTTCGCATCTGCTTCGAAGTCCGGCCGTTGCGGCTTCGGCATTTCCACCAGCACCGACGATCTCGCCGGTCCCGTCGCGTTCGCCGTCTCGCCATTGCCCCGGAAACCGCGCTCCAACGCATTTAGCCAATCCGCAGGGGGAGCCGGAATGCTCCAAACGTTCCCCGGCGTTTCCAGTTCCACGCCGATGTGATGTAGTTCACGAGGGCTTTGTGGAATGTGTACGGACTTCACCTGCGCCCGCACGCTCGTGGAAATTTCTCCCATCGCCGCTTCGCCCAACTGCAGCGTAACCCACGTCCCCACGTGCAAATCGTGCCGCGATGGATACCGGCAGCCGTGCAGATTGACGCTGATGGCCGACGTCCGCTCGAGGAAATCCTGACCGGTCGTATCGCGTCCGGAAATAAAAATCGGAACTGACCGTTCGATGCGCGTGCTGCGCCGCAATTCGATCCCCGAATGGACGCGCGGTGGCGTCCCAAAAAACGCTTGGCTCAAGTTTCCGCTCCGCCTCTACGGATGGGGCTCACAAGCAAGACCGCCTGTCTGCAAACGTTTCCGCTTGCACCCCAAGGCGTCCAGCTTATTCCGGGCACATTCGTGCGAAGAGGCTGTGGAACGCCGAAATTATATAAACACCGCCGCTCCGGCGCAATGCACAGAATTAGGTTCCGTCTGCGCTGTTGCCGCAAGCCAGCCTAAGCGCTGGCGGAAGAGGAAGTCCTCTGTCGCGCGACTTCCGCGAGCCCAAACGCATTCAGCAATTGCTGCTGAATCTGATCCGTCAATTTGTTGATCTCCACCACACCCGGCCCGCCGGATCCGATCCGATACCGCAATTGCCGCTTGCCGAACGGCGTGCGCAGAATCTCCAGCGCCAAATCCGCTACCTCCTTGGGATCCGCTGCCGCAGTCGTCAGCGTCGCGTTCAATTTCTCGGGTACCGCTTTCATCGCGCCATATGAACCCAGCCGCGCCGGGTCGTCGCCCCGGTCTATCTTTCCAAAAATCTCCGTCTTGTATGCGCCGGGCTCCAGGCTCACCGAATCGATTCCCGATTCCGCCAGTTCATAGCGATACGCTTCCGTCATTGCTTCGAGCGCAAATTTTGATGCGCAATAGATTCCGAACGCGGGAATTACCACGCGCCCCGCCCCGCTGCTTACTTGCAGCAGCAGCCCGCTCTTCTGCTTGTGCATCTGTGGCAGCACCGCACGCGCCACGCGTTGTACGCCGAAAACGTTCGTGTCAAAAATCTTCTTCGCCTGCTCCACGGTGATCGCTTCCATCAAATCCAGATAGCCGAAGCCGGCGTTGTTGACTGCGACGTCCAGCCGCCCGGTTTTCGCAATCGCCGCGGCCACGGCGCTATTTACCGACGCCTCGTCCGTGACATCCATTTCGAGGACTTCCAATGCCACTGAGTTTTGCGTCGCAAACGCCCGTAAACTCTCCGCCGACTTTGCATTCTTCCCCGCGACGCCGCGCATCGTCGCGAAAACGGAATAGCCCACCCGTGCGAATGTCTCCGCGAATAGCCTCCCGAAACCGCTGCTTGTCCCCGTAATCAGCACGACTTGTTTTTGTTCGCTCATCGCCAAAATTCCTCTCTTCTCTACGGCAAAACGCCGTCAAAACTGTTCAGCAGCGCATGCTGAGTATCCTTCGCAGTCGAATTCGCCATGCCACGCCGCACCATCAGCGCCGTCTTCATTCCCGCCGCTTGCGCCGCGTCCAATTCCGCCGCCACGTCGGAAACAAAAAAGATGCGGGCAGCCTCAATGCCGAGCGCATTCGCAATCGCTACGTAGCTCGCCGCTTCGCGCTTCGGTCCTGTCGACGTGTCAAAATACGCGCCAATATTAACCGCTAAGTCCCCCGCGACCGAATGGCCAAACAAGAGCCGTTGTGCCAGCACGCTGCCCGAAGAAAATACCGCGATTCTTTTGCCCGCCTTTTTCCAGCGCTGAAACGCGCGTGGCACATCTTCATAAACTTCACCGCGTAGCTCGCCGCTCAAAAATCCCTCTTCCCAGATTTTTCCCTGGAGCGCTTTCAAAGGAGTTGACTTGCCGTCGATCGCCACAAGATGCCGCACATAGTCCGACGCGGTCGTAATCTCCTCGTCCGATGTGCCGCGCATCCAGACGCCAACTTGCGGATCCCTCGCCGCATCCGCCGCTTGTTCTGCGCGAAGCTCGCTCAGCAGTCGCTTGACTTCCGGATCCGCAGAGTGTCGGTACAAATAGGTCTCCACGTGCGCGCTCGCGAACGGAAACAAAGTCTTGTAGACGAAATCAACGGGAGTCGTCGTTCCCTCGATGTCCAGCAGCAGGCAATCGATCGCGGAAGTTTCGGCGAGTACTGCCAAGGTCAGCTCAGATTGGCGCGGTTCGGAAAATACTTTGGCCCGAAGCACACCGGCTCATATCCGCGGTCCACGCCGCTCTCGGTGTAGTGCGGCGTCCATCCGCTCATGTCCTGGAAAAGTCGAATCGCGCGGATCCGGCGCTCCTGGCACAAATCAAACCAGTGCCACGTCCCGCGCGGCACCCGCAGCAAATCTCCCGCTTCGACCGTAATCGAAACAACTTTGCCTTCGCGTGGATGAATGTGAAAAATGCCGCGGCCCTCGATGATGAACCGCACTTCATCTTCATCGTGCCAGTGTTCGCTGTTGAAGCGGTTCAGCATAGCGTCGAGTCCCGGCGTTTGCGGCGACACGTCAATCACGTCCGCCGTGGCGTAGCCACCCTGAGACTTCAGCCGCTCAATCTCCGGCGCATATGCTTCCAGAATTTCTGCCGCTGAAGCGTTCGCCGCAACTTCGTGCGCAGGCTTCCAGCGTTCGTAGTCAATTCCCATCGACGCCAGGTGCGCGCGCACCTCTTCGAATTCGCTCAGCGTCTTCTTCTCATCCGGAATATTCAGTGTCGCCATAAATTTCGATTCCGCTGCCGAACCTCAAATCAAAGTTGCTTGTCATCCTGGGCGCCTCCATGAAAATGCGCCAAGGACCTCAACTCAACTCCCATGCTCCGCCAACTCGCGCCGCCCCACAACTTCTAACAAAAACTCAAAAATCTCCACGTGCCGCCGCGCCTGCGCCAAATCCTCGCCCCAAGTATATAACCCGTGCCCGCGCAGCAGGAATCCGTGTGGCCGCGGATCCTGCTTCAACAACGCCTCAACCTCTTTCGCCAGCGCCGGAATGTCCTGCGAATTTTCGAAGATCGGAATCCACTCTTGGTGCTCGTGCGTCTTTACGCCTTCCAGCCCCTTCAGCATCTCGTATCCGCGGATCGCCAGGCTCTTCTTCGCCGCATGCCGGTCGGAGAGAATCGTGCTCCACACAGAATGTGTGTGCAGAACGCAGCCCGCGCCGCGCGCCCGCACCACCGCAACATGCAGCAGCGATTCCGCGGAAGGCCTCCCGTCGCCGCGCAACACATTCACATGGTCGTCAATCTGTAAAAAATGTTTCTTGCCGAGTTTCGATTTATCCAGACCCGACGAAGTAATCAGCAGCCGCACCGGCTGCAGTTTCAACACCGCGGAGTAATTTCCGCTTGTTCCCAGCGCCCAGCCGCGCGCATGAAACGCGCGGCCCGTGTCCGCCAGCTCTGTCGCTAATTTTTTGGGGTCCGCAGCTTTTTTCTTTGCCACGCGTCTCGGCTCCATCGTATCGAGCCGATTATCGCACGCTTGTCCCGTTCGCGAAGTAGTCCGCTCGCGCCACCGTCAATTCGCCTTCACAGCCTCAATCACGCTCAGCGGCGACTTCGTTTGCACAATCTTCGTCACGTGGAATCCCGCTCCCTCAAACAATGCGCGGTACTCTTCCTCCGTGCGCTCTTTCCCGCCCGGCATCAGCAGCATTTCCAAATCAAGCCACTTCCCCACGCTCGGCGCGTTTCCCGGTGCGATCACGCCTTCCAGCAAAATCACGCGGGCATCCGCCGGCGACGCCTTGTGAATGTTCTTCAAAATCGCGGTCGCTTTCGCATCATCCCAATCGTGAATGATGTTCTTCATAATGTACGCGTCCGCTTGCGGCACTTCCTTGAAAAAATCGCCCGAACAAACGCTGCATCGCCCCGCGAGCCCCAGTGACTCAATCCGTGGCTTTGCGCCATTCACAACATGTTCCCGGTCGAACAGCTTCCCGCGAATCTCCGGATACTTCACCAGAATTTCCGTCAGCACCTTGCCGTGCCCGCCGGCAATATCAATCAGCGTCTTCGCGTTCAAATAGCTGAAGTCGTACGCCTCGAGCGCCGCCGGAATCACCACCGCGCTGAAATCCGTCATCGCATCGTTGAAAATCTCACCGGTGATTTTGTCTCTCTCGAAATATTCGAAAACGGAAACGTTGTGGACTTTTTCCACCACCGTTTCGCCCGTCTTCAGTGCATGCATCATTTCTGGAGCAGTCTCGAAGTGAATCCGCGTCGCGAGGAAGAGCATCATGTTGCGCATCGATCCCTTCGCATCGCGGCGAAGTAAATCCGCCGCCGGCGTCAGCGCAAATGTTTTCGGCGCTTGCTCCTCAAAAACCCCCGCGGCCGCGAGCGCGCGCAATACGCGATAGAGGGGTTCCTCTTTTACGCCGCTTTCCGCCGCAAGCTGCGCCACGCCTTTCGGCCCGTTCTTCAACTTCTCCGCAATTTCGAGTTCCGCCACGCAGCCCAGCGCTGCCGTCGTCATGAACCCAAGCCCCATCTGGAACAACTGCTCCACCGGGTGCACTCCCGTTTGTGTCGGCCGTGATGGCGCGTCTGCGTTGCCTTGAACCGCCGCATTTGCAGCACTCATCCTTTTTCCTCCGTTTTGCTTTTGAACTTTCTCCCTGGAAATTGGGGACCAACCGTTGCCGTATCTTAGACTCACTTTGCAGGGCTGCCCACAAAAAAAAGAAAGGCCGGACCGAAGTCCGGCCTTTCTCGACTTATTTGTTTCACCGCGCGTTTCGCGCTCTTAATTCTGCGTCTTCAAATCCCGCAACATTCTCTTCACGCCCTTATTAACGTGCTCATGATCCAGCCCGTTCCAATCCAGAGGTTTTTCATACGTCGCACGAAACGCCATCTTGTCGTCCACTCGCCGCACCAAATCAAGAATAATCGTTCCTTCCCGGTAGCGGACTGTCCTCACCGCATAGCCCGTCGGTCCCCAATATCCCCACGACTGCCAGCATCCGTAATAGCCGCAAACGAGCACCGGTTGGTCTACGGGCACCGCCACGCGTTCGCGATGGCTCTCAATGCCCACCTGATAGTCCACCAGGAAATCCGCCGCAGCCGGATCGGTCACCTGCGTCAAACCTTTCGCCGAGAGCGTCTGCTCAATCGCAATTCGCGTCCGCATATGCACCATGTCTTTTTGCGGATCGTTGTATCGCGGAAATTCGCGTTGCGGACGCTCACCTCGCGGCGCAATCACGTCGCGCGAAATCACCTTCCGCCCGCCGTCTTCCCGCGCTGCCTGCTGCGTCGGTTGCGGACGCCAGGCCCACGTCATTCCGTGCTGCACGCGTACGCTCGGATCGCGGTCAACCACAACATGCTCATCGCATCCAGCCAGCACTCCCACGCACGCCAGCGCCACAACACCCAGCAGCCCTGCCCCAATCTTCCGAAAGCCCATTGTCTTCATGACGAACCTCTCCACTCCATCTAACCCGGCCGCCACCAAAAAGTTTTGATGCCTTTTCCCCTTAGCCATTCCTGTTTGCCTTGCAGGGGCGCTCTTACGATGGTCGCGTCATGAATGAAATTGGTCTAAATGGCGGATCTTCTGATCCAATTCGAAGCGCTGGTGGCATAGGCTTCAGCCTGTGCTCTTACGACCTCACTCCCACCACGCAGCCCAATCCACGCCGGATCACCGCCTTCAATTCGCAGCGCCGGTTTCATGCCTGTGCTCTTAGGTGGCATAGGCTTTAGCCTGTGCTCTTACGACCTCACTCCCACCACGCAGCTCAATCCACGCCGGACCACCGCCTTCAACTCGCAGCGTAGTTCCTATGTCTCACTTCACGCCGCGCCCCAATCCTCCGGCGGAAACTCCACTGGCCAAAACTTCGGCGACGGCTCCGCAAACTCAAACCCCACCGCCGTAAATCCTCCTGGTGGGTTCTCCACTCGCACCACGCGCGCCGCTGCCTTCTTCCCCGATCGCGGATGCATCAGCTCAATCGGCTGCCCCGGCTTCACTTCCATCTGCAATTTCACGAGGCCCCCATGCGCGTTCACTACCATCGTCTGCGTCTCTTCCCGCATCGGTTCGTGCTCCAGCGTTTCCGCCAGCACTACAATCGGAATCTGCAGCATCACGCGTTCACTTCGCCTGCGGTTCGCACCCGTCGAAGGAGACATGGTTTCGCTCGTTTCATGCCGCAACCCACGAACCCGGGCGGAGGTTCTTGGCTGGGCCAACAAAGTTTCGCTCATTGTGCACCGATTTCCGCAGCACAGCCACTCTTGGCTGCGCCCCTGTTTCTCGGCGCCGCCGTCATGCCCTTCGCCTCAACGCAACGCCATTTCCCCTGCAACAACTCCCGCTCCTGAGGTATCATAGGATTTTGCTAAACCATTGACTTAGGAAGAAGATGCCGACTGAAACCAACGGAAAAGTGCTCTTGCGCGTGCGCCCTCGCGGCTTTTGCGCCGGCGTGGTTCGCGCTGTGGATATCGTCGAATTGGCCCTCGAGGCTTACGGCAATCCCGTCTACGTTCATCACGAAATCGTTCACAATACCTACGTCGTCGAGCAACTTCGCCGCCGTGGCGCCATTTTCGTCGAAACCATTGAAGAAGTTCCCCACGGCGCAGTCCTCGTTTTCAGCGCACACGGCGTTCCTCCCACCGTTCGCGACGAAGCCAAAGCGCGCAACCTCAAAGTCATTGACGCCACTTGTCCGCTCGTCACCAAGGTCCACTTCGAAGCACTGAAATTTGCCCGCGAAGACAAGACCATCATCTTGATCGGCCACAAAGACCACCAGGAAATCATCGGCACCTCCGGCGAAGCTCCCGACCGCACCATCGTCGTCGATTCCGTCGAAGCCGTCGATGCCCTTGAAGTTGAGCATCCCGACAAGCTCGCCTTCCTTACCCAAACGACTCTGAGCATTTACGATACGCAGGAAATCGTCGCGCGCCTCCGCCAGAAGTTTCCCAAAATCGTCGGCCCCAAAAGCGATGACATTTGCTACGCCACGCAAAATCGCCAGGACGCTGTCGAACAAGTCGCACAGGACGTCGATCTCATTCTCGTCGTCGGTTCGCAAAACAGCTCCAATTCGAATCGCCTTGTTGAAGTCGCCGAGCGCCGCGGCGTCAAAGCCGCTCTCATCGACTCCGCTACGGACATCGATCCCAAGTGGCTCGAAGGCGTCAAAAGCGTCGGCCTCACCGCCGGTGCCTCCGCTCCCGAAGTCTTGGTCGAGCAGGTCAGCCAGCGCCTCGCCGAACACGGATTTACGGACCAGCGCGACCTCGATCTGATTCGCGAGGACGTTCGCTTTACGCTTCCACCGGAACTGGCCACCATCGCGCCTGCTCCGCGCCGGTAGCGTAGCCTTTAGGCTGCGTCAACGGTTCCGGCCACCTGAGCCTTGGCAAACTCCAAGGTCGGTTGTGGTCCACGGTTTCGCAGGGTCGGTTCTTGTGGGCGGAATTGTAGGCGGCTTTTGTAGGGGCCGCTTTCCGAAGCGGCCCGCCGTTGTCAGAGGTTTTGTGCGGTCGGCCTTTGTAGGTGGTTTTTGTAGGGCCGGCTTTCCGAAGCCGGCCATGCAGTGTAAATTAATGGCAATACCGATCGCGATGCGTCGGGGGACCAACGCCCGCGATCAAAAACCCAGGCTTCAGCCGTAAATCAAACTAGGGGGCAACCTTGGCGGTCAAAATCGCCCGTCAGCAGAAGAAGATTGCCTTGATTGGCGCGCCTTCCAGCGCCGCCGCATTTCTTCCCGGAGGTGAAAAAGCGCCCGCCGCTTTGCGAGCCGCCGGTCTCGTTGAACGCCTCCAATCCGCCGGTTTCGAAGTCATCGACCACGGCGATTGCACTCCCCGCCTCTTCGCCGATGACGACGAACACCGCCGTGCTCGCAACGTCAATGAAATCGTCGCCGGTCTCACCGAGCTCAAAACGCGCACCGAGCTTGCCGTAAAAAGCGGCGCCCTCGTCCTCGTTCTTGGTGGCGATTGCGCGCAAACCATCGGCCTTCTTACGGCTGCCCGCCGTTATTACAAACATCTCAATCTTTTTTGGATGGATCGCGACGCCGACCTCAACAATCCCGCTACCACTCCCTCCGGCCGTATTGACGGCATGGTCGTCGCCTGCATTATCGGCAAGGGCGCACCCGAGCTTGTTCGCTTTTGGGGTGAACCACAGCTTGTCCGCGAACCAGACGTCTTTCTTTTCGGCATCGAACGCCTTGACCCGCCCGAGCAGGAATTTCTTTCCAAGTCGCCGATGCGCCACATGCTCGCCGCGGAAGTCCAGCGCAAGTCTCCTGCAGCCGCGGCAAAGGACGCCCTCACACATCTACACGCCGACTCGCGCGAATTCGTCGTCCATCTCGACACGGACCTTATTTCGAACGCCGAATTTCCCGCCGTCAACGTCCCTGCCGAAGGCGGCATGCCTCTCGCCGACGTCCGCTCCGCTCTCACGGAAGCCGTTCGCAGCAACTTCCTCGTTGGCCTCACCATCACCCAGTACAACCCCGACAAAGATCCCGACGCCTCCGGCGCCAAAAAACTCATCGATCTCCTCGTTGAGACTCTTTCAGTCCGTCTCGAGTCCACTGCCGCTCCCGAAACACCGCCCTCTAACGACGCTCCCGCTGCCGCTTCCGAGCACCAATAATCCAGCCCGCGCCGCTGCTTTTTTTCCACGCCCAGCTTGTAACGTTCTTCCTCCTGCTCGCACTACTCCGCACAGGGGTTTTCGGAGTTAGTTCGTCAAATTAGATCGTTTCGGCCTCCTTCCGCGAACTCTGCCCGGTCAGTTCCAAGAGGTTTTATGAAACGTGGCGGCCTTGCCATTGCCCTCGTCATTGTCCTAACAGGCGCTCTCCGTTGGGTTTCCCCTTCGAGCACCTCGATCACTGGTTCCGATTCTTCTTCCGGTTTGCCCGCAACACCGAATTCCCAGAGCAGTGCGGAAGTTAAGAAATCGGGTGGCACTCCCGCAAAGCGCTCGCACGGCCACACAGCGGAAGGCATTGAAGATGCCCTTTTCGCCTATTTCGGCGCCGATCTTGAACAAGAACTCTCCGTTGAAGAATCCGTTCAACTCGACCTCTACGAGCATTGGTTCGTGCCTCGCGCCGAAAGGCCCTCCACCCGCTTTGCCATCGCCATACTTCCCGATCCCGCCCACACTCAGCTGAATCTTTATTTTGATCGCGGCATCGAGGCCATCGAGCAAGCTGCCCAGGAGAGTGGATACAACTTTGACCGTGCCACGATGCCTTGGGATCTCGATGAGCATCCCGAATCTTCCGATGTCGATAAGCGCGAAGAAGAGGCGGCCAAGAAAGCGCTGCGCGAAAAATATCCCGGCCTCCTCATTTTCCGCCACACCCCGCCTTCCGCTTCCGCCGACAATGCTTCGAGCGTTCCTTCCCCCGGCTCCGAAGCGCACACCTTGCTCGTCTTTGTCGTTGGTGAGGCTCCGACCGGTGGCATTCGAAAAGATCAATTCGCCCACGCGCTCCAAATTATGAAAGCTATCGCGCCGGCCGCCGAAGCTGCAAAAATTCCGGCGCAGAAAAAACTCGCCATCCTCGGCCCCACCTTCAGCGGCTCGCTGCCTTCGCTGTCCACCGCCCTCTGGCAGGATCGGATTGCGCTCGAAGGAAAAACGACCCTCATTTTCAGCGGCATCGTCCGCGGTACCAAACCGCGCTGCGCCTTCGAAGCCAATCTTCCGCCCGGCGCCTTTTTCATTCCGTTCCAGGACAACGAAAGCCATTTGCTCGATCAGTTTTTCCATTTCGCCACGAAGACTGCCGGCTACGATCAAGACGACATTGCCATTCTCTCCGAAGACGAAACCGCCTACGGCGTCGCGCCTCCCGGTGATGTCGGACAGGTTCCGGCTAACCTGCTTCCCGCTCCCGACACCAAGGGAAAAAAAATCGCCGTGCAATCCTCGCTTCCGGCTTCGCCATCGCCATCTCGGCTCGATCCCTCCTGCTCCGTGCAAAAGTGGGATTCGCGCAACCTCCTCTCCATTCAATTTCCCCGCGGCATTTCGCAATTCCGTTCCGCCTACGTCCGCCAGACCGGCCTCGCCAGCGCGCAAAAAACCATCGGTCAGGGCAAGCCTGTCCTCCCTCTCGACCTCGAAGCCACGGGCAGCGAAGACGACACCGTCGCGCCGTATGCCAAGGCGCAATTTCCTCTTTCGCAGGAAGCTGTGATGCTCGGCATCATCGGCCGCCTCCATCAACGCCACCCGCGGCTTATCGTCTTGCGCTCGTCCGATCCGGTCGACCAGCTCTTTCTCGCCCGCTACCTCCGCCAGAATTTTCCCGAGGCCCGCATCGTAATCGCTTCGCCCGATTTGCTCTTCACGCGCGAAGACGATGGGCTGTTGCACGGCATTCTCGGCATCAGCAGCTATCCTCTCGTCCCTGACGTCGAACCGCACCTCACCCTTCCGGTCGGATCAGCGCTTCCGCAAACCCAGCGCGCTTTTCCCAGCACCAACGATCTTGGAATCTACAATGCCTTCGTCGCATTGCTTGCGGCGCAGAATGCTCCCGATTCCGCTCTTCGCACCGATGGGAACAGTTCGAATCCACAGCCCGATCTTCCGCTTGGTCACTTCGTTGATTACGGAAGTTTCAACGACTGGCGCGCCGATGCGAAAACGCCGCAACATCATTTGTACCCAGACGACTGGATTACGATTCTCGGCCGCGACGGTTTCTGGCCCTTGGTTGCGCTTCCGAACGACGCAAAAAGCGGTTTGCACTCCATCGCTGGAACGCCGCAGCTGCCATCTTTGCAGAAAGACGAGGTGCAGGACGTTGCCGCAACGATCCATACATCCCGCCCCTGGTTTTTTCTGTACTCGATTATTCTCCTCGCGCTCTTCATTCACAGTCTGATCGTGTGGTTCGCCAGCATCTTCGAAAGTCACGACTCCGCCGCGGTTTTTGGCGCGGCCGAGACGGCTTCCGACGCGGGACGTAAAAAAGATCCCGATCCGCTTTGGAAAAAATGGAACAACGCAAATCGCCGGCGCCGTTCCGCTCTTCTCGCCATTGGAACTTTCGACCTGTTTTTTATTCTCGAAGCCTTGGTCGGTGTTCGCTTCGCTGCGGTTAGCGAAACGGAAGGCCGGTCGATCACATTCGTTTTCAGCGTCCTGCCGCTTTTTTGTGTTGCGCTCGTCGCGGCTCATTTGTTTTTCCGCCGCGGCTCCCGCATTGTTGCTCTCGTTTTGTCCTCCATCGCAGTCGCCACAATCCTGCTTGTGAATGCGGACGACATTGGTCCCGCGTACTGGATGACTTCGCTCAGCGCGTATCGCGCCATGCATCTCACGTCCGGCGTTTCTCCCTTGCTGCCGATTATCTTTCTTTTCGGCGCGGGCTATTGCCTCATGTGGTTTGAATTGCAGGGCCTCTCTGTGACGGATTGCCGCCGGCCGCGCCTCCCTTCGCGCGCGGACGCCCCCACGGCATACGTTCGCGTGACGGAAGAAGAAACCGCGGAACTGCATCGCGTCAGCGTGCCGCTTACGGTTCCATGGCGAATCCTGAAGGCGATTTTGTGCCTCGTTCCGCTTCTTGTTCTTACCATTCACAAGGACGTGCGTCCGGTTCTCAGCATGGAAGGCGCTGCGTACGACCGCTGGTACGCCATTCTGCTGTTTTTTTCCCTGGCCGTTTTTCTTGGATGCCTCTTTCGTTTGCGCGCGATCTGGAATGAATGCCGCAGGCTCTTGGGCGGACTCGACAGTCTCCCCTTGCGCGAAGCCTTCGGCCGTTTGCAGGATTTTTCGTGGAGCCTGCTCTGGAGCCCTTCCGGAAGCACCATGCGCGATGCGTACAAACTCGTGTCCCGCGAACTCGAATGTCTGGGGAGACTCGAGCTTGCGCTACGCGACCGCGAGCGTTCCGGGTGCCCGGAACTCAGTCCGGAATCCGCTAAGACCGTCAACGATGCGCTCGCCGATGTTTTTAGCGCCGTGCGCCGTGCGCGCGCGCAATACAACGCGGCGATGGAGCTGCGCGAAAAAAAATGTTTCTGGATTCTCCGCTCCGACCATCCGGAAGCGGCGGGCCGTATGATCCGTGAATTCGCGCTCGTGCAAAAATTGCTCGCGCGATTCGCCGGCATCCTGATGAAAGAGATCCTCGTTTCGTTGTGGGCACAAAATCTTTCGCCGGTCGCCTCCTCCGTTCCGCGAGAGGCGCGCGGAGAAAAAAAACCGTTCCAGCGAATCGCGGAAGAATATGTTTCGCTCGTCTACGCGAATTTTCTGACGAGCATCTTGCTCCGCATGCGGACCCTGGTGATGGAGTCGGTCGGCATCTATCTTTTTCTTCTGCTCTCGATCAGTTTTTATCCGTTCGAGCCGAATCCCGCGATGTTCACGCTTGGCATTGTCTTGATTTTGGCGATGGCGCTGATTATCGGATTCGTTTATTCACAGATGCACAAGGACGCCGTTCTGAGCCGCCTGACTTCCACGACGGAAGGCGAACTCGGCGCGGATTTCTGGATGCAATTCATCGGCGCGGGAGCTGTGCCGGTTTTAAGTCTCCTTGCTGTGCAATTTCCCGCGGTCAGCAGGATTATTACCGGATTGCTCGAACCGGCGCTGCAATCGGTCAAGTAAAAACCCGCGCCTCGTTGACGTTACGATGTAGCCTGCCGCTGCGCTTTCTTTTTGGTATAGCGGAGCAGGCCCAGCCACGAAAGATAGAGGCCGCCGTTGAAAATATAGTGGTCGGCTTCGCTGTCGGAGACGGCGTGTTTCGTTTCTCCCGCAACGGCTTCGACAAATTCCTGGCCGGCAACTTCTTCCTGTTTCCCCGAACTCAACAAGGATTTCACCATGCTGCTCCAACTTCCGAGCCGTTCGCGATAGCGCGCGATGTGCGCGTGCGGATCGTTGGCATATCCAAAATGCGTCAAGAATAATTTTGCCGGCCGCAGCCGCTCGATCGCGTCGAGCGATTGATTCCATAATTCGATATCGATGTCCGGCGGCGGAGTAGCCGGCAAAATAAATTCATCGCCTTCGACGCTGATTCCGCCCACGTCGCCAATAAATGCCGTGCCGTCTTGCGCGTCCCAAAAAGTCAAATGGTGCGATGCGTGGCCCGGCGTGTAGAGAATTTCAAAATCCCGTTTCCCGATGGCGACGGTCTCGCCGCCTTCGAGCGCGCGCAAATTTTCCTCCGGTACCGGCAACACCGTTCCATAGAGGCGATCCATCTCCGCGCCGTAGAGGCGTCCCGCGCTTGCAAGCAGTTTGGAAGGATCGGCCATGTGCATGGCGCCGAATTCGTGCACGAACACGGAAAGCTTCGGGTTTTCCTGAACCAGCGCGCCGACGGCGCCCGCGTGATCGAGATGGATATGTGTGAGAAGAATGGCGTGCAGATCTTGTACGGAAATACCGAGGCGGCGGAGTTCGGCGCGAAGAGTTTCGATTGTCGAAGTCGGACCGGGATCGATCAGCGCGTTCACGCCGTCGGACTGGACGAGCGCGGCCGCGATGGATTTTGGTCGGCCCATCCAGTTCAGGTCCATCGTTTCGTACGCCGCGGGCGCTTTCTGCTCCATGCGAGAATTTTACCATCGCTCCTGACGCTGCTCGTGTCTGTCCTCGGAACGCGACACGGCAACGAGAGAAATCACTCAGTTTGAAGTCTTAGGCTCTGTTGCAGGAAGAGAGAATGTCTTTGGTGATTTCCAAGTTCTTTGGACGTGGTCAATCAAAGGGCTGACTTGAGCGGGTCGAACGGCGGCGGAGCTAACGAAGGTTCCGCTGCTAAAGAGGATGATTTGTCCGCCAGTGGTGTTGAAGGCCAAGCCATTGGCTCCCCAACGTATCAAGCGAAGAGGGTTGCCAGTTACGTTGGAGACCACAATTGAATTTAGCGGGGTGAAATGAACTAGATCAAACGACTCAATCGTGAAATTGGTCGAACCGACTTGAGATTGTGTCTGTCCCAGGAAGAAGGCCTTATTAAGACTTGAGTCCGGAACCATTACTCCAGAAGCAGCGAACAATCCAGCCGGGAGCCCGGTCGAAGGAGTCACGATGTGACCGTCATCTGAGTAAACGAGTTTGGTTCCTTGGTCATAGTGAATGCGGACGCCAAACGAAGAAAAGACTCCTCCATAGTCGTTACCGAAGACGGCTCCGCTTGAGTTGACAGTCAGCGTATAAAAGTCGAATCCAGTGTCTTCGTTGTTCGCCGCATAAAGAGCGGTCGCATCCGAGCCCCACTGAAGCGAGTCGAATAAGTGGCCTGTTCCAGAGAAACCAGGAACCGTCGTTGGTCTCATTGTAGCGTCATCGAAGATCTGAACTCCCCCTTGGGCGGCGGGGCTTACATTGAAGTTAGCGCGCGTTACTGCCGTCGTGTGTGGGGCTGCTGGCGGGACCTGCAAGTCCAAAGCGAAGTAAGGACCAAAAAACGAGTCTTTTCCAAGCGAATAGTTGATGTCGGAATTTAACCCCGGCAGCGTAAAGCGCTGCACTGAAGCAGACCCATCCAAACCCACATAAAGAAATTGGCTGTCATCCGAGATAGCCAGCACGTCCGGTTCGCTTCCTGCGAACTGAGATTTGATGATCGTGCCAGTGAGAGGATTGAGCACAGAGACCGTGTTTCCCGAGGCGGGGCCTGCCACGCTAGGGACAGAAAGGTAAATGACTTGGTTTTTGGGGTCCCAGACAAGATCGTTTGCCAACTGGGCCACAATTTGGTTTCCGCCGGCGTTGATCGCGAACGAGAGGGCATTGGAAGTTCCCCCGTCGGGAGCCGGCGTGGACACCGTAACGGAAGCGGACCCTGCCGACGCAATGTCAGCGGCGGAGATCTGTGCTTGAAGCTCAGTGCCGGAGACGAACGCGGTGGTTTGTGAGATTCCGTTCCATTCCACCGTGGACGAGGAGACAAAGTTCGTGCCCGTGACAGTGAGTGAGAAGGCCGCCCCACCTGCGGTCGCAAAAGCAGGGTTCAGGGAAGTGGCTGTTGGAGCGGGATTGTCCACGGCGAACGTAGAGGAGTTTGAAACCCCGCCGCCTGGCGAAGGATTGGAGACAGTCACTTGGATGGACGCGCCCGAGGCAATGTCGGCAGCAGTGATTTGAGCCTGGAGTTGAGTCGCAGACACGAATGAGGTTGCGCGCGCACTCCCGTTCCATTGGACGGTCGAAGATGATATGAAATTTGAACCCGTGACTGTAAGCACGAAAGCCGAACTGCCCGCCGTGGTCGAGCCGGGGCTAAGGGAAGCTATTGATGGGACGGCGTTGCCTCCGCTACCCGTGCTGCTGGTCCCGCCGCCACACGCCACGAGTTGACAGGCTATGGAACAGACAAGTGCAGAGGCTAGCACACGAAGAAGAAAAGACGATGCTGCTTGACGGTGCATTGAAAGGGTCTCCGGGCCAAAGCTGTTACTCTGAGAGGTACTAACTATGATATGTACCGTTGTTTGTCAATTAGAATAGATAAGTTTTGTCGAAGGTCTTTAGAAATGTTTCCTTCGCTACCTCGTTAAGAGATCCGATTCCGGCAGGTGGCCCGAGAGACGCGGCCCGCATCGCTGGCGGTTCCCCGAATTACTTCCTGTTTTTTCTCCTATTCCGTTCGTAGCGAAGCGAAATGAGGCCCTGCGAGTAGGATCTATTTTCGATGAGATCGAACTCGCGCTGCGGAAAGCCGCTGGGAAAAAGCGGAATGCCTTCGCCGATCAGCGTGGGAACAACGCCGAGGTAGAGTTCGTCGACCAGGTCTTCTTTCAGGAAATCGCGGATGAGTTCGCCGCCACCCATGAGCCAAATATGTTTTCCGGGCTGCTTGCGGATTTCCGCGATCGCCGTGGTTGGCGATTCGTTTGTAAATGTAACTCCATTTCGTTCGCCAGCCGGAAGGGATTTTGAAAGAACGAAATATTTGATCGGGCCGGTGAATGTGCCGCCCATTTTCAGTCCATCGTCGTAGGTTTTGCGCCCGAGGACGGCGGTGTCGATCGATTTGATGAAAGGGCCCATGGAATAGTCCTTGGGCATGAAAAGGAAATCGACGGAGCCATCCTTGCGGGCGATGTAACCGTCGAGGCTGATGCCGAGACCTGCGATGACTTTGCGCTTGGAGCTGGTTGTACTCGCTGGCTCGTTCTTTTTCTTCGACTTTCTCGCCGTCTTCCTTTTGGCCATTATCTAGCTCGCTCCCTTCTAGACGGGCACAGGCAGCAGTGACTGTGCTACTTGAGGACGAGGTCTCCCGCGGTGATGTGGGCATAGAGAGTGTACTTTCCGCTGCCGGATTTTGAGAAGGAGCGGAAGAGGCCGCCGTGTTCTTCGCCGAACGGCGCAGCGGAAATATCGCCGGCGAGGACGGAAGCTTCGACGCGGGAATAATCGGCAGGATTGCCGACGTCAATGGTCATATCGCCGGCGCGGAGTTCGACGTCTTTGCTGCCTACGATGTTTTCGATGGTGACGTCGCCGGCGGGAATGCGCGCGTAGAGTTCGGAGTTGCGCGGGATGTGGACTTCGATATCGAGGTCATTGTGCGGGCCGCCGGAGACTTGAAGTTCGGATTTCCCGCCGGCGGTGCTGAGGCGATAGCGAAGATCCTCGATTTTGTCTTTGTTCTTTCCTGAGATATCGACGGTGATCTTTCCACTATCGGAGCCGACGATGCGGACATTGCCGGATCGAATGTGGAGCGCGATGCGGGAGCCGGTGGGAATCGCGGCTTCAAAATGAGGGACGCCGCGTTCGGAAATTTCGGTTTTGTCCGCGGCGCCGGTGGAGATGGGCGCCAGGACAAGAGCCAGCGATGCGAAGGACGAGAACAGCGATTTTGAGGAAAGACGATGCATGAACACACCTCTTCTGCGCACACGGGAACGGCGCGCGTTCTTGAGTAAAGATACGCCCGCTTGAGCGTGGATGTTCCATGAAAGATTCACGACGAATGGCCCGACTCGGCGGGGATTGGGGCAGGGGCAGTGCGAATCGGGCGGGGAAGGTCTCCGAAATCGATTCGGACGGGTTCATTGGAAGAGTCGGAGTCTATTTCGGAATGGACGATGGGGATGGTGCGGAGGACGAGATTGGCGATGTAGGCGAGAACGGCGGCGCGGCGGGCGGTGATAAGGTCCGCAGCGAGTAGTTTGTAAAGTTCGTAGAGGGAGTTATGGATGCCCATGGCAGTGGTGAAATCGTTGCAGTCCGTGGTGAGGACTTGGAGGAAATCGGCGGAGGGTTTTGGAGCGGCGGGAACGCGGGAGGCACCGTGTTTGGGGCAGAGGCCAAGTTTTAAATCGTGGACTTCGGCACGGCAACGGCGGCCGGCAGGAGCGCGGTAGAGGCAGCGATTGGCGGAAACGGTTGATGCGGCGGTTGTGGTTCGGTGTGTCATGACGATCCTCATTTGATTTGTTGGATTAGGGTTGCAGGCGGAGCTGCGGGAATTGCCGCGCAGGGTACACCCCGGGTGTTTTGGCAAAGAGTGGGGAAAGCATTGAAAAGAAGGGAGATGAGTTGCCGTGTACGGCAAAAGAGTGAAGGAAAGAGCGAAGGTGGGCGTGGGCCGAGTGAAGGAGGAAGGGCCGGGGATAGTGCGAGCGATTCATGAGGCAGGGTAGCACAAAAATATCTATTTGTCAATATAAATTATAAGTACTGTATTGAAAGAGACTTACGAGCTCGTTCGAATGGGAATCGCGTAAAGTGATGAAAAGAAAGGGGTAGAGTGGACGAGAGGGTTGCGCGAGACGAAAGCCGAAGTGCGGGTCATTTTCAATGCTCGCTTGCTGCGAGACAAAAGAGCGTTTCTCCGCACCAAAGTATTCACAGTGGAAGAGAATCGGGATGACAGTGTGAAGCAGTCCAAAAAAAAGAGGCCGCCTCGGAAGGCGGCCCCTTACGAAGGGCGTATGCCCTTCCAGGGTAAGCAGGAGTGCCTACGCCACTAAGATTTGATGGTGGAGGAAGCGGCGTCCCAGGTGACGGGAACACCGCCGCGGAAGTAGGACTCGTTGGCCATGTGGCACGCGAGAGCGGCGTTGTGGCCGAAGACGGCGTCTTCGGTGAGCGGCTTGCGGGATTTGACGGAAGAGAAGAAGGTCCAGAGGTGCGGGCGCATGTCGTCGAAGTCCCAGGTCTTTAGCGTGAGAATCTCGCTGGATGGCTCCTTGGTGATTTCGGGATCATGTTGCTTGTGCCATTCCTTGAAGTAGGTGTCGCGCATGGCTTGCGGATAGCCGCTGGTGTAATAGCTTGGCGCAGAATCTTCGCCCGTTTGCGGATAGTGGGCGAGGCCGAATTCGGTGACTTCGAGAATTCCTTTGGAACCCTGGAAGCGATAGATTTCGGGATTTTCGCAACCGAGATTAAGGCGGAGATAAACGGGCGCGCCGCCAGCGGAAGCGTATTCGTAAAGCGCGGCGTGAACGTCGGGCATATTGCGTCCGTCGGGGAAGCGAATGATGCCGCCAAGGGCCATCACTTTTTTCGGTGGCTCATTCCAGCCCATCATGAAGTTCATTCCGGAAACGAGGTGGACGAGCAGATCGCCGGCGACGCCGGTGCCGTATTCCTTCCAACAGCGCCAACGAGCGAACCATTTCGGAGACATCTCCGGATCCCAGGGGCGATTTGTTGCGCCGCTTTGCCAAGTGTCCCAATCGAAGTTAGCGGGTGAAAGGCCTGGCGGTGGCGGATATTCCCACGCGCCGGTGGGATCGTTGCGGCCGAGAGTGCCTTCGATGAGCGTGACTTTGCCGATGGCGCCGGCGGCGATCATTTCTTTTGCCTTTGCACAAACGGCGGAGCTGACGCGCTGCGAGCCGATTTGCACGATGCGTCCGGTCTTTTGCTGCGCTTCGACCATGGCGACGCCTTCGGCGGCAGTGTGCGACATCGGCTTTTCGCAATAGATGTCTTTTCCGGCGGCGGTGGCGTCCACGACGACGCGTTTGTGCCAGTGATCGGGAACGGCGGCGACGATGCAGTCGATATCCTTGCGGTCGAGAAGTTCTTTGTATTTGCGCGTAGTGAAGAGACTAGGATTGCCGGTGAGTTCTTTGGCGAGAGTGTGGCGGCCGTCCCAAAGATCGGCGGCGCCGACACATTCGACGCCGGGAAGCGTGACGGCTCCCGCGAGAAGGCCGGAGCCCTGCATGCCGACGCCAATCATGGCGAAGCGGACACGATCGCTCGGAGGAACGTACATGCTGCGAGGCGGAATGGGGTTGGGATCGGTGAGGAACTTTGGAGCGATGGTTGCGGCGCCGGCGAATCCTGCGGAGCGTTTAAGGAATTGACGGCGAGTGAAATCAGATTTCATTTTTTCCTCCGAGAGAAGCAAAAGTCAGAAAGCAAGAGACAGAAAATTTTTCGAATTGGCCCAGTTGCGCGCTCCGAACGGCCGGCTTCAGAAAGCCGGCCCTACGATAGGGTAAGAAAAAGCAAAAGCAGAAGCGCGGCCCCTTCCGGGATAAACAAGAGTGCCTGCGCTACTTCAGAGGTTGAATGGCGACTTCCTTGAAGAAGACGATGTCGTTGTCGCTGTGATTCTGGAGGCCGAACCAGCCTTCGCTGGGGCGCGGACCGCGCTGCGGCTCGAAATCGAATTTGCGATCGGGGACGGGCTGGCCCTCGGTGTAATCGGTGACTTTGACGCCGTTGAGAATGACGACGGTGTGCGGGCCATCGAGAGTGATTTCCATGGTGTTCCACTCAGGGCCGGGCTTGCCGGGTTTGGCGAGCGGCTTGGTGAGGGAATAGAGCGTGCCGGTGATGTGATATTCGTCTTCGTTCGAAGTTTCGGGATGGTTGTCGATTTGCACTTCGTAGCCGTAGTGGACAGGCATCCATTCTTCGCGCGGCTCGATGGGAATGCGGATGAAGACGCCGGAGTTGTCATTGAAATCGCGCATTTTGTAAACGACGCGAAGTTTGCAATTGCCGATTTTGCCGCCGGTCCAGTAGGTGAGGCCCATGCCGCCGTGCGTTTTGATGAGGCCCTCTTCGACGGTGACGCCGCCGGGGCCGACGTGTTTCCAGCCAGTGAGGTCTTTGCCGTTGAAGAGTTGTTTCCAATCGGCGGATTGCGCGTGAGTCGAGTGGACGAGACCGAGAATGGCGATTACGGCGACGAGTAAAGTTGCGAGCGACGAGATGATCTTGCGCATGATGCGAGAGCCTCCGAAGAAGTTAACAGTCGACAGTTAAAAGTCGAAAGCGAACCCTTGAATCAAAATTTGGCGGCGTGTAATGCCGCCACGACAAAGCGAAGAGCGCGGCCCCTTCTGGGATAAACAAGAGTGGCTACGCTATCGAAGCTAATAGTTGAGCTTGCTGAGAAAATCGTAACTGGTTTTGATGCTGGCGAAGGCGTCGGACGGATTGTCGTGTTCGACGAAATAGTGCTGGATGCCGGCTTTGCCAGCGTTGGCAAAAAGGTCTTTCCACGGAATTTTGCCGCTGCCGACTTCGGTGAGGAAGCCCATATTTCGGTCCGGGCTGGCGGTCGGGGCGTCCTCGGGGCTCGGAAGCTGGCTGATGTCCTTCACGTGAACAGCGGGGAAGCGGCCGGGATTTTCATTGAAATACTTGATGGGATCTTTCCCTGCGACGGTGATCCAGCAGAGGTCGAGTTCCATTTTGACGAGATTCTTGTCGCAGTTTTTCAGGAGGTAGTCGTAGGGAAGGCCGCCGTTGAGAGACTTCGCGGCTTGGAATTCGAAGGTGTGGTTGTGATAGGCGAACTGAATACCGGCCTTCTTGGCGGATTCGCCGCACTTGTTGAAGAGATCGGCGGCCTTTTTCCAGCCGTCGTCGGAATCGCGCTGGGCAGGCTCGATCCAGGGATTGACGATGAGTTTGTGGCCAATGGTGTGGGCGGCTTCGAGAGCTTCGGGCCAGGATTTTTCGAGAGTAGGGTAGGGAACGTGGCAGGAGGGAGAAGTGAGTCCGTTTTTATCGAGAATGGCGCGAATGTCTTTCGGAGATTTGTCGAAGTAGCCGGCGAATTCGACTTCCTTGTAACCGATGGAGGCGACTTTGGCGACGGTGCCTTCGAAATCGGACTTCATGGCGTTTCGAACGGTGTAAAGCTGAACGCCGATGGGGCGGACCATTTTCGGCATGCCTCCGGCGAAAGAAGATTTTGCGGCGAGAGTTGCGGCGACGGATGTACCGATGAAGGTGCGGCGTTTCATGAGATCTCCTCGACTCTTCAGAGCGGCCGGCTTCAGAAAGCCGGCCCTACAAAAGCCGGTCCCGCAACCGCGGGCCGTAAAGCGATAAACCTAACGGGAGCGAGTATACAAAAAAGTGGGGCGGCGCATGGAAAAAATTGCGCCGCCCCGGGGTGGTCAGGGAGAAATCAGAAGTAGAAGCGCAAGCCGAACTGCATCTTGCGGGACAAGTGGGCACCGTTTACGTGCAGGAAGTCGGAAGCACCCAGAGATGCGCTAACCGAGTTGAACTCCGAGTGGTTGAAGAGGTCGAAGGTCTCCCAACGGAAATCGAAGCCGGTCTTTTCGTTGATGGTGAAGCGCTTGAAGAGGCCGAAGTCGAAGTTGGTACGGCGCGGATTGAAGAGTGTGTCGCGACCGACGTTGCCGAAGGTGAGGCCAGTGGGGATAGCGAAAGCATCGGGATTATAGATGAGTGGTCCGGTCACGCCCGCGACGTCGGAGGGATGGGAACCCTTCGGATCGCCGACGAGATCGGGGCGAGAGCCAGTGCCGACGCCGTTGCCGACGCCCGCGTTGTCGCCGAAGGTGGTGCCGTTGGTCACGCTGAACGGAGTGCCCGTTTGCACGGTGGTGATGCCTGAGAGTTGCCAGCCGCCGAGGAGAGTATGAGAGAGGCCGGCGGCCTTGAAGAAAGGCAAACCGTAAACGTAGCTCACAGTAAGGTTGTGGCGCTGGTCAAATGTCGAGTTGGCGCGATTGTTTTTTACGTTGTAGGAATCGACGAAGGCAGTGTCGGAACGATCGGAAGAATCGTCTATGGAGTGGCTGTAGGTGTAAGCGACGCTAAGAGTGAGGTCGCCGACAGAGCGATTCGCGCCGACCTGGAGAGCGTGGTAGACGGAGTTGGCTTCGTCGCGAAGCTTGGTGATGTTGCTGAAGCCGGGGAATGCAGTGCGCAGGGCATCCGCGTTGGCACCGCAGGCAGCGACGCCGATGTTGGCAGCAACCTGGCCGGATACGGGAGTGCCGTTGACGGTCGTTGGATTAAGTCCCGAAGCGCAGACCGTGTTGATTGCGGGGCCGCCGGCGGCAAAGTTTTGAGCTGTGATGATTGGCTCTCCCGCAGTATATGGATTTGCAGACGCCGGGACTGGAAGTAATTGATTGCCGTTCGTGAGCAAAGTCAGGTGCGTACCCTTGCTGCCGACATAGGCGACAGAAACGACGGTGTGGGAAGGCAGCTCTTTCTGGACGTTCAGGTTCCACTGCTGGACGTAGGGCCATACGGCTTTGTTGGGAACCGTGACAACGGTCAAGGGAAAGAGAGGAACGGTACCAGCACCGGCACCGACGTTGGCGTATCCCGAGATGTTTGATTGGGTGGCGGCGAGGACGAGAGGTGCCGAGCCCTCGAGAGATTCGGTATTTCCCTCATTGCCGTTGGTGTGCTCGAAGAAGACGCCGTAACCGCCGCGGATGGCCATTTTGCCGTCACCTTTGGGGTCGAAAGCGAAGCCGATGCGCGGTGCCGGATTGAAGAGATGGCCGGAGAGGCAGCCGTCATGTGAATTGGCACCGACTGCAACTGTCGGGAAGAGTGAGCCGGGAAGGAGCGGAAAAGTGCCGCCCTTTCCGCCGCACTGGACGATGCCGTTGAGAGGATTTCCGGTGCCCGAGCCTGTGGTCAAAGAGCCGTCGGCGGGGCTAATACCGGGTTCGTTGCCGACGACAAAGGCGTTGGGGTCAAAATTAAATGCGTTTCTGTAGCGTTCGCGGTAAGTGCCGAAGAGGCTCATGCGAAGGCCGAGGTTGAGAGTAAGTTTCTTGGTAACGCGGAAATCGTCGTTGAAGTAAGGCTCGATGATCTTGTAGCGGTTGTAATACTTCAGGATTTGGTTCCACTGTTTATAGCTCGCGATGTTGCCGAGGAGCATATCGGCAAAGGAATTGCCGGTAGTCACACCGGACGCCGCGTCGAAAGTGAGAATACCCTGGACGTTGGGCGAGTTGTCTTCGTTCTTCTGGGCGAAGGCTGCATAGGCGCCGAACTGGAAGGTGTGGTTGCCAAAAATTTTCGTCATGTTGTCGCGATATGTGTAGGTCGGATTGGCGTTGTTCCAGGGGAAGTAGCCGGTGTCCTGGCCGAGGCTCGAGCCGTAAGCATTGTTGCCGTTGAGCTGAATGGCCGGGAGTTTTGCGCCGAAACCGTTATTGAAAATCGAGCCCATACCGAAGCCACTGGGAAGAGCCGGGTTGTTGAGGGCAGTGAGAAAAATGTGATCGGCCGTGTAGCTGGCGACGAACTCGTTTAGAAGAGTCGGAGAGATGTTGGCGTTCAAGCGGGCGACGAAGCTGGTGCCCGGACCCACGAAATTGGTCTGGATGTTTTCAAAATTCGAGGTGCCATTGCCCCAAAGAGGATTGGGAGTGATGGTGCTCCAGGAATCGTGAATGTAACGGAAGGTGAGGCGATAGTTGTTCGTGATGTTGTGATCGATGCGAACGAGTTCTTCGCGCCAGGTTGTCGGGAGCGAGACAGTTTGAATGAAAGCGGGAATCGGCGCGCCCGTGGATACTCCGGCAGGATCGGTCAGAAGATGGAAATTGCCGTTGGTGGTGTTGGCGTGAGGAATCAGGCCAAGAAGGGCCTGCGCCTCGGGGGTGATGGGAACGGCAGTGAAGTTGGCGACGTTTGGGCAGTCTACGGTCGCGGGCGCACAAACATCCGTGAAGTTTCCGTTGCGCTCAGCATCGGAGGGCACGTTTTGAGGCGTCGAAGTATAGGGATCTTTCTGGCGGCGCCATTCTTCGGAGAAGAAGAAGAAGGTCTTTTGCTTTTGAGAATTATAGTGATGGGGAATGTAGACCGGGCCGCCGATGGTGTAGCCAAAGTCGTGTTTCTTGTAAGCGGGACGGGGAATGCCGCTGGCGTTGTCAAAATATTCGTTGGCGTTGAAGAAGTCGTTGCGAAGGTATTCGAAGGCGCTGCCGTGGAAAGAGCTGCCGCCGGATTTTGTTTCGACTTCGATGGTGCCGGAGCCGTTGCGGCCGTATTGAGCGCCGTAGTTGGATGTGAGCACTTTGAATTCGGCGATGGCTTCGACGTTCGGGTAGACGTTCAACGTGGAGTTGGAGCCGTTATCCATGTTGTCGCCGCCGTCGAGTTCCCAGTTGTTGTACTCCGTGCGGCCGCCATTGATGGAGTAGGCGACGTTGCCATAGACACCGACCTTGCCTTCGTCCTGGCCGGTCTGGTTGACGACGCCGGGGGTCAGAGTCACCAACTGCGTGAAGTTGCGGCCGTTGAGTTCGAGTTGGCTGACCTGTTTGCCGGAGATCGTGGAGCCGATTTCGGAAGAGGTCGTTTCGACCTGGGCGACGCTTTCACCGGTGACGACGACTTCTTCGGTGACGGCGCCGACGTTCATAGTGACGTCAATGCGAGCCTTTTCGCCAACGGTCAAGACAACTTTCTTGGCGACAAATTTCTGGAAACCCTTGGCGGTGACGGTCAAATCGTACGAATCGCCGGGGAGGCCCGGGATGACGTAGGCACCGTCGCCGTTGGAAACGGTTGTGCGAGTGATGCTACCGGCGAGGTTTTTGATGGTGACTTCAGCGCCGGCGATTGCGGCGCCAGTTTTGTCAATGACGGTGCCGCCGATGTAGCCCGTGTCCTGAGCGCGGGAAACGAAGGGCAGACAGAGTACGGCGAGAAGGAAAAGAGTGAAGCGCGAACGAAATGCTTTCACGATGCGACCTCCGACAAGATTGAATTTCGAAAAAACAGGAAATGTGGGCAAGAAGGCGGAAGGATGCAAGCGCAGGAACAGCTGCACACAACACTCGCCACAGGCCACCCCTTTGGAACTCAGAGCTTGTAAGTACAAACCTTGAGCCCCGTACCCACTTGTGGCTCAGAGTTTATAAATACAAACCCCAAACCCCACCCGACTGAAACGCACCTTGAAACGCTATTAAAACGAGTTAATAAAGCAGATTCACGCTTATGTCAAGCGGGAAATTCATGTTGGGTAGATTGTACTTCCGGGTACGAACACGGAAAAGCAGCGTGTGAGGGAGATGTGTCAGAAGAGGAACCCTCGGTTTCCGGAAGCGATGGACCTTGCAAATTGGGAGGGTGTGCCCGAGACTGGCGAGGAAATCGGGATGAAGACCGGCGCGAGGAAGATTTTGGGCTACTTGAATCGAGTTGTGAGATGGACCGCTTGCACGCTTTTGCTATTGGCCTGCGGATTTGCAGCGACGGGACAAGGCGCGAGTCCGGCAAAGCTTTTCGCGGACGGGCAATTGGCGCTGCAGCGCGGGGATCTGGACCTGGCGGAGAAGAATTTCAAGGCGGTGCTTGCGGCGGACCCGAAGGCGGGGCCAGCGTATACGAATCTGGGCGTGATCGCGATGCGGCGGAAGAATTGGGACGAGGCGGTACGCTTGCTGAAAAAGGCGGAGCGATTGCAGCCGAACGAACCGGGGATTCGGCTGAATCTGGGATTGGTAGAGTACAAGCGGGGAAATTATCCGGAGGCGATTGGGCCTCTCGAAAGTGTGGTGAAGGAGCGGCCGGATGCGGCGCAAGCGCGTTATTTGCTGGGGCTGAGTTACTCGTTTGTGGACCGGCACGCGGACGCGGTGGCGGCGCTGGAGCCGCTGTGGCCGCAATTTTCAGATCAATTTGTGTATTTGTACGTGCTGGGAATTTCGGCATTTTACGCGAAGAACGAGGCGGTGGATCAGAAGGCGATGCAGCGGTTGATTGAAGTGGGCAGGGATACGCCGCAGTTTCATTTGTTGATGGCGAAAGCGCTGTTAAGCCGCAGTGATGATAAGAAGGCGCTCTCGGAATTGGAAAAGGCGAAACAGGGCGATGCCAAGCTGCCCTTTTTGCATTTCAATTTTGGATTTGCGTATTTGCATTTGCAGGACGCGAAGCGGGCAGAGGAAGAGTTTCGGGAGGACATTGCGGCGGAGCCGGATTTGCCGTTCAGCCGCGAGCAGCTTGGGAAACTTTATTTGAATTCGGGACGGGATGCGGAGGCGGTACAGGAATTTCGGGCGGCGCTGGGGATCGATCCGAGGTTGCCAGATTCGCGATTGGAACTGGCGCGGTTGTTGCATCGAGATGGGAAAGAGGCGGAGGCGTTGAAGGATTTGGATGTGGCGGAGAAGTTTGGGCCGAGCAATTACAAGGTACGGTTGTTGCGAGGACAGGTTTTGTTGAAGTTGGGGCGAACGGAAGAGGGCCGCGCGGAATTGGCGGAGTCTAAGCGGCTGTTTGACAAGGTGTTGGACAAGGACAAAGAAAGGATTGATGAGCAGCGAGTGCCGAGTCCGGAAGTGGGAAGAAGCGAGTAGTCGGAAAATTGAAATCAGAAATCAGGGAAGAGGCGGGGGTTGCCAGGGGCCGCGAGCGACTTCGACGGATTCGGCGATGGAGAGAAGAAGTTCTTCGGAGAAGGGGCGGCCGATGAGCTGGACGCCGATGGGGAGGCCGCCGGCGGAAGTGGCGATGGGAACGGTGAGGCCGGGAAGTCCGGCGAGGTTGAGCCACTGAGAGTGGCGCATGGTTTCGCGATAGTCGCTGGGTGATTGCCAGGTTCCTTCGCCGTGGCGGAAGGCGGGCGCGGAAGAAACTGGCGACACGAGAACGGGGACGTCTTCCATCGCCTCAAGGATGCGAGCGCGTTCGAGATCGCGCGCGGTGGACTTGGCGACGAAGTCGAGCATGTTGGTTGGAGTTTCGGGACGCGCGGTTTGCATGTATTCCAGAAAAATTGGACTGAGCTGGGATTCTTTTCCGGCGACGGCTTGCGCGAAAAGCTGGCTGATGAACGTTCCGAAGAAAAACCACCAGAGATCGAGGACGTGGTCGAGGCTGTGAAGCCGGAAAGGTTCGACGCGGAAACCGGATTGTTCGAGGAGTTTTGCGGTGCGAGTGACGACGGCGAGGGATTCGGGCGTGGCTGGGCCAATCGCGGACGAGTCAAGAAGGCCGATGCGGATTTTGCGGGCGGATTCGAACGAGATTTCTTGAACGGGCGCGGGGACAGTGAGCGCGTCCTTCGCGTCTGGACCGGCGAGGATTTCGAAGAGAATGCGGAGGTCAGCGGCAGTGCGGGCCATGGGGCCGACGACGCCGATCCAGCCGTAAGAAATGTTGCCAGGCGGAAAGTGGCCTGAGCTGGGAATGCGGCCAGGCGTGGGTTTGAGTCCGCAGATGCCGCAGAAATGTGCAGGGACGCGGATGGAGCCGCCGCCGTCGCTGCCGATTCCCCCGAAGGAAAGACCCGCGGCGATGGCTGCAGCCTGGCCGCCGCTGGAGCCACCACTGGAGTGCGCGAGGTCCCAGGGGTTGCTCGTGCGACCGATGAGGCGATTGTCCGTTTCGTACGCCATCAAAAATTCGGGCGTGTTGGTGGTGCCGAGGAGGATGGCTCCCGCGGCGCGAAGGCGTTCGACGACGGTCGCGGATTGAGAGGGAATTTCGTTGGCGCGGAGAAGCGAGCCGGCGGCGTTGGGCCAGCCGGCGACGTCGAGGCAACTCTTGACAGAGACCGGAACGCCGTGGAGCGGGCCGAGTGGAGCGTTGCGCTTGAGTTGCTCGGCGGCAGATTTTGCGGCCGATCGAGCGGCACCGGGATTGAGATGGACGAAGGCGTTGAGTTTTGGTTGAAGCGATTCGATGCGGGCGAGATGAGAGTCGAGAAGTTCGATTGGGGAGAGTTGCTTAGCGCGGAAGAGAGTAGAAACTTCGGCGATGGACGAGTAATGGAGCGAGGCCATGGTGGATTTTGGAGAGTAAGTGGCGGAGGAGATGGACGTCAAGGTTGAGTGGCGGGAAAAGTTTGGGGTGTGCCACAATCAAAGGAGTCCGCGTTGGGTGAGAGCGCGGGCGAACTCCGCGCAGACAAGGAAATACCAAACATGGGGACGAAGCTTCGCCGTGCCGGTTTGATTCTGGCTGGGGCAGCAATCGCATTGGTGTGCGTTGCGGGAGCGCGACTGCGGGCGGAGAGCCACGCGCGAGCGACGGGGACTACGCGAGCAATGACGGAGCCGGTGGATCGCGACGCGGCCGCGAAGCGGAACAGCATTGGCGTGGCGTACATGGGGCAGCAGCGATTTGCGGATGCGCAAAAGGAGTTTGAAGCGGCGCTGGCGGCGGATGGAAATTTTGCGCTGGCGAAATTGAATTTGGGGATTTCGTTGATGGCGCAGCAAAAGGCGGAAGCGGCGCAAGCGGCCTTGAACGAGGCGCTCGAGAAGCGGCCGAACGACCCGTACGGCTGGTACAACCTAGGGCTGGTGTTGAAGGACGGGAGCGAACTGGAGAAATCGATTGCGGCGTTCGAACGAGTGACGAAGATTGCGCCGAATGAGCCGGACGCGTACTACTACATAGGCTATTTGTACACGCAGCTGCAGAAATATGACGATGCGATTGCGGCGTACAAGAAGGCGATAGAACTGTTTCCCTTTCACGCGTCGGCGGAATTCGGGCTTGCGAAGGCGTATCAACGAAAGGGCGACGGAGATACGGCGCGCGAGCATTTGCAAAAATTTCAGAGGATGCAGACGAACAAGACGGGAGTTGTGTTCGGAGCGGGATATGGGGATCAGGGAAAATATTCGGCGGCGGAGTACGAACAAAATGGCGTGATGACGGCGCCGGCGGCGATTCCGGTGAAATATTCGGCGCAGACTCTGGCGGCGAGCGGCGCGGCGAGTGCGATCGGGCCGAGCACGGGCGCGTGCTTTTTTGATTTCGACGGAGATGGAAAGCCAGACCTGTTTCTAGTGAGCGCGGTGGAAGGCGGGACGAGCCGGCTTTTGCGGAATTTGGGCGATGGAAAATTTGCCGATGTGACAGAGCAAGCCGGGTTGAAGATTGCGGGCAAGGGGATGGGATGCGCGGCGGGGGATTTTGATAACGATGGGAAGACGGACTTGGCGGTTTGCTTTGCGGATGGCGTGCGCCTATTTCGGAATGCGGGCGATGGAAAATTTGCGGATGTGACGCAGGCGGCGGGAATCAAACGAGAGAAGGGATGCGTGGCATTGACGTTCGTGGATTACGACCACGATGGCGATTTGGATTTGTATGTGACTATGGCGCCGGGAGTTGCCGATGGAAATGTATTGTGGCGGAACAATAGCAACGGTACGTTTACGGATGTTTCGGGAGAGACGCGGCTGGGCGCGGAAGCGACGGGCGCGGGCCTGGCGGTGAGCGATTTTAATAACGATCGCGCGATCGATTTTATTTTGGCGGGAGGGTCGGCGGGGGAGTTGGTGCTGCTGAATCCTCGCGAGGGCGCGTTTCATCCGCTCATGGATATTGATTTTACGAAAATGGGGTTGCCGCCTGCAGTGGGCGTTGTGTCGCTCGATTTTGACAAGGACGGATGGATGGATCTGGCGTTTACGCATGTGGGTGCGCCGGGAATCAGTTTGTGGCGGAATGTGGAGGGAAAGAAATTGGAGCGCGTCCAGTTGCCGGATTTTGGATGGGAGAGGGGTTGGGGAATTGCGGCGATTGATTACGACAACGACGGTTGGCTGGATTTGGTTGCGGTTGGCGAGAGCACGAACGGTGGCGAGGCGCGGCTGCTGCGAAATTTGGGCGCGGCGAAATTCGCCGATGTGACGAAAGAAGTTGGGGTGGACAAAGTGAAGTTGACGGAGCCGCGTGCGATTGTGGCGGCGGATTTGCGCGCGAACGGCGAGACGGATCTGGTGATTACGCAAGAAGGCGGCGCGCCGGTTTTGCTGAAGAGCGAGGGTGCGGCGGCGAACAATTGGATGTTGATCGATTTGAAGGCGCTGAACGACAACAAGAGCGGGATCGGGACGAAAGTGGAAGTGTTTGCTGGGCCGATGGTTCAGAAGTGGGAAGCGGCGGGCGCATCGGGATATCTGGGGCAGAGCGCGCCGATGCTGCATGTCGGATTGGGGAATCAGAAAGAGGCGGACGTGGTGCGGCTGTTGTGGCCGACGGGCGTGCCGCAGGACGAAATTAAATTGGCGGCGAAGAAGACGCAGGTGTTGGCAGAGTTGGATCGGCACGGGAGTTCGTGCCCAGTGCTGTTTTCGTGGAACGGCAAAGAGTACGAATTTATCGCGGACATGATCGGGCCGGGCGTGGTGGGGCATTGGATCGCGCCGGGCGAGCGCGACGTGCCGGATCCGACGGAATATTTGAAAGTTTCTGCGAAAAGCGTGAAGGAGCGCGACGGGAAATTGAGTTTTCGGTTCATGGAGCCGATGGAAGAGACGGTTTATCTGGATCAGGTCAAATTGCTGGCGATCGATCATCCGGCGACGTATGACGTGTTTCCGAATGAGCGATTTGCGAGCAATCCGCCGTTTCCGGAGTTTCGCGTGATTGCGAGCCGCGGCTCGCTACCGCCGGTTGGAGCGTGGGACGACAAGGGAAATGACGTTTTGAGTTTGCTTGCGGCGGCGGACAGAAAATATGTGACGAGTTTTGACGAGTTGCCGTTTGCCGGATTTGCGAAGCTGCATTGGGTGGAACTCGATTTGGGCAAGTGGGACGAAGCGAAGCCGCTGCGATTGATTGCGGACGGCTATACGGACTATTTCACGGCGACTTCGATGTACGCGGCGGATCAGGCGGGAATCAAGGTGATTCCGCCGTACGTGGAAGCGCAAGACGCGGCGGGGAATTGGAAGCGTGTGATTGAGGACATGGGATTTCCTGCAGGGCTGCACCGGACGATGGTGGCGGACTTGAGTGGAAAATTGCCGGCAGGGACGCGGCGGATTCGCATCGTGACGAATTTGAAGATTTATTGGGATGCGATGCGAATCGACCAGACGGGCGATGCGCGCGATGCGCGGGTGCAGGAGGTTCCGCTGGCGACGGCGAATCTCGCGTTTATGGGATATCCGAAGGAGACGCGGCTGACTCCGGCGAGCGACACGAAGTATTCGTGGTCGGCGCGGAGCATGACGGGGCCGTACACGAGAGCGGCGGGAAATTACACGCGTTACGGTGACGTGAAAAGCTTGTTGAAGAATGCGGACGACCGATTCGTGATTTTCAGTTCGGGAGAAGGGTTGAAACTGGATTTCGATTCGAGTGGACTTAAGCCGCTGCCGGCGGGTTGGGTGCGCGATTATTTCTTCTATGCGGACGGATTTGAAAAGGACATGGATTTTTACGCGGCGCATGCGTTTACCGTGGAACCGTTGCCGAAGCACGGGATGAAGCCATACCCGTATCCGGATGGCGAAGCGTATCCGGAGGATGCGGAGCACCAGAAGTATCAGCTCGACTACAACACGCGAGCGCGGTCGGGGCAGTTGCCGGCGGATTTGCAGTATCACTATCCGAAGAAATAACGGACGCGTGAGTGATAGTCGAGTAGAAATTCCCAGCGTACCGGACGCCGCCGCGCCTAGCGTAAGCCGACGAGACCACGGACGGACTCGATTAGTTTCATGGGGTCGTACGCAATACCGTCCTTAAAGACGATCGCCACCGCTTCGATGTCAGATATTTTGGACGAAGGGTCTCCACGAACCACAACCAAGTCGGCACGTTTGCCGGGAGCCAGAGTACCGATGCGTTGTTCCTCTTGTAGAAATCGAGCGCCATTCTGCGTAGCGATATGAATGGCTTCTACGGGCGTAAAACCAGCTTCCACCAATAGTTCCACTTCGCGCTGATCGCCGAATCCTGCAACCACGCCGCCGATACCGGTGGGGTCAGGCCCGGCCAGTAAGGTTCCCCCAGCTTTGACAAAGGCGCGTTCGAGTTCCATCTCCTTCTTTAGACTACGCGAGTTGGGCTGTAGCAGCCGCTGGGACAAGTAGCCCGCCTGTGCCTGAGGCGACAGGACATCAAGAACGCGCTGTTGAAGCGGCGGTCGATCGGACGAGTATGCCTCGATGACTGGGAGGGTTGAGGTGACTGCAACATGATGTTGGATGAGTGTTTTGAACAAATCGCGAACTTGGGCAGTTTCGGAGGTGAGAGCCATGAAAGCAGATCGCGACTGTTCGGTACTTGGCGGGCAAATGTCAGGCTTCTTGTCCGAATTGAATTCCGTCGCAAGAGCAAATCCGTGTTCGATGTCGTCGATGCCGAGTTCCGCGGCTTCTGCGTAAGTAATAGAACAGAGATGCCCTGTGACTGTAAGGCCGCGCTTATGCGCTGCGTCAACGACGGCCAGAAGCTCAGCTCTGGTGATGTGCGTGAACGCCTTAAAAGAAGTAACACCCTGATCGGCCCAGAATTCAACCGTTCTGCGAGCGTCCTCCGGGCCACGTAGCTCGTGGACTGGCAGTCGAAAATTTCCTTCGCCTTCCAGGTACGGCCCCGTCACATGAATTTTGGGGCCTGGAATTTTGCCGGAATCTATCCAGCTCTTTAGGTTCAAATCGGCATAGGGCTCGACGCTGGCGGTGGTCCGTATACTCGTGACGCCGGCAGCTAGATAGAGTCGGGGAAAACTGAAACTGGACTGCTGCTCGAACTGGAGTACTCCCCGGGCTCGTTGACCGGCCAAGTTCACCGGTTGGGGATAAAACATGTGATCGTGCATGCCGACAAAGCCGGGAAAAACCGAGTAATCGGTGAGATCCAGGACTTTCGCACCCGGTGGTATCGGGGTGGAGGTCGCATCACCAATCGCTTCGATGGTGCCGTCTCGAATGATTAAGGTCTGATCGGGCCGAGGATCCCGCTCCGTACCGTCGATGACCCGGACATGAGCGAGCACTATGACCGCATCGGCAAATTTCACGTACTCTCTGACCTCGGGTGAGAGAGGCGGTGTTAGAGCCGCCTGTGCGCTGGCCAAAACGACGGTGAGATGTGTCAGGGCAGCGAGGGTGGAAATAAGCAATGTTATGCGATGTCCGTTTCGCATGTTGTCCTCTCGAGCGAAGGCATTGTAAGCGATACGGAGAATTGACGGAAGCTTATCGAAGTGTTGCGTCGCTTGAGCGGGATGAGTCGAGGCTAACCGGCGGAAGTTGTGGTTGAACTAGAAGTTGCCCAACGACATTAGGGAGAGTCGACGGCGGCGGTTCGGGCAACTTGGTCGCGCAGGTTCTCCAGATCTTTGTGAGAGAAGTAGCGGCCGTGGGAGAGGACGGCGGCGATTTTTTGGGTGTTGGAGATGTCGGCGAGGGGATTGGCGCGTAGGAGAACGAGGTCGGCGAGTTTGCCGGGTTCGACGGCGCCGAGTTGAGATTCGAGGCCGAAGAATTGAGCGGGATTGAGCGTGGCGGTTTGCAGGGCTTCGAGGGGAGAGAAGCCGGCGGCGACGAAACGTTGCAGCTCTTCGTGAAGGCTGAAGCCGGGAAAGATGTAGACGCCGGGAGGCGTGTCGGTGCCAGCGAGGAAGGGAACGCCTTTTTTGTGCATGAGCTGAACAACTTCTAATTCTTTCTTCAGGAATTTTTTGCGAGTGTCGAGAGTGTCGGTGGCGTAGCCTTGTTCGATTTCGTCGGTGAAGCGTTTCCACGTGCCAGTTTTCCAGGACGAAGGGACGAGCCGGGCGCGGTCGTCTTTGGAGAAATCGTTAACGTCGAGCAGGTTGCCGCCGCGTTCCCAGACGAGAGTGGGGCATTGCCAGGTGTGATTCTTGGCGAGGAGCGTGGCGAGCTTTTCGGCGAGGACGGGATCGTATGTCGCGACGAAGCGTGTTTCGGTTTTGTTTCCTTTCAAGAAGTCGTCTTCGAGCGGCGAGCTGCCTTCAAATATGCCGATGAGATGCTCGAAACTTTTCATACCGGCTTCAGACATTTCGGAAGCGCGGACGGAATCGGGAACATGGCCTTCGAAGGCGATGTGTTGTTTCATGGATTCGTCGGCGATGGCGAAGACTGCGTCGCGAGGGATGAGCGATTGGAGCTTGATGAAGTCCGCGCCGCGGCGTTTTAGATCGGCGACGGCGCGGCGGCCATCTTCAGGCGTGGCGATGGCAATGGAGCTGGGGAAACGCGGCTTTGGGCCGTCGAGCATGGGGCCGGACGTGAAGATGCGCGGGCCGATGAGTTTTCCGGCGTCGATGTCTCTGCGCCAGGACTGGATGGTTTCGAGTTCGCTGCCCATGTCGCGGACGCCGGTGACGCCGTTGGCGATGAAAAGCGGCAGGGAAATTTCTTTGGAATGCGGGAACCAATCGCCGAATTCGAGGTGGACGTGCATGTCCCACAGGCCTGGGATGAGATAGAGGCCGGTGCAGTCGATGCTGCTCGGCACGGAAATCGGAATCGGAGCGTTGTTCGGGCCGACGAAGCGGATGCGATCGCCGTCGATGACAACAATCTGGTCCGAGCGTAGCGCCCCTGTGCGCACGTCGATGACAGTGACGTGAGTAAGCGCAAAAATTGAACGTACTGGATTTGCTTGTGCGCCAGCATGAATGGCTGCGGCGCACCCCGCAATAAAAAGCAGGAATTTCGCAAGGATTGAACGAACGTGCGACATTCGCGGTCAATCCCAGGGGATTTCGAGCCAGGCGCGCTTTTGGGCGCTTTCGGCGATGGTCTCGCAGAGGATGAGCTCGTCGTGGCCGGTGGAGAAAGTCGGGAATGAGCGAGGCGCCTTGTAGTCGCCGGCGTCGAGATAGGCGTAAAAATCCTTGAAGAGCTGTACGAAGGTGTCGGGATAGCCTTCGGTGTGGCCTCCGGGATAAGCGGCGTAGCCACGAGCTTCCGGACTGAGCAGCGACGGA
Organism: Candidatus Acidiferrum sp.; assembly: GCA_035295625.1. Taxonomy (GTDB): domain Bacteria; phylum Acidobacteriota; class Terriglobia; order Acidiferrales; family UBA7541; genus Acidiferrum. The sequence continues at coordinate 20,525 of DATGIS010000114.1, read as the reverse complement.
TCCTTAATTAACGATCCATTCGCTTTTTCGCGGCGGCCGATCCAAAGCGTGTTCGGATCTTCGGCGTTCCAGGCGAGCGAGCCTTCACTGCCGTTCACTTCAAAGCCTAGACTGCATTTGCGTCCGGCGCTGACCTGCGAAACGCTATAAAAACCGCGGAGATCGTTTTCGAAGTGGACGAGAACGCTCGCATAGTCGTCGGTCGTGATGGAAACTTCGTCGTAAGCACCCGCGCTGGCCTTGGAGAACGATTCGACGTGGCCGCGCGGTTTGCGGCGTGTCTGATGGATGGTGGCGAGGTCGGCGCAAATTTCCGTGATGCGGCTGCCGGTGACGAACATGGCGAGGTCCATCCAGTGCGTTCCGATGTCGGAGACGGCGCGGAGGTCGCCGCCAAGCTTCGATTCGAGGCGCCAGTTCCAATCGGAAGGGAAGAGCAGCCAGTCCTGGTGAAATTTTCCGTGAACGAGTAGCGGCTTGCCGATGGCGCCGGATTTCACGAGCGAGCGAGCTTCCTGGCAGAGCGGGTAGTAACGAAGATTGTGCGCGACACCGCCGACGAAGCCGGTCTCTTTCTCGATGGCCTTGAGCATTTGCGATTCGCGCGAATCCATGGCGAGAGGCTTTTCGCAGAGGACGTGCTTGCCAGCCCGCAGGAGCGCGCTCGCCTGTTCGAAGTGAACGTGATTCGGCGAACAGATATGAACGCAGGTGACGTCCTTGTCGGCGGCGAGATCAGCGAGGGTTGCGTAGGATCTTTCCAGGCCGAGCGATTTGGCGGCGGAGCTGCCGCGTTCAGCTGTACTGAGCATGCCGCCACGCACGTGGATGCCAAGGCGGCGCAGGGCTTCGAGATGGGCGCGGCCGACAAAGCCTAGACCGATGATGGCGACCGAATGCTTCATAGAGAGAGGCTCCCCGAGGAGGAAGATTGGCGTGCAAACGGAACCCGCATTCTACGCCGAGATGGGATGAAATTGGCGCGGAAATGTTTAGGGACACCACCGGATGCTCGTAGCGTAACGTCATAGACGTGTAGCGGCGCCAGAGTGATATCATCAAACCTGCAAGAGGCGAATGAGCGACGCGACTAACAATCCGAAAAACAACGAAGACCGCATCGTTCGCGACAAGAAGATTTGCGGCGGAGAACCCGTGTTTAAGGGCACTCGGGTTACTTTGCGCACGGTGCTTGCCAGCCTTGCTGCCGGAGACTCTTCCGAAGAGATTCTGGCCGATTTTCCGACACTGACGGCGCGTGATCTTCAAGCGGCGATTGCGTTTGCTGCGGCATCGGCCGAAGAGGATCTGCCCGTCGCCGAGATTCCCCGTATTCGATGAAGATAAAGCTCGATGAAAATCTTCCGCAGCGACTTGCGCCGCTATTGAGGAGTCTCGGGCACGATGTACATACGGTAGGCGAGGAAAGGTTAGTCGGCTGCCCGGACGCCGAGATTTGGGAAGCAAGTCAGAAGGAATCCAGATTTCTGATTACGCAGGATCTGGATTTTTCGGATACACGCACGTTTGCTCCGGGATCGCACGCCGGAATCCTGCTTCTGCGACTTCGGATGCCGACGCGAAGTTCATTGACCGCGCGCATCGACGAATTATTCCGAAACGAAGACGCCGGCGAATGGGCGGGGTATTTTGTCGTAGCTACGGAACGCAAGATTAGAGTGTTGAAACCTGGAGAATAAAACGCTATTCCGCGAGGAGGCTGGCGCGGACTTTTTGTAATTCGCGTTTTACGGATTCGTCGGCGTCCGGGAAATGAAGATCGAGGCTGTCGAGTTTGGCGATGATCGCGGCGCCGACAATGCGGCGTGTGTACCACTTATTGTCGGCGGGGACGACGCACCACGGAGCGTATTTAGTGGCGGTGTTGCGGATCATGTCGTCGTAAGCCGCCTGATAATCCTTCCAGAAGCCGCGCTCTTTGATGTCGGCCATTGAGAACTTCCAATTTTTCTTGGAATCATCGAGACGCTCGAGGAAGCGCTTTTTTTGTTCTTTGCGGGAGAGGTGCAGAAAGAATTTCAGGACGGCGATTCCGTTGCGAGTCAAATAGCGCTCGAATCTGCGAACATCCTCGAAGCGCTCCTCCCAAATATTTTTGGTGATGAAGCCGCTGGGCAGCCGCTGTGCGCTGAGAATATTTTGATGGACACGGACGACCAAGACTTCCTCGTAATAGGACCGGTTAAAAATTCCGATTTTGCCGCGTTCGGGAACGGCTTTGTGTGCCCGCCAAAGATAGTCGTGATCCAATTCTTCCTGACTCGGAGCTTTGAATGAATGGACATCACAGCCTTGCGGATTGATTCCAGACATCACGTGTTTGATAGCGCCATCTTTGCCCGCGGCATCCATAGCCTGGATGACGACGAGCAAGCCCCAACGGTCCTGAGCGTAAAGTTTTTCCTGCAGGCGGCTGAGGAGTTCGATGCCACCCTCGAGTATGCGCGAGGCGTGCTCTTCAGAGCGAAGTTTGCCTGTGTCGGCGGGGTCGAAGTCTTTCAGGCGGAATTTTTCTCCGTCGGTGATGCAGTAGGGTTCAACGAGTTTTGCGGCGACTTTGGCAAGCTTGTGGTTCTTCATGGGAATCAGGGGAGTGTAGTGTAGAAAGACAAAGCCCGCCACAAGTTGCTTGCGGCGGGCTTTGCACTGAAGCGAGAAACAGGCCTAGTCGTCGTTGTCAACGATCTGACCTGTCTGAGGGTCGAGGATCAGCTTGTGGGCTTTCGCGTCGCCCCGGAAGTCAAACATGTTGTCCAGCGGCCCAGCGATGGCATCGGTTGAGCCGCTGCCAATGCGACCGAGATTCCAGTTGTCTTCGACGAACTTGAGAATCGAAGACTGATCGGTGATGGAATCATCGATGAAGTTCACCTTCGTCCAAGGCGAAATTATGAGCAGAGGCAAACGAGGGCCAAAGCCGCAGCGGCCGTTTTGTGTTCCGCCGCTGACGTCATTGGCTTTGGGGGAGCCGCAGCTGCCCGGCCCGAGAAGTTGATCATCGGAGACATTGGATTGCGTCACAATCGTGCCCATTTGGTGGTCGTACCAGCCGTCAGAATCGTCCCAGGCAATGATGACAGCGGTTTCCTTCCATTCTTTGCTTTGCATCAAAGTGTTGATGGTGTTGACGACGAAAGTCTGCTCGTCGAGAGGGTCGGAGTAACCTGCGTGGCCGTCCTGATAGGCTCCGGCCTTGAGGAAGCTGACGGCGGGGAGATTTCCGTTCTTCAGAGCGTCGAAGAAGTCGGAGAGGTCGTACTGGTGATTCGCCTGGTCGGTTTGGCCGATCATGCCGACGGAGCTGGGGCGAAGGTGATGAGGGTTGGTGGTGCTTGGGTAATACATAAAGGGTTCGTGGTGTGGGATGTAGTCGCCGGCGTTCACAATGGCGTCGTCGCCCGCAATTCCGGTGTGATGCTGGCCGCAAACCGCGCGTCCCTGTCCATCAACACCGGTCGGAGCGAAGCCGCCTTGGAACCAACCCCAGGTGACGCCCTTCGCGTTCAGCAAGTCGCCGACGTTTTTGCCGGAGACTGTAATCTGATTGACGCCCTGGAACTTAGGGTTCGACGCAACGCAATCGTCCAGCAGTGGCCGGGGATCACCGACCACGGCTCCGGTGGTGGCACCACCAGCGATATTGCCGTTCGCACTCGAAGGCTTACCGTTGGGGCGGGTCGGAGCGAGAGTGCCGGGAAAAGTGTTGCCTGCGACTAGGTTCAAAGCGCCTGGAGTGGAAGGGCCGAACGTGGTGCCCCATGAGTTGTCACTCATTGCAAAGTATTGCGCGTAGTTCCACATAGCGGTGACAGTGTTGCCATCGTAGTAGCCCATGGTGCTTGCCGGGCCGAGAACAGGGTCGTTGCAACTGAGCTTTTCGACGAACTTGTCCATCAACCCGCCGTGAGCGGCAGCTTGTTCATCGTTGTAATTATGATCTTCGTCGCAGGTTACGGGTACGCTGGGAGGGATGCGGAAAGGATTTGCGGCATTGGGGTTGTTGAACAGAAGGCCGGAAGAAAGCAGGGTGTTGGATTCGGGAGTGTCCTTCTTGGCGTGAAAGGGAGTCTCGCCAGGCAGATTGAAGGCGTGAGGATAGGTGCCAAAATAATGATCAAAGGACACATTTTCCTGGAAGATCACTACGACGTGCTTGATCGGTGTTTTAGTCGAGAAATCGTCGGGCCCTGCGAATGCCGGTGAGACAGGTAGAAAAGTAGTTGCGCAGGCTGCCAATATCGCTAGCGGCTTGGCGAAAAATGGACGCATTTCGATCTTTCTCCTTGTTCAATGAAATTCGATAGCGCGGGGGAAGGCCCTGTTTCCGGGGAACGAGGTCGAGGGCACACCTGGCACAATCGAAGAGATTGTTGACTCCGTAGTGTTAGGGCCGCATCAATGGAAGGTAAAAGAAAGAAATGTCACAAATGCAGGCGGACGAAGCGGCGGATCGCGGATGTCGTTGCGGGTTTTGACTTTGGCCATGCTCGCAAACTAAGATGCGCCACCATGCCACAAGCCAAGCGGAAGTTTCGTTTGCCGCATCCCGAACCGACGGATGCGCTTATTTACGCGCGTTTTACGGGCATTCCGACATTTCTGCGGTTGCCGCACATCACGGACCCGGAAGAGTTGGAAGTGGCGATCGTCGGGGTGCCGTTCGACGGCGGGACGACCTATAGGCCGGGTCCAAGATTCGGTCCGCGAAATGTGCGCGCGCAATCGGCGATTATTCGGCCGTGGAATCCGGTGTTGAAGGTGAACCCGTTTATCAAGTTCCGGACGGCGGACTTCGGCGACTTGCCCGTGAATCCGCTTTCCATCGAGGACACTTTCCGGCGAATTGAAGAAGGCGTGCGACCGATTCACGAAGCCGGAGCGCGTTGCCTGTGCGTTGGAGGAGATCACTCCATCAGCTTGCCCCTCTTGCGTGCGGCGGTGAAGAAATACGGGCCGGTCTCACTGATTCAGTTCGATGCACACAACGATTTGTGGGATGAATATTTCGGCAGCAAGTATTCGCACGGGACGCCGTTTCGCCGGGCGTTCGAAGAAGGCTTGATCAAAGACGGAGAAGTTTTGCAGGTTGGACTACGCGGGCAAGTGTACGGCGAAGACGATTTTGATTTTGCGCGAAAGCACAAAGTGAAGATGGTGACGGCCGAGGAATTTCACAAGAAGGGCATTGCGGCGGCGCAAAAACATTTGCGGGCATTTCGCGGGAAGCCGGTGTACGTCACGCTCGATATTGACGTGGTGGACCCCGCATATGCTCCCGGCACGGGCACGCCACAGGTTGGTGGACTGACCAGCATTCAAATACTTGAGCTGGTTCGTGCGTTGCGAGGATTGAAAATAGTCGGGGCCGACCTGGTGGAAGTGTCGCCGCCTTTCGATACGGGGGAAATTACGTCGTTGCTGGCGGCGAATCTTTTGTTCGAACTGCTCTGCGTCTTTTAGATGGCTACCCTCGCACACAAGCTTTCCACGCGCGATTACTTCGCTCTGGCGTTCGGGACGATGATTGGCTCCGGCTGGCTGGTCGTAATGGACGATTGGCTGGGACGTGGCGGACCTGCCGGAGCGATGCTGGCGTTTGGCATTGGCGGGTTTTTGCTGCTTCCGGTGGGCTGGGTTTATGGCGAGTGGGTGAAGCGATTGCCGGATGCGTCGGGCGAAGCAGCGTACACGGCACAAGTCTTTCCAGGGTTCGCGAGCTATATGACCGGCTGGATCATGCTGCTGGCGTATTTCATCGTGTGTCCGTGGGAGGCGGTGGCGATCGGAAAGCTGGCGGCGTATCTGTATCCGGCGATGGACGGGACGGCGCTGTACAGCGTCGACGGGCATCCGGTGTTTTTGTTGCGGCTGATTTTGGGCGCCGTGCTGACACTATTTCTTGCGTTTTTGAATTACCGGGGCATTCGAGCAAGCGCGTCATTTCAGAGATGGATCACGACGATTGTGCTGCTGTTATTTCTTGTGATCGTGTTGACGAGTGCGGCCCATGGAAACATCGGAAACTTCAAGCCTGTATTTCCCGTGACTCCGGTTGCTTCGATTTTTCTAACGCTACAGATCGTGCCATATTTCATGACGGGATTCGAGAGCGTGCCGAAAGCGGCGGAAGAAGCGGCGCCTGGGTTCGGCGGACGTCGATTTTTTCGCGCGATCGTAATGGCGCTGTTCGTGGGCGCTGGATTTTACGTATTGGCCATCGGCGCTGTGGCATTTGCGACGCCGTGGCAGGGATTGCTCGGGCAAAAGTTTGCGACGGCTGTGGCGTTCGAACGAGCGCTCCAGGCGCAGTGGCCCGTCAGAATCATCCTGGCGATGGCGTTTCTCGGGCTCACGCAATGCTTCAACGGCAATTTCGTCGCGTCGACTCGACTGCTCTTTTCGTACGGGAGGCGCGGGACTGTGCCCCGGCCGTTCGCGGCGATTCATCCGGAGTTTCGAACGCCGCACGTCGCAGTGATCGCGATTGCGGCAATGACTTTGGTTGGCTTGTTGTTGGGCGATTCCATTCTAGTGCCGGTAACGGAAGTGGGTTCGATGGCGTCGGCGTTTGGGTGGCTGGCAGCGTGCGCTTCGTTTCTTTTGGTTGAGAAAAGCGTGAAATCGCGGGCGATCGCTGCTGCCGGAGCATCGGTGGCGTTGATTTTTCTGTTGATGAAATTGCTTCCGGTGTTCCCCGGGCATTTTTCTCATGCAGAGTGGATTGCGCTGGCGATTTGGCTGGCCCTGGGTTTGGTTCTGCATTTTGTTGCGAGCGACAAGAAGTGACAGCGCTCCGCATGTATACTTTTTCGGGGAATTGAGAAGCTCCGATGATTCCATTTTTGCATTTAGGACCGCTGACGATTCCAACGTTCGGCTTGATGGTCGCGACAGGCCTTTTCGTCGCGGCGTATGTTTTGCAGGCGGATTTTGTCCGGCGGAAGATTAAGACGGACGCTTTCCTGGTTATTGGGATCGCGGGACTCGCTGGAATCGCCGGCGCGCGTCTTTATCACGTGCTCGAAGCGCCGCGCGAGTTTTTTGCCGATCCGTGGCCGCTGCTTTTTAGCCGGTTCGGATTTGCGTGGTTTGGCGGATTGTTGGGCGGATTCATCACGCTCGTAATCATGGCCTGGCGGGACAAGATTGCCATACTGGAATTTCTGGACGCTTGCGCGCCCGCGGCTTGTGTTGGATATGCGATCGGCAGAATCGGCTGCTTTCTTTCCGGCGATGGGGATTATGGAATCGCGACAACGTTGCCGTGGGGTATGAGTTTTCCGAACGGCGTGGTTCCCACGACGGAGCGTGTCCACCCAACTCCGCTGTATGAATTGATCGCGTGGATGCTCATTGCGTGGATCTTGTGGAAGATTGGAAATGCCGCGATCCAGCGCGGCGAGCAGACGAATGGCAGGATTTTCTTCTGCTACTTGATTTTCACGGGCGTCGCACGTTTTCTGGTGGAGCTGATTCGAATCAATCCGCGATCTTTTTATGGAATGTCGAACGCGCAAACGGCCAGTGTCGCTTCCGTGTTTCTCGGGGTGGTGTTGCTTGTGAGTATGAGAGGGAAGCGGCGAGTCTGAAGTTCAGGCTGCGTCTGTGGAGTTAGAGGCCGGTGTGGTGATTAGATAGCTTTCGGCGCCCAAGCCAAAAGATACGAGGGAAAAATGCGAAGCAAAATCATCGTTCTATTGACGGTATTTCTGGCAGCGGGCTCGCTCGCGGCAGTTGTTCATCTGGCGCGTGCGGCGGCAAAGGGCGGCGACTATCAGTTAACGAAGAGAGTCACGCTCGGCGGAGAAGGCGGCTGGGACTATTTTGAGGTCGATCCAACCAGCGGCCATGTGTTCATCCCGCGCGGCGATCACATTATGGTTGTGGATTCGGGCGGAACGCAGCTTGCCGACATCGCGAACGCAAACGGTTCTCACGCCATCGTCTTCGCTTCTGAACTTAAACGCGCGTTTCTCAGCTCAGAAGGGGCTGTCGCCGTTCTCGATATGGAGAAGATGCAGGTCGTAAGTAAGGTTGACCTGGCAGGAAAAGATCCCGACGCCATCCTTTACGATGCGTCGTCGAAGCGAGTGTTCACGTTCAATGGTGGTGGCACCAAAGATGCGTCCGTAATCGACGTCGCCGCCGGAAAAGTTGTGGGAACTGTCGCGCTCGGCGGCAAGCCAGAGACGGCGCAGGCCGATGGAGCCGGAAATATTTATGTGAACGTCGAGGACAAGGACGAGATTGTCGCCTTCGATTCGAAAACGCTGAAGGTGTTGCACACCTGGCCTACGGCGCCCTGCAAGGATCCGGCGGGCATGGCGATCGACGTTGCGCACAAACGGCTGTTCGCCGGGTGCCGCAATCAGATGATGGCAGTGGTCGACTATACGAATGGAAAGGTTGTTGCGACGATTCCGATTGGCAAGGGTGTGGATGCGAATCGCTTCGATCCGGCGACCAGCCTGGCGTTTGCTTCCTGCGGAGACGGGACGATCACGGTAGCGCATCAGGATTCGCCGGACAAATATAGTGTGGTTCAGACAATTGCAACGCAAAAGGGCGCGCGAACGATGACGCTCGACCCGAGGACCCATACGGTTTACACGGTGACGGCCGAGTTTGGTCCGCCTCCACCGGCCACCGCAGAAAATCCACACCCTTGGCCAACAGTGATTGCGAAGACGTTTACTCTGCTGATTTTTGGACAGTAAGCAGCGCCGCGCGCCAAAAAAAATTAGATCATCTGGCGTAGTACATACTGCAGAATGCCGCCGTTCTGGTAGTAGAGGATTTCTTCCGGCGTGTCCACGCGCGCGATTACCGAGAAACGCTTTTCGCTGCCATCGTCGGACTTCGCAACAACGGAAAGCGTTTTCTTTGGCGTGAGCGACGAAACGCCTTCGATGGAATAAGTCTCTTTGCCACTGAGCCCGAGCGACTGCGCGCTTTCTCCATTCATGAACTGGCAGGGCAAAATTCCCATTCCCACCAGATTGCTGCGGTGAATGCGTTCGAAGCTTTCCGCAATCGCGGCGCGAATGCCGAGCAAGCGCGGGCCTTTCGCGGCCCAATCGCGTGACGAGCCGGAACCATATTCTTTTCCGGCGATCACAATCAGCGGCACGCCGGCTTCACGATATTTCACCGCCGCGTCGTAAATCGACATCTGTTCGCCGCCGGGCTGATACGTTGTCCAGCCACCTTCGGTGCCCGGCGCGAGTTGATTCTTCAAGCGAATATTGGCAAACGTGCCGCGCATCATCACTTCATGATTGCCGCGCCGCGCGCCATACGAGTTGAACTCGTGCGCTTTCACGCCATTCGCAATTAAATATTTTCCGGCGGGCGAATCAACGGCAATCGAGCCCGCGGGAGAAATATGATCCGTCGTGATGCTGTCACCGAGCACCGCAAGCACGCGCGCACCGGGCAAATCTGCCAGCGGCGCAGCGGTCTTGGACATGTTTTCGAAATACGGCGGCAGCTTTATGTACGTGGATTTCGCGTCCCATTGATACAAGTCGCCCTGCGGCACCGGCATCGACTTCCACATCACGTCGCCTTCATAGACGGCGCTGTATTCCTTGCGATATTGATCGCTGGTGACAGCGGAACGAACCGTCGCTTCGACTTCTTGCGGCGTCGGCCAGATGTCGCGCAGGTAGACCGGTTTGCCATCGGACCCGGTGCCGAGCGGTTCGGTGGTGAGATCGACATCCATACGGCCCGCAAGCGCGTACGCGACAACGAGCGGCGGTGACGCGAGATAGTTGGCGCGCACGAGCGGATGCACTCGGCCTTCAAAATTGCGATTGCCGCTGAGCACCGCGACCGCGACCATATTGTTTTCTTTGATCGCCGCGCCAATCGGCTCCGGCAACGGGCCGCTGTTGCCGATGCAAGTCGTGCACCCGTATCCCACGAGATTGAATTTCAGTTTGTCGAGGTAAACGTTGAGGCCCGACGCGGCGAGATAATCGGTGACAACTTTGGAGCCAGGAGCCAGCGAAGTCTTCACCCATGGTTTCGTTTGCAGCCCCCGCTCGACCGCTTTTTTCGCAAGCAAGCCCGCACCCAGCATCAACGACGGATTCGAAGTGTTCGTGCAACTCGTGATCGCCGCGATGACGATCGCGCCGCTCGAAAGATCGAATGAGTCTCCGTTGTTTTTCACTTGCGCGTGCTTGTCCGGAGTACCTTCGACTACTTTCGTGAAGGAAGACTTCGCTTTGCTGAGAGGCACGCGATCCTGCGGCCGCTTCGGTCCGGCGACGGTCGGTTCCACCGCGCTGAGGTCGAGTTCGAGCGTGTCGGTAAAGAGCGGATCGGGCGTCGTGTCGGTGCGGAAGAGCGCCTGCTCTTTGCAATAGGCTTCGACGAGCGCGATTTGTTCGTGCGAGCGCGCCGTGAAATGGAGATATGCGAGCGTTTCGGCATCGACGGGAAAGAAGCCCATCGTAGCGCCGTATTCAGGAGCCATGTTGGCGATTGTGGCGCGATCAGGGACGCTCAAACTCGACAGGCCGCTGCCGTAAAATTCGACGAATTTCCCGACGACGCCCTTCTTGCGCAGTATTTCGGTCACGGTCAGCACGAGATCTGTCGCGGTGGCGCCTTCGCTGAGACGGCCTTTCAGTTTGAAGCCGACCACCTCTGGAATCAGCATCGAAGACGGCTGACCGAGCATGGCCGCTTCTGCTTCAATGCCACCGACGCCCCATCCGAACACACCCAGGCCATTGACCATTGTCGTGTGCGAATCGGTGCCGACGAGCGAATCGGGATACGCTTCAACGCGATTGCCGGAAGGCATCGCGCAAACAACGCGCGCGAGATATTCGAGATTGACCTGATGGCAAATGCCAGTACCCGGAGGGACGGCTTTGAAATTCTGAAACGAAGTCTGGCCCCAGCGGAGAAACGCGTAACGCTCGACGTTGCGTTGAAATTCGAGTTGCGCATTCAAGGCAAAAGAGCCCGCGGTGCCAAAATTGTCGACTTGCACAGAGTGATCGATGACAAGCTCGACAGGAAAGAGCGGATTGATGCGCTTTGGGTTGCCGCCGATTTTGTTCACGGCTTCCCGCATGGCGGCGAGATCGACAATCGCGGGTACGCCGGTGAAGTCCTGCAACAGCACCCGTGCGGGCATGAACGCGATTTCTTTTTCCTTGGCACCGGGCGTCCACGTTGCGAGAGCTTTGATGTCATCGGCGTGGACGAAGCGGCCGTCTTCGCAGCGCAGCAAATTCTCTAGAAGAATGCGGAGAGAGAAGGGAAGTTTCGCGATAGTGCCGACGCCTTGCTTTTCCAGAAGCTCGAGGCGCTGGATGTCGAAAGCCTGCGCACCAACATTCAACTTATCGCGGGTTCTGAAGGAGTTTGTCACCGAGATGGTCATCTCGCGGTCCTTTCGGGCATGGTGGAACTTTCTATGATAACCGAAGTCGCGGGCTGCGTGCTGAGTGTGACCGGCGCTGATTGCGAATTGTTTCGAGCAGTGGCGATATACTGAAAGCATCGTGAGAGTTGTCCTGATCTCAACTTATGAACTCGGCCGCCAGCCTTTTGGTCTGGTGTCGCCAGCCGCGTGGTTGCGTGCGGCGGGGCATGAAGTCACCTGCCTTGATTTAACGCGGCAGGAATTGAACGACGCCGCGATTCGCGCAGCCGAGCGAATTGCGATTTATCTGCCCATGCACACGGCGACGCGACTTGCCGCGAAATTGATCCCGGGTTTGCGTCAAAAAAATCCGGCGGCGCGCTTGTGCTGCTATGGCCTTTATGCGCCGATGAACGCGGAATATTTGCGTTCGCTGGGCGTTGAGAAATTAATCGGTGGTGAATTTGAAAGGGAATTGGTCGACTGGGTTGGGGCTACCCACTTAAATGGATCGTCGCCGAGCGTAACTTCGCTTGAGCGCCTCGCGTTCCAACTACCGGACCGCACGGGCCTGCCGCCGATCGAAAAGTATGCGCACCTTGTTATGCCGGAGGGCGGCTACCGAGTTGTGGGCTCCACCGAGGCAAGCCGCGGCTGCAAACATCTTTGCCGTCACTGTCCCATTGTGCCCGTTTACAAAGGTGCGTTTCGAATCGTGCCCAGAGAAATTGTGATGGAAGACGTGCGGCGGCAGATTGCAGCCGGTGCGCAACATATTTCCTTCGGCGATCCAGATTTTTTTAACGGGATTGGCCACGCATTGCCGCTCATGGAAGCGTTTCACCGGGAATTCCCGGGCGTATCGTATGACGTGACGATCAAGATCGAACACTTGCGAAAGCATGAAGAACTGTTGCCGAAGTTGCGCGACACAGGGTGCTTGTTCGTGATCAGCGCCGTCGAATCGGTAGACGACAACGTGCTGTTGAAGCTGGGCAAGGGACACACGCGAGAAGATTTTTTGCACGTGGCGCGAGAATTCAATCACGTCGGACTGACGTTGCATCCCACCTTCGTCCCATTTACGCCGTGGACGACCATCGAAAGTTATCTCGATTTGCTGCGCGTTTTAGCGCAAGAGGAACTCACCGAAAACGTCGCCCCGGTGCAATTGGGAATCCGGCTCCTGATACCGGAAGGCTCACGCCTGCTCGAACTGCAAGAAGTGCGGGAGACGGTCGGTCCTTTCGATGCCGAGTCGCTCGTCTATCCCTGGACGAATTCCGATCCGAGGCTGGACGAGTTGAGCACGACGGTGCAGGGAATTGCCGCTGCTGCCGACGCGGCAAAATCGTCGCGATCCAAAACGTTCGAAGCCATCTGGCGTGCAGCGCATGACCTGGCCGGAAAGAGCGTGCCGGAATTGAAGGGCCGTGCAGCGCGGCCTGTGCCATTTTTGAGCGAGCCCTGGTATTGCTGCGCGGAGCCGACAAAGGATCAATTGGTTTCGCTCGGCGTTGCGCCCGTCAACAAAGCGGCTCCCTCGCCCGCGCCAGTCAGCGCAGATAGCTTCGTCTGAAGCGGACCTCTCAGGAATTCATGACACAGAAGCGCATTCTCCTCTTTGCAGCGAAGTTGGGTTATCAGACGCGCAGCTTTGAAGAAGCGGCACGCAAGCTGGGCGTCGAACTGGTGTACGTCACCGACCGCTGCCATCAACTCGAGGATCCCTGGAACGACCGCGCGCTGCCAGTGAAATTCGAAACGCCGGATGCAGCCGCGCGTATCGTCATCGAGAACTCCCGCGATAAGCGCGTCGACGGCATTCTTGCGATTGGAGACCGGCCGGTGATTGCCGCAGCTTACGCTGCGCGCGGGCTGGGAATTGCCTACAACCATCCGCTTTCCGTCGAAGCGTGCCGTAGTAAATTGCGGCTGCGAGAAATTTTTCGCGACGCGGGATTGCGCACTCCGTGGTTTCGCAGTGTGCCGGTGTATCCAGCTCCGGAGCCCGCCTTGCTCGGAATCTCATATCCTTGTGTGCTCAAGCCTCTCTCGCTTTCCGCAAGTCAGGGCGTGATTCGCGCGAACAATCGCGACGAATTCCGCGCGGCCGCGGCGCGAATTCAGAAATTGCTCGATTCGCCCGAAGTGCGGGCATCTGGCGAGCCGAATCTTGGCCACATGATTGTGGAAGGCTATATTCCCGGCGACGAAGTTGCAGTGGAAGGGCTTTTGAGCGGCGGCATACTGCGCGTCCTCGCGATTTTCGACAAACCAGATCCCCTCGTCGGCCCCTATTTTGAAGAAACAATTTACACGACCCCGTCACGCCATTCATTCGCAATGCAGGCCGAGATCGAACGCTCGATGAAAAGCGCAATTGCCGCCGTGGGACTCGTGCAAGGCCCGGTTCACGCCGAGTTTCGTCTGAACGAAGACGGAGTGTGGCCCCTTGAGATTGCGCCGCGCCCGATCGGCGGTTTGTGCGCAAGGGCGCTACGTTTCACTGCGCCGAATGTCGCCGAGACCATCGGCCTCGAAGAACTGCTTCTGCGTTCGGCCATGGAATCGCCGACAGCAGGCTTTGCGCGGGAAGCACAATCATCGGGCGTGATGATGATTCCTGTGCCGCGCAGCGGAAGATACGAAGGCGTTCGTGGCATCGAAGATGCCCGAAAAGTGAGCGGAGTGGCGGACATCGTAATGACGGCCAGAGAGCACGACACCATCGCAGCCTGGCCGGATGGTGCGAGTTATTTGGGCTTTATCTTTGCTCGGGCGGAGAAACCGGACCAGGTGGAATCAGCGTTGCGCGCGGCGCACACTATACTGAATTTTAAAATTTCTCCGCTGCTTCCCGTCGGTCATCCCGTTTCCGGCCAGATCAAATCCGTCGATCACTGATTCGGCGAGACGCCGGATGCATCAGCCCTTCGCCTTCGGCGGGACGTAGCCTTCGGGAAGTTTCGCGCCCGGGCCGAAGAAGAACTGTTCGAGCTGTTCTTCCATGATTTTTTGCGAGTTTGGGTCGAGCGGATTCAGCCGGTATTCATTCATGATCATCTTTGAGTGCTCGATCCAAAGCTTCCACGCTTCTTTCGAAACACTCTCGTAAACTCGTTTGCCGATTTCGCCCTTCCATGGCACGCGATCCAGCCCAGGCAATTCTTTCCCGAATTTCACGCATTTCACCATGCGCGTTCCCGGTGCGACGGGTCCGCTGGGCGGTGTCGGTTCGCAAGCGTCGTTGGCCATAAACGTCCTCCGCAAAACTCCGAATATCAACCTTACTGCAAGTCAACCGGATTGCCTAGCCGGGTTCCGGAAGTACCAGAGAATAATAGTTGCTTTCGCGATTTATCGCGCACAGACTGAGGGCACAAACGCGCCCAGCCTTCAGGAAGAAAAGTGAAAGTAACTTCGCAGGTGTTGAGCGCAGGCGCGGCGGAAGCTGGGTTTCAAAAGTGTCTTGCCGCGATTGCCGAACGCCGACTTGTGCTTCGCTTTTGGCGCAAAGATCTTACCTTATGGCCGAGGTTGGAGAGCCGGAAGGATTCTGCCCAACTTGCTTTGGACTGGCTGGACTTGGCGGCGGGTCTGCCGGACGCTGTCTCGCGGATATCCGCGCTGGCCGAAAAACTCGGCGGCATTGGAATCCAGGACGTCGTTTTTCTTGCCACGAGTATTTCCAGCAAAGCGGCGGAACTCGTTCTGTCCCTCGGACTGCCCACTCGCGGAGTACGCTTTCACGTTCTCAATCGAACAGAGTCGCCGCCCCTGCGCGCATTGGAAAAGCAGTTGGACTTAGGGCGAACTCTTTTTCTCGTCGCCTCCAAGACGGGAAAGAACCTGGAGATGCACGCTCTGCTTCTCTATTTCCTTTCGAGGGTCAAATCCGCGGGGGTTGTTTCGCCGGGCGCGAATTTTATCGCGATTACCGAAGAGGGCTCCTACCTGTATTCTCTCGCCACCGAAAATCACTTTCAGTCCGTTCTCCGTGAACCGCACGGATTTCGAGGGCGTTTTTCCGGGGTACAGCACTACGGATTGTTGCTTTGTGGTCTATGCGGACTTCCTTTGGCTAAGATTTTGGCGCAACTTAATGCGACTCGCAGCGATTGCGGCCGAACAGAGGGCATCCCGGAGAATCCTGCTGCGAAACTCGCTGCGTTCTTGGCAGCCATTGCGCAGCGTGGGGACTATCGCCTGGTCTTCCGCTCATCTGAAAAGCTTGTGCCGCTCGCAAAGCGTCTCGCGCATCTCGTCGGCAGCAGCACTTGCAAAAATGACACGGGCATCCTTCCGTTTTTGGAAGTTCAGGTTTCAAGTCGCGAACCGCTCAAGAGCAAATGCAGCATTTGCGATATCTCAATGCATGGAGAGGACCCGCCGAAACCGCTGGATCCATCGATTCCGAGAGTCGCCCTGGAAATTGATGACCTCGAGTCAATCCCGGCAAGGGTTTTCGAATGGGAAATCGCGACGGCGCTTGCGTGCAGTCTGCTCAATGTGGACCCGTTTGAGGATCCCGATGACGCTGATGGCCGCGACGACGCAATGCAGTACATCGATCAGTTCTCCGTGAACCGACACTTTTCTTTTTCCCGTCCCAGAATTACAGAGCGAGGTATCTCCCTGTTCGTGGAGGGAGAGTTGCGCCACGACATTTCGAGTCTCGGTTTGGAGCACGCCTTGGCGTCCGTATTCGCGCTCTGCGGCCCGGATGGCTACTGCCTGCTGATGAACTACCTATGGAAAGTGCCGGCCGTGAGATTGAGTCTTACGACCTGTGCGGATCGCCTCGGCGCCAACCTCGGCGTGCCTGTTGCGGTGGTGCCTGGTCCGCGATACCTGCATGTCCTGGGGCAGTCATACAAAGCAGGCCCGCGCGGGGGAATCGCGCTCATGCTCACCTGCGATTCCTCCGAGAAAATTGAAATTCCCGGCGCGGGCTATACGTTTGGTGATTTGGAAATGGCTCTCGCCCTTGGCGACTTCGACGCCATGAACCGCCGCGGTCGCTCCATCGTTCGGTTACACCTGACGGGCACTCCGGATACAGCGATGGCGCAGTTGCAAGAATTGACCGATAAGGCGCTGAAACTACACACACGTTCCCGATAGGTCGGCGGCAGCAAACTTTCACGATTTCGTGTATTTTCTTGAGCGCACCAGAGCGCCCGCTTCGCGATTTTCGCAGGACGGAGGAACCCTTGCCAGGCATCGACACCATCTTTTGGGATATCGGCGGCGTCATTCTGACCAACGGTTGGGACCGTGGCTCGCGGAAGGAGGCCGCTTCGACGTTCCAGCTCGACTGGGAAGAGTTCTCCGACCGCCACGATCTCTCGTTCCCGGCATTCGATTCCGGCCAGATCACTCTCGATGAATATCTCAACCGAACGCTGTTTTACAGGCCACGTTCCTTCTCGCGCGAAGAATTCACGGCCTTTATGTTTGCGCAGTCGCGCCCGCTCCCCGGTTCGCGTGAAATCCTTGACGCGGTGACAAACGCTGGCAAGTATTTCATCGGTGCAATCAACAACGAGCCTCTCGAATTGAACGAATATCGTATTGAGGCATTTCAGCTTCGTCGCAATTTCCTGGTTTTCTTCAGCTCCTGCTACGTCCACTCGCGTAAGCCGGAACCCACCATCTTTCGCGTCGCGCTCGAAGTTACGCAACGAAAGCCCGAGAAGTGCATCTTTATAGATGACCGCCCTTTGAATCTGGAGAGCCCTCGAAAGCTTGGTTTCCACACCATTCACTTTCAGAACCCAGAGCAGTTGAAGAGCGACCTGCGGAACCTCGGGGTTGAGGTATAGTTTTCCCTGCTGGCGCTGCAATCGGATTCTGCGCGATTTGACCAAGGAGCAAGCATGGCTGCCGAAAACGTGCGTTCTGGAGTGTCTTACGGCGGTGCGACCGATCCCTGCGCCGTGATTCTGTTCGGCGCGTCAGGTGACTTGGCGAAACGTAAAGTCATCCCGGCGATGTACGACCTCGCTGTGCACAATTCTCTCGGCGAGCGCTACGTCATCGTCGGATTCGCGCGCACTGCGATGAGCGACGAAAGTTTTCGCGCCACCGTCGGCGAAGCCGCGAAGGGAATCTCCGAAGTCGGCCCCATCGATCCTGCCAAATGGGACGCCTTCTCTTCTAACTTGCACTACAAAGCCGGTGATTACTCCGACCCGCAAGCCTACATTGCCCTCGCCAAGCGCCTCGCCGAACTCGAAGCCGAAAAAAATCTCGGCGGCAACCGCTTGTTCTACCTTTCGACGCCGCCGGAAGTTTATCCGGATATTATTGAGCAGCTCGGGAAAGCCGGACTCTCCAAACCGGCGAATGAAAACTCCTGGGTCCGCATCATCATCGAAAAACCGTTTGGCCGGGATCTTGCCACCGCCAAAGAACTGAACAAGAAAGTACAGTGCGTTTTCGAAGAGCGCCAGGTCTATCGTATTGACCATTACCTCGGCAAAGACACCGTACAGAACCTCCTCGTCCTCCGCTTCGGCAACGGCATTTTCGAACCGCTCTGGAATCGCAATTACGTTGATCACGTGCAAATCACCGCAGGCGAAACGCTCGGCGTCGAACGTCGCGGCGGCTTTTACGAAACCGCTGGCGCA
The DNA here is from genome assembly GCA_035295625.1 of Candidatus Acidiferrum sp. GTDB lineage: Bacteria > Acidobacteriota > Terriglobia > Acidiferrales > UBA7541 > Acidiferrum. The sequence continues at coordinate 2,477 of DATGIS010000114.1, read as the reverse complement.
TTGCGCGACATGATTCAGAGCCACGTCCTGCAGCTGACTTCACTCTGCTCGGTCGAACCGCCGGCTTCCTTCGATGCAACCGCCGTTCGAAATGAAAAACTAAAAGTTCTCCAGTCGATTCGTCCCTACGATCTCGAAGGCGTCGCGCAAGCGGTCATTCGCGGCCAATACGCCCCGGGCACATTGAACGGCAAGCCTCTTCCCGGCTATCGCCAGGAACCGGGTGTTAGCCCCACTTCTCGAACCGAAACGTTCGTCGCCATGCGCGTCCTGATCGACAACTGGCGCTGGGCCGGCGTGCCGTTTTATCTCCGCACCGGCAAACGCCTTGCCAAGCGCAGCACCGAAATCATGATTCAGTTCAAGCGCGCGCCTCACGTCGTTTTCCGCGGTAAGGAAGTCGAACCGAATCGCCTCGTCCTCAACATTCAGCCCGACGAAGGAATTTCCGTCTCCTTCGGCGCCAAACGTCCCGGCACCGAAATGAGCATTGGCAACGTCACCATGAATTTCAGCTACCGCGAAGGCTTCGGTGAAGCCACGCGCAGCGCGTACGCTACCCTCGTCAACGACTGCGTCCGCGGCGATGCGACTCTCTTCGACCGTGCCGACAGTGTTGAAGCCGCCTGGTCCCTCGTCGATCCCATTCTCGACGTCTGGAGCGCCGCAAAAAGCGCCGTCGTTCCCGAGTACGCCTCCGGCAGCTGGGGACCCAAGGAATCTGATAACCTGCTCGAACGCGACGGCAGAAAGTGGTACAACCCATAGTGCAACTTTTGCAGGTTTAATTCGATTCAGCGAATTCAGGAGACAACGTTGATCCTTGCGGGCGATGTGGGCGGTACGAAATGCAATCTGGCGCTCTTTTCCGAAAAAGACGGAAAGCTCACACCGGTTTTCAAGCAGCGCTTTCGAAGCAAGGACTTCGCCCAGTTCGATCTGATCGCCAAAGAATTTGCGCGCCTCGCCGCTCCTCATCTCGCTGGAGAAAAAATCGTCGCTGCCGGTTTCGGCATAGCCGGACCTGTAATCAACAATCGCGTCCGCGCCACGAATCTTCCCTGGATGATTGACGCCGCTGTCTTGTCGCAGGAACTCAACGTCCCGCACATCGTTTTGTTGAATGATCTCGGCGCCTGGGGGCACAGCATCGAGTATCTTGACCCGAAACAATTCCTCGTCCTCAATGAGGGCAAGCCCGAACCCGGTGGCACACGCGCGTTGCTAGCCGCGGGAACCGGTCTCGGCGAATCGCTTCTCGTTTGGGACGGCAAACGCTATCAGGTCGTTCCCTCAGAAGGCGGCCATTCCGATTTTGCTCCCCACACGGAACAACAGATCGAATTGCTTCGCTTCATGAAGCGCCGCTATCCGCAGGTCAGTTGGGAACTCATTCTTTCCGGTCGCGGTTTCCGCACGCTCCACGAATTTTTGTCGCCTGCCGTCAAGCACGCTGCCTTTGACGATCCCGACGCCGATCCCGCGCCTGAAATTACCAAGAACGCGCTCGCAAAAACTTGCCCCGTCTGCGTCGAAACACTCGACCTCTGGACCGACATTTACGGCGCCGAAGCCGGCAATCTCGCGTTGAAAGTCCTCGCGCTCGGCGGCGTCTACGTCGCCGGCGGCATCGCCGTCAAAATCATCGAAAAAATGAAGGACGGCCGCTTCTTCCAATCCTTCAAAGACAAATGGCATTTCGAGAATTTGCTCAAGAACATGCCCCTCTCCGTCATTCTCGACGAAAACGCCCCGCAACTCGGTGCTGCCTACGAAGCGCTCCGCCTCGTCAAAAGCTGATCCTTCAGTCTTTTGCAAGCGCTCACCACCTCGAAACCGAATCCCACGCGGTGATACACTCACCATTTTCCGACGGAGGAATTGCTCATGAACGGTAACGTTCGCTTCCATCGCCTCGTATTTCATCTCGCCATGATCGCCTTATCGATCGCCGCAATTCCTCCCATAGCGACCCATGCGCAACAATCGCCCGCCATCGATCCTTCTCTCTATTCCGCCATGCGCTGGCGCCTCATCGGGCCCCATCGCGCCGGCCGCGTCACTTCCGTCGCAGGAATTCCCGGCGATCCCGCCACTTTTTATATGGGCACGCCCGGCGGCGGCGTTTGGAAAACGACCGACGGTGGCCAGGTCTGGAACCCGATTTTCGATAGCCAGCGTGTCGCTTCCATCGGCGCCGTCGCCGTCTCGCCTTCGAATCCCAACATCGTTTACGTTGGCACCGGCGAACAAACGCCCGGCAACGGCATCTACAAATCCACCGACGCCGGCGCCACCTGGACCAACATCGGCCTCGCCGATACGCATTACATCTCTTCGATCTTCATCGATCCGCGCAATCCGGACATTGTGATCGTCGGCGTCATCGGCCATCCGATTCTCACGGTCGCTGCTCCCGGCACCGCTCGTGGCGCTTACAAAACCACCGACGGCGGCAAATCCTGGAAGAAGACTCT